>CANRKT010000061.1 GCA_947631255.1 uncultured Enterobacteriaceae bacterium
GTCACTCTTCCCTAAATAATCCTTAAAAACTCCATTTCCACCCCTCCCAGTTCCCAACTATTTTGTCCGCCCACACCTCCATCCGGTATGTTCTTCAAAAATATACCGGATGAATGAGAGGATCACCTCCACCCTGTTAGCGGCATGCTGACAGGGTGTTTTACTTTGGAGGGAACCATCATGCAAAACGTCACACTTATTGGTATCTGTCCCGGTAAACATTATTTTCACGTTGTGCCCAGTAGTGCTTTGCAGCGACTGGCGTTGTGGCATACGGCCTCGAAAACAAGCTGACAGGGATAGCCCGGGCATTGCTGTCCACCAGACGCCGAATAGATTTACGCAAGCCCATCATCAGTCAAAATCAGTGTTGCAAAAACAGGAGGACCATAGATTTTTAGGGTCAAAATTTTTGGCAGGATAAATTATTTATTTTCTTGCTCAGAGAGTGATTTGATTTTTATTTCATCATCAGGAGTCTATTCATTTGATAATGCGGCTTGTAGTTGATTGTTATCCAACTGGTTACACCATTTTGCTACCACAATAGTGGCAACACCATTCCCGACTAAGTTAGTTAACGCCCGGGCTTCTGACATAAAGCGATCGATACCCAGAATCAATGCCAGCCCAGCCAGGGGTAGATGCCCTACCGCAGAGATACTGGCTGCCAGTACAATAAAGCCACTGCCAGTGACTCCTGCTGCGCCTTTTGAGGAGAGTAATAGCACCACGAGTAACGTTATCTGATGAATAATATTCATATGGGTATTGGTTGCCTGTGCGATAAATATCGCTGCCATGGTCAGATAAATAGAGGTACCGTCCAAGTTAAATGAGTAACCTGTTGGGATAACCAGCCCAACCACAGATTTATTACATCCTGCTTTTTCCATCTTTTCTAGCATGCGTGGTAACACGGACTCTGAAGATGATGTTCCTAATACGATAAGTAACTCTTCTTTTATATAGTAAATAAATTTGAATATATTGAAACCATTATATCTTGCGATAGAACCAAGAATTACTACGACAAACAGGATGCAAGTAATATAGAAGCAAATAATTAACTGACCCAGTTGTACCAAGCTGCTTATGCCGTATTTCCCTATCGTAAAGGCTATTGCACCAAATGCACCAATAGGAGCCAGGCGCATGATCATATTGATGATACCGAAGATAACACGGGAGAAGCTTTCAATAACATTGAAGATAAGCTGACCTTTTTCACCTAAATTATGCAGGGAAAAACCAAACAGAACAGCAAACATCAATACTTGTAAAATATTTCCACTGGCAAAAGCACCCATGACACTACCGGGAATGATATCGAGTAAAAAAGGGATAATCCCTTGTTGAGAGACTTGTTCTGTGTAAAGGGCAACCGCTTTAGTATCCAGGATCACCGGGTCGATATTCATCCCGGCCCCGGGTTTTACGACGTTCACTATCACCAGACCTATGATCAGCGCAATCGTGCTGACCACCTCAAAATAGAGCAGTGCTATGCCACCTGTTCTGCCAACCGCTTTCAGACTTTCCATACCCGCAATACCCGTTACGACGGTACAGAAAATTACCGGAGCAATAATCATTTTAATTAATTTAACAAATCCATCACCCAAAGGTTTCATTTGACCTCCGAGATCCGGATAAAAATGGCCTAACAGAATACCCAGTGTAATCGCTATTAGCACCTGAAAATAAAGCGTTTTGAAGAGTACGGTTTTCATAACAATGTCCTTTTAGATCAATACACGACAGCTCATCGCTTTGCTCTCTGTGGTGATTGCCAACAAGACCGAAACAACAACATGGTTATTATTTGTTGTACGAGGTTGTACTTTTAATATGAAAATCAGAACTAAATGCTTCAAATGAAAGTAAAAATAGAGCCAGACTAACGAAGTCGCTTACCCCTGGAAAAAACAGAACTCAGATATTTGTCGAGATATAAAAAAGTGTTAATGGGTTAATTCAGCAGCTTGTTACTGAATGAGTGGATCAGAATGTTTCGGCGATATGATTTACTATTCTGAGCAGTTATTCAGGAAATTAAATGAAATGTGTTACTCTGTTATTGAGTCAGATAATATTGACAGCTGTGTTTTTTCTGGTGTTTCAGTAAAATAATTAAGCAGAGGATAGGGCTTACTCTTCCGCCAGAGAATGAATATATTATCAACCGTTAATAATAATCTATAAAAAAACGCTAATAAATATTAAATATAGCAAGAGTGTGGTCGCTCTCCCGAAAAGACGGTATGTTCATCAGTAGGGTTTTCTACTCACCAGAATTCAGGAGGATTTCTATGAAAGGATCACGTTTTACTGACAGCCAGAAAAATTGGGGGGTGGGCTGTGTTACCTGTATTAACATAATATGAAGGTTTTCAGTTCAGATGGCCTTTTTGGGTATCTAATGAATGTTACTGAGAATTTTAAAATATCAGCAACGGCTGAATATTTCCTAAAGAACTCCTGGAAGGTCTAGCCTCTCATACAAAAAAACAAGAGGCAGTATTAACATTGATTAAATAAAATGTGTTTCCGTATAAACCTTGTCAGTGAGTGAGATAATATTAAACCCGCTAACCATAATGTTTTTCACTTCACGGGTTCCATTTACCCACTGTGAGCTTATAGCTGGTGCGACGGAAATAAGGGTATGGCCTAATCTTTGTTGGCTCAGAGTACGTGCATGTCCCGTTCCTACAAAATGGATCGGATAATCTCGGCAAAGTTTTAGTAAGTCTTTTGGATTGAGTAACTTACAGGAATCGACCAGCGGAGTACCTACTGAGAGTGGATGGTGGTGCATAAATAAGGCTATTTTCTGATCTTTTACTGCCGCTAATAAGGCACTTAAGCGTAAAATCTCACTATCGGAGATAGCACCATAGTCTTCACCCCTGACGACGGTATCCAGGCTGTATAAGCTCCATGCGCTATTGGAAAAAGACTCAATATTTCTCAGGTTGTTACGGCCAGAACCACAGACCTGTAATGTTTCATGATTATCATGATTCCCCGGCATTATTGAATAGGGTAAATCTAAACGATCCATTTCATCAAAAAAAAATCGATAGGAACTGACCTGCCCTTCATGTGAGATATCACCTGTCACGACAATACAATCTATCTTTAACTCGGCTTTTCGCTGTTGGATAAAATTGATAGCAGCGGTAAAGTGATTATCATACTGGCTGCTATTTTCTGATGATAAGTGTGAGTCTGTGAGCTGAAGAATACGCATTGAAATAGACCTTGTTTTAAATACTTTCATAGGATTGTAGAGCTCGTCCCAATCATGATGATCTGTATTCTCTATTCATTTGACAATAGTGACCCGCCATATAGTAATTGGAAGAAGTATGATTGATATTAAAAATGAATTCTCCAGAAAAACTAATCGGATTGGAGGTTAATAGTAAGGTTGCCAGGGTAACCATAGTACTTTGCAAGTACAGTGGATATAAGAAAGCAGAAAGAAAATATTATTCCGCTAGCTGTTAATTCATGTGACTTATGTGATGAATTCATTTTTTACCGTGATTTTTCAGTGGCAATACGTGGTCACGGCTATAGAGTATTAACTTCTAACAAAAAATTTCTATTAAAAAACGCTAGTAAACTGAGTTAATAGAATAGTAATCATAAATAAACTTCTATCGATATTAAGTTCAGATAGTCGATGAACAGAGATAAACAATCACATTCGGCTATCTGGACGAAAACCATGCTCAAGTCTCATGGGTAACAGCGGATTAGTTTTCTTCTGAGCCAGGTGTTATAACCTTAACCGAGCTATTCCGGCAATAGGTTAAATAGTCTTCAGTCAGCGGGCAGTCGCTGATCAGTACGTCAAATTTCGACAGCGGACCCATGCTTGCGGGGGCGACTTCATCAAATAAGGCATGGCGTGCCAGCAGGACTTTACGTAATCCGCGCTCTATGGCTTTATGTTTGGTGGCCAGGTCATCAGGGTTAAACCAGCTGACACCAAAATTTTTATGCACACCACTGGCAGAGATGAACGCTTTAAGTGGGTTAAGTGAGTCCAGCGCTGACGGATTATTGGCATCATAGAAAGCATCACTTTTGGCACGATAAGTTCCGCCACAGAGAATCGGTGTTGCATTAGGTTTTTCATTAAGCGCCACAAACACCCGATGTGAGTAACAAATACCAGTAAAGGTAATATCATCTGGGATCATACTGATAACCAGTGGCATTTCTGGGCCATTATCAAAAAAAATCAGGTCGTTTTCACGTACCAGCCCTGCCGCCAGAATCGCGATAGATAAATCGTCCCGGTGATAGGGTTTTTGGCTGGTTTCTGGTGCTGTGTGTGCAATCGCCGGCTTGTTCACCATTACGATATAGCCGCCGAGTAATGTCAGAGGTAACGGTTCATCATCCTGACTGAAATCCCGACGAATTGTCATCACAGAGACTTCGAGTATCCGGGCGGCATCTTTAAGATGGATACGGTCGGTTTTTTTCAGTAGTTCCATCAGACGTCGGATCCGCTCTTTCTTCTTAGTCTCCATTCATCCTTTTCCTCTACACCAAGGTTTATATCTGTATCCAGAGTGACATTTGTGTTTTTTAGCACATCACATGATGACATCACTATACTGCTGGTCAGCTGGAATTGAAAGTGCGTTTGCTCACGTTGTTATAATAATAATTATATATATTTCATATGATTGTGATTTTTTTAAGCATTTTAACGCAATCATAAATCACGTTTTTGTTTAATAAAAAAATAACATAAATGATCCTTAAGTCGCGATCATAGTCACAAATGATATTTTTGAAACATGATAATGTTACTTAAATATCATTATCCTGTGGCAGTTTTCGAGAGGTAGTAAAATGGATATCGCAGTTATCGGCTCCAATATGGTTGATCTCATTACCTATATCAACCAGATGCCTAAGGAAGGAGAAACGCTAGAAGCGCCAGCATTCAAAATTGGCTGTGGCGGAAAAGGTGCGAATCAGGCTGTTGCTGCTGCAAAGCTTAATTCCAAGGTGATGATGCTGACCAAAGTTGGCGACGATATCTTTGCAGATAACACCATCCGTAATCTGGAGTCCTGGGGTATCAATACCACCTACGTCGAGAAAGTCCCTTGCACCAGTAGTGGTGTGGCACCGATATTTGTTAACGCTTGCTCTAATAATAGTATTTTAATTATTAAAGGCGCGAATAAATTTCTTTCTCCGGAAGATATCGATCGTGCAGCGGAAGATCTGAAAAAATGTCAGTTGATTGTTTTACAGTTGGAGATTCAGCTAGAAACGGTTTATCACGCGATAGAGTTTGGTAAAAAACACGGTATTAAAGTGCTATTAAATCCGGCACCGGCATTACGTGAATTGGATATGAGTTACGCCTGTAAATGTGATTTCTTTGTGCCGAATGAAACAGAGTTGGAAATATTAACCGGTATGCCTGTTGATACTTATGAGAATATTTGTGCAGCCGCACGTTCATTAGTTGATAAAGGGCTGAATAATATCATTGTCACTATGGGGGAAAAAGGAGCACTCTGGTTGACTCGCGAACAGCAAGTATATGTACCTGCATTTAAAGTGAATGCTGTTGATACCAGTGGTGCTGGCGATGCCTTTATTGGTTGCTTTGTACATTATTATGTTCAGGGCGGTGACGTTGAAGCTGCGATGAAAAAAGCCGTACTTTTTTCCGCATTTAGTGTCATGGGTAAAGGCACACAATCTTCTTATCCAAGTATCGAACAATTTAATGAATATCTGTCTTTAAACGAGTAATTATTCACCTTACACCCTACACCCAATACCCTAAATAATTCAAGTTGCTTCCGAGCAACTTGATATATAACAGGTATAATACTATAAAAGGTAGCACTATGAATAATAAAAATATCATTCAGATGCCTGATGGATATTTGAATAAAACACCAATATTCCAGTTTATTTTGTTATCTTGTTTATTCCCGTTGTGGGGATGTGCAGCTGCATTAAATGATATTCTTATTACACAATTTAAAAGTGTATTTTCATTAAGTAATTTTGCTTCTGCTTTAGTACAAAGTGCCTTTTACGGCGGTTATTTTTTAATTGCCATTCCAGCTTCTTTAGTGATTAAGAAAACCAGTTATAAAACGGCGATATTAATTGGCTTAATGCTATATATCGTCGGTTGTACCCTCTTTTTCCCGGCATCGCATATGGCTACCTATACCATGTTCCTTGCTGCTATTTTTGCGATAGCTATTGGTCTGAGCTTCTTAGAAACTGCAGCCAATACCTATAGTTCTATGATTGGCCCAAAGGCCTATGCGACATTACGTTTGAATATCAGCCAGACCTTCTATCCGATTGGAGCCATCGTAGGTATTCTGCTGGGCAAATATCTGGTCTTCTCCGAAGGCGAGAGTCTGGAAAAACAGATGGCAGGTATGAACGCAGAACAGCTCCATGACTTTAAGGTACTGATGCTGCAAAATACGCTCGAACCCTATAAGTACATGATTATGGTATTAGTCGTCGTGATGGTACTGTTCCTGTTGGTTCGTTTCCCGGTCTGTAAAGTTGAACAAACCCCGACCCATAAACGTCCATCGGCTATGGATACCCTGCGCTATCTGGCAAGTAATTCCCGTTTCCGTCGCGGAGTTATCGCTCAATTTTTGTATGTCGGTATGCAGGTCGCCGTTTGGTCATTCACCATTCGCCTGGCCCTGGAATTAGGTGATATTAACGAACGCGATGCATCCACCTTTATGGTTTATAGTTTTGCTTGCTTCTTTATTGGCAAGTTTATCGCCAATATTTTAATGACTCGCTTTAATACAGAAAAAGTCCTGATCGCCTACTCCATTATTGGGGCTGTATTCCTTGCCTATGTGGCATTGGTTCCTAACTTTAGTGTGGTGTATGTTGCGGTCTTGGTAAGTGTATTATTTGGACCTTGCTGGGCAACGATTTATGCCGGTACGCTGAACACAGTAGATAATGAACATACTGAGATGGCGGGTGCAATCATTGTTATGGCCATTGTCGGTGCAGCGGTTGTTCCTATTGTTCAGGGCTATATCGCAGATATGTTCCACTCATTACAACTTTCATTCTTGGTTTCGATGCTGTGTTTTGTTTTTGTCGGAATTTACTTCTGGCGTGAGCGTAAAGCCAGCCAGGCTCTGGTTGAAGCAACAGAATCCTGAGGAGAATATTGATGACAACACGTATTGCCCTGTGGCGGGCCAGTTTCAGTGAATATCCCCGTACTTTGCTGGAAAATGAAGATTTTAAGGTTACCGCATTTTGTTATGCCAGTGGTGTCGAGGCGGTTAGGATACAAAATAGTCGCGGTGAATTAGTGATTCTGCCCTGGATGGGGCAGATGATTTGGGATGCGCAGTTTGATGGTCATGACCTGACAATGCGTAACATGTTTAAACAACCAAAACTGACGTCGGAAGTGGTAGGAACCTATGGTTGCTTCGCGTTTCATTCCGGTCTGTTAGCGAATGGTTGCCCGTCTCCGGAAGATACGCATCCTCTGCATGGTGAAATGGCTTGTGCGGCAATGGATGAAGCATGGTTGGAGCTTGATGGTGATGCATTAAGCATTGGCGGCAGCTACGAATATGTAATGGGGTTCGGGCATCACTATCAGGCATCTCCTAAGGTGGTGATGTATAAAGCAAGCAGTCTGTTTGATATTCAGATGACAGTGAAGAATCTGGCATCCGTTGCCATGCCGCTACAGTATATGTGTCATATGAATTATGCCTATGTGGCGGATGCGACTTTCAAGCAGAACATTCCTGACGAAGCGCTGAAACTACGTGAGTCCATTCCGGCACATGTGAAACCGACCGAGCAGTGGTTAGCGTTTAATCAGCGACTTCTACAAGGAGAGGCCTCAGCAGAAACCTTGAATGAACCTGATTTTTACGATCCGGAGATAGTCTTTTTTGCGGATAAGTTAGATACCTACACGGATAAACCTGAGTTCAGCATGGTGGCGCCTGACGGTACGACCTTTGTCACTCGATTCTCAAGTGAGGAGCTGAACTACGCAACCCGTTGGATCCTCTATAACGGCGATCAGCAAGTAGCGGCCTTTGCCTTACCTGCCACTTGTCGTCCGGAAGGATATCTGGCTGCCCAGCGTAACGGAACTTTGCTCCAGCTTGGATCTCAGCAAACCCGGACCTTTACGGTCACGACGGGGATTGCCTGATTTACCTACTGCTTTAACTTCCAAGAGACCGCAACTTTATATTGCGGTCTCTTGCTAACTGATTGAAGAAAAAATACGCGGAGCAAAAGGTTTAGCTCGTTATCGTCCTTGCCAGATAAACCCACACTGGTGCGGCAATAATAAAGCCAATCACTGAAACAGCTAATGATGAGGTTCCAGCTCGGGTATAAACTTGGTAGCTACTTGAGATGATAATTCCTGAGAATGCTGGAGGTAATGCAACACTAAGCACTAACATTTGAAGGATATGTGAATCGAGACCACATGCCCATCCAGCCAGAAGGAATAATCCAGGCATCAAGATAAGTTTGAAAAATGTATTATAAGCAACCTCAGCATCTAGCTCTATCTTATAGGCTGATAATGTTAAGCCTGCGGCAAAAACGGCAACACTTGAGTTTGCTTTTGCCAGTAACACAAAGGTAGGATCTATTTCAGAAGGGACTTTTATGCCAATTAATACAAACAGCACGGCAAGAACAGGAGCCCATACTACCGGTTGCTTGATAACGGAAATTAACGTGTTGTTAGTCGATGCATTATTTGGGGACTTTTCTTTATTACCTGCATTCAGTAAATATAAGCCTATTGGGATAGTAATGGCGTTAACCACGATAGCGACGATTGCGATAACTAAACCGGTTTCAACTCCAGTTCCATAGAGTGGATCTAAGATAGCAAATCCTAAAAAACCTATCGTCGGCGATCCTGCAATCAAAGCACAAACTGCCGCCTCTGCTTTAGTTCTTTTAAAAAACCACTGCATAGTGAAATAGGAGACTAGAAAAAGCCCGACTAATCCGACAAAACTAATTATCCCCAAGGTTGCGTTCTGGGCTAACATTTCACGATCTGCCCGCACAATGGAGATAAATAATGCAGCAGGCAAGGCAAAGTTTAAAACCAGTTTATTAAAAACTATAGCCTGTTCTGACTTAAATTCATTAGTTCTCCCAGAAATATAACCAATTAGCATGATGACAATAATTGGAATAAGGTCTGAGATGAGCATCTTTGAGATAAATTGTTCCATTCGTGAATCCTTTATCTATGAATACATAAAGGTACCGTGAATTCATGATAATCACATTTTCTTTGTTGGATTGAATATCGCCACCTAAAGTGACGATATTCAGTGATATCTATTATTTTACAACTGGACAGCGTGCTGCACGTAATGAATTCATCAGTCGATCATCAACATCAAGATGTCCTTGAACCAATGCTGGCGGAGTTAATGCAAGCCATTGATTTAAAGATATATCACGATATTCAGGGCGATTGAAAACATTCAGTACATGAACCGTTTCTGTTCCTGTATTTTCGATATAGTGAGCGAGGTTTTTAGGAACATAACCCACATCGCCAGCCATATAATCAAATGTTCTTGCGTTAGCGACTGAGTTGAACACCGTCATACGGGCTTGTCCGGTCAAATAATATTGAATTTCATCAGAATCAGGATGCCAGTGAATTTCTCTCATCCCACCGGGTTCAATTTCAATCATTAGCATTGCCATATTTGTGACATTAAAGTTTTTAACATCAATAACTTTAGTTGACCCACCTGGCCATTTAGTTGCTGGGATATCTTTGCCACGGAAAACATATTTCCCGGTCATTTCTGCAGCACCCAGTTCTTTTCTTACCTGTTCTATATCCTGAGGAACGGGCTGTCTAAAAATATATTTTTCTTTAGCGGGGATGTTATCAAAGGCACTTTCTGGCACACCAAAGTTTTTCGCTAATACGTCTTTTGGAGTATGGGCGAATAATTCAGTAACGAGTAACGTCTCGTTCTCAGAGAAATTACCATCATTGAAAATCAAGACAAACTCAGTGCCTTCATCTAACCCCTGAATGGCATGAGGAAAGCCGGCAGGAGCAAACCAAAGATCTCCTGGTTCTAAGTCTTCAATAAGCGTATTACGTTGATCATCAACCAGATAGAACCGGACACGGCCTTGGGTAACATAAGCCCATTCAGCTTCTTTATGCCAGTGAAGTTCACGAACGACACCCGGGCCGAGGCGCATATTCACTATTGCCAGTTCTTCAAGAGCAGGACACTCGCGAATAGTAACTTCGCGCGCCCAGCCACCATCTTCTAAACGGTTATGAGCCATTGAGAATGGGAATTTTAGATTAGGCATACCCCCATTATCTGTAGCGGGTGGTAGTAGAATATTAGGGTTCATTTTATCTAGTACGATATTACGCGAGCCTGGATCATCAGCGCCGTGAGAACCACGAATAGGTTGAGGTGCAGAAGTGTCAGTCATATCAATACTCCGTAGTAAAAGTAAAAGTAAAAGAACAACAAAAATAACTGTAGCAGAAAAAATCAATTATATTTTTTATTTTTTTAAAATTGTGCTAACAAGTCTTTTCTTGGTGTTTAATTGTTTTTTTTGTTTTTTTTAGCGGATTATATTTTGTTTATTTTTTAATCCTAATCAGTAAATACGCTGTAGATTCACTGTCCACAGCGTATTTATTACTTGTGTAACGCTGTTTTTTCAGGACGTTACCAACATTTCTTAGGCCCTTGAATTGCAATTTAAACAAAATAAATACCTTCCACATTCTCAGCCTTAAAGATTTCAGGGTTAACTTCATCATGGCCGGTAGAAAACATGGCGTAGATATAAGGAATAACACATAACTCTTGTTCCAATCCTTTATAATGTATTTTTTGTAACCCATCCCGATTGGCCTTAAAAAACCAGCATTAGCTGGCCAGAAATTATTCGTATTTCAGTCTGGAATATGTGTGCAATGTCGCTGATAGGCGCCAGGACTTAAGCGGTATGCTTGTTGAACCAGCGTCCATATGGCTTTGATCTGACATGATGTCTTTTCTACTGATGAAGAGCAAAAAATACCTGCTGTAGATCCAGCCAGTTCCGATTCAGTGGATCTTTTTGTGACGTCACTTTGAAACACGCTGCTAGATAACTGATTAATTTATTTAATTAAATGAATTAAAACTCCATTTTTCCTGTGGGTATGATGTTGATTGTTACCTTTACATTTCTAAGTCATAAAAATGTCATAAAACATACATATAGTTGTCACTGAACTATCCTACTTTCTATCCTGTATTCAACTTAACAATATCTTACGAACATCTGGCAGGAGACATTATGAACGTTATCCGTACTACTGTCGCAACGGTTGTTACCGCGGCGCTGGCCATGAGCTCTACCGCAGCATTTGCCGCTGCAAGCCTGACCGGTGCAGGTGCAACATTCCCTGCGCCAGTGTATGCCAAATGGGCTGATACTTACCAAAAATCAACTGGTAATAAAGTGAACTATCAGGGAATAGGTTCTTCTGGTGGCGTGAAGCAAATCCTTGCTAACACTGTTGATTTTGGTGCGTCTGACGCTCCATTATCAGATGAGAAGTTAAAAGAAGATGGTTTATTTCAGTTTCCTACCGTCATCGGTGGTGTGGTTATGGCAGTTAACTTACCCGGCCTGAAGTCTGGTGAGTTAGTGCTGGATGGCAAAACGCTGGGTGACATCTATCTTGGAAACATCAAGAAGTGGAACGATCCGGCAATTGCCAAATTAAACCCAGATTACAAATTGCCTGAGCAGGACATCGCAGTCGTGCGTCGTGCTGACGGTTCTGGTACTTCGTTTGTTTTCACCAGCTACCTGGCGAAAGTAAACCCAGAGTGGAAAGAAAAAATTGGCGCGGGTTCAACAGTAAACTGGCCAACGGGTCTGGGTGGTAAGGGTAACGACGGCATCGCTGCTTTCGTACAGCGTCTGCCTGGATCAATTGGGTATGTTGAATATGCTTATGCTAAGCAAAATAACCTGGCCTATACCAAACTGGTTTCTGCTGACGGTCAGGCAATTAATCCTACTGAAACCAACTTCGCTAATGCCGCGAAAGGCGCTGACTGGAGCAGAACCTTTGCTCAGGATCTGACGAATCAGAAAGGTCAGGATGCATGGCCAATCACCTCTACCACCTTCATTCTGGTTCATAAAGAGCAGAAGAAGCCAGAGCAGGGTGTTGAAGTTCTGAAATTCTTTGACTGGGCTTATAAAGACGGAGCCAAAGAAGCGAATGCTCTTGATTACGCGACTCTCCCAGAGTCAGTGGTTGAGCAAATTCGTGCAGCATGGAAAACAAATATTAAAGACAGCTCTGGTAAAGCGCTGTACTGATTGTAAATATCCGGGATAACGGTATGTTATCCCGGTTAATTCAGCCACGATAAAGAGTACGTAATGGCAGTGACCAAGCCGACATTCAAAGCGCCTGGTAAGCAGGGCGACATCATCTTCAGTGCACTGGTAAAACTGGCTGCGCTGATTGTGCTATTTCTGCTGGGCGGGATTATTATCTCCCTGATAATATCCTCATGGCCAAGCATTCAAAGATTTGGCTTTTCCTTCCTGTGGACTAAAGAATGGGATGCACCTAATAATATCTATGGTGCTCTGGTCCCTATCTACGGAACGTTAGTTACCTCATTTATAGCTCTGCTGATTGCAGTACCCGTAAGTTTTGGTATCGCGTTGTTCCTGACAGAACTGGCACCGGGCTGGTTAAGGCGTCCGCTGGGTATCGCGATTGAACTTCTGGCTGCTATTCCTAGTATCGTTTACGGTATGTGGGGTCTGTTTATTTTTGCGCCACTGTTTGCGACTTATTTCCAAACTCCTGTGGGCAATGTGATGTCCTCGATCCCGATAGTCGGTGAGCTATTTTCTGGCCCGGCATTTGGTATCGGTATTCTTGCTGCAGGCGTTATTCTTGCCATCATGATCATTCCGTACATTGCCTCTGTGATGCGCGATGTGTTTGAACAGACTCCGGTAATGATGAAAGAGTCTGCTTATGGAATTGGCTGTACCACTTGGGAAGTTATCTGGCGTATCGTTTTACCGTTCACCAAAAATGGTGTCATTGGTGGCGTAATGCTGGGGTTAGGACGCGCCTTGGGTGAAACCATGGCGGTAACCTTCGTTATCGGTAATACCTACCAGCTGAACAACCTGTCGCTGTATATGCCGGGTAACAGTATCACCTCTGCGCTGGCAAATGAATTTGCCGAAGCTGAGTCAGGCTTACATACCGCAGCGCTGATGGAGCTGGGTCTGATTCTATTTGTGATTACCTTTATTGTATTAGCAATATCGAAGTTCATGGTTATGCGTTTGGCTAAAAATGAAGGAGCCAGCTCATGAGCCAAGTAGATGTGCAAAATATTGCATTGCTTATCAAGAGTCGCCGTAAAATGCAGGCTCGTCGTAGCCTGATAAATAAAATAGCCTTACTGCTCTCTATGGCAACCATGGTTTTTGGACTGTTCTGGTTAGTCTGGATCCTCTTCTCTACCGTCACTCGCGGTATTGATGGTATGTCGCTGGCTCTGTTTACCGAAATGACGCCGCCACCTAATACAGAGGGCGGTGGTCTGGCGAACGCCATTGTAGGTAGTGGTCTGTTAATTTTATGGGCAACAGTGATAGGAACCCCACTGGGAATTATGGCGGGTATTTATTTAGCCGAATATGGCCGTAAATCGGTACTGGCTGAAGTGATTCGCTTTATTAACGATATCTTGCTGTCAGCTCCTTCTATTGTGGTCGGCTTATTTGTCTACACCGTAGTTGTGTTAAAAATGGGCCATTTCTCGGGTTGGGCTGGAGTGATAGCACTGGCATTACTGCAAATCCCGATAGTTATTCGTACGACAGAAAACATGATGAAACTGGTGCCGGATAGTCTGCGAGAAGCAGCCTATGCGCTGGGCACACCGAAGTGGAAAATGATTTCGGCGATTACTCTTAAAGCTTCTGTATCGGGAATTGTCACCGGTGTTCTGTTAGCGATAGCACGTATCGCAGGCGAGACGGCACCGCTGCTGTTTACCTCGCTCTCCAACCAGTTCTGGAGTACCGATATGATGCAGCCGATTGCTAACTTGCCAGTAACGATTTTCAAATTTGCTATGAGCCCATTTGCCGAATGGCAGCAGCTAGCCTGGGCAGGGGTACTGATTATTACCTTCTGTGTGTTGTTGCTAAATATTCTGGCACGTGTGATTTTCGCGAAGCGTAAACACGGTTAATTTTTACGGCGCGTCTATCGGTGCCGCACGGAGATGAAGAGACAAATGAGTAAGATTGATTTAGCGAAGAGCAAAATTCAGGTCCGCGATTTGAACTTCTATTATGGTAAGTTCCACGCTCTGAAAAACATCAATCTGGATATCGCCAAGAACCAGGTTACCGCTTTTATCGGACCTTCTGGCTGTGGTAAATCCACCCTCTTACGCACCTTTAACAAGATGTACTCCCTTTATCCAGAGCAGCGTGCTGAAGGGGAGATTTTACTGGATAATGAAAATATTCTGACGCAGAAACAGGATATCGCTCTGTTACGCGCCAAGGTTGGGATGGTCTTTCAGAAGCCGACCCCTTTCCCGATGTCTATCTATGACAACATTGCTTTTGGTGTCCGGTTATTTGAAAAACTGTCGCGTACCGATATGGATGAACGTGTGCAGTGGGCGCTGACCAAAGCGGCGTTGTGGAATGAAACTAAAGATAAGTTACACCAGAGTGGTTATGGCTTGTCTGGTGGCCAGCAGCAGCGTCTGTGTATTGCTCGCGGGGTGGCTATTCGTCCGGAAGTCTTGCTTCTCGATGAACCTTGTTCTGCACTCGACCCTATTTCTACCGGGCGTATTGAAGAACTGATAACCGAGCTGAAGCATGACTATACCGTGGTAATAGTGACCCACAACATGCAGCAGGCAGCTCGTTGTTCAGACCACACTGCATTTATGTATCTTGGTGAGTTGATTGAATTCAGTAAGACAGACACCCTGTTTACTACGCCTGCCAAGAAACAAACTGAAGATTATATTACTGGCCGCTATGGTTGATGCTGGAGAGTGCAATGGATAACCTCAATCTGAATAAACATATTTCCGGCCAGTTTAATGCCGAGCTGGAATATATTCGTACCCAAGTAATGACCATGGGGGGGCTGGTTGAACAACAGCTTTCTGATGCCATTACCGCGATGCACAACCAAGATCGTGAACTGGCCCAGCGTGTTATCGAGGATGACCATAAGGTCAATATGATGGAAGTGAGCATTGATGAAGCCTGTGTGCGCATCATTGCTAAACGTCAGCCAACAGCCAGTGACTTACGTCTGGTAATGGCCATCATAAAAACGATAGCTGAACTTGAGCGTATTGGGGATGTAGCGGATAAAATTTGCAGTACGGCACTGGAGAAATTCTCTCGCCAGCATCAACCACTGCTGGTGAGTCTGGAATCTCTGGGTCGCCATACCGTACAAATGTTACATGACGTACTCGATGCGTTCGCCCGTATGGATATGGATGAAGCGGTACGAATTTATCGCGAAGATAAGAAAGTGGACCAGGAGTATGAGGGCATTGTGCGTCAGCTGATGACCTACATGATGGAAGATCCCCGTACTGTTCCCAGTGTTCTGACGGCGCTGTTTTGTGCTCGTTCTATCGAGCGTATTGGTGATCGGTGCCAGAATATCTGCGAATATATTTTCTACTTTGTGAAGGGTCAGGATTTCCGCCATGTTGACGGTGACGAGCTGGACAAGTTACTGGCTAAAAAAAATCCGAAAGCATAATACAGCGATAAGGGCGGAAAATTTGTTTCCCGCCCTTTCTTGCCTATTTTCCCCATAAACGTCGTGAATTATCTTCTATCTTTCCTGAAATTCGACGTTTCTGCAGGGTACGAGCCCAGCTGACAGATAAGCCTGGCGCAGATAATAAGCGGTGATACTGTGAGTCATCAAAGGGCATGGCCCAGGCGATAGCGATGGCTTCTGCGACTGTGATATTACTGACACGCGAGACTAGCTCAAACGATGAGTCACTGGAAACCATCCCTTCTGCAATAACCCGATACAGCCAGCCACAGTAACCAGAACTCTGCATACGCTCCGACATATCGTGGATACCAAAGTGAAAGTTGAGCTTAAAGCAGGGAGATCGTGGTTGAGTAACTTGAATGAGAGCGTCACCCCAGCGAAAGATATCCCCCATATAAACATTCTGTTCTGTGAGTCCTTCGGTTGAGATATTTTCACCGAATGCCGGAGCATTAAAGCTTTCTGCTTGCACCGGGAAATATTGTGCCCAGTAGCGATAGTGTTCTCGTGGATAGTGGCAGAGAGCCCTGTCCGGGCCGCCATGGATCACTTTCTCAGCTTGTTCATCACCTGTTAGGCCAAGCGGAGTGAGTAGGATCCCACCTTCTTGTTGTACTTTAGCAATCGCACTGGGCCGGCTGCTGCTGTAATCACGAATTTTGCCAGCATAAACTTGAAGCGAATAATGGCGCATAAACAAGCTCTCTGAGTTTGCAGAAATAAAAAAAGCGAGCCATCAGGCTCGCTTTTCTAAGGCGATAACGCAACCTTATTTTTTAGCGGCGAAACGTGCTGCTGCTTCGTCCCAGTTAACCACGTTCCAGTACTCTTTAGCATAGTCTGGACGACGGTTTTGGAATTTCAGGTAGTAAGCATGCTCCCAGACATCCAGACCGATGATTGGGAAGCCAGATACGCCAGAGATAGCTTCACCCATCAGTGGGCTGTCCTGATTAGCGGTAGAAACTACAGCCAGTTTGTCGCCTTTCAGTACCAGCCAGGCCCAGCCAGAACCAAAACGGGTTGCTGCGGCTTTTTCGAATTCAGCTTTGAAAGCGTCTACGCTACCGAAATCACGCTCGATAGCGTCTTTCAGTTCACCTTTCAGCTCGGTACCTTTTTTCAGGCCTTTCCAGAAGAAACTGTGGTTTACGTGGCCACCCGCGTTGTTACGCAGAGGACCTTTTTTATCAGCAGGCAGTTGATCCAGTTTAGTGATCAGCTCTTCTGCAGACAGGCTGGCGAACTCTGGCAGAGACTCCAGGGCAGCATTCGCGTTGTTAACATAAGCCTGATGGTGTTTGCTGTGGTGGATTTCCATTGTTTCTTTATCGAAATGTGGTTCCAGTGCATCGTAAGCGTAAGGCAGGGATGGCAGGGTATAGCTCATTTCATCGTCTCCGTTAACGTAGGGCGGCTGTCGTACTGTAGCGCCGCGTAATCAGTCGCTTCATTATAGTTAATTAAACAGCCTTGAAAATGATTATCAATGCCGTATTCAAAGTAAGGTTATATTTCTTGCGCATAAAGCGGATGTTTATTGTTATAAAAGGATGCCACAAAATCTCCCGGGCTGCATCAGTACTGCTGAGGCTCCTGGGAAATGGTCGTTCACTGATAAATAGCCACCTGCCAATGCTGCACTCAGCAGCTTCATGTGTTACAGGATATTGCCAAACAGTCGAAGTTTTCGAACCTGCTTTTTAGAGTTACCCTCAGTAAGAGCGTAGTTGTCACCCCCTCTGAAAATTAATCCTGAGGGTGATGGAGTGATAAATGAAACGTTTTTCCTCTGAAAGAAAAGCCGGCATACTGGCAAATATCCTCAGATTGATTTTTTAGAAGGGAGGGCAACTATCCTGACGCTGGGGGCAACGCCCGCACAGCTGTTAAAACTTTGCAGCAGTTCTCATTTTTCCACGGAATCCGTACTACAAAAATTTAATAACCAAGAATTAAGATTTTGGATAACATCTTCCCATACCCCTTCATCCGTTTGCCGAAAAATGATTGCATTTGAGATCCACGGACTTTCAGTACCTTTCATTCCCCACCTCCAATCTCCAGTTGTATGAGTAAGCACACATGTAGGTACTCCCATCATGGCAGATAAATTTGCAACGCTTGAGTCAACAGCAACGACAGCATCCAATTGGGTTATACAAGCTGTTGTATCACTAAAATCCTGAATACCATGGATATTATAATTACTGATATTTTTCAAATTGCAGCCAGATAATGTGGTAATCGCAGAATGGTATAAATTGACAAAATGTATTTTTTCTAGCAAAAACGAACATTCAATTATTTTATTGACGACAGTAAGCGGTAAACTGCGTCGTTCAGCCCAGCAACGTATGACTGCTCCAACTTCACTCCAATATCGTTGTGCGCAATCCCAAAATAAGCCAACTAATTTTTTCCCTGGATGTTTTGCCCGTAGCTGCCGTGACCATTTTATTACCTCTCTCATAATTAACCACCATTGGTTAATATATAAATTATTGTTCAGATTGCTGACAAAGAAGGAAATACCGTGGTTTTTCCTTCTTTGCAGTAAGAAGCCGAAAATAAATTAATTAAATTTTCTTGTTTTTTATTAGGTGGAATATGTTTTGCCAGAGACAAAATAGGGTTGTCATCACTATCAATAATAAAGTGTTATTTTATTATTACAACATAATAAAAAATTATGTTGTGATTAAGAACGCAATTAAATGTTATACTAAAAATAATTCTAGTTGCTTGTGGGCACTGAGTAAATCAGGGCGTATGCATAGACACACTATGTTATTCAATGAATTGCTGTTGTTTTTCTTCGCTGAATTTATGCGGTGTACCTGAAGGCATTTTATAGCGGAAACCATTGCGATGCAGCCATTTGTTCATGCCGGGTACACTGAAAGTGATACCCCATGTACGTGTAACAAACGCAATAATTTCATAAGCATGATGAAAAAAACTATTGGATAATTGGCAGATGAGTAATGCTGTTTGCTCAGCATTGAGTTTACTCTCGGAGCCACCATTTTCCGGTTTTAGCTTTCCTTGATTCAAAAACTCGCTGATATACTGATCAATAGTGCTCTGATGCAGATGCAGGGCCTGAACAATCATAACGGAGCTCCAGCCTTCAGAGGTGAGAAGGACTGCTTTGATCCGATCACAAACCCGCTTATCACGGCTGGTACCGTGAAGGCGTTCAGGTTCAGCCTTTTATTTATCAGTAATAAATACTTTCATGGTGGGGAGCAGGATCCTCATAGTGTCAGAAATCAAGTATCTTCAATGATGACGGGTATATAATATATTTTTCAGTTTTTATTTTTGTGGAATATAATGAGTTGGAGTGTAATTTATAACTTTACTTGATTGAAACCAGATATTGTATACAAGTACTTTTACGAAAGAAGTAACTCTTTTATATATTAATTACCTCAAGCAATAAAAATTCAAAGGAGTGAATATGAAAGTTATTAGTGATGATCTCTTAGGTGTTGTTTCAGGTGCTGGTAGCGATGGCGGAAATATGGGGGGGATGTGCTCTCTTGGCTCTCTTGGCTCTTTTGGCTCTTTTGGCTCATTTGTTGGTGGTGCTATTGGTAATACCATCGATGGAAAAGTAGGTAGGTCAATGGGATCGGCTATTGGGGGAGGGATTGGTGCACTTGTCGAGGGGCTAATTACAGCTTTCTCTCATAATCCTGCCAATACAGTAACTAATAAGCACTGATAGAAATGGTATATCCAGTGTATTTAATACACTGGATAACCTCTTTCTGGTTTAAAGATATCCACCCCTCATTTATCATTACTGCATTTTCTTTTTTATGTTAAAAAATAAAAATTAAATTTTTCTTAACCTGATTTTAACGTGCGCTGAGTGTGATATGACTATTAATAAATAAATAAATAAATGAATGAATATTGAACTCCGATGACGATCATATTCATCATTATATGTAAAATAACAGGCATGAGTATTCTATTAGACTTAACCCTTGCGAAGATAAGAACCATCGAGATTAAAAAAAGATAAATAAAGTCCGTATATAAGAATACTGAGTA
>CANRKT010000062.1 GCA_947631255.1 uncultured Enterobacteriaceae bacterium
TGACAATGACAATGACAATGACAATGACAATGACAATGACAATGACAATGACAATGACAATGACAATGACAATGACATCAAACTATAGTTATCCTTACTAATCCCCGCCTTTAAAAAAACGCTTTCATTTAAAATGATCATCTGTGATTGTTTTAAATGAAATGTAATTTCGACGGTATTCTTTAAAACAACCAAAACACCGCTCAACAACGTTGCGATTTCGGTAGGCATTACGATCGTGTTATGAGCGCCCATCCGATGCCATTTTTTCTTTTGGTGCCAAAACCACTGCGAGAGCGATCCAGGCTGTTATCTCCGGCGATACCGGCATGTTTTTTTGCGCGCCGGCGGCGCATCTGAGAGCCCGGATATTGCTGCCATCGGGCGCAATAGTTAACCAGTCAACGAGGCCATGAGCATCGAAAGAAGAAAGTAACCTGTTGAAAATAATGTTAATCACTCCCGACTCAGACCATCGGTTAAAGCGGTTATAAACGGTTTTTCATGGGCCGTATCGCTCAGGTAAATCACGTCATGGTGCACCAGAGTTCAGCACCCAGAACATGCTATTGATGATCATACGAAGCTCAACCCATGGGCGTCCGGCCCGTGGTGTTGCTGGTTGAGCAGGCAATAAAGGTTGGATGATATTCCATGCTTCGTCGGGGAGGTCATAGCGAGCCATAGTTCAATTTTTCGTGGAAACAGATGGTTACTATAGCTCAGGTGATTAAGGGACACAGCCTAGTTAAAAAACATCATCGGCCATATTCTATATATCACTATCATGACTGATGATTAATATTGTTGCAGGAGGAAATACATTCCGAATATTTCCTAATATTATTATCTTCTTTTCCATATCCAACGATACAGTGGCTTCACCTAATATAATCACTGCTGGTTTTTCAGAAATAAACGCGCAATGGATATCCTTTGTTTCTGCCCTTCAGAAAGATTATCCTCGGCACTCTGTCATTTCATACCCAGAGAAAATGATTCGCCATTACACTTCTAGAGAGTAAGGTTAATTAATGAAAAGAAGTTTATTATGAAGACAATAATAATTGCTGCTAAAAAACAATCAAACCTCATCCGTGTCGGCAAAGCAATAAAACTGACTAATTTACACAGAATAATCTTTGCTAGCTGACGAAGGAAAGAAATAGATTCCCTCCCCGCGAATGTTTTATTTTTAATCAAATAAGGAAGCCCTGAACAGGCTTCCTTATTATACGTGTTTAGTTGATTACGGAATTAATCTGCAGCTCCCAGTCTTTTCCTTCCCAGCCATGGGCATCAAAACGACGGGAAAACTGTAGCGTCTTTCCGGTTAACTGTGCAGGTTTCAGCCGGACACCATAAAGCCCGAGCCCCAGTGGAATGCTGTTTTTCTCTTGCAGAGATTGCCAGCCATCAAAACCATAGTGCAGCACAAAGGGCTCACTGGCTTCAATCAGTAACTCAACACCTGAAGGCAAGATATCGCAAGATAAATAGTCGCGCCAGTGCCGTACCTCAGGCTGAGTGGGTTGTTCAACATAGCGCTGATACACGACATCCAGTCGCTCTATCGGTTTACCTTTTTCCTGGGCATAGATAAGCTTCACTAATTCAGCATGTGCCCAGTTCAGTGGCATTGCACTACCACTCGGGCGTCCCTTTATCAGACCGCGCTCTGGAATATCAGCCTGATCCCAGATTTGTTCGGGCAACATACCGCCCATACTCGCCGATGCCAGCATGGCGTCAATATAGGGCTGAACATCTTCCCCACAAGAGACGGCGTAATGCCCACGCTCACCACTGAGCAATGGCCATAATCGCCCGACTCCACTGCCATCAAATGCACGGCCATCATGGTGTTCACCGTAACCGTCTTCATTATAGCGGTAATAATAGGGACCCGCGGGCAAGTCAACACGCAGCAGTTTATCGACTAACTGGGTGGTATCACATATACGGCTATCCATCGCATCACGCAGCCCAAATCTCACCATGCAAAGGTATTCCATTCCCAGCAAACTACGGGTTTTGATGGTTTCCTCATGACGATTACGTAGGGTGACATGACCATATCGTGCTGAATGCCAGGCCGGATTCAAGCGAACATAGTGCCCGGAAATTTGATGCTCACGATCAAGCTCGCTGTCATGGACATAGACCCAGGATTCCAGACGTTCATTCCAGTCATCCGCCAGGGATAGCGCATAGTGCCGCTCCCCTTCTTCCACCAGCCCCGACTCCGCGCCTGCGACCAGAGCGGCAATACAAACTGACAGAGTAAAGGGATTAATACCGGCGTTTTCCTCCCAGCGATCCTGTGGACTAGAGGGGCCATGATGCGCAATATAGGTTAACGCTTTTTGTACCATTTTCACGACAGCGTCATGCATATCCCCCAGCAAGCCCTCTTCATGCAGCTTGGCCGCAAACAACACTGGCAAAGCCACCTCGTCAAGCTGAATACCCTGCCAGTATGCGCGACCGTCAGTGTAGTTATTCTGCATCCAGTGGCCATCCGGCTGCTGAATAGCGATTAAATAAGCCAGTAAGGCGCGGACTTCTTCAATCAGCCCGTAGGCGAGTAAAGCAAACCCGACTTCAACCGAATCTCGCGGCCACACCAGATGATAGCCACCGGGATCTTTATGGGAATCTCCCCATGGTGTGCTCAGGCTGGCAACCATAGCTCCCGGAAAGGTACGTCCTTCATGGGTTTTTAATACTGAAATAGAGGTTTTAATCGCATCAGCTAAAGGTTTTGACAGTGGTTTTTCCTGCGGGAAACGCACATTTTTATGCCACTCGGTCCAGTGATGGATATACTGGTTTTTCGCCTGTGCAAAACCAGCAACTAATGCACTTTTTGCCAGGGTTATAGCCCCTTCAGGGTTACTGGCAAAGGATAACGCCAGGGTACCACTGCCACCGGTTAACTCACCCAACATCGCGATATTACCCGGCCCTGCCTGACTGTACTCCCAGGTCATACGCTGATGCTGGCTAAAATCCTGCCAGCCATCAGAAGTCCCAACATAGCCGACACTACGACGAGAGAACCCCTGGTCTGCCGCCAGAAATAAACATTGATTGTTCTTTTCTGCCAGTAATCCCTGCTCAGTCACATAGCCAGTATTATTATCACCATCGCCATCCAGATGCGGAGCTAATAATGGATACAGTTTTAATCCTTCCCCATCAAGCTGATAACGAATCAATAAAGCATCACGAACCGGGTCAGCTACAATTTCCAGTTCCAGACGATAGCGTTCATGTTCATGAACAATCGTTGGCAACAGCATTTCAGCCGCCGGAGTACTCAGGCTGTAATTATGTACCCGTTTAATTTCCGACCAGAAATCATCACCGGCGATAATAAAGCCTAAATCTCTTACCTGTGGGGTGCTGTTAGATGGCCAATAGACCTCATTGAGGATACCGTAACCAACGCTGAACCAGACCCGGCCATTACCGAGTCCCGTTCCTACAATATCTTTCGCGCTACTGGCCCAGGTTGCCGCTCCCCCTGGAGCACCTGGGGCAATATTTTCGCTCATGATTTCTCCTGATGCTCCAGTGGACGCCATTTGTGGCCCGGACGCATAATACGGTGCTGGGTGTCAGGACCTTCAGTACCGGCTTTATACAAATCGGGCATCCCGGTTTTCCAGGCTTCCAGAGCAGGTTCAATCGCACGCCAGGCCCACTCAACTTCATCAAAGCGCAAGAAATGTGCCCGTTCACCGTTAAGCGCATCAATCAGTAACTGCTCATAGGCTGAAACTTCGTGCTGGCCTGGCTGGGCATAAGGTGCACTGAGAGCGATATTATGCGTTTTGACATGCATCCCAGGTAACTTGGCAGTCATATGCATTTCCATACCCATATCAGCACCCATACGGAATATCAGCCAGTTATTCTCCACCATTAAATCACCCGGCAGCGCACCCGCTGGTGCTTTAAACTCGACCGCAATTTCCGCATAGTTATTGGTAAGACGTTTACCACTGCGCAGATAGAAAGGGACCCCTTTCCAGCGCCAGTTATCAATTTCCAGTCTCAGTGCGGCAAAAGTTTCAGTATTGGTTTCTACCGGTATGCCAGGTTCATTACAATAATCTGCTACCGATTTCCCCTCAACAACACCCGCACAGTACTGACCACGTACCGCCCAATCAGCAGGATGCATATCATCGGTAGGACGAATCGATTTCAATACTTCCACTTTATGGTCACGCAGAATTTCACCGTCCCAGCGTCCTAACGGTTCTATCGCGGTCAGTGTCAGCAACTGCATCAGATGGTTTTGCAGCATATCCCGCATCGCGCCGGATTTATCGTAATATACTGCACGATTTTCCACGCCCAAGGTTTCAGCATACGTTATCTGAACCTGTTCGATATGTGTTGCTTCCCAGACAGGCGCCAGTACCCGGTTAGCAAAACGGAAAATCATCAGGTTCTGGGTCGCTTCTTTCCCTAAGAAGTGGTCGATACGGTAGACCTGTGTCTCGTCCCAGTGCTCATGTACCTGGTTGCGTAATTCTTCAGCCGTCGCCAAGTTAGTACCAAACGGTTTTTCAATCAGGATCCGACGCCAGTTATCAGCCTCTTCTTTCGCCAGTCCGGCCTCACCAATCGCCAGCGCAGCCTGACCAAATAACGTTGGCGGTAACGCCAGATAGAACAGTGCCGATCCGCTCACCTTCGTCTCTAGCTGTTTTAACTCGCTGGCTTCTAATGAACCACTGACAAAATCAAGGTGCTGGCTAAATTTCTGCCATTCAACTTCGTCAAAATCTTGGTCTGATCCCGCTAAAAAATCGTGAAGATGCTTTACAAAATCATCCCGGTTCCATTTATCGATTGAATAACCAATGATATTTAAGGAAGGAATTAAGCCCAATTTATGAAGCTCAAACAGGGAAGGCATTAATAGTCTTTTCGTTAAGTCACCGCTGGCACCCAGAATGACTAATGATGTATTGCTCATGTTGTTATGCTCCATTGTTTCCATCTGATCCTGCTGATTTTTCCTGATGTCCACCAAAAGCATGACGCATTGCAGACTGAATACGATCGGCGAATAAATCATTACCCCGTGAGGCAAAGCGTGAATAAAGCGCGCTTGTCAGTACCGGGGCAGGAACACCTAAATCAATGGCGGCAGTTGAAGTCCAGCGCCCTTCTCCTGAGTCAGAGACTCGACCTTCGTAGCTTTCAAGATTCGGAGAGTGATGCATTTCCTGAGCAATTAAGTCCAGTAGCCAGGAGCCAACGACACTTCCCCTCCGCCACAGCTCACTAATATCAGCCACTGGCAGGTTGTACTGATAATATTCCGGATGCTCAAGCGGGCTGGTTTCGGCATCCGCTTCAACAGTCTGATGACCCAAGTTCGCATGTTTGAGAATACTCAAACCTTCAGCATAGGCCGCCATCATGCCGTATTCGATTCCATTATGAACCATTTTGACAAAGTGACCGGCACCGGTTTCACCGCAATAGAGGTAACCTTGTTCTGCCGGAGAAGGGTTTCCGCTTTTACCTTCTGTTCGTGGGGCACTGTCGACCCCCGGCGCTAATGCGCGGAATACCGGTTCGAGAAAGTCATAGCGGTCTTTCGGGCCACCAATCATATGGCAATAACCACGCTCCTCGCCCCAAATCCCACCGCTGACACCGACATCCATATAATGCACTCCTTTATCGGCCAGACCTTTCGCCCGACGGATATCTTCGGTGAAGTGCGAATTTCCTCCGTCAATTAAGGTATCTCCTTTTTCCAGTAATGGGAGCAAGGTTTCAATCACCGAATCGACCACTGCTGCAGGTAACATCAGCCATATATGACGAGGGGCTGGCAGGTTATCGATCATTTCTTTAATCGAGGTGTTAAAGACTGTCGTGGCTGGCACTAATTGTTTGCTATCAGGATTTTTGTCAAAGACCACACATTGAATTCCCGCCTGAGTAATACGGCGTACCATTGCCGCGCCCATACGACCAAGACCAATAAAACCGAGTTGCTGACAAGTTGAGGCTGAAAGAGCCATAGATGATTTCCCCACCGTCGAATAGCGTCAAAAAAGGTTGATTGATTGTTACCCGGCTAAATAAGTCAGGTATTCTGATAATATACGTAGTCTGATACCGTCACGTGTCATATTCACAGAACTGGCAAGCGTTCCTGCTCTAAGATTAGCAACATTTCCTCTGATTGCCCCTTAGAGATACCAGACTATGACTAAAACAGGCGAATGGTACTGCATCGCTACTCTATTGAATATATTGTGAGTTTGATGCAAAAACTTTGACAGAGATTATAGAATCTGTCGGCTTCAAGAACAGTCAGTAAACAAATAATCAACAACAGTGACGTTACTGAGATAGACGGTATGCAGGTGAGGTAGAGCAGATGAACGAGGATGAGATAACCAATCCCCCCGTTATTCTGGAGGTATTGGTCTGTTAGCCGCATTTTCGGGTGGTTTCAAACCACCCGATTTCAGGGTAAAACGACGACTAGTCGTCAATACCTTTACTGCGCAGGTAATCTTCATACCCACCCGAAAAGTCAATCACACGCTCAGGAGTCATTTCCAGAACGCGGGTAGCCAGTGAGCTAACAAATTCACGGTCGTGGGAAACAAAGATTAGCGTTCCTTCATACATTTCCAGAGCCATATTGAGTGACTCAATAGATTCCATATCGAGGTGGTTGGTTGGTTCATCCATAATCAGGATGTTGGTACGCTCCATCATCAGCTTACCAAACAACATACGTCCTTTCTCACCACCAGAAAGCACCTTAGCCGGTTTTTTAATGTCATCCTGGCTAAATAACAGGCGTCCGAGAATACTGCGTACCGCTTGTTCGTCATCGCCTTCTTGTTTCCACTGACTCATCCAGTCAAATACGCTGAGATCGTTTTCAAACTCATATTCGTGATCCTGAGCGTAATAACCAATCTTGGCATTTTCAGACCATTTAACGGTTCCACTCTCTGGTGTCAGTTCACCCATCAGTGTTTTCAGGAAGGTCGATTTACCGATACCGTTAGTACCTAAAACGGCCATTTTTTCACCGACTTCCAGTAGCAGTTTGACATTTTTGAACAGCGGGCCGTTATCAAAACCTTTGGTCAGGGAGTCAATTTCCAGCGCGTTACGGAACAGTTTTTTGTCCTGCTCGAAACGAATAAATGGATTCTGACGACTGGATGCTTTGACTTCATCCAGTTTGATTTTGTCTATCTGACGCGCACGAGAAGTCGCCTGACGTGATTTAGAAGCATTGGCACTAAAGCGACTGACAAAGGATTGCAGGTCCGCAATCTGTGCTTTTTTCTTGGCGTTATCAGATAGCAGACGTTCACGAGCCTGGGTGGCGGCAGTCATATACTCGTCGTAGTTACCTGAATAGACACGGAGTTCGCCGTAATCTAAGTCGGCCATATGCGTACATACCATATTCAGGAAGTGACGATCGTGCGAAATAATGATCATCGTGCTGTCGCGCTCATTAAGCACCTGCTCCAGCCAGCGGATAGTGTCAATATCCAGGTTGTTCGTAGGTTCATCGAGCAGCAGAATATCTGGGTTTGAAAAAAGTGCCTGAGCCAGTAAGACACGCAGTTTCCAACCCGGAGCGACGTCACTCATTGGTCCGTAGTGTTGTTCTACCGGAATACCGACACCCAGCAGTAACTCACCCGCACGAGATTCTGCGGTATAGCCGTCCATCTCACCGTAGATAACTTCAAGATCAGCCACTTTGTAGCCGTCTTCTTCGCTCATTTCTGGCAGAGCATAAATACGATCGCGCTCTTGCTTGACTTCCCACAGCTCACTATGGCCCATAATTACCGTATCCAGTACGGTGAATTTTTCGAAGGCAAACTGATCCTGACGCAACTTACCGATGCGTTCATTAGGATCAAGAGAAACGTTACCAAGCGTTGGATCTAAGTCCCCGCCCAGAATTTTCATAAAGGTTGATTTGCCGCTGCCATTGGCACCAATCAGACCGTAGCGATTACCGCCGCCGAATTTAACGGAAATATTTTCAAACAGCGGTTTGCTGCCAAATTGCATAGTGACGTTGCTGGATACAAGCACGGAGATGTCCTGAAGAATTTAAGTTGTCTGAGTTCTGAAATATAATATCGGCTCTATTATGCCATAAGCTGTGCTACGAATCCGCCCGTATCTTCGACCTCTTATGGCAAAGTGTACAAAAAAGTACGCTTTCGGTGAGATCTGATTTCCTGAACGCAGTCAATACCCTTATAATGACAGCGAATTCATCTCCTTTTTATTTCACTGGCCAGCACGGTATAGACATCGCTCACATCATGAATATTAAACTTAGCTCGCTGTTACTGCCTTTAATTGTCGCCGCATTTTTCTGCAAATCTGCGCTAGCCGTGACCTATACTCTGCCCGCTGACGGTAGCCGTCTGATAGGTCAAAACCTGGTTGTCGCTATTCCTGAAGGCAGCACTGCGCCACTAGAAGAGTATGCGGCACAGTACCAGATGGGGCTGTCCAATATGCTGGAAGCGAATCCCGGTATTGATCCCTACCTGCCAAAACCAGGAACCGTGCTGAATATTCCTCAGCAACTGATTCTACCGGATACTGTTCATGAAGGTATTATCGTCAACAGTGCTGAGATGCGTCTCTATTATTATCCTAAAGGCACCAATACCGTGGTTGTTTTGCCTATCGGTATTGGCCAGCTCGGTACCGACACACCGATTAACTGGACAACAAAAGTTGAACGCAAAAAAGCCGGCCCGACCTGGACCCCAACGGCAAAAATGCACGCTGAGTACGCTGCAGCCGGTAATCCACTGCCAGCCGTTTTCCCAGCAGGTCCCGATAACCCAATGGGATTGTATGCGCTGTATATCGGCCGTCTTTATGCTATCCACGGCACCAATGCCAACTTTGGGATAGGTCTGCGTGTGAGTCATGGCTGCGTACGTTTGCGTAATGACGATATTAAGTACCTGTTCGAGAATGTTCCGGTAGGGACCCGTGTTCAATTTATTGATGAGCCGGTTAAAGCGACAAATGAACCAAACGGCAACCGTTATCTCGAAGTACACAACCCGCTTTCCACCACCGAAGAGCAATTTAACTCCAACGCTGTCGTCCCGATTAAGCTGACCAGCGCTATCGTCAATGTCACCGGTCAGAAGGATGTTGATACGAATATCGTTAATGAAGCCATTAATAACCGTTCTGGTATGCCCGTTCTTGTGAACTAGTCCCTACCAGAATCGCTCTCGTCATCATCGGGCTTATCGTTATGCTATAAGCCCGATATAAAATGCTCTCACATCATTCTGAAGAACCTGCTTCTTTCTTTACCCGACTCCTGTTACCTGGCTATAACTTAAGTGCCGCTCGCTGAAATACGCAGGCGTGAAGTGCAGGTATGTGATAGAGCCAGATAAATGCTACGATTCGGCGAATCCTTTACCACAACGTCTAAATAACGTGAAGTAAAACGTCAGTAAATTGAGCGCGAGATCTCATAGAAAATACGCCACTTTAATTGTATGATGAATAGGCATTTCGGGGGGACATCTTATGCACAGCACAGTAAAAATTTTCTGGCAGTACCTGCGATCCTTTGCCTTAATTTATGCCTGTCTCTACGCGGGTATATTTATCGCGTCACTGCTGCCTATCACGATCCCTGGCAGTATCATCGGTATGCTGATCATGTTTACCCTGCTCGCTTTGCAGATCCTTCCAGCAACATGGGTCAAACCCAGCAGTCATTTGCTGATTCGCTATATGGCTCTGCTGTTTGTACCTATCGGCGTCGGGGTGATGCAATACTACGATATGCTGAAAGCGCAGTTTGGTCCGATTGTTATCTCTTGTCTGGTCAGCACACTGGTTGTCATGGTGGTCGTTGGCTGGAGTTCACAGTGGATTCACGGTAAAAAAGTCATTGCCAGTGAAGAAGAGGATGCAAAAAAATGATGCATAATATCTGGTGGTCGCTACCTCTTACCCTCGTGGTCTTTTTTGCCGCTCGTAAGCTGGCTATCCGCTACAAATCCCCGCTACTGAATCCGTTGCTGATTGCCATGCTGATGATTATCCCTTTACTGGTGCTGACCAACACGCCCTATGTCGATTATTTTCAAGGCAGCGAAGTCTTAAACGATTTACTCCAGCCAGCAGTGGTCGCTCTTGCCTTTCCTTTATATGAGCAACTCCATCAAATTCGTGCTAGCTGGAAATCAATTATTACTGTGTGTTTTATCGGCAGTATAACGGCTATGTGTACCGGGACTTCAGTGGCCTTATTACTCGGCGCAACCCCCGAAATGGCAGCCTCTATTTTACCTAAATCGGTTACAACGCCGATTGCGATGGCCGTCGGCGGCAGTATCGGAGGCATTCCGGCCATCAGTGCTATGTGCGTTATCCTGGTCGGGGTATTTGGTGCCGTCTTTGGTCATTCGTTATTTAATTTTCTGCGTATCAGAGCCAAGGCTTCACGTGGATTAGCGATGGGAAGCGCCTCACATGCTTTAGGCACAGCACGTTGCGCCGAAGTCGATTTTCAGGAGGGAGCCTTCAGCTCTTTAGCATTAGTGGTATGCGGTATTATCACTTCTCTGCTAGCACCCTTTATTTTCCCACTTTTGCTAGCCCTCTGGGGATAAAATTTGCGTTCGATCTCGTATTTTTCACATTGATTTCATTAATTACACTCACAATAAGAATTAGATCACATATTAACGTTTAAGAGAGCCGTACACTGGTTCCCTGTCATTCTTGTTATGAGGCTAAAACATGCACTCACGTTTCGATGCTGCTTTCACGCAATTATCCGCTTCACTTCAGGCCGTTTTGCAGCCACTGCTGGCCGATGAACACTTCCCTGCGATGTTCACCGCCGCAGAAGTCGCACATATCAAGCAACATACAAATCTGACTGATAATGAGCTGGCTTTCTCTCTGTTACCGCTTGCTGCTGCTTGCGCACGTCCAGAAATATCGAATTTTCATGTCGGTGCCATTGCCCGTGGTGTCAGTGGTGATCTCTATTTCGGCGGGAATATGGAGTTTACCGGTAGCACCATGCAACAAACGGTACATGCCGAACAAAGTGCCATTACCCACGCCTGGATGCGCGGAGAAAAAGCGCTTGAGTCTATCACTGTTAACTATACCCCCTGTGGCCACTGCCGCCAGTTTATGAACGAACTGAACAGCGGTACTCAGTTGCATATCCATCTGCCTGGTGTTCCAGCTGCAACCCTGGGTGACTACCTGCCGAATGCCTTTGGTCCGCGTGACCTGGAAATTAAAACCCTGCTTCTTGACGAAGAGGAGCACCACCTGACAGTTTCCGGGGATGAGGTGACTCAGGCGGCGATTATTGCGGCTAACCGCAGTCATGCCCCTTATAGCCATGCACCTTCCGGTATCGCTTTAGAAACCCGTGACGGCAATATCTTTGTTGGTAGTTATGCAGAAAATGCAGCGTTCAACCCTTCTCTTCCTCCGCTGCAAGCGGCGCTAAATGTGCTGTCTTTATCCGGATATGAATACAGTGATATTACACGAGCAGTACTGGTTGAACGCCGTAATGCTTCGTTGGTTCAATGGCCAGCAGTGAGTGCCACTCTGAAAGCGATTGGTGTGACCAACATTATTCAGACTCTGCTTGATTAACGGTATTGCGGGTAAATATCGCCCGCATTGCTGATTTTTACTGCAAGTAGACGTACAATTCTTGCGCTTCATTGCTGGCTAAAGTAGCCTTTACCCTCCGGTATTAATCAAGGTGAGTCTGCTAGTCCATGTTGAAGCGCGTGTTTTATAGCTTGCTTATCTTCATCGTTTTATTGCTTTTCGCAGCCCTCGGTCTGGATCGCTGGATGAGCTGGAAAACTGCGCCCTATATTTATGAAAAGGTGCAGGATCTTCCTTATCGTGAGGTGGGTGTCGTTCTCGGTACGGCGAAATACTACCGTACTGGTGGCATTAATCAGTATTATCAGTACCGCATTCAGGGCGCTTTAAACGCATATAACAGCGGAAAAGTGGATTATTTATTACTTAGCGGTGATAACGCCCAACAAAGTTACAACGAACCCAAGACGATGCGAAAAGATCTTATCGCAGGGGGCGTTAACCCCGCCTATATCGTGATGGATTATGCCGGTTTTCGTACTCTGGACTCTGTCGTACGTACCCGTAAAGTCTTTGATACCAATGATTTTATTATTATCACTCAACGCTTTCATTGCGAACGTGCGCTGTTTATCGCCCGCCATATGGGGATTCAGGCACAGTGCTTTGCCGTGCCCTCGCCAAAAAACATCCTCAGCGTGCGCATTCGTGAATTTGGTGCCCGTCTTGGAGCGTTAGCTGATTTGTATATCTTTAAACGCGAGCCACGCTTTTTAGGCCCTCTGGTTCCCATCCCTCCGCCTCATGAAGTGCCTGATGATGCTCAAGCCTACCCGGCAGTGAGCCCTGAACAGTTGCTTGAGTTGCAGCAGAAGAAAAATTAAAGCCAGGGGTAACAAAACCTGAAGAGAAGAGATGCCGCAGATAGAACGGGTCTGCCTGCGGCGGTAAGAAGGGATTATTTTTTACGGGCGTATTTCAGTGAGTCGAGTGCTACAGCAAAGATAATAATGGAGCCTTTAATGATGTACTGCCAGTATGGGTTCACGCCGATATAGGTCAGGCCGTAGTTAATAACGGTAAAGATGATAACCCCGGTAACAACACCGATAACGGTACCTACCCCACCGCTGAATGACACCCCCCCTACTACGCAGGCAGCAATCGCATCCAGTTCATACATAAAACCGAGGTTATTGGTAGCAGACCCAATACGTCCTGCTTCCAGCATACCGCCAAAGGCATAAAACACTCCGGACAGCGCATAGATCATCATCAGGTTAACACCGACGTTAACACCCGAAACTTTAGCTGCTTCCGGATTGCCCCCGATGGCAAAGATATTCTTTCCAAAACGTGTTTTCGACCACAGAACCCAAACAAACAACACTGAGATCAGCGCATAAAACGTAATGTAAGAGAGTCTGAAATTGCCAAAGGCAAGATATCCTTGGGTAAAGTTCGAAAACTGGCTGTCAAATCCAGAAATTGGTGATGCACCGACAAAGTCATAATAGAGGGAGTTGATACCGTAGACGATGATCATGGTACCCAGAGTCGTAATAAACGGAGTCACTTTCAGGTAAGCAATAATAATCCCGTTCACCAGGCCAATCACGGCACCAATCGCACAGACAATCAGCATCACCACTGGAATTGGCACGGTTTGCATTTCAGGGAAGACTTTATTGACGTTTTCCATCGATTGTAACAACGTCGCAGCAACTACCGCGGCAAGGCCCACCTGACGTCCGGCAGAAAGGTCAGTTCCCTGAGTCACAATCAGCCCTGCAACACCCAGAGCAATAATAATACGTACTGATGACTGCGTCAGAATATTACTCAAGTTCAACAGGCTTAAAAAGGTCGGATCCTGAATAATAATGATGGTTAACAGCACCAGCAGTACCACATAGATACCGCCCTCTTTCAGATAAGTTAGAAAGTTTTTTTTACTTAATACATCCATTTTAATCGCCCCTAAATTATCAAAGATGCACAGATGCGAGACGAAGAATATCGTTCTGTGTGGCGGTTTTAGTGTCAACAATTCCCGCAACGAGACCATTACTCATTACCAGAATTCTGTCCGTTATCCCTAATAATTCGGGCATTTCAGAGGAGATAATAATAATCCCCTTTTTTTTCTTAGCCAGTTCAGCAATTAGCTGATAAATTTCAAATTTAGCACCAACATCGATACCACGAGTCGGCTCATCCAGCATTAATATTTCTGGTTGCGTTAACAACCAACGACCAATAATCACTTTCTGCTGATTTCCTCCGGATAATGATCCTATTGCAGTGCGATGTCCGGGGGTTTTTACTCGCATAGAATCAATGACCCACTGGGTGTCACTTTTCATCCGCGTATTATCAAGTAAACCCACTTTATTTTTATATTTACCTATATTTGAAATAAGAGAGTTAAATCCGATATCGAGATAAGCATAGATACCTGTTGAGCGACGTTCTTCTGTCACCAGAGCAAAGCCATGGTTTATCGCTTCATTAGCACTGTGATTATTTATTTTCTTACCGTGAAGTGTAATGGTTCCGTTTGATTTCTCACGAATACCAAATAAGGTTTCCACGATATCAGTACGCTTGGCACCGACCAGTCCCGCAATACCGAGAATTTCACCTTTATGTAAATCAAAGGAGATATCTCGAATAGAAGGTTGGCGTAATGACGTTAAGTTACGCACGGAAAGAATAACTTCACCGGGAACGTTTGATTTATCCGGAAAACGTTGGTTAAGCGAACGCCCTACCATCATCGAAATAATCTGATCCATGTCCAGACCAACCAAAGGTTGAGTCGCTATCCACTGTCCGTCGCGCAGAACAGTTATCTCATCACAGAGTTGAAATATCTCTTCCATTTTATGTGAGATATAAACAATACCGCAGCCACGTTCTTTTAATTTACGAATAATAGTAAATAGATGATGAACTTCTTTCTCTGTTAATGAAGAGGTAGGTTCATCCATAATGACAATTTTGGCATTATAAGAGAAGGCTTTGGCAATCTCTATCATCTGCATTTCGGAAACTGATAGCGTACCGACACGCGCTCGGGGATCTATATCAATATCAAGCTCATCAAAAATACTTTTGGTATCTCGATACATTTTAGCCTGATCGACAAAGATGCCTTTAACGGGATAACGCCCTAACCACATATTATCCATAACGGTGCGCTGTAATACCAGGTTCAATTCCTGATGCACCATGGAAACACCATTTTCCAGTGCTTCTTTAGCACTAGAAAAATCAATTTCTTTCCCCTGAAAAAAAATACTTCCCGAATCTTTACTATAAATCCCGAACAAGCATTTTAACAGTGTTGATTTCCCCGCACCATTTTCTCCCATTAACGCATGAATGGAATGGGAACGTACTTTTAAATTCACATTATCCAGAGCTTTAACACCAGGAAATGACTTATTAATATTCGTCATTTCTAATAGAAACTCTGTCGGCGCAGCCGTGTTATTATCGACCATAATTGTACCTGTGTCGCTAAATAGCAGATCTATACCCAAAATAATTTACGTTATTTATATTACTTGATTAACTAAAGATATAACTTCAATAACGATAAATAATACAGGTATCAAACGAGGGTATCGAAAACAGTTTCAATACACTATATTGACTCGTTACTCGCCAGCAGCTATTTATTCAGGAAGCAGAATTTAACCGCAGTTTCTGTTCACTGACAATATACCCTGCCAGTGAACAGACTTATATTCCTGCATTCCGACTGATAACAGTAGCTTATTTGCCCATAAACTCAGCAAGGTTCTCTTTATCAACGCCAACATATGGGATACGGACAACTTTATCTTCAATAACCCATTCAGTTCCTTCGTTAGCGGATTTACCTGCTGCCAGGTTTTTAGCCAGATCAAAGGTCGCTTTAGCCTGAGCGCTTGCATCGTTCAGTACCGTACCCGCCATTGCACCAGACTTAACCAGACTTAATGCTTCTGGTAAGGCATCAACACCAAAGACCGGAATTGAAGATTTATTGTGTGCCTTCAGCGCTTCGATAGCACCCATTGCCATCGCATCGTTGTTGGCAATAATCACTTCAATTTTGTTAGCATTCGGGCCGGATAACCAGGCATCAACTTTATCTTTAGCCATCGCGGTATCCCACATCGCAGTATCCATCTGCAATTGCTCTGTTTTAAGCCCTTTATCGTTCAGCTCTTTAATAACATAGCTGGTACGTGCTTCTGCATCAGGGTGGCCTGGCTCACCTTTTAATAATACAAACTGGACTTGGCCATCTTTATTTAAATCCCAGTTCGGGTTTGCCGCCCAGTGTTTAGAAATTAAATCACCCTGAATAATACCGGACTCTTTTGAGTCAGTACCGACATAATAGGCTTTATCGTAGCTATCCAGCGCCTGACGCGAAGGTTCTTTGTTAAAGAAAACCACCGGAACGTTTTGTGAACGTGCTTTTTCGATAACGGTACCTGCCGCAGCCGGATCCACTAAGTTAATTGCCAGCGCTTTCACACCTTTCGCTAAAAGAATATCAACTTGATCATTCTGTTTAGACTGATCGTTTTGTGAGTCATTCATCAGCAACTGAACTTGTGGTGAATCTTTGCCATATTTCTCGATAGCTTTACGTACTACTGACATGAAATTATCGTCGTACTTATAAATAGTCACGCCAATACGATCATCAGCTGCATGCGCCATAGAACCGAACATCGTACAAGATATCAGAGCAGTTAAAGCTAACACCTTTATATTCATGGTATCTCCGGTTTTTTTATTGTGTAGAACTGCTTATTTTATATATGACACGACAGCCACGTTAATACTTCATCACTGCCTTATGTTTCATTTGATAATTTCTGAGCATCATAGCCAGCAAGATGTTAATTAACTGTGAATTTACTCACAAATTGAAATCGGTTACATCAAAACAATGTCGGGATAGCGATCGGGGACACATTTTGCCTCGCCGCAACTGAGTGGCGTCGCACCAGAGTGGGCATAAAACAATGTGTCGCAGTGTCATCACCCTTTCCTGCTGCACCAAGGAGTGCCATTTCAGTCGCTAAACGCGCCATTGACGCAATCGGATAACGGATCGTCGTTAATTGAGGGTCGGTATAGCGGGCAATAGGAATATCATCAAAACCGATTACAGAGACTTGATGAGGAACAGCAATACCATTATCTTTCAATGCAGTAAGCGCACCAGTCGCCATGCTGTCATTGTAAGAAAAAATAGCGCTAAGCTGTAAATTGCGCCCCAACAGTTCAACCATAGCCGCCTCACCGCCTTGCATATCAGGCAGCCCGCTGCCCACCCAGCTCTCTGGCGCGACAATACCTTGCTCTGACAATGCACGTAACCAGCCAGTACGTCGCATATCGTTATCTTCAATTTCATGGCTGGATGCCAGATAACCAATACGCTGATGTCCTTGATGAAGCAGAGTCCTGGTGGCCATGAATGCACCACTGATATTATCAAGGCAGACACAGCGATGTGCGTAACCAGGAATGATGCGGTTAATTAATACCATGCCAGGCGTACTTTCCAGAAAGCCAGTAAGTTCCTGATCACTTAATACTTTTGAGTGAACAATCAAAGCATTACATCGTTGCCTCAACAAGACCTCTATCGCATGACGCTCTTTAACTTCCTGATGATAACTGTTACCAATCAACACATATTTATTGTGTTGCTGGGCAACCATATCTACCGCTTTAACCAGTGCACCAAAGAACGGATCTGACACATCCATCACTACTACGCCAATTGTTTCACTATTTTGCGTTGCCAGTGCCTGCGCGTTTGCATTAGGTCGATAATTCAGTTCTGTTACCGCCTGCATCACCGTTTCACGTGTATGCGGGCTGACCACTGAACTGTGATTAAGCACCCGTGAAACAGTCGCGACAGAAACGCCAGCGCTACGCGCGACATCACGGATCGTTATTGGGGTGGGAGGAGTTAATTTCATAGCGGCACTCTGGTGTTAATCAGGCACCTATTTTGCGGTAAATCGAGAGGGGAATGACGTGATACGAATCACAGTGGTGGAATCGGTTACACACTATTCGTTAACCTCTGTGATACATATCATTCTCTTTCACTGCCTGTCAGTGTTTTCCACTGACTCGTCGCGTTAACTGACGCCATAACCATTCAACAGGTCCCTGACGAAAATAACGCAGCCATAATACCGAGAAGAGAATATTAACGATCCAGATAACCGGAACCAGCATCAGTAAACTCAGGCGATCCAGCTTCATAAAAAAACCGAAATGATAAAATATTATCGTACAGATAACGGTCTGTAGAAGGTAATTAGTCAGCGCCATTCGTCCAACACAGCCTATCCAGCCCACGCAACGTAAACGGGATAATTGTGGCCAGAAACCAAGGATCAGGGCTGCATAACCCAGCGCCTGAAAAGGAGCACTTAATTCACGCGGAGCCTGTAACAATAACGCACACCAGCGCCAGGCCCAGTCTAGCTGCCACTGGGTAATAATGGCGGGAATATTAATACATAACCCTGTGAGAACTAAACCACTGCCAAGACGACGATAATGCTGGAGGCTAAATTCGCCCTTAAACCAGCCATTACGCATCAGAGCAGCGCCGATCATCATCATTCCAGCCAGCTGCCAGCCATACTGAATAGCCAAAGCTACCCACGCCGATGTCAGTAAACTGGCTCGATTACTGATTGCTTCAAACCCACCTTCGATCCGCCAGTATTGCTCATATTGCAGATGTACCTGATCAGGCATCCAAAAATCAGTAGACTCTGTTCCCGGCAGGAGACCGAGAATGACCAGTACCGCCACCCCCATCAGGTACAGCAACACACCGGTATTAAACAGTGAGGACTCTTCGGGGGCATCACGAATAGTGCGCCAGCACAGTAATCCCACCAGACCATAGGCCAGCAAGATATCGCCTTCCCAAAGTAATAAACCATGCGCTAAACCCAGTAACATCAACAGAAAAAGCCGGGACTGGATCCAGTGTGAACCGCGTGGTAACAGCATCTGTAAACCCGCACCAAATAATAATGCGAATAACGTCAGAAATTTAACTTGGGCAAAAACATCCAACAATGCCCAAGTCCAGGCATCTGACTGGGTTATCGCACCATACCAGGCGGGGTTAAGATAGGCCACCTTAGGTAAACCAAAGGCGGTGATATTAAGAAGCAGAATGCCCAGGACAGCAACGCCGCGAATAAAATCCAGCGTGACATTTCGTTCCATGCTTCCTGCCCGTAATGATTAATTATGACGTACTGCGCGTAAAAATTCCTGGCGCGTATTCTGACTGGACTTAAATAATCCGCCTAACGATGTTGTGGTTGTTGCACTGGTTGCATCCTGGATACCACGAGCCTTCACGCAATAATGGACGGCATCAATGCAAACGGCCACATTATTGGTTCCCAGCAAGGTCTGTAACGCGATCAGGATCTGCTGGGTCAGACGTTCCTGAACCTGAGGACGTTGGGCAAAGAATTGCACGATGCGGTTTATTTTTGATAGCCCAATCACCGTATCTTTAGGGATATAGGCAACCGTTGCCTTGCCATCGATGGTCACAAAATGGTGTTCGCAGGTACTGGTCAGGGTGATATCACGCACCGTAACCATCTCATCGACTTTCATTTTATTTTCGATAACGGTGATTTTGGGGAAATTGGCGTAATCGAGACCAGAAAAAATCTCGTCGACGTACATTTTAGCAATACGTTTCGGCGTATCCATCAAGCTGTCATCGTTCATATCGAGATTTAGCAGCTCCATGATCTCTTTCATATGACCGGCAATTTCTTGCTTACGCGTTGCGTTATCCAGTTCACGCAAAGGTGGTCTCAGCGGGGTTTCTAAACCACGCGAAACTAACGCTTCATGGACCAGCGAGGCTTCTTTTGAGAGTGATGACATGCTGTGTTCTCCTGCAGGTGTGCTGATCTTTGCTTTCGTTGGTGCAAAGTATCTGTTCATTGTGCGGTAGCCCGTCCTGAGAATCCAGTAGTGCCACATAATTATTAACATCATCACTGTCTAACTGACTAGACGATGAGCATACTAAAGCATGTGATTCGTCTGGCTGAACATCAGCAACACCCAGGCAGAATGAGGTATGACAGGTGCTTGCCCTAAATAATTCATTCTGCCTGTAGGCGCGATGTGAAGACAGACGATGAGCATACTAAAG
>CANRKT010000063.1 GCA_947631255.1 uncultured Enterobacteriaceae bacterium
GACCTTACTTTTTGGTGGAACACTAAGTAGATCACAACCTTCTATGCCTGTCTTTATTTATGGGGAACCGTCAGGCCTCAGGCGCCTTTTTTGTTTTTGTGGTTTAGTCAGTAAATGAAAAGGCACAGCCGCGTACCTTTCAGGTGAGAATTAATATTCCCACGTATTCGGATCAATCCCCAACTCACGCATAATAACCTTGGCATCTTCCGGGATCTCATCACTGCGTTCTTTGCGCAGGTCAGCATCGTTCGGTAACGGCTGGCCGGTGAAAGCGTGCAGAAACGCTTCGCACAGCAATTCACTGTTTGTCGCATGACGCAGGTTGTTCACCTGTCGGCGCGTACGCTCGTCAGTGAGGATTTTTAATACCTTCAGAGGAATAGAAACAGTAATTTTCTTTACTTGTTCACTCTTCTTGCCGTGCTCAGCGTAGGGGCTGATATATTCGCCGCTCCATTCAGCCATGAGATACCCTTGTCCTCTTTATCTATGAAAATAAGCCAGCATCGTCAAATAAACCGATATTAGCAATAATCTCTTTAATTAGTCTCCCGCGTAGGATAAACGGTTCTGGCGCGTGAAACTAAGACAGATACACTTAAAACGGATAATTTTAACGGGTATTTGCATTTTGCTCAATCTATACGCAAAGAGGTTTAGATGTCCAGATGTATTGACGTCTATAGTTGGCTTGTTTAATCTGGTGTCAGGTTTTTCTTCGATGACTCAGGTGAGGGCTCCATGACGCGTAAACAGGCAACGATAGCAGTACGCAGCGGTTTAAATGACGATGAACAATATGGCTGTGTAGTTCCTCCTATTCATCTCTCCAGTACTTACAACTTCACCGATTTTAATGAGCCACGCGCTCATGACTATTCACGTCGTGGTAATCCGACTCGGGATGTCACTCAACGCGCTTTAGCTGAGCTTGAAGGAGGTGTCGGTGCGGTACTGACCAATACCGGCATGTCAGCCATTCATTTAGTCACCACAGTGCTCCTGAAGCCTGGTGACCTTCTGGTAGCGCCTCATGACTGTTATGGTGGTAGCTATCGTTTATTTGATAGCCTGGCAAAACGGGGCGCGTATCGTGTGTTGTTTGTTGATCAGGATGATGGGCAGGCACTACAGGCTGCTCTGGCAGAAAAGCCGAAATTGGTGTGGATAGAAACACCAAGCAATCCCTTGTTACGTGTCGTCGATATTGAGAAAATTTGTGCTGCAGCACGTACCGCAGGGGCTGTTAGCGTCGTCGATAACACCTTCCTGAGTCCGGCGTTACAAAATCCACTGGCATTAGGGGCGGATTTGGTCGTGCATTCTTGTACTAAGTACCTGAATGGTCACTCTGATGTGCTTGCCGGTGTGGTCATCGCCAAAGATCCAGAGCGGGTGACGGAACTGGCCTGGTGGGCCAATAATATTGGCGTGACCAGCGGTGCTTTTGATAGTTATTTGTTATTACGTGGTCTACGTACTTTATCACCCCGTATGGATGTCGCCCAGCGTAATGCTCAGGCGATTGTCGACTTTTTGAAACAACAACCCTTGGTAAAAAAGTTGTATCATCCTTCCTTGCCTGAAAACCAGGGCCATTCGATAGCCGCGCGCCAGCAAAAAGGTTTTGGTGCGATGCTGAGTTTTGAACTGGATGGCGATGAGCAAACGTTACGTCGTTTTCTGAGTAGCCTGACGCTATTTACCCTCGCGGAATCATTGGGCGGTGTGGAAAGTTTGATTTCCCACGCAGCGACCATGACACATGCGGGAATGGCACCAGAAGCGCGTGCTGCTGCAGGTATTTCTGAGACGCTATTACGTATTTCAACCGGAATTGAAGATAGCGAAGATTTAATTGCTGATCTGGACAATGCTTTTCGGATCGCGGCAAAGGGGTAAGCATGAGTGTTTCAGCACCAGCAGGGACGCCAGTTCGTCAACTGCATAAGTTTGGTGGTAGTAGTCTGGCTGATGTGAAATGTTATCTGCGTGTCGCAGGTATCATGAAGGAGTATTCAAGGCCAGGTGACTTGATGGTGGTTTCCGCCGCCGGAAGTACCACCAACCAGTTGATCAACTGGCTTAAGCTGAGCCAGAGCGATCGTCTGTCTGCACATCAAATGCAGCAAGCATTACGTCGCTATCAAAGTGAACTTATCACAGATGTCTTGCCACCAGAGCAAGCAGAAGTGTTACTGGTACAGCTTATCCATGATCTTGAACACCTTGCTGGATTGCTGGACACAGAGATAACCGAAGCAGTTTATGCTGAGGTGGTGGGTCATGGTGAAATTTGGTCCGCACGTCTGATGTCTGCCGTACTTAACTTGCAGAATATCGATGCAGTCTGGGTTGACTCTCGTCAGTTCCTGCGTGCGGAGCGTGCTGCTCAGCCTCAGGTTGATGAAGCGCGTTCACGTCCGTTGCTGCACAATATCCTCGTACAGCATCCCCATAAACGTTTTGTTGTTACCGGATTTATTTGCCGTAATGATGCGGGAGAAACAGTATTACTGGGCCGTAATGGTTCCGACTACTCAGCGACGCAAGTCGGAGCGCTGGTTGGTGTTTCACGCGTTACTATCTGGAGTGATGTTTCGGGCGTTTACAGTGCGGATCCCCGTAAGGTCAAAGATGCCTGTCTGCTGCCTCTGCTGAGGCTGGACGAAGCCAGTGAACTGGCGCGTCTTGCGGCACCGGTACTGCATACCCGTACGTTACAGCCGGTATCAGGCAGCGATATCGACCTGCAACTGCGTTGTAGTTACTCTCCAGAACAAGGCTCAACGCGTATTGAGCGAGTACTGGCGTCTGGAACCGGGGCGCGTATTGTGACCAGTCACGATGATGTGTGTCTGATAGAGCTACAGCTCTCAAGCCAGCAGGACTTCAATGCCCTGAGAAAAGAGCTGGGACAGATCCTCGAGCGTAATCAGATCCGCCCCTTAGCGGTAGGATCACACCCTGATCGTAATCTATTGCAGTTCTGCTATACCCGTGAATTGGTTCAAAGCGCATTGCAGACGCTGGAGAATTCCGGTTTACCCGGCAAGCTTCATCTGCGCGTTGGGTTGGCGCTGGTCGCGATTGTCGGCGCCGGGGTTTGCCGTAATCCCTTGCACAGTCATCGGTTCTGGCAGCAGTTAAAAGACCAGCCAGTAGAGTTTACCTGGCAGTCAGAAGATGGCATCAGTCTGGTTGCTGTCCTGCGTACTGGCCCGACCGAAAACCTGATTCAAGGTCTGCATACCTCGTTATTCCGTGCCGAGAAATGTATCGGACTGGTATTATTTGGTAAAGGTAATATCGGTTCACGCTGGCTGGAACTTTTTGCTCGTGAGCAGAAGACACTTTCAGCGCGTACAGGGTTTGAATTTGTTCTGGCCGGTGTCGTCGATAGTCGTCGCAGCTTACTCAATGCTCAGGGACTGGATGCCAGTCGCGCGCTGGCTTTTTTTAATGATGAAGCCACTGAGCTGGATGAGGAGTCACTCTTCCTGTGGATGCGTGCACACCCTTATGATGATTTAGTGGTGCTGGATGTGACTGCCAGTGAGCAGCTCGCCGATCAGTATCTGGATTTTGCCAGCCACGGTTTCCACGTCATCAGTGCCAATAAACTGGCCGGTGCCGGAAAGGGGAATCAGTATCGCCAGATCCGCGATGCATTTGAAAAAACAGGACGTCACTGGCTATATAACGCCACCGTAGGTGCCGGATTGCCAGTTAACTATACGGTACGTGACTTACGTGATAGCGGTGACTCCATTCTGTCTATCAGCGGTATCTTCTCTGGGACACTGTCGTGGTTGTTCTTGCAGTTTGACGGCACAGTTCCCTTTACTGAGCTGGTGGAGCAAGCCTGGCAGCAAGGCCTCACGGAGCCGGACCCGCGGGTTGATTTATCCGGCAAAGATGTGATGCGTAAGCTGGTTATTCTGGCACGCGAAGCGGGTTACGATATCGAACCTGACCAGGTGCGTGTGGAGTCTCTGGTTCCCGCTGGCGGTGAAGAGGATTCCGTGGATCACTTTTTTGAAAACGGTGATGCGCTCAATGAGCAGATGGTGCAGCGCTTTGAGGCAGCACAGGAGCTCGGTTTAGTTCTGCGTTACGTGGCCCGTTTTGACGCTAACGGTAAAGCACGTGTTGGTGTCGAAGCGATACGTGCCGAACATCCACTGGCGGCACTTTTGCCTTGCGATAACGTCTTTGCGATTGAAAGCCGCTGGTATCGTGATAATCCTCTGGTTATTCGTGGCCCGGGTGCGGGGCGTGATGTTACCGCTGGGGCCATTCAGTCAGACTTAAATCGCCTGGCTCAGCTACTGTGATCTTTCTCCCCTCCGGGTTCTCCGGAGGGGAATTATCCTTACCTGTTCATTCCGCCTGTTTCCTCATGGTGAAAAAAATTCATTCAGCATGAAAAATAATCAAAAGCTATCGCCATATTTATGTTGACGATTAGGCGCTTTTAAGCCATCTTTTATTTAGACGTCTAAACGTCTGGATAGCAATGAATATAACATATGATAATGAAGCGATTGATGAGGTGAGGGTATGAGCTTTTTTCACGCCAACCAGCGGGAAGCACTAAACCAGAGTCTGGCAGAAGTCGCCGGGCAGATTAATGTCTCCTTTGAGTTTTTCCCGCCGAGCACCAGTGAAATGGAACAGACCCTGTGGAACTCCATCGACAGACTCAGCAGCCTGAAACCCAAATTTGTTTCCGTGACCTATGGTGCTAACTCAGGCGAACGTGACCGGACACATAGCATTATTAAAGGGATTAAAGATCGCACGGGTCTTGAAGCCGCGCCGCATCTGACTTGTGTGGATGCAACACGTGATGAATTACTCGGTATTGCACGCGATTACTGGGATAACGGTATTCGTCATATCGTGGCATTACGCGGTGATTTACCAGCAGGTCATGCTAAACCTAATATTTATGCTACGGACCTGGTGTCGTTATTAAAAGAAGTGGGTGATTTTGATATCTCCGTCGCCGCTTACCCGGAAGTGCATCCGGAAGCGAAAAGCTCGCAGGCGGATTTGATTAACCTGAAACGTAAAATTGATGCTGGTGCTAACCGCGCTATCACACAATTCTTCTTTGATGTTGAAAGCTATCTGCGTTTTCGTGACCGTTGTGCTGCAGCAGGCATAGATGTGGAAATTGTGCCGGGCATTTTACCCGTCAGTAACTATAAACAGCTGAAAAAATTTGCCGCTATGACCAATGTGCGTGTTCCAGGCTGGATGCACAGCATGTTTGAGGGGCTGGATAACGACCCGGAAACCCGTAAGCTGGTAGGTGCCAACATTGCGATGGATATGGTGAAAATATTAAGTCGGGAAGGAGTGAAAGATTTCCATTTTTATACGCTTAACCGCGCCGAAATGAGTTACGCCATCTGCCATACGCTGGGTGTGCGCCCGATAGCTTAATCACTCTGATATCGGTCAGCTAAGAGCGGGTGTACTGGCGATCCACGTTTCTTGTATGATAGTGACCTTCAATTAATATTGATGGCAGTATTTGTATACTGCCATCAGCCATTATTTAAACAGAGATAAAACCGATTAACCGGTGTTACGCATACCTGCAGCCACACCTGCGATGGTGACCATAATGGCCTGCTCTACTCGGGGATCAACCTCTTCGCCACGTTCTTCCGTTTGACGTGAACGATACAACAGTTCGGCCTGAAGGACGTTAAGTGGGTCAGTATAAATATTACGCAGGGTAATAGACTCAGCAATCCAGGGTAAGTCAGCCATCAGATGTGAATCGTTGGCAATATCCAGCACCACTTTGATATCCGCAGAGAGCTGATCGCGCAGCTGCTGGCCCAGACTCCACAGTTCTTTTTTCACCAGACGCTGATCGTAGTATTCCGCCAGCCACAAGTCCGCTTTAGCAAAGACCATCTCCAGCATGCCTAAACGGGTTGAGAAGAACGGCCAGTCGCGACACATCTCTTCAAGCTGATCTTGCTTACCATCTTCTATTACTTTTTGTAGCGCGGCACCGGCACCCAGCCAGGCAGGCAGCATCAGGCGATTTTGCGTCCAGGCAAAAATCCATGGAATAGCACGCAGTGACTCCACACCCCCATTTGGACGACGCTTCGCAGGACGTGAGCCTAATGGCAGTTTACCCAGTTCCAGTTCTGGTGTTGCTGAGCGGAAATAAGGCACAAATTCTTTATGTTCACGAATATAACCGCGGTACATTTCGCAAGAGACAGCAGACAACTGCTCCATAATATGGATCCAGTCTTGCTTTGGTTCTGGTGGTGGCAGTAGGTTAGCTTCCAGAATGGCACTGGTATAAAGCGTCAGGCTGCTAATGGTGATTTCAGGGAGACCGTATTTAAAGCGGATCATCTCGCCTTGTTCAGTCACTCGCAGACCACCTTTCAGGCTACCTGGCGGTTGGGAGAGCAGGGCTGCATGAGCAGGTGCGCCACCACGACCAATCGAGCCGCCACGACCGTGGAACAGAGTCAGTGCGATACCCGCTTTTTCGCAGGTTTTAATTAGTGCGTCCTGCGCTTCATATTGTGCCCATGAGGCCGCCATTACACCGGCATCTTTCGCCGAGTCAGAATAGCCAATCATGACCATTTGTTTGCCCTGAATAAAGCCACGATACCAGTCAATGCTCAGGAGCTGAGTCATAACATCGTCAGCGTTATTCAGGTCATCGAGGGTTTCGAACAGTGGCGCAACTGGCAGAGCAAAGGTACAGCCTGCTTCTTTCAGCAACAGGTGAACGGCCAGTACATCAGATGGCGTTTTCGCCATAGAGATAACGTAGGCGGCAATCGAACCTTGCGGGGCTTCCGCGACCACTTGGCAAGTATCAAGGACTTCCTTGGTCTCAGCAGTGGACTCCCACTGGCGTGGCAGTAACGGACGCTTAGAATTCAGTTCACGGATCAGGAAGGCTTGCTTATCGGCTTCTGACCAGCTTTCATAGTCGCCAATACCGAGGTAACGGGTCATTTCGCCTAAGGCTTCAGTATGACGGGTACTTTCCTGACGGATATCGATACGAACGAGTGGCACGCCGAAGCATTTTACCCGACGTAAGGTATCAAGCAGCTGGCCATTGGCAATAATGCCCATGCCGCAAGCTTGCAGTGATTGATAGCAGGCGTAAAGTGGATCCCACAGCTGTTCGTTATGGGTTAACAGACCTTTTGGTTTCGGTAAGCGCTGGCCTTTAAGACGCGCTTCCAGCCAGGCCTGGGTTGAGGTTAATTGCTGACGCAGACCCTTCATGATGTAACGGTAAGGTTCCTGACCGGCATTGGCTCCGGCAAGGGCACTGAGTTCAGGAGTACATTCCACCATCGACAGCTCAGAGATCAGTACCTGAATATCACGCAGGAACAGGTCTGTTGATTTCCAGCGACTGAGCAGCAGCACATGGCGAGTGATATCGGCAGTGACGTTCGGGTTACCATCGCGGTCACCGCCCATCCAGGAGGTAAAGCGTACCGGCACAAAGTCGACCGGCAGTTTGTAGCCTAACTGCTCTTCAATCTGCTCATTCAGTTCACGAAGGTAGTTTGGAACCCCTTCCCACAGACTGTTTTCTACGACCGCAAAGCCCCATTTGGCTTCATCAATCGGGGAAGGGCGTTGTTTACGAATTTCATCGGTATGCCAGGCTTGCGCTACGAGCTGGCGCAGGCGACGCATAATCTGGTTACGCTCGTAATCGGCAATATCGCCGTGGTCGAGCTGTTTCAGACAGGTATTCACTTCGACCAGTTTATGGATCAGTGTACGGCGGGTAATTTCGGTCGGATGTGCTGTCAGAACCAGTTCCAGAGACAGGGACTCGACAGCCTCTTTCAGAGCAGCCTCACTGATATTTGGCTGTTCTTTCAGTTTTTTCAGTGTATTAGAGATAACTTCAGGGCTACTCGCAGCTTCCCCATTGGCAGAAATACTGTGATATTGCTCTGCGGTGTTGGCCAGATTCAAAAACTGGCTGAATGCACGGGCAACGGGTAACAGTTCATCATTAGAGAGATTCTGCAACGTTGTCAGCAATTCCTGCCGATTCGCCTCATTACCTGCACGGGAGGATTTGGATAACTTCCGGATAGTTTCCACGCGATCGAGAATATGTTCCCCTAGCGTGTCCTTAATGGTATCTCCGAGTAGTGTACCGAGCATACTGACATTACTTCGCAAAGCAGAATAACGTTCGTTCATAAGATCCAGACCCAATCTCTATTATGTAACTTAATTTCACCCGTGAAGGTTCAACACCGCCTTTTATAAAGCCACGTCATAACACTTTCGTCAATTACTACGAAATCGTTTCAGCAAACGAAAAAACGGTATCAATACATGAAATTTAATTACGGAGTAAATGTATAAGTGATTCTTATTAAAATAGCCCCAAAACCAGAAGAAAAGGAGGAAAAATTGCCTTTTCTCCCTATTTACTCGTGCCAACAAAAATGATGAACAACTTGAGAAATGAGTTCACGTGTTGGTTTGATAAAGCGTGTTTCAAGGTATTCATCAGGCTGATGCGCTTGGTTGATAGAGCCCGGACCTAACACTAGCGTCGGACAAAGAGCCTGAATAAACGGCGCCTCAGTACAATAATTAACCACTTCAGTCTCTGTTCCAAGGAGTTTTTCAATCACCTGTACCAGTTGGCTATCCTGCGGACATTCATAACCAGGAATGGGGGGATGCAGCTCTGAGACCGTCAGACGACCAGGATAGCGCTGACTGACAGGTTCTAAGGCTTCGACTAATAACTCTTCCAAATTATTCAGTGACATACCAGGCAATGGACGAATATCCATATGCAACTCACAGCAGGCACAAATACGGTTGGCTGCATCACCGCCATTGATATACCCGAGATTGAGAGTCGGGTAAGGTACAGCAAAGGCGGCATAGTGATAACGTTCTTTAAAGCTATCTCGCAGCGTTAAAATCTGTCCAATGGCTTCATGCATCAGTTCGATAGCGTTAACACCCCGAGCGGGATCACTGGAGTGACCAGACTGGCCCAAAATACGAATAGCATTGGAAATATGCCCTTTGTGGGCGCGAACCGGTTGCAGGGATGTTGGCTCCCCGATAATGGCGCAGTCCGGACGTATCTGGGTATTTTCAGAGAAATAGCGCGCCCCGGCCATGGTTGTTTCTTCATCAGCGGTAGCGAGGATATAGAGCGGTTTTTTCAACTGAGTGGTATCAATATCGCGCAATGCATCGAGAATGAAAGCAAAAAATCCTTTCATATCGGCGCTGCCCAGGCCATAAAGTTTATTATCATGTTCAGTTAAGGTGAAAGGGTCGCGTGTCCAGCGTCCATCATCAAACGGAACGGTATCGGTATGACCTGCCAGCAGCAGGCCACCGGCACCTTGACCTGTACTGGCCAGCATGTTGAATTTATTACGTGTACCAGGCACTGGTTGGATTTCGACATGAAAATTCAGGTCACGAAACCAGCCTGCCAATAAATTGATTAAAGACTCATTACTTTGATCGAGTGCGCTGTCAGTTGCGCTGATAGAGGGGGTTGCGATCAAAGCGCGGTAAATCTCGATAAAAGGGGGTAATTTCATCTTCACTGTTGACAGCCCTTAGGTTAGGATAGTATCAATATTCATGCACTAATTGTGAATAAAAATACATTAGCGTTGAGCGTAAAGGAACCATTAATTGTTCCGGTGACTACCACCACGCACTCAGACGTGGGTGAAAGCTTCTGGCTGGCACCTTAAACAGACGAACGAAGAAGGTGAACAGCCCAGATGTTGAATACACTGATTGTTGGCGCAAGTGGTTATGCAGGCGTAGAACTTGTCACTTATTTGAATCGCCATCCTCATATGAACATAACCGCTTTAACTGTATCAGCGCAAAGTTCAGATGCAGGAAAGTTAATATCTGATTTGCATCCGCAACTGAAAGGTATTGTCGATATGCCGTTGCAGGCGATGTCGGACATCAGTGAATTCAGTAATGTTGATGTTGTTTTTCTGGCGACAGCACATGAAGTTAGCCATGACCTGGCACCACAGTTTTTAGCTGCCGGTTGCACGGTTATCGACCTTTCTGGTGCTTTCCGCGTGAATGACGGTGACTTCTATCAGCGCTATTACGGTTTTACCCATCAGCACAGCGATTTACTGACACAGGCGGTATACGGTCTTGCTGAGTGGCAGCAGGATGAAATTAAATCTGCTCAGTTAATTGCCGTTCCGGGTTGTTACCCGACCGCGTCCCAGTTAGCGCTGAAACCGCTGATTAACGCAGACTTATTGGATCTTACTCAGTGGCCAGTAATCAATGCCACCAGCGGCGTCAGTGGTGCCGGACGTAAAGCAGCAATATCTAACAGCTTCTGCGAAGTGAGCCTGCAACCTTATGGTATTTTCAGTCACCGTCATCACCCTGAAATTACCACCCATTTAGGCACTCCAGTTATCTTTACCCCACATCTGGGTAATTTCCCGCGTGGTATTCTGGCGACCGTCACCGCGCGTCTGAAACCTGGGGTTACAAGAGAGCAAGTCGCGCAGACATTTAAACAAGCCTATGGTGATAAGCCCTTAGTCCGCTTGTATGACAAAGGGGTACCGGCGCTGAAAAATGTCGTTGGCTTACCTTTCTGCGATATTGGTTTTGCTGTTCAGGATGAGCATGTCATTATCGTCGCGACTGAGGATAATCTGTTAAAAGGTGCTTCATCGCAGGCAGTACAATGCTTGAATATTCGTTTTGGCTTTGCTGAAACACTATCTCTTATTTAACCGTCAGTTGGGTAAAATGATGAATCCTTTAATTATCAAGCTAGGTGGCGTGTTACTGGATAGCGAAGAGGCGTTAGATCGTCTGTTCACTGCTTTGATGACCTATCGTCAGTCTCATCAGCGCCCACTGGTCATCGTTCATGGCGGTGGTTGCCTGGTCGATGAGCTGATGAAAAAGCTAGCGCTGCCGGTTGAGAAAAAAAATGGCCTGCGTGTCACCCCAGCAGATCAAATTGATATCATTACTGGCGCATTGGCGGGAACTGCGAATAAAACACTGCTTGCCTGGGCGAAAAAATATAGCCTTAACGGTGTTGGTTTATGCTTGGGTGATGGCGACAGCGTCAATGTCACTCAACTGGACGCGTCCTTAGGTCATGTTGGTCTGGCAAGCCCGGGTTCACCGAAGCTGATTCAGGCGCTGTTGGTGAGCGGTTTCCTGCCTATCGTTAGCTCGATAGGTGTGACCGCTAAAGGCGAATTGATGAACGTAAATGCCGATCAGGCTGCGACAGCGTTAGCGGCGACCTTGGGAGCTGATTTAATTTTGCTGTCGGATGTTAGTGGTATTCTGGATGGTAAAGGGCAGCGTATCGCTGAGATGACGGCGGAAAAAGCCGAACAACTTATTCAACAGGGCATTATTACTGACGGTATGATTGTCAAAGTCAATGCAGCACTTGATGCGGCACGTACTTTGCAGCGTCCCATAGATATTGCATCCTGGCGTAACGCAGAACAACTCCCTTCTTTATTTAACGGCGTAGCCATTGGCACCCGGATTCTGGCATAACAAAGAAAAGATTTAACAAGGAAAAGATAATGCAAAATCACGGCATCAAAAAAATTGTTCTCGCGTATTCAGGCGGTCTTGATACTTCAGCGATTATTCCATGGCTGAAAGAGAATTATGGCAATTGTGAAGTGGTCGCTTGTGTAGTGGATATCGGTCAGGATCGTGAAGACCTGCTGGGTGTTGAGCAGAAAGCTCTGCGTTCAGGTGCCAGCGAATGTTATGTCGTCGATGCCCGTGAAGAGTTCATCAGTGATTATGTGTATCCAGTATTGCAGACCGGTGCTCTGTATGAAGGCAGCTATCTGCTGGGTACTTCAATGGCACGTCCATTGATTGCTAAAGCGTTGGTTGATGTTGCTACTAAAGTGGGTGCAGATGCTCTGTGCCACGGTGCGACCGGTAAAGGAAATGACCAGGTGCGTTTCGAGTCTACCTGGGCGGCACTGGCGCCACATTTGAAAGTCGTTGCACCATGGCGTGAGTGGAACCTGCGTTCTCGTGAAGCGCTGCTGGATTATCTGAAAGAGCGTGATATCCCAACGACTGCTTCACTGGAAAAAATCTACAGCCGTGATGAGAATGCGTGGCATATCTCCACCGAAGGTGGCGTGCTGGAAAGCCCATGGAATGCACCGACCAAAGATTGCTGGGTCTGGACTGTAGACCCGCAAGAAGCACCAGATCAGCCTGAGCAAGTGACTGTTTCTGTGAAGCAGGGCAAAGTGGTTGCTGTTAACGGCGAAGCAATGAGCCCATTCAAATGCCTGGAAGCGCTGAACGTGATTGGTGCTAAACACGGTATCGGTCGTATCGATATCGTTGAAAACCGTCTGGTAGGGATTAAGTCCCGTGGCTGCTATGAAACACCAGGGGGCACCATCATCATGGCTGCACTGCGTGGTGTTGAGCAACTGGTTCTGGATCGTGATTCTTTCAAATGGCGTGAGCAGCTGGGCCTGGAAATGGCTTATGTGGTTTACGATGGTCGCTGGTTTGCACCACTGCGTAAATCTTTGCAGGCATCTGCCGAGTCTCTGGCTGAAGAAGTGAACGGTGAAGTGGTTCTGCAACTTTACAAAGGTCAGGTGACTGCGGTGCAGAAAAAATCGCCAAACAGCCTGTATAGCGAAGAGTTCGCAACCTTTGGTGAAGATGAAGTTTACGACCACAGCCATGCGGATGGCTTTATCCGCCTGTTCTCCCTCTCTTCACGTATCCGTGCATTGAACGAACTGAAAAATAAGTAATAGTTGAAGATGGGGAGGACTAAGACTCCCCATTTTGAAAGTCATAATGAAAACGAATAACGGAGCATGACTATGGCACTTTGGGGTGGACGTTTTACACAGGCAGCCGATCAGCGGTTTAAACAGTTCAATGATTCCTTACGCTTCGACTATCGTCTGGCTGAGCAAGACATTGTGGGCTCTGTCGCCTGGTCCAAAGCATTAGTGACTGTAGGAGTGCTGACGAGCACTGAACAGCAGCAGCTTGAAGAAGCGCTAGAGACGTTACTGACTGAAGTTCAGGCCGATCCTGAAGCTATTCTGGCGAGCGATGCAGAAGATATCCATAGCTGGGTTGAAGGTAAACTGATTGATAAAGTTGGTGCTCTGGGCAAAAAATTGCATACCGGGCGTAGCCGTAATGACCAGGTTGCGACAGATCTGAAGCTATGGTGCAAATTACAGATAAGTGAACTGCTATCTGCTACACGTCATCTGCAACAAGCACTGGTAGAGACCGCAGACGCCAATCAGGATGCGGTGATGCCAGGCTATACCCATTTACAACGTGCGCAGCCAGTGACTTTCGCTCACTGGTGTCTGGCCTATGTTGAAATGCTGGCTCGTGATGAAAGTCGTCTGCAAGATACCCTGACACGTCTCGATGTTAGCCCGTTAGGCAGTGGTGCGCTGGCCGGTACGGCCTATGAAATCGATCGTGAGCAACTTGCTGGATGGCTGGGTTTTGCTTCTGCAACCCGTAATAGCCTGGACAGTGTTTCTGACAGAGACCATGTGTTGGAGCTACTCTCTAATGCTTCGATTGGTATGGTGCACTTATCCCGTTTTGCTGAAGATTTAATCTTCTTCAACAGCGGCGAAGCCGCTTTTGTGGAGCTTTCTGATCGTGTGACCTCAGGTTCTTCTCTGATGCCGCAGAAGAAAAACCCGGATGCGCTGGAACTGATCCGCGGTAAAACGGGTCGTGTACAAGGTGCCCTGACTGGGATGATGATGACCCTCAAAGGTCTGCCTCTGGCCTATAACAAGGATATGCAGGAAGACAAAGAAGGTTTGTTTGACGCGCTGGATACCTGGCTTGATTGCCTGCATATGTCAACCCTGGTGCTGGATGGTATCCAGGTAAAACGTCCTCGTTGCCGTGAAGCCGCAGAACAAGGTTATGCCAACTCAACAGAGTTAGCTGATTACCTGGTCGCAAAAGGGGTCCCGTTCCGTGAAGCACACCATATTGTTGGTGAAGCGGTGGTGGAAGCGATTAAGCAAGGCAAAGCGCTGGAAGCCTTATCTCTTGAGGATTTACAGAAGTTTAGTGCAGTGATTGGCGACGATGTCTATGGGATGCTGTCACTACAGTCTTGCCTGGATAAGCGTGCAGCGAAAGGGGGTGTATCTCCGCTGCAAGTCGCTAAAGCTATTGCTGAAGCCAAACAACGGTTGGTCTGATATTCGGTTGTTTAATGCGGGCGTTTGCCCGCATGATTGCTTAATGGCTCAAGATAGAAAGCCGAAGCAGGCATACCAAAATAACGTTTACACATCATGGTAAAAGCACTCTGGCTGTTATAGCCATGCCCCAGCGCTACCAGCACCATAGGTTTCCCTTCCTTTTGCAGTAATGAACCCATCACTAACTTGCTGTTTTTAGGCTTTCTGAGGATCGCTTTCTATCAGTTTTTATCGTACTGGGCGGCTGATACCTCAACAACCACCAATATGGCGATGATACTGCTGCATGAGAAATTTACCCGGAATTATCTGATTGGTGGTAGTGTTGCGTTATTGGAAGCCTTTATTACGTAGACCCTATGGACAGATATCTGGTAGCGGGAAACTGAATAAATCTAAGCAGAAAGCAGTTGATTTGCCACAATTGATAGCTATTAACAATCATTGTTATTCTATCTATCGTTAATAACTATCTAGTCGGAGAAGGACGGGTAATGAACATTCGGGATCTTGAGTATCTGGTAGCGTTGTCTGAACATTGCCATTTTCGCCGCGCAGCGGATGCCTGCCATGTTAGCCAGCCGACATTGAGTGGTCAAATTCGTAAACTGGAAGATGAACTGGGTATCATGTTGCTTGAACGTACCAGCCGTAAGGTACTGTTTACTCAGGCAGGGTTACTGCTGGTGGATCAAGCGCGTACCATTCTGCGTGAAGTGAAGGTTTTGCAAGAAATGGCGAGCCAGCAAGGGGATACTATGTCAGGCCCCCTGCATATTGGCCTGATCCCCACTGTCGGACCCTATTTACTCCCCTTAATCATTCCTGCATTACGTCAGGCTTTCCCTAAGCTAGAAATGTATTTGCATGAAGCGCAGACTAATCAGTTACTGGAACAGCTAGATAGTGGCAAGCTCGATTGTGCCATTCTGGCATTAGTTAAAGAGAGCGAAACCTTTATTGAAGTTCCGTTATTTGATGAGCCGATGACTTTAGCTATTTATCAGGATCACCCATGGGCTGACCGTGAGTCTGTCCCCTTGTCAGACCTGGCGGGTGAAAAATTGCTGATGCTGGAAGATGGACACTGTTTACGTGACCAGGCAATGGGATTTTGTTTTGCGGTTGGGGCCGATGAAGATACCTATTTCCGGGCGACCAGCCTGGAAACTCTGCGTAATATGGTGGCTGCCGGAAGTGGTATCACACTGCTGCCTGCGTTAGCCGTTCCTCAGGAACGTACGCGTGATGGTGTGGTTTATATTCCTTGTTATAAGCCAGAACCGCATCGAACCGTTGGACTGGTATATCGCCCAGGTTCCCCGCTACGTAGCCGTTATGAGCAACTGGCAGAGGCCATTCAGAAACAGATGAATGGCCATTTTTCGTCGTTAAAAGAGGCGGTTTAAGCCGTTTAACGCCGCGACCCGATAGGCTTCTGCCATCGTCGGATAGTTAAAGGTGGTATTGACGAAGTACTCAATGGTATTTCCTCCACCTTTCTGCTCCATAATCGCTTGGCCGATATGAATGATCTCGGCTGCGCGCTCACCAAAGCAGTGAATGCCTAGAATTTCTTTTGTTTCACGATGGAAGAGGATCTTAAGCGTGCCGATATTCATGCCGATAATCTGGGCGCGTGCCAGATGCTTAAATTGTGCCCGACCAACTTCATAAGGGACTTTCATCGCTGTCAATTGCTGTTCGGTCTGACCGACTGAACTGATTTCTGGAATGGTATAAATACCGGTAGGAATATCTTTGATAAGGTGCGCAGTAGCTTCACCTTTTACGATAGCCTGCGCCGCAATACGGCCCTGATCGTAGGCAGCAGAAGCCAGACTTGGATAACCAAGCACATCACCGACGGCGTAGATATGAGGCTGTGCCGTCTGATACATGCTGTTGACTTTCAGTAAGCCTCGTCCATCGACCTGTAAGCCAATATTCTCCAGTGATAATGAGTCGGTGTTGCCGGTACGACCATTGGCATATAGCAGGCAGTCAGCTTTGACTTTTTTACCGGACTTGAGCGAAACGATAACACCGTCGTCGACCCCTTCAATCTTTTCAAATTCTTCGTTATGACGGATGACGACACCGTTATTCCAGAAATGATAAGAGAGTGAATCCGACATTTCCTGGTCAAGGAATGCCAGCAGGTGGTCGCGGGTGTTGATTAAGTCAACTTTGACATTCATTCCGCGGAAGATAGAGGCATATTCGCAACCGATAACCCCGGCACCATAAATAATGACATGGCGTGGCTCATGCTGGAGATTCAGAATAGAGTCGCTGTCATAAATGCGTGGATGGCTAAAGTCGACTGCTGGTGGACGATATGGCCGTGATCCACAGGCAATTACAAACTTCTCAGCGGTGTAGGTTTCTACTGAACCATCAGGACATTCTAAAGCGAGGGTATGTTCATCAACAAAGTGGGCGTCTCCTTGCAATATTTCGCAGTGGTTACGTTCGTAAAACCCCTGACGCATACGGGTCTGTTGGTTGATGACACTATCAGCGTGATTAAGAATGTCTGAAAATGAAGAACGAAGTAGATGAGAGTGGTCGCTATAAAGTGGGTTCTGGTTGAATTCAATAATACGACTGACGGCATGACGGAGCGCTTTGGAAGGGATAGTGCCCCAGTGGGTACAGCCTCCGCCAACATTATGGTAGCGTTCAATCACGGCTACCCTGGCGTTTTGTTTGACCAGACCCATTGCGGCACCTTCGCCTCCAGGGCCTGAACCAATCACTATTACATCATAATCATAGGAATGAGACATGGTGGATGCTTACCTGTTCTTATACATAAAAACAACATAATTGTAACATCGACAACGGGATAACCCAACTATCATTGTGCTTTATTGACGGTAGCATTTCGACGTAGTGTAAACAATCATTCACATTGCGCTATAAAACGGTTAGTTTTAGTCTTTGGTATAGTTCCGGCTTGGTTTGAAGGATTCAGGCAACATGATGGGTGTCAGAGCGCAACAAAAAGAGAGAACTCGGCGTTCTTTAGTAGAAGCTGCATTTAGTCAGTTAAGCGCGGAAAGGAGCTTTGCCAGCCTGAGCCTGCGAGAAGTCGCCCGTGAGGCGGGTATTGCCCCCACTTCATTTTATCGGCATTTTCGTGATGTCGATGAGCTCGGGCTAACCATGGTGGATGAAAGCGGTTTAATGCTACGTCAGTTGATGCGCCAGGCCCGTCAGCGCATTGCGAAAGGAGGTAGCGTTATTCGGACCTCTGTCGCCACATTTATGGAATTTATTGGTAATAATCCAAATGCATTCCGTTTATTATTACGTGAACGTTCTGGCACTTCTGCTGCTTTTCGTGCCGCTGTTGCCCGGGAAATTCAGCACTTTATTGCGGAGCTGGCGGACTATCTGGAACGTGAAAATCGTATGCCACGTAGTTTTACCGAAGCGCAGGCTGAAGCCATGGTGACGATTGTTTTTAGTGCTGGGGCGGAAGCGTTAGATGTCGATATCGAAAAGCGACGTCAGCTTGAAGAACGGCTGGTGCTTCAACTACGGATGATCTCAAAAGGCGCTTATTACTGGTATCGACGAGAACAAGAAAGAGTAACACTTGCTCAAATACCCGAAGCATGAAGGAGAATAAATGACACAGTTACAAGAAAGAGGCACGCTCATCCTGGCATTAATCACTGGTGTCTCGATTAACGGATCTTTTGCGGCCTTGTTTGATTCACTAGTATCTTTTTCAATCTTTCCCTTTATTGCCTTAGTACTGGCGGTATATACGCTGAGTCAGCGTTATAAAAACAGCACTATGGCGGAAGGTCTACCCAGTCTGGCGGTTGCGTGGTTTGTACTCGGTATTCTTCTGTATAGCACTGTTATCCGTGTGTCGTATCCCGAAATTGGCTCTAATTTCCTGCCGTCAATTTTATCGGTAGTACTCATTTTTTGGATCTTCGCAAAAATGCGTGCACGTAAAAGATTGTTTGCAGAGCAACATGAAGAGATAAAAGAAGGGTGATCTTTTCAGCTATATCGTTCGTGAAAAATAAAAATTAACCCATGCATTATCCCTTTTTCTCGATGATGACTCCGCTCACTTCTTGCCCACCTGAGTCAATCTGACTCAGGTGACCTGAATGGTAGGGATCTCTATCAACTGCACTGCTGTCTCTTCGTTGTCTATCAGATTAAAAATAGCTTCCATCATTGCCGGAACATTCTGCCGTACGGTGATGATGTCATGGCCAAGTAATTCAACAAACGGATCCCAGTCAAAACAGCCCATCGGCGGTTGTTGCTGGCCTGTATATCCCTGTGAGTCCAGCCAGCGTACAACACCTTCCAGTGAAATGGTGGAGTTAACAAAGATACCAGGCAGAGTAGGCTGGTGATGGGTCAGGTAATTCTCCAGGGCAAGCTGTGCTTTTTCCGGGCCATAGCCGCAGGGCAGAATGTTTTCTTCATCAACCTCTACCCCGTATTCTTTATGCGCGTCCCGGAAACCTCGTAAACGTTCCCTGGTATTGTGATCGCTGCTACGACCACCGACAAAAATCAGCGATGATTTTTTACCGTTACGCTTTTCGACATTTTGCAAAATGGTTGAAACTAATATTTTAGCCCCAGAATAATTATCAGAAATAACAGAGGCTGAACGCTTTCCCGGGAGATCAAGATTTAGCGTCGGTGTGCCGGTCTGAGCACAAATATCACTGATTTGGTCCGGGTCTGACGCGCCGGTAGCAATCAGCCAGTCGACTTGCCATGACAGCATGGCTCTGGCCGCTTCAATTTCCAGAATGGGGTTACGTCGGGTACAGGTGATGATAGGAAACAGCCCGCGTATCCGTGCCATCTCTTCAAATTGCTCCACGATCGAGCCAAAGTAGCGGTTATCGTACTTGGGAACAATCATCCCGATAACCTTCGAACGAGTACTGCGCAACATACTGGCCTGTTTATTGAGAGCGTAGCCTTGCTCTTCTGCCAGATTGATAATCCGTTCTGCCGTTTTTGCACTGATACGGCGTTTCTTCCAGACACCGCTCATTACAGCACTGACTGTACTGGGTGATGCATCAGCTAATTTAGCTAAGTCATAAATCGTTGTTTTCTTATTTTGTCTGATATCAGTCACAAAAAATGATCTCCG
>CANRKT010000064.1 GCA_947631255.1 uncultured Enterobacteriaceae bacterium
GCTGGTGAGAAAGAAACCATCACCGCCCTGAATAAGAAGAATGCCGAGCTGACTGCCGCGGCCACCGCCGCTGCCGCTGCTCAGAAGAAGCAGGATGAAGCTGCCAAGGCGCTGACCGCTGAAATCGCTACTCTGAAACAACAGAACACGCAATTGCAGGCTGGTGAGAAAGAAACCATCACCGCCCTGAATAAGAAGAATGCCGAGCTGACTGCCGCGGCCACCGCCGCTGCCGCTGCTCAGAAGAAGCAGGATGAAGCTGCCAAGGCGCTGACCGCTGAAATCGCTACTCTGAAACAACAGAACACGCAATTGCAGGCTGGTGAGAAAGAAACCATCACCGCCCTGAATAAGAAGAATGCCGAGCTGACTGCCGCGGCCACCGCCGCTGCCGCCACTCAGAAAAAACAGGATGAGGCTGCCCAGGCGCTGACCGCTGAAATTGCTAATCTAAAACAGCTGAATGCTCAATTGCAGGCTGGTGAGAAAGAAACGGTTGCCACCCTGAATAAGAAAAATGCCGAGCTGACTGCCGCGGCCACCGCCGCGCAGAAAAAGCAGGATGAAGCTGCCAAGGCACTGACCGCTGAAATCGCTAATCTGACACAGCTGAACACCCAATTGCAGGCTGGTGAGAAAGAAACGGTTGCTGCCCTGAATAAGAAAAATGCCGAGCTGACTGCCGCTCAGAAAAAGCAGGATGAGGCTGCCAAGGCACTGACCGCTGAAATCGCTAATCTGAAACAACAGAACACGCAATTGCAGGCTAATGAGAAAGAAACGGTTGCCGCCCTGAATAAGAAGAATACAGAGCTAACAACGGCAGCTGCTGCCGAACAGAAGAAATTGAATGAGTCGATTACTAAACTGAATGAAGAAAGCAAAAAATTACAGGCTAAAATTGATACTCTGTCGTTGAATGACAAAAAAATTAACATCAAAAATACCACAGATAGAAACTCTTATGCTCTGGGCGTATTTTACTTAAATCAGGCATTGTTTGAGGCAAACAAAATGACATCAAACAATATCAAAATTAATCCGGATTCACTCGCTTTAGGATTTAGTGATGCCTATCGCAATCAGCTGAAAATCAAAATAGGTGATATAGAAAAAATCATCGCTAATCTCAATGAAAACTTCACGTCAAAAGTGCGTGTGATTGAAGATAAGTTAAAGAATAAAATAAAGGATAAAAATGCTGAGATGCTATCCAATGGTGCCTATTTCGTTATCGATAAGAAAGGTAAAGGAAAGTATGCTCAAGGTGATACCATTCTATTCAACGTCTATGAAAAACATCTTGATGGGAAACCCATCCTGAATACGATGAATTCACACCTTATATATAATAATGAAACGGATCCTTTCATGAAAAAGATTATCGACTCAGCCCTTAAAGGTGGAGTTGTTACTATTTATGGAAAAGTTGAGAATCTATATGAACAGGCTCCACCGGAAATTAAAGCCGATGAAATTATTTCTCTAACTTTCGAGTTACAGCCGTAAGCTGTATTAACTCAGACATGATCTGACAGTTACCGGTTGTTTATACAGGTATCTGTCAGATTATCTCTGGCTTAAATTTCTTGAGTGATTCATAAACATCATTGCATTTTTCAGCTCAAGTTAAAGCTTGTAATTATGTTCCTGTATATACTCTTCACTGGCTTGATAGTTTGCGTGAACCGCATAAGAATATGGCGTTTTCTCAGCAAATTCGAAGTGGCTATCCGTCGGAGTTTACAGATCAGCAATGCCCTGAGCCAGATATCTGCCCCACCATTTATGTAATGTGGGACGAGAAATGCCACAGCGACGACATACGAACCCGCATCACAAAGTTTTTCTTTTCATTGCGTTTAATCCACGGTAACCGCTGCTGAGTGTCCCTGTTCATTATAGATATGATTAGTGAAACAATATCTATGAATCACACACATTACTTAAGTTTATGTATTTTTATATTATAATGTGTAATTTATGTTTTACAAAAAACGATTATAGGCTAGGATTATATTACTCGACCAACCACGCATGTTAGTTGTATCGATAATAATTACAGACATCAAAACCTCAGTGTTCGCTTACACTCGGTTCCATAAAAAGCATCATTTTTACTTCACATACATTGTTGAATAGCGGAGAAGTTATGAAATTGAAACCCCTGATGGCAGCAGTAATTACATTTTCATCTATGATGGCTTTTACTGCTCAAGCGGCTACCACCGAAAGCGCTGCTGCAACCACCTCTGCTGAGAAAAAAGTTAACGATTACGAAGCAGTAATGATTGATAAAGTGTGGGTAACAACCAAAGCGCTGGACCAAGATAAAAAAGATGTCTCCCCTGAAAACGAGCAAGTTGCTAACTACTTTGGTCTTGCCGAATATTATCCAAATGGAACCTTCAAAATGACCACGTTTGAAGGTGCACCAAAGATGCAGGGTGACTGGTCTTTTGATTCTGAAGGTAAAACTCGTTCGCTGACTGCCAAAAAGGATAACGGTGAGGTACTTTTCACCCGCGTCGTTGAAAATATTACCGTAACACCTGATGAATATACTTACCGCATTTATCCATCTCAGGATGATAAATCAAAATACTTTGATATTGTTCACGAAGTAAAAAAATAATGTAATAAGTCTTCCCACCAACTGGTGGGAAGACTTATTTTCTTGTCTCTCACGCACGCTATTCTTCGCTTTTCCCCGATATTTCACCAGACAGATAATAATTTACTAGCAAATTCTACTGATGAACGCACCTATTTTTCGGGGGGATTACCGAGCCTTTTCGCTATATGTTGACAATCCACTCAGTGTATTTATGTGGAAGCCACTCAGCCCCGGTTCTCAATAAGACATTTAGCTCTTTTCCCGCTGCTCAACCGCTTTCTTAATATAGGGTTCGAGTAATTTTGCCACTGCGGCAAAAACTGGCACCACCACTGAGTTACCGAATTGCCGGTAGGCTTGTGTATCTGAGACTGGAATACGGAATTGATACTCACCGGGTTGTTCAAAGCCCATCAGGCGGGCGCACTCACGGGGCGTTAAGCGTCTTGGACGTCGGGCCAGATTATCCGGGTGATGAAAATCACTTTCACCCAGCGCCTGATCCCAGCCTCTGTCGATTAATATTTCTGAGCCGTCTTTGTGATAACGGGCAGACAAGGTTCTGGCCACCACTTGTGGATTATCAGGTGATACCAGACCAAAACCAAAACCATTCCCCTTGGCTTTATGTTTTTTAGCGTAGTAGTAGAGATATTCCCATAGCTTCACTGTCAGGATGTATTTGTCATTCACCTGGCTATCCAGCAATTGCTTCAGCGTCGGACGATTTTTTGGATAGTAACGGTGAATATCCTGCAAGGTGAAGTGTTCTGCCAGATTCCGGTCTCGGCGGAAACCAACCAGTACGATACGTTCCCGGTGTTGGGGTAAGAAATGTTTGCCGTCGATAACTTTTGGGTCAGTGGCACCATCAAGATGAGTATCCGCAACCTCGTAACCAAGCTCATCCAGTGTTTGCTGGATAATTTTAAAGGTTTTGCCTTTATCGTGACTTTTTAGATTCTTTACGTTCTCAAGGACAAAGATGGCGGGCTTTTTAACGGCAATAATGCGTGCGACATCGAAAAACAGTGTCCCCTGAGTATCACATTCAAAGCCATGAGCCTTGCCCAGTGAATTTTTTTTACTCACACCTGCCAGGCTAAATGGCTGACAGGGGAAACCGGCCAGTAATACATCATGCTGTGGGATATGCTGGTCAATATGAGCGTAAGCGTCTTCTTCGGTAATTTCAGGCTTATCACTGAGGGTAATTTCGCGAATGTCCTCATTAAAAGTATGTTCTGCCGAGTCGCTGTACCAGTTAGCTTTATAGGTTCTGACCGCCTGTGGATTCCACTCGCTGGTAAACACACACTGCCCGCCTATCGCTTCAAATCCACCACGAATACCTCCGATTCCAGCAAATAAATCAATAAAACGGAATTGATAGTTACCGTGGCATTTTGGTGGCTTGGGTAGCAGATTTTGCAGCATCTTCACTTCAACATCGGCTAACGGTTTCGGTGCCGCTTTACCGTTAACCCACCGATTAACAGACTCTCTGGCCCAGTCATTACCGCTGACAGAACGCAGGCATTCAGCAACCCTCTTTTGATCGTAGATCTCAAGCACCTGCTTAAGCAGTGTTAATTCTTCTTGCGTACGTGCCTGCATGGCAGATTTTGATTCCGCTTTTAACTGATTGACTATCGGCTGTAATTCTTTCATGTCGCTTAATCGCTGGGTTGAATTAGCGACAATCTATCACAGAATCGTTTTTTATATACGGATGAATTATCCCATTGAGCCAGTAAATCAATCTATTAATTAATTAATTAATAGAAAGGGTAATTTAGAAAATACTCTGTATGGGTAATGCTATTTGGTCGTAATATTTTTAAACCTCGATGGCCAAAAAAAAGATTATTTTCTGCCATTTTGTCAAAAATAAAACCCTTGGTATTACGTGTTCTTATAGGGTGATGTGACACTTCATGAGTAGCAATCTAATAAGATCGTAGAAAGCGGACTTCATCAGGTAATAATCTGACCAGTCTGGAATAACACGACGCCATAAAACAGGATAATAAAGCAATATCTATTCCACTGACTGTCGCTTCAACCTGAGTCAGAATATTTGATATTTGCAGATCTGTATCACGATTTGGCATAAAATGTTGAAGGTAAACATGAAGCGATATCGGTAATAGATTATCTATATAGCCAATCACAAAATAATCTTCCGCTCATCCTTAGAACGAATAGCTTTATTCGCTAACTGATAGCCATGGCTACACTACAGACCATATTCATAGTTACATAACTTACGCGAGGCCAGTGTCCCCTGCATTGGGTGCTCCGTCATAATGGAGTATCCGCTTCACGTTTGGTCAAATTGAAGATCTGCGGATTGGCAGGTAACCTCAGGATGTTTTTAAGAATGGATCACTGATGAGCAAAAAAGTTGCTTGAAAGCCCTTCCAGCACAGTGATGCGTACGGGGTCGATAAGCTGATTATTTTTATTATCAATATTTTAGTGATTGATAAATAAGTGTTTTCAATAAAAAAAAAGGAAAAATATAAAATTAATGCTAACATCTGTCGTTTTTCGTGGATTTTAAGTAAGATTATTCTTATATTGAATCATCATGTATTCATCTGAAAAAAACTTGGGATAGAAAATGACGATGCCTAGACCTTCGACACTTTACGTTCCACATCATCTGAACGCTAAAGATATTGAACCAGAAGAAAGAGTTAGCCAAATATCAGATAATCTTAGCTGCTATGGTATCGACGTAGTGAATAATCGCCGACCAGAAGATATTGTTGCCCAGCATAAAACAATATCTGGAGTCATGGGTGACTATTGCAGCGCTTTTGGTTCAAAAAATGAAACTATCTTCGATCCTCATAAAGTAAAGGATTCGACAGTCTATATTTCATTAATTGCTCTAGGGAATCAAATAATTAATGGTAGAGAGAATAACAATAGCACTCAGATTAATCAGGATACGTTAGTACTGCATCATCGTAATGACTATTACCATTATCAGACTACGGATGCTAAACAGCTCTATATTATTCCACATATGGAACAGGTAAAAACCATTTTTACGGGCAAATTACATAAGCCAACCATCTCTCTGGAAAACCATCATCTGGCCACTTTTTTAAAGTCCCATATGTTACTTCTGGACGAACAGTCAGCCAGTTTAAATTCTAAAGAAACAGCACTCATCGTTGATAACCTGCACCATATGGCACTGTTAATGATGGCTGATGTGGCTAAAGAACAAGGCCTGATCCCAGAAGGTAAGAAAAATCATATTTTTAATGCCGCAACGTCATATATTAAACAAAATTTTTCCCAGCATGAATTATCACCTAATTCAATATCTAAAATACTACGCTGCTCAAGAGCCAGTCTTGACCGGGCATTTAATGAACAGGGCACATCAGTAATGCCGGTTATTAAAAATATACGTTTAAATGCTGCACGGGAATTATTAGAACATAACAGAACATTAAGAATAGAGCAAATATCATGGCTATGTGGTTTTGTTAATCACTCTTTATTCAGTAAATTATTCAGAGAGAAATATAAGGTATCTCCAAAAATCTGGCGTGATAACTTTAAAGGTTCCTTGTAATCACCACCAGATTTATGAATGAACATTCATGTTCATTAGCTTTCATCTATTTTTGCATCCGTACGCCTAGATATCTGAATGATTTAACGATTAAATTCTAAATAACTAAGAAAGATTAGCGATGTGATTTAAAAATTCTTGCCTGACGCTCTATTATATAAGTAACCAGGCTATATAATGATATACATAATGATATAACGGTAATACTTATTAATATTATAGTGCTCATGCTCATTATACTCTCTCTCTGTACAGTGACGGGTGTATTATAATAGTAATCATTTCGATACAAAGAGAAGGACACTGAGCCTCAAGACTGTTCTAAGCCCCTCAGAATGAGGATTTTTACTTAAATTAAACTTAATGACCTCCCATACGTCTGATAGACCTTATCTTTATGACCTTAGTATCCATAAGGATACTGAGTAATCAGTCTTATTAGCATGACGCGAGCCTTGACTGATGCATGCCTCAGCGATATTACAAACGAATATCAAATTGTTGTTATATCCACTATTAAACGTCAGACGCAGCTCGCCTGACAGACAGAAGCCAGCAGACTGACGGTAAAAATTTAACATTAGCGCCGCCGAAATAGAGAGTTGGCCAGCTCTTAGCTGGCTGACTCTCTGTAAACTACTCTTTACGACTCAAAACAAATGGAACAGAATCACGGAGTGAAGGATTCACTACACCACTATGATCAAGACCGGGATAAAGATGAACCTCCGTCTGAGTTCCTGCCGCTTTTACATCAGCAGCAAACTGTTTTTGCATCGCTGTGGGTACGTTAATATCCGCCTCACCAATACCAATAAATACCGGATGGTCTATTTTCAACGTTGGATATTGTAGTGCCCCTTTGGCAACAGTCAGGAGATTTTGGATACCCGGTTTAAGACTATTTTCGACCGTTAACTTTTGCTTCATGACTTCTTCAGTCAGCGGAGTAATACACAATTCATCCGCACGTGCTAATAGTGGCAGAGCTTTGTCCTGAAAATAATCCCCCGCTTTCAATTGCGGATTTTTCGCTGCCTCAGACAAGAAGATATAGAAAATATAAGGAATTTTAGGATCACCTGCCATCGCCTTATCAGCATGCTTAGCCGGTGATAAAATTTTGGCCGCAGAGCTATTTTCATTAAAATAGGGTGTGCCGGTGAGTACAGTACCGTTAATATTTAACTCTGGTGCATATTCCTTTTGATAACCGACACTAGCAAAAGCAGCATGGGCCCCCTGTGACTGACCAACAAAAATAATTTGATTTTTTAACGGGAAGATTTTCTGTGCTGCCGTAATACTATCCAGAGAACTCCAGGCTTGGCCACGCGCATTCAAATAGTGATGTAACCCCTCTGAGCCCAGCCCAGCATAGTCTGGCGCAACAATAGCGTAGCCCAGCGACAACCAGGTATTTAAATATTGGCTGTCCCGCAGTGTTCGTGGATTTAAAGAGGGTGCACAATCGTGAGCAATCCCCACCGTACCATGCGCCCATGCGACAATGGGCCAGCCATCTGGAGGTGTAGGCCCTTTAGGCAGGAAAACGGCTGCAGTATCGATGCGTGAACCTGTTCCTTTGACCCCATCAGTTGAAGGATATTCAATACTGTACTGTGCCGATGCCTCCATCAATCCGAAAGACTCGGGCAATACTGTTTTTGTGATAATTGTAGGACTTACTGTACTCTTAACTTCTGCCATAGCAGTGTGGGAAGAAAAAATAACTATCGCCGGAATAGTCCAGAATAATTGTTTTTTAAAGTAATCCATACAAAACCCATCCCTGTAAGTGAACGTTGAATATCTCGCTTATCATATTATATGAAGTGCGAAACACTTTGATAGCTAAGTATAGTTCAGAACTCAATACGGTATAATGCTCCAAGCAACAAATAGTTCAATGCGTACATTATTTCATGTGAACTCAATCATTCTCTTGCCGTTGCATTCGGATATTTCGCCACAAATCTCGCGTAAAAGGCATAGTATTCAGTAAGATTATTGCCTGCGGGTCTTTGTTTATCGAGATAACATGTCTATCTATATGTAAAATATCGCCTTGCGATAATGCAGTATTAGATTCATACCACAAGATAAGATGTGCCCGTTTTTTTGCAGCAACAATTGAAAAAAATGAGTTATTTGACGGATGAGTAAATGTATCGACAGCAATCCAATGCATATTTACCTGCCTTAGCACTATAAGTGCCTGTATTTTGAAACAGGATCTGAATTTTAATAAATAATATTACTAATCAAATAGATAGCGTTATGACTATGAGATGAGACAATACAATGCTTATCAGTCAGGAACCCTTTCTGTACCCTATTACTTCTATAAGAGTACTTTATTCCTGATTGTTTCTGTGTCTCAGCCACCATTTTCGAGTTCCATTCTCAACTCAGTGTTGATACATAGTTTAAACATTATTTATAATTGACTCAATTCTTTCTTGTGACTGTGGATTTATTTTTCACCTCTAAAATAATGCATTCTCTGGAGAGCAAGAATAAAACTTACATACTACATCTGAACACCTTAACCCTCTCATATTATATAATATTATTAGGTTATTTATAGGTGCTTTTAGAACCCATTTAACACTGAAATGATTTGCGCCTGTCAGAAGCGACAGTGAATTTTTTTACAGGGACGACTCTTACCTTAGATGAAGGTAAAGAATAAATATTGGAATATGTCACCCTATATTTGAATCAGTAAAAGTGATTATAGGTTACAGTTATATTAAACATATTAATATTCTCATTCATTTTGTGATAGGGATCTCCTGGAGGTTATTCATCTGTCATTATCTGATAATAGATAAATCTTCAGCACTAAAAACATCTGCGATAAAGAGTCTATATGTACAAAAGAAGGATCTACAAGCGTTTTCAGCATATTACACTGCTGTTATATCAATAAATATCTGCCGCTACTCTGTTCGTTCTCATGATCTGTCACCTTAGCTCACTCGTTATCACGAGCGAATATGACTACTTGTCAGAATCCCTTCTCATAATGTAACAAAAGCAAACTTCAAATTCCTTTGTGACATCGTACACACTTCCATCATGAAACCGGTTTCTCAGAGTAAAGTCACTGCTAGGATGAAACCGGTTTCACCTCGTCATCTTTTCTCAATAATTAATAAAAGGCCTCTAAAATGACAGCCATCAGAGATTACAACGCATTAGCGAAGGATATTCTTCGCGAGGTTGGGGGAGAGAAAAATATTCACGGTTTCTCCCGCTGTGCGACACGTTTACGCTTAGTGTTAAATGAAACGCCCACCGAGGCCAAAAGTAAAATACAAAACTTACCCGGTGTCATTGCTGTTGTAGAAAGTGGGGGACAGTTTCAGGTAGTTATCGGAACCCATGTCGCTGATGTATTCAATGCAATGAATGACCTCGTCGGTGATAACCACAGTACTAATGCCACACCGATTAAAACGCGTTGGCTGGATAGAGTGATTGCCACCATGTCGGCGGTCTTCGCACCGATTATTTATATTCTGGCAGCTGCCGGGATTTTGCAGGGGATACTGATAGTCGTATCACTGATTGATGATGGCATCAAAGCAAGTGATACCTTTGCTATTCTGAACTTTATGTCATGGACACCCTTTGCCTTTTTACCGGTGTTTATCGCGATCACCGCAGCACGTCACTTTAAATGTAATCCCTACATTGCGGTTCTGTGTTGTTGCGCATTGATTAACCCTGACTGGACTGCGATGGCGGGCAGAATTGCCAGCGGTGATACCGTTACTTTCCTGTTTTTCCCATTAGCTAAAACCGTCTACACCTCATCAGTACTTCCTCCCCTGTTTCTCGTATGGGCTCTGTCATGGCTGGAAAAACGCGTTGACCGCATGCTGCCCAGTGTTATTTCAGCACTCTTCACTCCACTTATTTGCTTTGTGATTATCGTTCCACTCACACTCATCGCTATCGGTCCAATAACCACCTGGGCTGCAATGGGGATCGCCAGTGGTTATAACGTCTTATTTAACGCCGCTCCAGCCCTGGCTGCTGCTGTGATTGGGGGGGTGTGGCAAATTATTGTTATCTTCGGTGTTCACTGGGGTATCACACCGGTGATTATGGCGAACTTTGATACCAACGGGTATGACTCATTCCAAGCTTATCAGACCATCGCAGTCATTGGGCAGATGGCTGCTGTCTTTGGCGTGTTCCTGAAAACACGTAACAGAGAGCTTAAAACGACTTCATTATCCGCAGGCGTTACTGCCATCTTTGGTATTACTGAACCCGCTATTTATGGTGTGACGTTACGCTTTAAAAAACCTTTCATTTGCGGCTGTATTGGTGGTGCAGTCGGTGCTGTCGTCGCCAGTTTGTTTGGTTCGCTCTACTATGCTTACGCTGGCCTGCCAGGCTTACTGACTATCGTCAACTCGATTAGCCCGGATGCCCCTATGTCATTTATTGGCGAAGTAGTGGGGAGTGCAACAGCAATTGTTCTGACCATTGTTCTGGTACAGTTTGTTGGTTTTAATGACCCGGTAACAGAAGAAATCGTACCAGCAACACCCATTAACACAGAAGACAAATCAAATACCGAATCGGGTGTCGTGAAAACACCGCTGGCGATTCTTAGCCCAATGCAGGGAACAGTTATCCCACTGGAAAAGGTAGCTGATGAAGCTTTCTCCCAGAAGGTACTGGGTGATGGTGTGGCAATTCAACCGAATGAAGGTCTGGTGGTTGCACCTTGTGATGCTAAAGTGGAAACGCTGATTGAGTCTCATCATGCCATTGGCCTGAGCTGTGAGAATGGTGCTGAATTGCTGATCCACGTTGGGCTGAATACCGTGAATTTACAAGGAAAATACTTTACGCCACTGGTCAAAGAAGGTGACTGGGTGACAACAGGGACTCCGTTACTGCGCTTCGATAAAGAAGCAATTGAAACAGCAGGATATGAATTAACGACGCCAGTATTAATCATTAATAGTGACGAATATACTCTCGTTATTGAACAGTCTGAGGGTGAGATTGGACAGAGAATGCCGCTAATAACCGTATCCTGACATCTGATATTCACTGGCAGAGTGCGCTAAAAATAGCTGTGCTCTGCCACATATTCGGTCCAAACCAATGTCGCACAGCCCCTGCAATATAGATAGAATGTCAGGGTGAATTTACTCCCTTTCTATGAAATCTTCAGCGTTGAGGAATGTTATGGTTACAATACTGGATGTGGCAAAGATGGCCGGCGTCTCAAAAGCGACTGTGTCCAGAGCGCTGAATGGTAAGGTTGTCGTTAGTCATAGCGTTAAAGAACGTATTAACAAAGCAATAGAAGAAACAGGTTACCGCCCTAATTTATTAGCACGTCGGCTGGCAACCAATGAGTCAAACTCCGTAGGTCTGGTAATTACCAATAGACTCTATGATGGTCCTTTCTTTTCTTCAATGACGTATCAGGCTGCTACCTGCAGCGAACAACATCAGCGACAATTGGTGTTAGCTGACGGTAAACATTGTCGAGAAGATGAAAAAAATGCCATCAACTTACTGCTTCAGTTACGCTGTGAAGCAATTATGATCTACCCCAAGTATTTAACTGTTGATGAGCTGGACGATATTATTGACGCAAACAGCGTACCTATTATGGTTATCAATCGGGAACTAAAACGTAACCGTGCAAATTCAGTTTTTGTCGATAATCAATTATGCAGTACTCAGATGGTCAATCATTTACTGGAAAAAGGGCATCGCCGGATTGCGTTTATTTCAGGAACACCGGATTCCCCCACAGGTAAAAAACGTTTGCAGGGATATCGGGATGCGCTGGAAAAAGCAGGTATTATTCCTGATGAAAGCTTAATTGTTCATGGTAACTACAGGCCTGAAAGTGGCTATAAAGCCGGACTAGAGCTGCTGAAAAACAACCCTGATTTTACCTGCGTATTAGCTGCCAATGATGATATGGCTATGGGAGCGATTAAAGCGTTTACTGAGCATGGCTACGCTATTCCCGCAGATATTTCGGTCGCTGGATTCGATGATGCGCCTCTTGGACGTTATTTCACACCCGCCTTGACAACCGTCCATATACCGATGGACCAAATGATTAAGGATGCATTACAGATCCTACTTTCCCCGTCCGATACGCCAGTTATTTTTCCTGCCCATCAAGGCACTCTGGTAATAAGGGATTCGATTGCTGAAAGAATCAATGAGTCGTAAGCAACGACAACTCTCTGCATTTATTATGCTGATTGAAGCCTATCCAATTGATATAGCAGATAGTTTTCCATGTTGCTTTTCACGGTAACCAATTGATATGAAATTTTTTATTGATGATCCTAAGGTTATTTCATTCGTCGTACAGGAGGTCACTATTCTGGGAGCGGCTTGCTGAAGTCTCAGCGCTCAAATGGAGAACATCAGCTTTATAGTTATGCTCGGCGGGAGTCAGTGGATCCTGAGCACAGCTGAAAAATATAACCATATGATAATAATACTTATGTTAAATTTTACATTTTAAAACTTGGACAATAATATTCATTTGTATAAGTTTATAACTTAAGAGTTGATTGTCTACGCTGTCGATCCAGAGTAAAAATAGCGCCAAAGTCGCTCTCATTATTAAAATGAAGATTATTTGCAGAGGAATATCATCATGATGAGTGAGCCCAAAATCGGAATCAGTGAAAAACTGACCGAATCCCAGGTCGGTTTACAGCAAGATGATAGGTCTGCTCAAGCATTATTGACCCAGCTTGTTGCCCAGGCACAATGCATTGTTGTTGATTCTGCCTCCGTTATCCCGTTTCCGGTCCCCCGTTTTATCTATACCACCGAAGATCAGCGACAACATCCAGATGGACTGAATGGACTGATTATCGGCCGTCATTCCATAAGTGATGACTCAGAAGCTGGTATCACTGAAAAAAAAGAAATATCCCCGGAGACAAGAAAATATCAGGTGTTACTGAGTGCAACAATGGCAGAACAATATCCGTGGGTTCCGTTGATAGAAAGCGAGCAACTGAGCACCCCTGTGCTACGCGAAAATTTTATTATCTGTGTTTCAGCTCTGCATGAACTTAACCAATTGAGAACACAAAAGCTCACACGCCACACACTGATAGATTTTCATAGTCGCTATAAACTGGTGTTACTGGCGCATAACCAGCCCGGTTATCGGGAAATAGGTCCGTTTGTCGCTCAAATTCACCAGTGGGAAGATTTAGATAAATTTTTTATCGCCTATCGAAAAAAGCTGATGGCTATCTTGCAGCAACCTGCAACCTGCGAAAATCACGTTAATGTGATGATGCATATTCAAGGTTATTTTAACCGTCAGCAGAGTGCTGAACAAAGAAGCGAACTATGCCAGGTTATCCATGATTATCGCCTGGGAAATCGACCTCTCAGTGCCCCATTAACGCTGCTAAAAAGATATCTCTCTGAGTATCCAAATAATTATCTATTGACACAAAAATATTTCAAATTATATCCAAATGATTTCATTTGAACTAATAACAAGAAGTCCAAGGTAACATTATTACTGCCATCTTTTTATCCTCTGAAAGAGGATAGTTATCGAATGCTTATAGGCGTAAACGAGCATAGCCGATGATTATATAATCTATAATAACAGACCGCATTGAGTCATGGAGACCATGTGCCGAGAATATATTTCAACAACAATAATATCACGCAGAAATTATATTATAATCAAATACGAGAAAAAAAACCTTTCCCTGCTAATAAAAAAATCATCAGCTCTCTATGTAAAATAAAAAATACAACTCAAAAAAAATCGTCCTCTCTTCATGCTGATAGATCTGGCATCTATGTAAGAAAATTAAAATTTCTACCACTTTCAAACTTAAATGATATTAATTCAGCGAGTTATATTTATTGTAGCTTAACGAGTTCCCTATTAAAAAACAACATCGGCATTGCTCTTGATACTACTGGCAACCTATTAATTATCAAGGGTGAAAGCAATAACTTCATTAAAGGAGTATATAAAAAATACACCAGCGGATATCATTATCAAAGTGCCAGTCTAACCAGAGGTAAAAATGCAATAAAATTTAACCACATCTATATTAATCATAATGGAACATTAATCGGCGAGGACAAAAAAACAAATAAACATTACTGTATTAGCATTAACGAAATATCATCTTCTCTTGCAGCATCAGAGCAAAGTGTTATTTTTTGCTTGAGTAAATATAAAAACACCTTATCCGATGAGAAATTAATATTACAAACAAGAGATATGAATAAATTATATTTCCATTATCAACAAGGTAAATTATATCTCGATAAAATTAAAACACTATCCAGAGAAATTGACTGCTCTATTATGGAGTACAATATTCAACTGCCAGTGAAAAAAGAACACTCAATCCAGAGCGTTAAAAAAGTAAATAATCACTTGCAAATAGAATTACACAAAGGAATTAAAAGCAGAATTGTTTATTTAAATCCTGACCATATATCATTAAAAAATTTAACGGCCAATAAATTAAGCCATAAACCGCCACAAGATTTCACTTCTCGTTTAGGTTGCGATCCGCATGAGAAATATCATGCTGGTCAACCTTTTACCTCTGACCGTAAGGGGAATTTTAGTAGCAACCATATCCCGTTATTTTCCTCTATTATTGATAAATTTCGTTTCCACTTACAGTCAGCAAAAGATCATAAGGCTCAGGGGCAGAATAAAAATGCCTTTATATCGATCATCAAAAGTATTGACCCTGGCCTGAGTGCTTTATACGCAATGACTGTAGAGCAAGTTAAAAATATCAGACAAAACATCGTGCAGAATGAAATGACTGATCAACAGATAATGTTCACCTCAATGCAGTCACAAACAGCCTCTCTTATCCCCGTTATCAATCATGCGCTGGGAAATACGCTTCCCTCAGATTTGAGCAGTGCCCTAATCTCACTAATAAAACAACTAAAAGTACGAGAATCCATCAGCTTACAGAGTTCAATTCTTATTTCAGGTTTTTTTGGTGTAGCAGTTGGCGGGACACCTTTTAACCCAGGCTGGTTTGCCGGAATAGTCGCTATACTTGCCAGAAGCTATCAGCTTATCTTATCCCGAGTAGATAATAACAATATCAGTGTCACTTTTAATCATCGACGGAAAAAAAGCAGTATACTTATCGCTGGAACGGGACAAGGGCTGGAAAGGTCATTATTAAGCTCTCAGGCTATTAACTATATGACAGTGATGCCTGCAGAAGCGAATCTCATTATAGTGACACATTGCACTAAAGAGCGTGATTTTAGTTTTACTCTTTCTATCGTTGACTTCGAGTTATTTGCAAAACAACTATATCAACCTGAAAGTAATAATCATTTTCATCAACAACTTATTAATCAATCCACATTAAAAGATATAAAAGGAAAAGAGCTACTTATCATGCTTGAAGCTAAGAGTGAAGTGAGAGCTCAAATAGGTACTTTAGTGAATCCGACAACCTATATGGTTATACCTCGTACAGCTTTAGGGATCAGGTTAGCATTAAATCTAATAGAATTAAAATCCGTTTCTGAAAAAATAATAACGAATCAGAGCACAACAAGAAAAAACGATCTGACTGTTAACTTAATCACTCCAGAGATGGATATTTTTCATGAAGAAAAAATAATGCCTATTGCTATGCGACAAGACATTGAATTATGGTGCTATCCGCTTCCTTTAATCGAAGAGTATCGTCCAACAAATATCATCCCCAGTAAAAAAAACAAAATATTTACTGCACAATTACAGGAAATAAAACCAGATAACGAAAGGGAAAATACTGAGTCTGTATCTCCAGATAAAAAATTCAATCGCTCATTTTGCATGACGGAAATAGATAAAATACCACTGACGATAACAATAAACAAATCACTCAAAATAGATAAGCATCGTCTAAAAACAAGCAAGTTGGATAATAAACAAATCGCGCTTCTCGTAGAAAAACTTGAAAAAATAAAAAAAAGCCTTCTACAACAAAAGAGAGATAGCCTATATAAACAATGTGCGATATTTTTCTCTTGTTATTATAATAATTATCAAAATGATTATGGTATAAAAAAATATCAGTTAACAAAAATAGAGATACGACGCATAACAACACTGAACCATCTCACTGCAACCCTTCCTTTAGCGATTGTGAGTTTAGCAAAAAATAATTCTATCAGTTATGATGAGTTATTAGGAGAAATCGATTTTTTATACTGTTCCCAAGAAATAGACACGCCCTACAGTATCAAATTTAACCTTCATATTCTTTATTAACATTTTCAGCAGTAGATATATCGACGATACTGAATAACCAAAACCCTATATCTACAGATATAGGGTTTTAGAAGATGACTACTGAAGATCAGAAGTCATAACTGGCGGTAACCGAAACGCTACGTGGAGCACCATATACCACATAATCGGATAACCAGCTGTCATACTCTTTATCAAACAGGTTATTGACGTTAGCCTGTACAGCAAAGTTTTTGGTTATTTGATAGCGGGTAAATAAATCCACTATCGCGTAACTACCTTGTTGGATACGCGTTGCGCCTTGTGGGCCAGTGGTATCATTCCAGGTTTTATTCTGCCAGTTAATACCTCCTCCGACAGTGACTTCAGGTAGCATTGGCAGGTTATAGCGGGTAAACAGTTTCACCGTAGTACGCGGCTGATCGGAGTTCACTGCCTTATTATTTTTATCGGTTGCCACAAAGCGCGATGCGCCAAAGGTCAGCTGCCAGTTATCGGTCAGGGCACCGTTCAGTTCAAACTCGGCGCCTTTACTTACGGTTCCATTAATTGACTCATAGGCAAACTCACCCGGACTGCCGTTTACATATATACCTGTCGATTGAGCAAAATTATTTTGCTCAATGCGGAATACCGCCAATGAGGTGGTCAGGCGGGTATTAAACCAGTCAGCCTTAACTCCGGCTTCATAGCTCTTACCGGTCGCCGGATCGATATAATCGCCATTAATATCTCGCTTATCGGTCGGCTGGAAGATAGAGGTGTAACTGGTATAAGCCGACCAGGTATCATCGATATCATAGATAAGACCCGCATACGGAGTGACATTATGCTGCTTATTACTGAGTTGAGTTTGCGGCGCAGATGTCGGGTTATAATCAGCATGCCACTCGCTATAACGCAAGCCGACGATTAAGTGAAGTGGGTCCGCCAGTGAGAAACGGGCCGCGGTATAGACAGCCTGCTGACGTACCGTATCTTTACTATAGAGTGTAAACGGAGACCAAGTCGGATCGGCGACATTTTGATAATAGCTCGGCATTGGAATAGCTCCAGCAACGGGCTGGGAATTATCATAACGGTTATTTTGTCGACTGAAGCTGGTGCCCATCACTAGCTCATGCTGGCGATCGAAGAGATCAAAGCCGCCACGCACAAAGGCATCAACCGAGTCCTGTTTACGCTCGCCACGGTTCCAGCCTCCATAACCTGCTACACCTGCACCGGTCACTTTGTCCGGGAAGCCTGAGACATACATCAATTTCGAGTCGAATTTACTCTGGGCATGTAACAGGTTAACCCGGGCTTCCCAACCATTGTCAAAGCGCTGTACCAGATTGGCAAAGACGTTATAGGTATTCTTATTAGAGTAAGCCCAGTCCGGTGCGGTGCTAGCACTACGGCCAAAGTCAGTCCGGCTTCCATCCGCGTACCAGGTCGGTAATCCCCCCCAAGTCGGGCTATCTTCATCACTGCTCTGATAACCATAACCTACTGATAATACCATTGAGTCCGTTAAGTCAGCATCAACAACACCATAGATAAACTTCTTCTGGTAATGGTACTTATCCACCCAGCTATCGTTGTCCTGATAACCCGCAATAACACGGCCGCGGACATTACCGTTCTCAGTCAGTGGCGCAGAGAGATCAGCAACGTAACGCTGCTTATTCCAACTTCCATAAGTAGCAGAAACATTGCCTTTAAACTCACGACTATCAGCATGTTTACGCACCATATTGATATAGGCTGACGGGTTTCCGGTACCACTCATCAACCCGGCCGCGCCACGTACTACTTCGATATTTTCGTAAACTGCGGTATCCATACCTGTATCACCAAAGTCCCAGACATCACTGATCTGGGTTGGCATATCGTCATAGGCATAGTTACTGATAAAATAGCCGCGCGAGAAATAGGTCACCCGACTCGTATCCACCTGTTTTTCCGTTATCCCGGTAACGTTATTCAGTACTTCACCAATGGTATCAAGCTGCTGATCTTCTATGCGCTGCTGACTGATAACACTGACTGATTGCGGAATGTCACGTGAAACCAGTAATAGCTTGGTTCCGGTAGTGGTGGTCTTAACGTTGTAGTCTTCAGCCTGCCCTTTAAGTGGATTTCCAGCCGGAGCCTTAACAATCACAGTGTCTTCTGACAAATCCGAATCTGCGGCTTGCACCAGGGGGGCTAAAGCCAGCCCAGTACATATCGCCAGTAATGATGGGCGAAACGCCTTCAGGTTAAGGCTATCCCTGTGAATGTTTACACCAGACATGGTTTTCCTCTCCGTTTGCGGCCAGCACTCTGTGGTGTCGATAGGGAATATGGCACCGAAAGAATATCTGTAAAGACCAATAATAATAAGAACTATAAGCATTAACATTTGCCATGTAAAACACTCTTATTATTACCAATCATATAAATAACCGCAGAAACTATTTTAATCTTTATTTTTCACTTATTTAAATAATGATGATGCCTGAGTCTGGCCAGAATATTTTTAATTTAACGCATAAAAAAAGCCCCAAACGGGCTGAGGGATCCCCAGAAACATCATCAATACACCATGATGATGTTTCTATAGGCTCTCGCCATATCGGCGTATAC
>CANRKT010000065.1 GCA_947631255.1 uncultured Enterobacteriaceae bacterium
TATACGCCGATATGGCGAGAGCCTATAGAAACATCATCATGGTGTATTGATGATGTTTCTGGGGATCCCTCAGCCCTGTTGGGGGATATTCTGTGCAGGTCACTCAGCGAGTGATATCCCATCCCCGAGCACGCCACAAATCAGGCAACTGGTCGAGATGGGTAAAAGTGGTCACTTTAGGGTGGGAGAGCGGCTTGTTATGTCGGTCAGCACAAAAATAGAACACCTCCATTCCGGCAGCAATACCGGATTGCACACCCGCGATGGAGTCATCTATCAGAATACAGTGTTCTGCGGTGACCCCCATTGCCTCCGCGGCATGAAACATTAACGCGGGATCAGGTTTCCAGCACTGAATATCGTAGCCGCTATACAGGGTATCAGGGAAGTAATGCAGCATACCGGTATTGCCGAGGGAGTGATGCATTTTGCTTGCCGGGCCATTTGATACGATACACATAGGAATGCGAATTTTTTCCAGCAGAGCTTGTGCTCCTTCAATTTCTTGTAATTCACTATCAAATAAGCGAGCAACTTCTTGACGAAAAACCGTTTCCAGCTCTAATGCAGGCAATGTCATACCGTGTTGTGCACAGATGGTATCAATGATTTCATAGAGTTTTACCCCTTTGAAAGTTTTAAACGTTTCCTCCAGCGATAGAGTGATACCGTACTGGGCAAACGTATGTACATAAGCTTTGGAAGCAATCACTTCACTATCGACTAAGGTGCCATCACAGTCGAAAAATACAGCCTCAATAGGGGACATGAGTTTTCCTTTAATGTCTGGTGGAACCTCTACTGTAAGCTTTTTACATCAGGTAATCGATCCTAATAGGCTTATTTCCATAATGCAGATATAGCATTACTTAGCCTTTCTTCAGCAGGCTATCTCTTAATCTCTGAACAGTATTCAGGGAGCCATGAGGCCGCTCGCTGTTATATTCTATTAGCCAGCGCTCTGTGATTTTTCATGCTTGATAAATTCCAGCAACAGGTCGTATTCCTTAAATAAAGTGAATAATGCCTTAGATATTGATGCCAAGAAAATAAAAGAGGGTACTGTTGAATAATCAAAAATACTTTTCCCCGTTTCTTGAGCATTATTTAATTTTATATCAACCGACGAAGTATTATATCGTTGATATACCCGCCATACCTCAAGTTGCTTGCGTAAATTCTGCCGAATCACAGAGCATTTCTATGCTCAGCCAGGAAAACTCAGCGCCTACAAGCAACTCGAATTATTGAGGGTGTATATTCAGTAACACACTTCACTTTAGAAAAGACAACGTTCAGGTTTTCTGCTAAAAAGTAGCATTAGTGTTTTTAATTTTCTGATTTTACTCTCTCTGTCCGCTTCTTATGCCTGGCAATCGGTAACGTGGTAGGATAACGGCGGATTTTTCTTCTTTCAGTTCGGAATCGATAATGAGTCAATCACAACCTACGCCGGAGTCAACACCGGGGTTCTTTGAGCGTGTGTTTAAATTACGTGAACATGGCACCACTGTTCGTACCGAAGTTATTGCCGGATTTACGACATTTTTAACCATGGTTTACATCGTGTTTGTAAACCCACAAATTCTTGGCGCAGCGGGAATGGATACTCAGGCAGTATTTGTTACCACCTGTCTGATTGCTGCATTTGGTAGCATCCTGATGGGCGTGGTAGCAAATCTTCCGGTTGCGCTGGCTCCGGCGATGGGACTCAACGCTTTCTTTGCTTTTGTTGTCGTAGGGGCTATGGGTATTTCCTGGCAGACAGGCATGGGGGCGATTTTTTGGGGAGCAGTAGGATTATTACTCCTGACCCTGTTCCGGGTTCGTTACTGGATGATAGCGAATATCCCGCTTAGCTTGCGTGTAGGGATAACGAGTGGTATCGGTCTGTTTATTGGCATGATGGGCCTAAAAAATGCCGGTATCATCGTTGCTAACCCAGATACTCTGGTGACCATTGGTCATCTGACTTCGCATAACGTTTTGCTGGGTGCACTCGGCTTTTTCATTATTGCGATTCTGGCTTCTCGCAATATCCATGCTGCGGTACTGGTTTCGATTGTTGTCACAACTTTACTGGCCTGGTTACTGGGTGATGTACAGTACCAGGGTATTATTGCTGCGCCGCCAAGTGTGAGCAGTGTGGTTGGGCAGGTAGATTTACTCGGTTCTCTGGATGTCAGCCTGGCAGGAGTTATTTTTGCCTTTATGCTGGTTAACCTGTTTGACTCATCAGGTACCTTACTGGGCGTGACCGATAAAGCCGGACTGGCAGATGCGAAGGGTAAGTTCCCACGCATGAAACAGGCTCTGTTTGTCGATAGTATCTCTTCAGTCACTGGGTCATTTATCGGTACATCGTCGGTGACGGCTTATATTGAAAGTTCTTCCGGTGTTTCGGTTGGCGGACGTACCGGCCTGATGGCTGTGGTTGTGGGTCTGCTATTCCTGCTGGTGATTTTCCTTTCTCCACTGGCCAGTATGGTTCCCCCTTATGCCGCGGCAGGGGCACTGATTTATGTCGGTGTGCTGATGACTTCAAGCCTGGCTCGCGTTAAATGGGATGACCTGACTGAATCAGTGCCGGCATTTGTGACTGCGGTAATGATGCCCTTCAGTTTCTCAATCACCGAAGGGATTGCGCTCGGATTTATCTCCTACTGTGTCATGAAACTAGGTACTGGGCGCTGGCGTGAAATCAGCCCTTGTGTGGTGGTTATTGCCTTGCTGTTTATGTTCAAAATCGTCTTTCTTGACTGAAGATAAACGGATTTTTTAGGTTTATGCTCCCCTGCGATGAAGTCTGTTTCAGGGGCGCTACTGAACGTTTTTATACGGTTGCTTATGGGGGCTTCAGCCTTGCTGAGAAGACTCCGAATAAGGCATAGTGACGTCGCTACCTATACTGGTTAAGCGCATCATCCGTGAGTCAGGACTCTGGTAACGTGTCTGGATATCGGTGAGCCTTTGCCAGCTCTGGTCATTATCGTAGAGCCACAACTGTAGCCCAACAATACCGGGTGTGGCCGCACATCCCCACACCAAAATATCTTCCACATCACTGATTGTTTCGATATAGGGCGCATTATCCACTTTCAAACGCCCAGAAATAGGCAGTAACTGTAATGATTCCTCTGGCATTTCTATCAGCTTGTGAATACTTTGGCGCAGCGTATAGAGCTGCGAATGCGCTTCATTCGGATCCTGCTGATTATTCGCCCAGATAATTTCATTGCCACTCGCAGAATAGGTTGAGTTTGGTGCGGGTGTCGCAAAACGGCGTTGAAGACACATATCAAGCCCACATTGCCCTTCAGGAGCCAGTAGTACACCGACGATATTTCCGGCGTAGGCAATACTAAAATCAGGCAAGGTTGGATCAACAAAGTGAGGGCGACCTGCAGCCGAAAGCTTGATATCAGGCAGGCGTTTAATGCCATAGAACATAAATAACAATTCAGCCAGCAGTGAACGTGATGCCAGATAACGGGTACGTCGATAGAACGGCAGTTGATTAGCCCAATCGTACGTTGCCTCTGTCAGACGTGAAGACATCGAGTGGGGGGGAGTTATTGCACTTCTTGCAAAATGCATCGCCATTTGTCGCTCCGTGATAATGGTCTGTGAACGTATAGGGGGTTTAACTCACCCATCCTGTCTGGGAGAATCTGATGAAGATCTCACCTGATATGCTGACGAGAGAGAACGTCTGTTCGAATTATATACGATAAATGACATGGCAAATAGGATATATGATATATCAAATGACATGATAACCCGATTTTGCCGGTGTTACTCAGATGTGATGGTGGAAATTTATACTCATACGTTAAAAAAAGTCAGACATCCCATACCTAATGTTATGGGATGTGGATATTCATTTGCCGATACAGAAACTAGAAAATATATGGCCTAGCAGGTCATCAGAGGTAAATTCGCCGGTAATTTCACTCAGACTAAGTTGCGCCAGGCGCAGTTCTTCTGCCAGCAGTTCCCCAGCCATTGGCCCGAGAAGCTGCATTTTGCCTTGCTGCAAATGCTCTGCTGCTTGCTCAAGTGCCTGCAAGTGGCGACGACGCGCGAGGAAACCCCCTTCAAGATGGGTTTCAAAGCCCATACTTTTCTTCAGATGAGTACGTAAAATATCGACTCCATCACCCGTACGGGCGGACAGGCGGACAAGTGAATACCCACTCACTTCTTCCAGACCTTGTGGCTCACCGGTGATATCGGCTTTGTTACGCACCACGGTAATGGGTAGATGAGCCGGCAAGCGGGCGATAAAATCAGGCCAGATAGTAGCAGGATCGGTAGCATCGGTTGTTGTTCCGTCAACCATAAACAGTACCCGGTCGGCATGCTCTATTTCATTCCAGGCGCGTTCAATACCAATACGTTCTACTTCGTCACTGGCTTCACGCAGGCCAGCGGTATCGATGATATGCAATGGCATGCCATCAAGATGAATATGTTCCCGCAAGACATCGCGCGTGGTGCCAGCAATATCGGTGACAATTGCCGCTTCACGTCCTGCCAGCGCATTTAACAGGCTGGATTTACCTGCGTTAGGACGCCCGGCGATAACCACTTTCATTCCTTCACGCAGTAAACTGCCTTGGCGCGCTTCAGCCCGGACTTCATCCAGAGAGCATATCACCTGGTTCAGCTGGGCTTCTATTTTGCCGTCAGAGAGAAAATCAATCTCCTCATCCGGGAAATCAATTGCGGCTTCGACATAAATACGCAGGTGGATTAAGGCATCTACCAGGCTATTCACCCGAGTAGAGAAGACCCCTTGTAGTGAATTTAATGCAGAGCGTGCGGCTTGCTCGGAGCTAGCATCGATAAGATCAGCAATCGCCTCAGCCTGGGCGAGATCAAGTTTATCATTGAGAAATGCACGTTCAGAAAACTCACCCGGACGCGCAATACGTATTCCCGCTAAAGTGAGGATGCGCTTCAATAACAGGTCGAGGATAATCGGGCCGCCATGTCCTTGAAGTTCAAGAACATCTTCGCCAGTGAAAGAGTTCGGTCCTGGAAACCACAGAGCGATACCCTGGTCGAGTACGCTGCCATCGACATCACGGAACGGTAAATAGTCCGCATAGCGCGGTTTAGGCAGCTTACCGAGTACCACTCGGGCAACTTCACTGGCCAGTGAACCAGAAATACGCAGGATCCCTACGCCGCCACGCCCTGGAGCTGTGGCTTGGGCGATAATAGTGTCGTTATGGCTCATGATTTCTCTCAATAAAAAAAGGCGGTCATTAAGACCGCCCTTTGTCGATATTACTTACCGTACTAGGCCTTTTTCTTGTCGCGGCTATGGAGACCACGTTTTTCAAGACCGCGATAAATGATTTGCTGCTGAAGGATGGTCACCAGGTTACTGACGATATAGTACAACACCAGACCAGATGGGAACCACAGGAAGAACACCGTGAAGATGACCGGCATAAAGGTCATTATCTTCTGCTGCATCGGGTCAGTGACGGTAGTCGGCGACATCTTCTGAATGAAGAACATCGTGATACCCATCAGAATCGGCAGAATGTAATACGGGTCTTGTGCTGCAAGGTCATGGATCCACAGAATAAATGGAGCTTGACGCAGTTCAACTGAGCCCATCAGCATATAGTAAAGAGCAAGGAAGATAGGCATCTGAATAATTAACGGCAGACAGCCACCCAGTGGGTTAACTTTTTCCGCTTTATACAGGGCCATCATTTCCTGGCTCATACGCTGCTTGTCTTCACCCAGACGCTCACGCATCTCGGCAATTTTTGGCTGCAGCATACGCATTTTCGCCATAGAGGTGTACTGCGCTTTGGTCAGCGGGTACATGATTCCACGAACGATAAAGGTAATGACGATAATTGAGAAGCCCCAGTTACCAATATAAGAATGGATAAACTGTAGCAACTTGAACAGCGGTTGAGAGATAAACCACAACCAACCGTAATCCACTGTCAGGTCAAGATGCGGAGCAACCGCAGCCATTTTATCCTGAATTTCTGGGCCAACCCATAACACACTGTTCAGTTCGCCGGTCTGGCCAGGCTGAATCAACTGTGGTGCAGACTTATAACCAATTGCCACCATATCGTTATTTAAGCGGGTGGTATAGAAGTTATCGGTACCTGAAATGTGTGGGATCCACGCGGTAGCAAAATATTGCTGCAACATGGCAACCCAACCGCTGGTCGCATTAATGTTCAGTAATTCGCCATCAGCAATATTGTCGAATTTAACTTTTTCGTATTTTGCGTCAGGTGTTGAGTACGCCGCACCACGGAAAGTGTGGAGTGCAAAGTTACTGCTTCCGGTATCACGCTCTTCTGGCAGAGTAACTGACTGTTTCAACTGTCCAAATGTTGACAGTTCCAGTGGCTTCTCACCGCTGTTTTTCACGCTGTAGCCTACGTTGACCGCAAACTGACCACGTTTCAGGGTGAAGCTTTTGGTGAATTCATTGCCCGCTGCATCGGTAAAGGTCATCGGGACAACCAGTTCTTCTTGGCCATCAGCCAGAGCAAAGGTGTCTTGAGCGGCGTTATACAGAGGGCGAGGACCGTTTGCCGGGTTATCCGGGCCATCACGGCCAGTCAGACCACTTTGTGCCTGATAGACAAACTGTGGAGAGGTTTCCAGTAACTGGAAAGGCTCGCTAGAGTTCAGGGTTTTCGGGTAGGTTGGCAACAGCGCTTGTTCTACATCACCACCGCGGGTGTTGATGGTCAGCTCAAGAACGTCAGTTTTAACCGTAATAAGTTTTCCCTGGCCACTGGCCAGTACACCGTCTGCGGTGCTACCTGTTGCGGTCGTCGTCGTAGTCTGCGTGATTTGCTGAGCCTGAGGTTTAGGAGCATTATCCTGCTCCCAGGCTTGCCAGATCATGAAAGACACAAACAACAAAGCGATGAGAAAAAGATTGCGTTGCGAATCCATCGTTAGTGTTCTCTGGTATCAAAAGGTCGGGGCGGAACGGGATCGTCTCCACCCGGGTTCAAAGGATGGCATTTTAGTACGCGTTTCAACGTTAACCAACTGCCTTTTAACACTCCAAACCTGCGCAATGCCTCAATTCCGTATTGAGAGCAGGTTGGTGTGAAACGACAATGCGGTCCGAGAAGCGGACTAATCAGTCGTTGATAGCCCCTAATGAGGGCTATCAGGAACCGCGAGCCTGGCGACAATGGCGGCGCCATAACTTTTCCAATGCTTCCGATAAAGCCCGGTTGTCCAGGTCGGCAATCCCCTTTTTAGCCACTACCACGAAATCCATTGAAGGCAATTCGTGCTGACGCAGACGAAAGCTTTCACGCGTTAATCGTTTAATACGATTACGTTCATGCGCTCGTTTAACGTTTTTCTTAGCGACTGTAAGACCGATACGGGGATGCCCCAGCGAATTAAGGCGGCCGAGAATAGTGACTTGCGGCGTGCCAGCACGAACCGGTTGCTGGAAGACGAAAGTGAAATGAGTGGGAGTTAACAAACGTAACTCCCTGGGAAAAGCGAGCTTAACCACTCAGGGGTTAGCTTTTATTACTTAGAAACGGTCAGACGAGAACGGCCTTTAGCACGACGACGTGCCAGGACCTGACGACCATTTTTATTTGCCATACGAGCACGGAAACCGTGTGAACGGTTGCGCTTCAGTACGGACGGTTGAAAAGTGCGTTTCATGGCGGTTTCTACCTAAACTATTAAATTTCACTGGATTTGCGTAAAGCCGACAGGGTCTTCAAGTGACTCACGCTTCAGTGCAGCTGATTAAAGAGGCCGGATTGTAATAATTGTACACTCCGGAGTCAATTCAATTCCCGCTCGACGGAGCCTTTTTGACCCAGAAAAAAGGACCTTATTGTCGTAAAAAGATACAGCAATACTGCGCGACGGGTGGGGAATTATACGGCCTCCTGACCAAAGCGCAAGGATCTACGGCGATCTTAGGACGATCTCTTTGCCTTCTAATGCGCCATTGTGTATTCAGCCTGATAAATATAACCAGAGTAAGATAGCTGGTGGATAACCGGATAGTTTACACTGGCTGCGGGAAACCCTCCTGTGGATAATTCGTGAAGAATCTGTGAGAAACAGAAGATCTCTGTCGCGCTTTAGGCTATGATCCTCGGTTCCTCAGCTTTCCTGAATACGCAGAGGAAAAAAACTGCGGATAGCGGTTCGCACGCCTCCCACAGCCCGAGAGCGTGTGTCAACAATCATGAATGTATAACTTTCAGTCTTCGTCTTTTTATCGATTTGGTTCAAGTGGAGTCAGCCGTGTCAATTTCGCTTTGGCAACAGTGTCTTGCCCGATTACAGGATGAGTTATCCGCCACAGAATTTAGTATGTGGATACGTCCCTTACAGGCGGAATTGAGCGATAACACGCTGGCCTTGTACGCACCGAATCGATTTGTGCTCGATTGGGTAAGAGACAAATATCTAAACAATATCAATGCATTGTTGAATGATTTTTGTGGTGCGAATGTGCCTTTACTGCGCTTTGAAGTAGGTAGTAAACCGGCTATTCAACAGTCTGTGAGCGGAACCGCAAACGTGGCCGCACCGGCACACGTCGCGCGTGCAGCACCGGTACGCCCTAGCTGGGACAATCTGCCAGCACCGGCGGAGCCGGCTTATCGATCCAATGTCAACTTGAAGCATACCTTTGACAACTTCGTTGAAGGTAAGTCGAACCAGCTGGCCCGCGCAGCGGCACGCCAGGTGGCTGATAACCCTGGTGGGGCTTATAACCCGTTGTTCCTGTACGGTGGTACGGGCTTAGGTAAAACGCACCTGCTACATGCGGTGGGTAACGGAATAATCGCCCGTAAGCCAAATGCTAAAGTGGTCTATATGCACTCCGAGCGTTTTGTGCAGGATATGGTTAAAGCGCTTCAGAATAATGCGATTGAAGAATTTAAGCGCTACTACCGCTCAGTGGATGCATTGCTGATCGATGATATTCAATTCTTTGCTAATAAAGAGCGTTCCCAGGAAGAGTTTTTTCATACCTTTAATGCGCTGCTTGAAGGTAATCAACAGATAATCCTGACTTCGGATCGTTATCCGAAAGAGATCAATGGCGTTGAAGATCGTCTTAAATCACGCTTTGGCTGGGGACTCACCGTTGCGATAGAACCTCCGGAACTCGAAACGCGCGTCGCCATTTTGATGAAAAAGGCGGATGAGCACGATATTCGTTTACCGGGTGAAGTGGCATTCTTTATTGCTAAACGGTTACGATCAAACGTGCGTGAGCTTGAGGGAGCACTGAACCGTGTTATCGCCAATGCGAACTTTACCGGGCGTGCGATTACCATCGATTTCGTACGTGAAGCATTACGTGACCTGCTGGCGTTACAGGAAAAGCTGGTCACTATTGATAATATTCAGAAAACGGTAGCAGAGTACTACAAAATTAAAGTAGCTGACCTGCTGTCTAAACGTCGCTCTCGCTCTGTGGCACGCCCGCGTCAAATGGCGATGGCACTGGCGAAAGAGCTGACGAACCATAGTTTGCCTGAAATCGGTGATGCTTTTGGTGGCCGCGACCATACTACGGTGCTACATGCTTGCCGTAAGATTGAACAGTTGCGCGAAGAAAGCCACGATATCAAAGAAGATTTTTCCAACTTAATCAGAACACTATCGTCGTGATCCTATGAAATTTACCGTTGAACGTGAACATTTATTAAAACCACTACAGCAAGTCAGTGGCCCTCTTGGTGGCCGTCCGACACTGCCTATTCTGGGTAATTTGTTGCTACAGGTTGCAGATGATGCACTCTCTTTGACCGGTACTGATCTGGAAATGGAGATGGTGGCACGCGTATCCTTAGCCCAGCCAAGTGAGCCTGGAGCGACAACTGTTCCTGCACGTAAGTTCTTCGACATTTGTCGCGGTTTACCTGAAGGCGCAGAAATCGCCGTCACGCTGGAAGGAGATCGTATGCTGATCCGTTCCGGGCGCAGCCGTTTTTCGCTATCAACACTCCCAGCCATTGATTTTCCTAATCTGGATGACTGGCAGAGTGAGGTGGAATTTAGCTTACCTCAGGCGACGATGAAGCGTTTGATTGAGGCGACGCAATTTTCCATGGCGCACCAGGATGTACGCTATTACCTGAACGGTATGTTGTTTGAAACCGAGGGTGAAGAGCTACGTACCGTAGCAACGGATGGTCATCGTCTGGCGGTTTGTGCAATGCCGGTTGGTCAGCCATTACCCAATCACTCCGTGATAGTACCGCGTAAGGGCGTCATTGAGCTTATGCGTATGCTGGATGGCGGTGAGAATCCATTGTGTATCCAGATTGGCAGCAATAACATTCGTGCTCATGTCGGAAACTTTATCTTCACCTCAAAACTGGTGGATGGTCGTTTCCCAGATTATCGCCGCGTACTGCCAAAAAACCCGGATAAACACTTGGATGCAGGCTGTGACTTGCTTAAGCAAGCCTTCTCGCGTGCGGCGATTTTATCCAATGAGAAATTCCGGGGTGTGCGCTTATATGTCAGCGAAAACCAGCTGAAAATTACCGCGAACAATCCTGAGCAGGAAGAAGCTGAAGAAATTTTAGACGTCGAATATGACGGAACTGAAATGGAAATTGGCTTTAACGTCAGCTATGTACTGGACGTATTAAACGCACTGAAATGTGAAAACGTCCGTATTTTGCTCACGGATTCGGTATCGAGTGTACAAATCGAAGATGCTGCCAGCCAGTCGGCAGCGTATGTCGTTATGCCTATGAGATTGTAGATGTCACTGACGCGTTTGTTAGTCAAAGACTTTCGTAATATCGAAAACGCAGACCTGACTCTTTCTCCTGGTTTTAATTTTCTGGTGGGTGCTAACGGCAGCGGTAAGACCAGTGTTCTGGAGGCGATTTATACTCTTGGGCATGGACGGGCTTTCCGCAGTTTGCAGGTTAATCGGGTGATTCGCCATGAACAGGATGCCTTTGTCTTGCATGGTCGTTTGCAAAATGGTGAACGTGAAACTGCTGTTGGCTTAACGAAAAACCGCCTTGGCGACAGTACCGTGCGTATTGATGGTAGTGACGGGCATAAAGTGGCAGACTTGGCATTGATGATGCCGATGCAGCTTATTACTCCGGAAGGATTTACTCTTCTCAACGGTGGCCCGAAATATCGTAGAGCCTTTATTGACTGGGGCTGTTTTCATAATGAACCCGGTTTTTTTATTGCCTGGAGCAACCTGAAACGCCTGCTGAAACAGCGTAATGCTGCATTGCGACAGGTGATGCGCTACGAGCAATTACGTCCGTGGGATCAGGCACTGATCCCACTGGCGGAGCAAGTCAGCCGCTGGCGTGCAGATTACAGTGCAGCTATTGCGGCAGATATGGCTGATACTTGCGCACAATTTCTCCCGGAATTTACTCTGAGTTTCTCTTTTCAGCGTGGCTGGGAGAAAGAGAGCGATTATAGTGAAATTCTGGCACGAAATTTTGAACGTGACCGAATGTTGACTTATACCGCGCTGGGTCCCCATAAAGCCGATTTCCGAATTCGGGCTAATGGTGCCCCTGTCGAGGATACGTTGTCGCGTGGACAACTGAAGCTACTGATGTGCGCCCTAAGACTGGCACAGGGTGAATTTCTCACCCGACAGAATGGGCAGCGCTGTCTGTATCTGATAGATGATTTTGCCTCTGAACTGGATGATTCTCGGCGTGGCTTACTGGCACACCGGTTAAAAGCCACATCGTCACAAGTGTTTGTCAGTGCAATCAGCGCTGAGCATGTGATGGACATGGCGGACAAAAATTCAAAGATGTTCGCAGTGGATCAGGGTAAAATAACGGATTAACCGAAGATTAAATGAGCGAGAAACGTTGATGTCGAATTCTTATGACTCCTCCAGTATCAAAGTCCTTAAGGGCCTGGATGCGGTACGTAAACGTCCGGGTATGTATATCGGCGATACGGATGACGGCACTGGCCTGCATCACATGGTATTTGAGGTCGTGGATAACGCTATCGACGAAGCACTCGCAGGCCACTGTAAAGACATCGTTGTCACTATCCATGCTGATAACTCTGTCTCTGTCACCGATGATGGCCGTGGTATCCCGACTGGTATTCACTCGGAAGAAGGTATCTCCGCCGCTGAAGTTATCATGACGGTATTACACGCGGGTGGTAAGTTCGACGATAACTCCTATAAAGTTTCCGGCGGTCTGCATGGCGTCGGGGTTTCTGTGGTTAACGCCTTGTCTCAAAAGCTGGAACTGGTCATCCGTCGCGAAGGTAAAGTGCATCAGCAAACCTATGCTCATGGTGTACCACAGGCACCTCTGAGCATCACGGGTGAGACGGAAATGACAGGAACGATGCTTCGTTTCTGGCCAAGCCATGAAACCTTCACCAATGTTGTCGAATTTGAATACGATATTCTGGCGAAACGTCTGCGTGAGCTCTCATTTCTGAACTCTGGGGTTTCTATCCGTCTGATCGACAAGCGTGATGGTAAGCAGGACCACTTCCACTACGAAGGTGGTATCAAAGCTTTTGTTGAGTATCTCAACAAAAACAAAACGCCTATCCATCCGAACGCATTCTATTTTAGTACCGAAAAAGACGGTATTGGTGTTGAAGTTGCCCTGCAATGGAACGACGGTTTCCAGGAAAATATTTACTGTTTTACCAACAATATTCCACAGCGTGATGGCGGTACGCACCTGGCAGGCTTCCGTGCGGCGATGACCCGTACCTTGAATGCCTACATGGATAAAGAAGGTTACAGCAAGAAAGCGAAAGTCAGTGCCACCGGTGATGATGCCCGTGAAGGCTTGATAGCAGTGGTTTCGGTCAAAGTCCCTGATCCTAAGTTCTCTTCACAGACCAAAGATAAACTGGTTTCCTCAGAAGTTAAATCAGCGGTAGAACAGCAGATGAACGAACTGCTGGCTGAATATCTGCTGGAACACCCGGGTGATGCCAAAATCGTCGTCAGTAAAATTATTGATGCAGCACGTGCGCGTGAAGCTGCTCGCCGTGCTCGTGAAATGACGCGTCGTAAAGGTGCGCTTGACCTGGCGGGTCTGCCTGGCAAACTGGCTGACTGTCAGGAACGCGATCCTGCTCTGTCTGAAATTTACTTAGTGGAAGGGGACTCAGCGGGCGGCTCTGCAAAACAAGGTCGTAACCGTAAGAACCAGGCTATTTTGCCACTGAAGGGTAAAATTCTTAACGTTGAGAAGGCGCGCTTTGACAAGATGCTGGCTTCTCAGGAAGTCGCTACTCTGATTACCGCACTGGGTTGTGGTATCGGCCGTGACGAATATAACCCGGATAAACTGCGTTACCACCATATTATCATCATGACCGATGCCGACGTCGATGGATCGCATATCCGTACCCTGTTACTGACGTTCTTCTACCGTCAGATGCCAGAAATTGTCGAACGTGGTCATGTTTATATTGCTCAGCCGCCACTGTATAAAGTGAAGAAGGGCAAGCAAGAGCAGTACATCAAAGATGATGAGGCGATGGATCAGTATCAAATCTCTATCGCACTTGATGGGGCCACACTGCATACCAATGCCAGCGCACCGGCATTAGCAGGGGAACCACTGGAAAAACTGGTTTCTGAGTTCAATGCAGTACAGAAGATGATCGGTCGTATGGAACGCCGTTATCCACGTAATTTACTGAATGCGCTGGTTTATCACCTCACACTCAGTGAAGCTGAGATGAGTGATGAAGCGAAGGTCACTGAGTGGATTTCAACGCTTATCAGCTATCTGAACGCAAACGAACAGCACGGCAGCACTTGGAATTTCGAAGTACGCCATAATGCTGAACGTCAGATCTATGAGCCTGTCATCAGAGTGCGTACCCATGGTGTTGATACCGATTACCCACTGGAACAGGAATTTATTGCAGCGGGTGAATATCGCCGTATGTGTGCTCTGGGTGAGACACTGCGCGGGCTGATTGAAGAAGATGCCTTTATCGAGCGTGGTGAACGTCGCCAGTCAGTAGACAGTTTTGAGCAGGCGCTGGAATGGCTGGTGAAAGAGTCCCGTCGTGGCTTATCGATACAGCGTTATAAAGGTTTGGGTGAAATGAACCCTGAGCAGCTGTGGGAAACCACGATGGATCCAGAGAGTCGTCGTATGATGCGTGTAACGGTGAAAGATGCTATTGCGGCCGATCAGCTGTTCACGACATTAATGGGTGATGCAGTTGAACCTCGTCGTGCCTTTATTGAAGAGAACGCGTTGAAAGCGGCTAATATCGATATTTAACGCTGGTTCCTTCTTGTGAAAGCCGCGCACTTGCGCGGCTTTTTTACTCTCAGGATGGGTGTCCCAAGATGATTGCTGTTTTTTTAGCAAAATCGAGTTAGCATGAGGAAAACTCATCATTTTCAGGGATCTTATATGGCTATAAAACTTATTGCACTGGATCTGGATGGTACGACACTGCACCCAGACCATACCATTTCTCCTGCAGTAAAAGAGGCGATTGCCGCTGCACGTAGCAAAGGTATTCATGTCGTACTCTGTACTGGACGACCTTATGCAGGCGTTGAGGGATATCTGCGCGAACTGAATATGGATGAGCCGGATGATTACTGCGTCACCTACAACGGCGCCCTGGTACAGAAGGCCAGTGATGCGAGTGCAGTGATACAAATTCCACTGGATTATAATGATTACCTGTATCTGGAAGCACTGTCTCGTGAAGTGGGTTCACATTTCCAGGCACTGAACAGACATACTCTCTTTACCGCAAACCGGGATATCAGCCGCTATACCGTTCATGAGTCCACTGTCACTACCATCCCACTGTCATTTTGTGAAGCTGAGAATATGGAACCGAACGGACCCTTTCTAAAAGTGATGATGATCGATGATCCAGAGATTCTCGATGCCGCTATCGCGAAAGTCCCGGCAGAAGTCTTTGAGCGTTATAACTTGGTGAAAAGCTCACCTTATTTCCTCGAAATGCTCAATAAAGAAGTGAGTAAAGGCGCAGCAATAAAAGCTATCGCGGAACGACTAGGGATCAAAGCCGAAGAAGTGATGGCTATTGGCGATCATGAAAACGATATTACGATGATTGAGTATGCTGGAGTCGGAGTCGCAATGGGCAACGGTATTGATAAAGTCAAAGCGCTGAGTAACTTTGTGACCAAAAGCAATCTTGAAGATGGGGTTGCTTATGCGATTGAGAAGTTTGCCTTAAACTGATTTTTGTTAACCCCGGTTTTCAGGGTTAATGAGATAGTCACTCCCACCCTGCCGGCAGTACGCTGGCAGGGTGTTTTGCTTTGGAGGGAACCATCATGCAGATCTCCGGATTGAATACATGACCTGGAATTCATCCATTGTCGATCCTCATCACTTTTTTAGGGTATTCTTGTGAGCAAACAGCTGACCTTTGCACCCCACCATCATCAACTGACCAATATTAATAGCTGGACCCCTGATAGTCAGTGGCTGGCCTTTGATGTCCGTCCTTCCGGCACTTCATTTACCGGTGAAACTATTGAGCGAGTGAATGTCTTTACCGGAGCCGTTGAGGTTATCTATCGTGCTTCCCAGGGGGCTCATGTTGGAGTTGTCACGGTGGATCCGCAGCTTCCTGAGCGCTATGCTTTTATTCATGGCCCAGAAAATCCTGATGAAAACTGGCACTACGATTTTCACCGCCGTCGGGGCGTGATTGTTGAAGCGGGCCAGGCCGCTACACTGGATGCATTGGATATCACTGCTCCATTTACCCCCGGTGCGTTACGCGGCGGAACGCATGTTCATGTCTGGAGCCCGGATGGCAGCCGCCTAAGCTTTACCTACAATGACGGCGTGCTGCATGAACTCGACCCACAGCTAGATTTACGCAATATTGGCGTTGCCTTACCTTGCGGTCCTGTGAGCGTGCCAAAACACCACCCCCGGGAATACGACGGCTCACATTTTTGTGTGCTGGTAAGCAAAACCACGCTGGCTCCAGAACCGGGCAGTGATGAAATTAATCGTGCCTATGAAGAAGGCTGGGTCGGTAAGCAAGGCTATATGACCTCTGAAGGTCGCGAACAGCGCTGGGCACTGGCATTTATTGGTGATACTTGTTCCCATTCTGGGGGAAAAGTACCGGAGCTATTTATTGTTGATTTACCGGAGGAGCTTGGCGCTTTTCAGCAGGCAGCGGCAGAGCCATTGTGTGGCACGTCAACGACGATGCCTGCACCACCAGAGGGAATACAGCAGCGCAGACTGACCTTTACTAGTCAGAATCGTTATCCGGGATTGGTTAACTCACCCCGTCACTGGGTGCGTAGTAGCCCGGACGGCAGCCAGCTGGCCTTTTTGATGCGCGATGAATCAGGAATTGTACAGCTGTGGGTTATTTCTCCGAATGGCGGTGAGCCAAGACAGATAACGACAGGAGAGCAGGGTGTGCAGTCAGCCTTTAACTGGCATCCCGATGGCAAGGCTCTGGGATTTATTCAACAAGGCCGTATTGTTGTTTGCGATATACAAGATGGCAGTGTAACGCCTTTAACGTCATCAACGCGGCAAGAACTGAGCCCCGATGCCGTGGTTTTTTCACCCGACGGACAATATATTGCCTGGATGCAGGAAGTTGAAGGGTTTCGGCAGCTATTTATGACCGAAACGGGCCTGTAAAACTAAAGAAGTTTGGCTGGTGGAATAATAGAATTGATTTCCATATTCTTTTTTTCGCTGGCCTCAACTTTTGATTTCAATGAATTATCATTTCTATAGAGATCCCAGGGTAAAAACACGGTATCCATCACTGCACTAAAAGGTAAATCCAGCGCGACTAATGGCTTCAGTGCCCAGCTAGTATCAGGATCACCCAGAGCTTGAGTATTGGCGCGGGTACCAGAATAGAGACCTTCCTTACCTCCGCTGTGGGACATGATACTGGAACAACCACAGAGGTAAAAAATTCCGCCACTTAACACCAGAGCCTTAAAGCAGATTTTATTTATCATAACTATTCATCGCCTATCTAAATTCAGTGTTTACAAGCAATTCGAATTATTTGGGTCTGTTATTGCTCTCTATTAGCATTATGGTGAGTTTGTAACATTTCGTGTTCTTTAACAGTCTATGTAATGAATGTGGGGACTGCAAAAAAATCGTCTTCTGCCTATTGAAAAGGCGATAATCATCCTTATTTATATAGAGTAAGCAAAAGAGTATGCCGTCAGGGTACTCCAGTTAATAGCTTGTCCATAAGGAAGGCTAAAAGTATCACTCGCTGAATTCAGGAGATTGTTATGCGTAATTTTGACTTATCCCCACTGTATCGTTCTGCTATTGGTTTTGACCGTATGTTTAACCTACTGGAAAACAGCCAGAGCCAGAGTAATGGCGGCTATCCTCCTTATAATGTCGAGCTGGTAGATGAAAACCACTACCGTATCGCTATCGCCGTGGCTGGTTTCTCTGAAAGTGAACTGGATATTATCGCCCAGGATAATTTACTGATTATCAAAGGTGCACATGCTGGTGAAACCAAAGAGCGTACCTATCTTTATCAGGGTATTGCCGAGCGTAACTTTGAGCGTAAATTCCAGCTGGCAGAAAATATTCATATTCGTGGTGCCAACCTGGTAAACGGTCTGCTGTATGTTGAACTGGAACGTGTTATTCCAGAAGCGATGAAACCTCGTCGTATCGAAATAAACTAATTTTACCTGCCGTATAATACGGCGGATGACTCACGGCTTGCCGTCAGGGAGCCGAATCTGTAGGCATACAGAGAATAATTTCTTGCTTCAAAGAAGGAGAAAACACTATGCGTAATAACTACGATGTCACCCCATTACTGCGTCAATGGATCGGTTTTGACAAACTGGCTCATGCTCTTCAGTCTGACTCAGGATCTCAGGAATTTCCGCCTTATAACATCGAAAAAAACGATGATAACCACTATCGGATCACACTGGCATTAGCTGGATTCCGCCAGGAAGACCTCGCCATTTTGCAGGAAGGCACCAAACTGAGCATTAAAGGGACTCCGGTTAAACCTGAAAAAGAGCCGACTTGGTTGCATGAAGGGCTGACAACTCAGCCATTTAATCTGAGTTTCACTCTGGCAGAGCATATGAAAGTCGTTTCAGCGACTTTCCATCACGGTTTGCTGCATATTGATTTGTTCCGGGAAATACCGGAAGCAGCCACCCCTCAGCGTATTGAGATTAGCGAACGCCCGACGTTAAATAGCTAATATAGGATTCTGAAAAAAGCCCCGTTTGGGCTGACGGTTCCCCATAAATAAAGACAGGCATAGAAGGTTGTGATCTACTTAGTGTTCCACCAAAAAGTAAGG
>CANRKT010000066.1 GCA_947631255.1 uncultured Enterobacteriaceae bacterium
GTGACTGAATTTGCGCCCAGCGCGAGGCTGTTAGCGAATTTGGCATCAGCTCCATTGCCCAGCGCAATACTGTCTTCCTCTGTGGCAGTTGAGGCCAGGCCAATGGCCACGCTGTTTAAGCCGCTGGCAACGGAATTAGCGCCGGTGTCTGATGAACCGGTACTGAAGTATCTGATGGGAATATTTCCTGAATTGATGAGATTCTGTACGTTGGTGACATTGTCATTGAGGTTGGTAATATCGGTGGTGTTCTGGCCGACCTTCGTCCCGAGGGTATTAACAGCACTGTTTGTTGCAAACAGCTGGCTGCCGTTTACCGCATCAGTACTGCTTGAGTTGAGCTGCCCGGCGGCAACGTGGGTAATTTGTCTTTCTGCACCAGCGGCACCGATACTCAACACGGAACCTGCATTGGGTGTTGTGCCTGCAAAGTTATAGGTATTGCCGTTGATATCCGTATTTCCGGTGGCCACAGCCGCCTGAACGGATGAACCATTACCAAGCGCGATGGCGCCATTAAGGCCTGAATCAATACTGATGTTATTACCTATCGAAAATGCATTATTCGCTGCAATGGTATTGTTGTTGCCCAGTGAATAGGAGTCAGTGCCAGATACCAAAGAGGGGCTACCAATCGATCCGGAATTATCACCGGTAACACTGTTTTGGGCCCCGATACCGATAGCGTTGAGGCCGTTTACGTTTGACGCGAATCCGATGGCTATGCCGTCAGCTTTTCCCACCTTGGAGGTATGCCCTAATGCAATACCGTGTATTGCATCTGTATTTGTTACTTGTGCTTCTTCTCCGATGGCTATTGATGCATAGCCAAATGTTTTTGAGTATGCGCCCACTGAGATGGTGCGTTCTGCATTAGTGTTGGAAAGACGCCCCAGTGCTATCGAATTTCTGTAGGTAGCCGTTGAGCCATCACCGATGGCAACACTATAATCGTCTGCAGTGGCGCCGCTGCCTCCGCCAATCGCAATCGAAAATTGCGAGCATGTAACCGCCTCGTTACCACCGCCCAAAGCTGTGCTTTTTCCAACCTCATCCCCCTGAAGGCACGTAGCGGCCAGTGCAGGGGCTGAGGATGCAAGTAACATAAACAAAAGAGTTGAATGAATGTACGAATAACGGAATTTTACTTTTTGGAATTTTGGGATGGTGTCAGCATCAACTTGTGAATGAGATAAGTTATGTGCCTCACCGAATAAAAATGATTTATCCATAATCATATTGGCGTCGCCAACCTCCAATAACTCGTTGGGAATAAAACCTTCCGGTTATTACATGTTAACAAGGGTGAATTTTGTAAAATGAAAACTTTTCCAGGCTGAGTAGAACGTAAATAACTTATTGTTTTACATTTCAACTATTAAGGGTGAATAACTAAGTATTATTTTTCGTTAATGATGAAGTGTGGCACCTCCATAGTGTTTGTATTGACACAGAATGATATTAACTCAGACATCCCAACATTGAGGTTAATCTTAATTATGAAAAATGCAATGATTTATTTGTTATGTATTTCAGGTGGGTTTATAGGTTGTTATTGTATGGACTGGAGTCAGAAGGGAATAAATAAAATACCTATCATTATCTTTAGAGTGGGGAAGGTGAAACGTTCTGTTTTGTTAGGAGTTCTTTGAATTTCAATGAATAAAAAGAGACTTGTTTTTTATTATCCAGCTCCTTATGGATTTTATTAATGTATTAATAAGTTAAAATATACGTTTATAATATCCAGGAAGGCTGTATTAAACTTTGATAATTAAATCATTAACAATAGCAGCGTATAAAGGCATGCTTGAAAAAGAGCGCGAGGTTTATTGTTATTTATAGACACATTCACTTGTCATGAAGTGAAAAGAACAGGATTACTATCGAATAATGTGGTGGTTACTGGGAAATATCAAGAGGTTTATGAAAACTGCTCCTCCTTTCTGATGTGAAAAATATAAGGTAATAAAAGAGAAATGCCTGTCAAATCTCACATGTCCTGAGAATTGCCACAGTAAGTGCCGTCGAATCATAGCATTGATCTATGTTTATCGACGGCTTCTCTTTACGCCTGCAATTATCTTGAGGATATTACGCTAGAGTTCAATCTCGATATCCCCCTTCGCCCTACAACAGCAGGGAAGTATCTCCCCGGGTTGGATAAAGGCGAGTGGTCTTGTCAGCCAGTTGACTTCCCCTGCGACCAGTTTTACCCGACACGAACCGCAGTACCCCTCGCGGCACTGATACTCCACACAGATATTGTGTGACTCCAGTGCAACCAGCAACGAGGGATGTTCTTTTTGGCTGATTAACTGCGCGCCAGTAATACTCAGTGTAATGCGGCTCATAATTTAAAGCTGGAAGTCGCTCAGATCGTCAGTATTGACTTCTGAATCAATTTGGCCAACCAGATAAGAGCTCACTTCCACTTCTTGTGGGGCAACCTGCACATTGTCGGAAACCAGCCAGGCGTTAATCCATGGGATCGGGTTTGAACGGGTTTTGAAGGGTAAGTCCAGCCCAACGGCTTGCATACGAATATTGGTTATATACTCGACATACTGGCAGAGAATATCTTTGTTCATTCCTATCATGGAGCCATCGCGGAACAGATATTCAGCCCACTCTTTTTCCTGCTCTGCTGCCAGTACAAACAGGTCGTAACATTCCTGACGACATTCCTGGGCAATTTCTGCCATCTCAGGATCGTCTTCGCCGGAACGCAGAAGATTCAGCATGTGCTGAGTACCGGTCAAATGCAGGGCTTCATCGCGTGCAATGAGTTTAATAATCTTGGCATTCCCTTCCATTAGCTCTCGCTCAGCAAAAGCAAATGAACAGGCGAAGCTGACATAGAAGCGAATCGCTTCTAAGGCATTAACACTCATTAAGCAGAGATATAATTGTTTTTTCAAAGAACGCAGATCGATGGTAATAGTTTTACCATTAATATTGTGCGTACCTTCACCCAGCAAATGCCAGTAGCTGGTCATTTCAATCAGCTTGTCGTAGTAACCTGAAATATCTTTTGCACGTTTGAGGATCTCTTTATTCGTGACGATATCATCAAACACCAAAGCGGGATCGTTAACGATATTACGAATGATATGGGTATAAGAACGTGAGTGGATGGTTTCGCTGAATGCCCAGGTTTCAACCCAAGTTTCCAGTTCAGGGATAGAAATTAAGGGTAACAAAGCAACGTTTGGGCTACGTCCCTGAATAGAATCCAGCAGGGTTTGATATTTAAGGTTACTTAAAAAGATATGTTTTTCATGCACAGGCAGCGCCTGGAAATCGATCCTGTCGCGGGAAACATCCACTTCTTCCGGGCGCCAGAAGAATGAAAGCTGCTTTTCGATGAGTTTTTCAAAAATATCGTATTTCTGCTGATCGTAGCGCGCGACGTTAACTGGCTGACCAAAGAACATAGGTTCGGCGAGTTGGTCATTTTTATTCTGTGAAAATGTAGTGTAAGCCATTAATAACATTCCTTATACAGAGGTCACGGGCCACATTCATTGATGTGGCCCGGAAAGCATCAGATCTTACATGCACCGCTTTCGCAATCGTCATCCTGCACTGAAGGTAACAGGTCATCCTGAGAATCTTCGGCACCGTCACGGGTGTTTTGGTAGTAAAGTGTCTTCACTCCAAATTTATAGGCGGTGAGCAAGTCTTTCAGCAATTGCTGCATCGGAACTTTACCTGATGGGAAACGCATCGGGTCGTAGTTGGTATTGGCAGAAATCGACTGGTCGATAAATTTCTGCATCAGACCGACTAACTGCAAATAACCATCGTTATTTGGCAGTTCCCACAACAGTTCATAATTGTTTTTCAGCTTCTCGTATTCCGGAACGACCTGACGCAGGATACCGTCCTTAGATGCTTTAATACTGATATGGCCGCGTGGTGGCTCGATACCATTGGTAGCATTAGAAATCTGTGATGAGGTTTCTGAAGGCATCAATGCTGACAGAGTTGAGTTACGCAGACCATGAGTTTTAATCGACTCACGCAGCGATTCCCAGTCGAGATGTAATGGCTCATTACTGATTGCATCAAGGTCTTTTTTATAGGTATCGATAGGCAGAATACCTTTTGCATACGTGGTTTCATTAAACCACAGGCAAGCGCCTTGCTCTTTAGCCAGCTCATTGGAGGCTTTCAATAAATAGTATTGAATCGCTTCGAACGTTTTATGTGTCAGGTTATTCGCACTACCGTCTGAATAACGAACACCGTTTTTAGCCAGATAATAGGCATAGTTAATGACACCCACACCTAAAGTACGACGACCCATTGCACCGCGCTCGGCAGCAATAATCGGGTAATCCTGATAATCAAGCAGCGCATCCAGTGCACGTACCGCAAGGTTCGCCAGGTCTTCTAACTCATCCAGACTATCAATAACACCCAGGTTAAAGGCTGACAGAGTGCAGAGTGCGATTTCGCCGTTTTCATCCTTAATATCGGATAACGGTTTAGTCGGCAGAGCAATCTCCAGACACAGATTAGACTGGCGTACCGGTGCAACGCTTGGATCAAACGGGCTATGAGTGTTGCAGTGATCAACGTTCTGGATGTAGATACGTCCGGTAGAAGCACGTTCCTGCATCATCAGTGAGAATAACTCAACCGCTTTGATACGGTGCTTACGAATGCTGCTGTCTTGCTCGTATTTTGTATAGAGGCGTTCAAACTCAACCTGATCGGCGAAGAACGCATCATATAGACCCGGTACATCAGAAGGGCTGAAGAGCGTGATATCCTCACCTTTCAGCAAGCGGGTATACATCAGTTTGTTAATTTGTACACCATAGTCCATATGACGTACGCGGTTACCTTCAACACCTCGGTTGTTTTTCAGTACCAGCAGGCTTTCAACTTCCAGATGCCACATTGGATAGAACAGTGTGGCAGCTCCGCCACGAACGCCGCCTTGTGAGCAGGATTTTACTGCGGTCTGGAAATGCTTATAGAACGGAATACAACCGGTATGGAATGCTTCACCACCCCGAATCGGGCTACCTAACGCACGGATACGTCCGGCATTGATACCGATCCCCGCACGTTGAGAAACATATTTCACAATCGCACTGGAGGTCGCGTTAATGGAGTCCAGGCTATCGCCACACTCAATCAGTACACAAGAACTGAACTGACGGGTAGGAGTACGAACCCCAGCCATGATAGGTGTTGGCAGAGAAATCTTGAAGGTTGAAACCGCGTCATAAAAACGTTTCACATAATCAAGACGTGTTTCACGTGGATAGCGAGAAAACAGACATGCTGCGACCATAATATACAAGAACTGAGCACTCTCGTAGATTTCACCTGTCACACGGTTTTGTACCAAATACTTACCTTCAAGCTGCTTTACCGCTGCGTAGGAAAAGTTCATATCACGCCAGTGATCAATTAACGCGTCCATCTGCTTGAACTCTTCTTCCGTGTAGTCTTCCAGCAGATGTTGATCATATTTGCCGGCTTTGACCATTTTAGTGACATGATCGTAAAGCGCGGGTGGCTCAAACTGTCCGTAGGCTTTTTTACGTAAATGGAAAATCGCCAGACGTGCAGCAAGATACTGATAGTCAGGTGCATCGCGGGAGATTAAATCAGCCGCAGCTTTAATAATAGTTTCATGAATATCAGAGGTCTTGATGCCGTCATAGAACTGAATATGAGAACGGAGTTCGACCTGAGAAACTGAAACATCATTCAGCCCTTCGGCAGCCCAGTCTATTACTCTGTGGATTTTGTCTAGATTGATGCGCTCAGTGCGACCATCACGTTTTGTCACCAGCAGACTCTGATTCATGTAGGTTGTACCTGTCCGTGAAAAGAAGATATCCCCGTTTTATACACATCAGCTAATCTGTGACTAACTCTGTGGATAAATACTATATATAGGGGGTTGGTTAAAAATAAATCACAAGATGGTGAGTATTCTAGTAAGGAATCTGTTTAGAACAAGTATTGATTTTGGCGAAAAAGTCATGTCGTGAACTATGAAATTCTGTAAGTCCACGCCACATAAGGGCTAGACGATTGTCAATGGGATGCAAAAAAAATGATAAATATTCTTGGGTGCTGATTTCTTAAACTCAATGGATAAATGCGCAGCGTTGCACTGCGCATTTTTTACGATTCATTTTTAAATTTTGTGCGCGATTAAGCTTCAGTGTGGAGCATATAGTTTACATCGACCCCTGGGCCCAGGCTAAAACGATTCGTTAATGGGTTAAAATGTAGCCCGGTTATATGACGTTCACGCAGAGGCGTCTGATCAATCCAGTGCAATAATTCAGCGGGTTTAATGAATTTTTTCACATCATGTGTTCCTTTTGGCACCATCTGCAACACGTATTCTGCACCGAAAACGGCTATCAACCAGGCTTTGGCATTACGGTTGATGGTTGAAAAGAACACATGACCACCCGGTTTAACCAGTTGTGCACAAGCCTCTACTACCGATTGTGGACTCGGAACGTGCTCAAGCATTTCCATACAGGTAACGATATCATATTTTCCGGCGTTTTCTCTGGCATGCTGCTCGACCGTTTCTTGTATATAATCGACAGCGATTCCATGTTCTAACGCATGTAGTCGGGCGACTTGCAGAGGCTCAGCACCCATGTCAAGGCCGGTGACCTTAGCACCTTCGCGCGCCATGCTTTCTGCCAGAATGCCACCACCACAGCCGACATCGAGAATTTTTTTACCAAATATGCCGCCTGAACGCTGGTTGATATAGCCCAGACGTAATGGGTTAATACGATGCAGTGGCTTAAATTCACCTTCTAAGTCCCACCAACGTGAAGCAACAGCTTCAAATTTGGCAATCTCTAGTGGATCAACATTCTGCGAAACCGATTGGTTTTCAGGGTTCATAACTGCGGTAACTCCTTGTAGAAGTGAATAACAGCAGTATATCAGGCTAACGGTGTGAATAAAGCGTCAGCAAAAGCGTTCTGGTTTCCCCACCGTCGGCCGTATGTGTTATAATTTGCGACCTTTGAATCCGGGATACAGTGAGAGGGATAGCGTTTACATGAGCGACCTTGCTAAACAAGTTACACCGGTCAATATTGAGGAAGAGCTAAAAAGCTCCTATCTGGATTATGCAATGTCGGTAATTGTCGGCCGTGCACTTCCGGATGTCCGAGATGGACTCAAACCGGTACATCGTCGCGTACTCTACGCAATGAATGTACTGGGCAATGACTGGAATAAGGCCTACAAAAAATCAGCCCGTGTCGTGGGTGACGTTATTGGTAAATATCACCCTCATGGTGATATTGCTGTTTACGACACCATTGTACGTATGGCACAGCCATTCTCTTTACGTTATATGCTGGTTGATGGTCAGGGAAATTTCGGTTCAGTTGATGGCGATTCTGCAGCAGCGATGCGTTATACGGAAATCCGTATGTCGAAAATCGCCCATGAACTGATGGCTGATTTGGAAAAAGACACGGTAGACTTCGTCGATAACTACGACGGTACCGAAAAAATTCCAGAAGTGATGCCGACCAAAATTCCGAATCTGCTGATTAACGGCTCATCCGGTATTGCAGTGGGTATGGCGACTAACATCCCACCTCACAACATTACTGAAGTGATTAATGGTTGTCTCGCTTTCATCGAAGATGAAAACATCAGTATTGAAGCGCTGATGGAGCACATTCCTGGCCCAGACTTCCCTACAGCGGCAATTATCAATGGCCGTCGTGGAATTGAAGAAGCGTATCGTACCGGCCGGGGTAAAATTTATATTCGTGCGCGTGCGGAAGTCGATACTGACGCAAAAACGGGCCGTGAAACCATTATTGTTCATGAAATTCCTTATCAGGTGAATAAAGCACGCCTGATTGAGAAAGTCGCTGAACTGGTTAAAGATAAGCGTATTGAAGGGATCAGTGGCTTACGCGACGAGTCTGATAAAGACGGAATGCGGATCGTTATCGAGATTAAGCGTGATGCCGTTGGCGAAGTGGTTCTTAATAATCTCTATTCCCTGACTCAGCTTCAAGTCTCTTTCGGCATCAACATGGTGGCATTACACCGGGGCCAGCCGAAAATCATGACGTTGAAAGAGATCCTTTCAGCGTTCGTACGTCATCGTCGTGAAGTGGTGACGCGCAGGACGATTTTTGAACTGCGTAAAGCACGAGACAGAGCACATATCCTTGAAGGTTTGGCGATTGCGCTGGTCAATATTGATCCGATTATTGAGTTGATCCGTAACGCATCAAATCCGGCAGAAGCGAAAGTAGGTCTGACCGCTCAATCCTGGGATTTAGGCAGTGTTTCTGCAATGCTGGAACGTGCTGGTGATAACGCGGCTCGTCCTGAATGGCTGGAGCCTGAGTTTGGTATTCGTGATGGAAAATATTACCTCACTGAGCAGCAAGCCCAAGCTATTCTCGATTTGCGTCTGCAAAAACTGACCGGCCTTGAGCATGAAAAACTGCTTGATGAATATAAAGAGCTCCTCGCATTGATTGCTGAGTTACTGCATATTCTGGGCAGTGCTGACCGTCTGATGGAAGTGATCCGTGAAGAACTGGAAGCGATGCGTAGCCAGTTCGGTGACGAACGTCGCACTGAGATAACGGCTAACTCGGCTGATATCAATATTGAAGACTTGATTAATCAGGAAGATGTTGTGGTTACACTGTCCCATCAGGGATATGTGAAATATCAGCCACTGACTGATTACGAAGCTCAGCGTCGTGGTGGTAAAGGTAAGTCTGCTGCACGTATTAAAGAAGAAGACTTTATCGATCGTCTGTTGGTTGCGAATACGCACGATACGATTCTGTGCTTCTCTAGCCGTGGCCGTCTCTACTGGATGAAGGTTTATCAATTACCAGAAGCCAGCCGTGGCGCTCGTGGCCGACCGATTGTCAACCTGTTACCGCTAGAGCAAAATGAACGTATCACAGCAATTTTACCGGTACGAGAATATGCTGAAGGCGTTAACGTCTTTATGGCAACCGCGAGCGGGACCGTGAAGAAAACCGCGTTGACTGAGTTTAGTCGCCCACGTTCAGCTGGCATCATTGCTGTGAATCTGAACGATGGAGATGAACTGATTGGTGTCTCTCTGACTGACGGTCAGGATGAAGCGATGCTGTTCTCGGCTGCAGGTAAAGTGGTGCGCTTTAAAGAAGCTGCTGTGCGTGCGATGGGCCGTAATGCCACAGGTGTGCGTGGTATTAAACTGGCGGAAAACGATGCTGTCGTATCGTTAATTATTCCGCGTGGTGAAGGTTCCATTCTTACCGTGACACAACATGGTTATGGTAAACGGACTTCTGCTGCTGAATATCCGACAAAGTCACGTGCTACTCAGGGTGTTATCTCTATCAAAGTGACCGAACGTAACGGCAATGTCGTGGGTGCGGTACAGGTCGAAGATACTGACCAGATAATGATGATAACAGATGCGGGTACCCTGGTACGTACCAGAGTGTCTGAGGTCAGCGTAGTGGGTCGTAATACCCAGGGTGTGATTCTTATCCGTACTGCGGAAGATGAGCATGTTGTTGGTTTGCAGCGTGTAGCTGAGCCTGTTGACGACGAAGAACTGGATAGCATCGATGGTTCATTAGCAGAAGGGGATGAAGATATTATTCCTGAAACTGATAGTGACGATGATGAAGGCGATATTGCTGACGAATAATCTGAAAGCAGGGTATTAATGTACCCTGATTCTTCAGTCAGTGAGAGAGCCAATAAGAGGAAAGGCGTTTGTTTTTCCTCTTTTTTTCGGTTAAAGATAGCCAAAAATAATCGTGTAATTTCGTTTTATTGTTGCGACAAATCTATCGACGATAATCTGGAACTCACTTAAGGTTGGAGCTGTGGATCGTTTCACCATTGCGGCTTCGCTGTTTTGCGACTAACTTAACGATATCAGACTCCCTTTTACTCGCTTACTTTCAGGTCTAATTTGAACTATCTCGTTTCCTTCCGTAATACCCTGAAAATATCCCGATATCTTTTTCGGGCCTTGGTGCTGTTGTTCTGGTTACTGATAGTTATCCTGTCTGCATTCTATATTATCAATGCATTACATCATCGAGAGTCTGAGATAAGACACGAGTTTAATACCAATTTTGATCAGGCACAGCGCTACATTCAGCGTACCAGTGATGTGGTAAAAGAGCTTAAGTACGTCACTGAAAATCGGCTTGATATCTCCGGTCTTATGAGTCCATCGACAGAAGTGGAAGGTCGTTCAGCAGAAATCCCTGTTTTTACCTCATTGCAGAAACAATCCGATTGCTCGGTGACCAGTGAGAACTGGCACAGTGCTCTGCTGTCTATCAGCGGATTTCTTCGTTATTGGCGCGAAAATATTTCTACTAACTATGATTTGAACCGGATTTTTTTGATAGATGGTGACGACCATTGTATTGCCGATTTTGGTTTAAGAGATACGCCATTTGAACGTGAAAAAACGTTCAAAATGTTGCAGGACAAAGCCCTGAGCTATTACCGAACACCGAAAAATGAACGTGCAAATAATCTTTACTGGATAGAGCAGGACTCTCGTCCCGGAGTCGGCTATTTTTATACAGTGACGCCTGTCTATCAGGATAATCGGCTTCAAGGACTACTGGGTATCGAGCAAACTGCCCGGATGGAAAGCTTTTTTATACCCGGTTTATTACCTGTTGACGTCAGCATTTTCGATGACAGCGGGAAAATGCTGATTTCGCTTAACGGTTCTGAATCCCGTATTGAACTGGAAAGCAAGTGGTTACAAAGCCGAACGTGGTTTGGTTACAGTGCGGGTTTTAACTCCCTCATTTTGAAAAAAGATCTACACCCCACCTCGTTGATCGTGATTTATTCAATACCGGTTAATTTGGTTCTGGAACATATACGTCTACTCATTATTAATGCCGCGGTATTCAATCTGCTGGTGGGGATGGGCTTGCTATTGCTCACCAGAATGTATGAGCGGCGGGTTTTTGTTCCAGCAGAAAGCGATGCCCAGCGACTAGAAGAAAATGAACAATTCAACCATAAAATTGTGGCATCAGCGCCGGTAGGTATTTGTATTTTACGTACGAAGGACGGTACCAATATTCTCAGTAATGAACTTGCGTATAATTATCTAAGCATGCTAACCCATGAAGACAGACAAAAGTTAACGCAAATTATTTCCGGACAGCAGGTTAATTTTGTTGATGTACTGACCAGTAATCAGACTAACCTGCAAATGAGTTTTGTTCACTCGCGCTATCGTAACGAGAATGTCGCGATATGTGTGCTGGTAGATGTAAGTGCTCGCGTAAAAATGGAAGAGTCGCTGCAAGAGATGGCCCACTCTTCTGAACTGGCGAGTCAGTCAAAATCGATGTTTCTTGCTACCGTTAGTCATGAACTACGTACGCCACTGTATGGCATCATAGGTAATCTCGACCTGTTACGCAGCGAAACATTACCGAAAGGCGCTGACAGGCTGGTGACAGCGATGAGTAATTCCTCCAGCCTGTTATTAAAAATTATCAGCGATATTCTTGATTTCTCGAAGATAGAATCTGAACAACTGAAAATAGAGCCGCGTGAGTTTTCACCCCGAGAAGCCATTGGGCATATCACGGCTAACTATTTACCGCTGGTCGTCAGAAAACAACTTGGACTGTACTGCTTTATTGAACCTGGTGTTCCTGCCATGTTGTTAGGCGATCCTATACGACTGCAACAGGTTATTTCAAACTTACTGAGTAACGCTATCAAGTTTACCGACTTCGGTTGCATCGTTATCCATGTTTCTGTTCATGATGAGTATTTGAATTTTCGGGTGCGGGATACCGGAATAGGTATTCCAACAAAAGAAGTGATGAGTCTTTTCGATCCTTTCTTCCAGGTGGGAAGTGGCGTCCAGCATAATTTCCAGGGCACTGGCCTGGGGCTGGCTATTTGTGAAAAGCTTACCAATATGATGGACGGCGATATTTCGGTAGACAGTGAACCAGGAATGGGAAGTCAGTTTACTGTGCGTATACCGCTTTATCATGCGCAATTTGATACCACCACCGCAAGTGGAGGCTTGTCAGGGTATCGCTGCTGGCTAAATGTGCGTAATGAGTTATTGAGTTGTTTTATTGAATCATTGCTGACTTCACTCGGAATGAATGTACGTTACTGGGCTGGAGAATCCCCGGGTAATGATGATGTATTGATAACAGATGAAGAGAACAGTGGTCGCTGGGATGGGAAGGCGCGTATTCTGTTTAATCGTACCCATATTGGTCTTCCTATTGAGCGGGCTGCCGGTGAGTGGATTTACAGTACGGTTTCACCTCATGAATTGCCGGCCTTGCTGGAACGTATTTACAGTCTGTCCATCACTCGTCCGGATAATACGCCTGAACTACTCGTGCTGCCGGCAGATAACGAACAAAATGACGATATGATGGTTCTGGTGGTTGACGATCATCCCATTAACCGACGTTTACTTGCTGACCAATTAAATCTACTGGGTTATCGCTGTAAGACTGCCAATGATGGTGTTGATGCCCTGAGTATTATCAAAAAACATCATATCGATATTGTACTCAGTGACGTTAATATGCCGAATATGGATGGCTATACGCTGACACAAAATATTCGTCAGCTGGGTTTAACATTACCGGTGATAGGCGTAACGGCGAATGCGCTGGCGGAAGAAAAACAGCGCTGTATTACATCAGGAATGGACAGCTGTCTGTCGAAGCCAGTGACGCTGGAAGTGGTTAAACAGACACTGATACTTTATACAGCCAGAGTCAGGAAAGAACGTCAGTCAGCTTAACGATGGTTTACAGGATTGAGCTATTCCGGCGATACGGATAAAGGAATAGCTCAATGTTGCTATGGAGGCTGAGCTGTTATAGCTCTTTGTCTTCCGGCATCAGACTGACGGACGAGAGGTAATTCAGTAAGGCGATATCATTTTCAACGCCAAGTTTCATCATGGCAGACTTCTTCTGACTACTGATAGTTTTGATACTACGATTGAGTTTACGCGCAATCTCAGTGACCAGAAAACCTTCTGCAAACAGGCGTAAAACCTCACTTTCTTTAGGTGACAGACGTTTGTCACCATAGCCACTGGCGTTTATTTTCTCTAACAAGCGAGCGACACTTTCAGGCGTGAAGGTTTTGCCTTTTTGTAGTGCAGCCAGCGCTTTTGGTAAGTCGGTTGGCGCACCTTGTTTTAGTACAATACCTTCGATATCCAAGTCGAGTACGGCGCTCAAAATCGCCGGGTTATTGTTCATCGTCAATACGATGATAGACAGGTCAGGAAAATGACGCTTGATGTATTTAATCAGCGTGATCCCGTCACCGTATTTTTCCCCTGGCATGGAGAGGTCAGTTATCAGCACATTGGCCTCAACCCGGGGAAGATTGTTTATCAATGTAGTAGAGTCTTCAAATTCACCAACAATATTTACCCACTCAATCTGTTCGAGAGATTTTCGAATACCAAACAGAACTATCGGGTGGTCGTCGGCAATAATAACATTCATATTAGTCATGTAATAGGCTACCTTGCTGAAGCAGACGTTTGACATAAGTGTCAATGTCGTTGATATATTTTTGTATTTCCGGAGCATTATTATCGCGGATATGATGCTCTAAGGTTTCACATAACTGCTTGCCTGGAAGTAGATTTAGCATAGCAAATACACCTTTCAGGCGATGTGCTACCTGTGCCAGTGCGTCAACGTTGTTTACTGCTAGTTCAGCATATAATCTCGTTATATCTTCAGGTACTGTTTCGACAAACAGGGCGTAATAGCCACTAGTATAAAGCTGTAATAACTCCTTGTCTGTCGAGGGCGAGGAAGTTTGCTCAACGGCTAGCTGAGACTCTATCAGATGTAGTACGGCATCTTGCATAGCACTACTGATGTTAAAGTTAACCCTTAATTGCCCGGGGGCGATAGTGTGTATTTCAGTCTCATCATCGCTTAAAAGCAATCCTGGGGCAGTAAGGTTAGACGGATTATCAGTGAGAAAGATATCAAAATGCTCACTAGAAGTCCTTTCATCAGCGATAATGCAACTTGCGCCGAAGTGTTCAAGCCAGCGTACGGCTATTTTCCGTATGTCGCTGGAGGTAATATCCAGTATTGCGACAACGTCATTCAGCAGTTTTTCATCATACGAATGAGGTTGTGGGACCATCGGCATCGTGACGCGTAAGTCGTAACGGGTTCCCATCTGCTGGCTGGTTTTAAGCTGTAACGATCCATCAAGCTTAGCAGCCAGTAGATTACAGAGATAAAATGTCAGACCATTTGCTTTGCCGTACCTGTCCTGGTGTGTTTCATTCAGGAACGGGAAGGCGAGATTATCGGCTTCACCGTCAGTAATGCCTGAACCGGTATCAAGTAAACGGAACAACAAACGCCCCGTTACTGATTTATCTTCACTTATTTCCAGCGTTATCTTACCAATTTGCGTCGTTGTAATGGAGTACTGTAACAATAGTATCAGAATATGGCGTAAAGTTTGTGGATCGCCGTAACGTTGAGCATTCGTTGTCAGCGTATTATCAACCACCAGATGTAATCCCTTACGCCTGATCAAAGGTAACATCATCTTGATGACCTCATCAACTAACGACGTCAACACGAAAATACTGTCATGAGGCTTCCAGTTATCTGCCTCTACACTATTGAGCAGCCTTATCTCATCGACCCGCTGGATAAGCGTCTGTACAGCATTAATGAAAGGGAGTCGATGGCTTTCCGGCATTAGCGTCGAAAACTCCATAATATTCTGAGCAGGATATTGTAAAGCTTCCCCGATATGTTGCATAAAAATAACGCGTGCTTGCTGATTTTTCTCATACAGGTTTTGTGCTTGTTTGAGTTTTTTATTCACCAGAATTTCACGGTCTTGATCGCGGATAAAAAAGAGTTGTGTCTGCGGTGTAATGTGGCTGCGGAATTGCAGTATCTCATAGAGCTCATTGTTGACTGTCGCCTGAATGACACCCTGCTGCTGCTTAGACATGGACATGATTTTTTGTAAATTAAGATGAGGTAGCAGTCGATCAGCCATTTTATTACTAATGATGGTGCGATTTTCTTCCAGATCCCATGCGACAAACCCCAGGGGCAGGTGGGTAATGATATCGTCATTTAGTACACGCAGAGTGAGTAGCTCATCCGTTGTGTTAACCGGCTCGGTAACTGGGGATGTAGAGCGACGAAAGGCTATTAGCCCAAAAAAAGCGAGTCCAAGTAAGCCTAAATTAAGCAATAAGGGTAGAAGAGTATTTTTCAGTACGTCCAGTGCCAGCAGGCTATAAGGCACTTGCCATGTCAGCGTCAGTGGTGTGGCGCTGATGGGGGCATTAATTTCGAGACGGGCACTATGAAAACGAGTTTCTGCAATTCGTGGAGCATCTTTTTCTGCTTGCGTGAGTTGTCCTGTCGAACTATCAGGCTGAATCCGAAAATTATCCGGAGACATTTTAGGTGGAAGTAAGTTATTGATAGGTAGATCAAATGCGACGACAGTCGCCAGATGTCCAGGCTGGTTAAATGTCGTTCGTAGAGTAAAGTAATGAATGTTCTGCCAGTTGAGTTGACGTAATGAAGAGAAACTTTCACGTTCATCCAGCACATTAGCCTGGTGTAACATTTCTGCCCGACGTGAGTCGATAATTGAAGCAAGAATGGAGTCACGGAACCCAGATAAAATATCCCTCAGCGGTAGGGTAGAGACGAGAGTTAAACTGTTATCAAGGCCATTTAAGTAGTACATCGACCAAGAGTTGTCTTCCCCGCCCCAGAGTGTATCCAGATAGCGAGAAATCTGCTGTGTTATACCAATCGTTGCATTATCGTGGGTGCCAAAGATAAGCGCTTCTGTTTTGACGCGTGGTTTTTCTAAATAATAGATGTCCTGGCGCAGGCGTACCTCCTGCATGTTTTCATCAGGAGGCGTTGGGTCAACAGTAATATTGTTATACAGCTGCCATGTTGCATAACGGTATGTCTCCACCCGTTTATTGAGCGCATCGGCAATACTGATAACCTGTTCGCTTTTCGCTGCTATCCAGTTAGTGGCTGCGCTTTGTAGCATGGCGCCGAGCGTGATCACGAGCACCACTATCAGCAACAAAAAAAAATGTGTAATTTTGCCAGAAAAAAACGAAACCTTGTTAACAGAAGCGTTCTCAGATTGATCCATTATTTATGCACAACCAGGCGTAGTTCGCCATTATAAAGTGGGTTAAAACCATGCCGGACGACGTAACAGAATACCGTAAATCTTTCCATGTCGTCGAACAATAAACATACCTGCACTCTTCTTTTGCAGCATGGATATCATAGACACTGAAAACAGCATAAAGGTCTGATAAAAAACCCGCGCACTATAATTTTAGGACTAATTTGGCAATAAATGAAGGCAAAAAATGGCATAAGTATTTTTTTAGTCTGAATACTGTGAGTGCAGATATAAAAATAGCTTCTCCAGACGTTAAAAATTCATCAGGGAGAAGAGAACGAGTAACATCAATTATAAGAAATTAAACGATGGGTTAATCATCAGATAAGAAAGGATATTCAGGGAAATAATGTGGGAATGTAATAAAAGGTAAAAAAAAACCGGATATGAACATCCGGCATTAAAAAACGTGAAATGACATTCAGATTCGAATGACGATAATAAATAAAACTAATGATGATAGCAGGGGCAATTTTATGGGTGAATTAAACAAAATTATTGTCATTCAGTGCTAAATTTTTGTTTATTTTTAAGTCGTTGATAATTTGTCATTTAATTATTTTTTGACTATTAGTGCGAATATTATAGTTAGCGGAAAAATTAAAATAGTTCCCTGCTATTAACATTTGGTTACATCTATAGTGATGAATGAAACATATATTTAGTTTTCGTATCATAAAGCTATTGGATTATTTCCTTTTTGTTTCGGACAATGTGTGCGCCTGATGGTTAATACGCTGATCATCGCGCAGTGGTAAATAAAAAGGCATATAACAATAGAGGGTAATAATATGAAACTTAAAGCTCTATCCCTTCTGGTACCAGCATTGCTGGTAGCTGGCGCAGCTCAGGCTGCTGAAATTTACAACAAAGATGGCAACAAATTAGATCTGTACGGTAAAGTAAACGCTCAGCATCATTTCTCTAAAGATAAAGCAGATGACGGCGATAAAACTTACTTCCGCATGGGTTTGAAAGGTGAAACCCAGATCCAAGACGAACTGACTGGTTATGGTCAGTGGGAATATGAAATTAAAGGCAACACTGACGAAAGCACCTCTAAAAACACCACTCGTCTGGCATTTGCTGGTCTGAAATTCGGTGATATGGGTTCTTTCGACTACGGTCGTAACTACGGTGTTGTTTATGATGTTACTGCATGGACTGACGTTCTGCCTGAATTCGGCGGTGATGCGTATGGCGCAGATAACTTCATGCAGTCTCGTGCTGGTGGCGTAGCGACTTATCGTAACTCTGACTTCTTTGGTCTGGTTGATGGCCTGGCGTTCGCGCTGCAATACCAGGGCAAAAACAGCGATAATAGTTCAGAAGGCGGTAACCGCACTCCGTTGAATGCAAACGGTGACGGTTTCGGCGGTGCTTTGACCTATGATCTGGGTGAAGGTATCAGCATCGGTACTGCTATCTCTAGCTCTAAGCGTACTTCTGCTCAGAACAACCTGGCTTACGGTGAAGGCAAAGATGCAACTACCTACACCGGTGGTATGAAGTTCGATGCAAACAACATCTACCTTGCTGCTCAGTATACTCAGACCTATAACGCAACTCGTTTTGGTAAAGATTCAGCAATCGCAGGTTTTGCGAACAAAGCACAGAACATCGAATTAGTAGCACAGTACCAGTTTGATTTCGGTCTGCGTCCATCCATCGCTTACCTGCAATCTAAAGGTAAGAGCATCAACAGTAATCATGGCGGCCAGGACTATGGTAACCAGGACCTGTTGAAATATGTTGATATTGGCGCAACCTACTACTTCAACAAAAACATGTCTACCTACGTTGACTATAAAATCAACCTGTTAGACAACAATGAGTTTACCAAAACTGCCGGTATCAATACTGACAACGTCGTTGCTTTAGGTCTGGTTTACCAGTTCTAATTTAACGGACAGCAAAGAGGATAGAACCTTACCTCTTAATCTGTAAAAAAGGGCGCCTTATGGCGTAATGCCGATCAGTTAAGCCTGAAATGATCGGTTGAACGATCTAGTAGCTGTGCAAAAATCCGTAATCTCTCAG
>CANRKT010000067.1 GCA_947631255.1 uncultured Enterobacteriaceae bacterium
CGCCATTTTTTCATCGCCTGCTTCACTTCACGTTCAAACATATTGCGTGGTTTAGCAGAGAGGATCTCCACATTACCCACTCCGCCATTAGCATCAACGTCAAACTTAACACTGACCCGGCCTTCCTGACGCAAGGCAAAGGCGCGCGATGGATACTGAGGCTCATTGCGTGACACCGCACGTGGCCCACTGGTGGCAGATGCTGATGGAACCTTCGCTGCTGATATCGTCGGGGCTGCAGCTTGTGCCGGAGGAGCCTGAGTGACCGGTGCCGTCTGAGTAGGTACGGCTGGTTTCGGTGTCGGTTTAGTGACCGGCTTTGCCGGCTCCACTTTTTTCTCAGGTACGGGCTTCGGCTTCGGTTTGGGCTTTGGTTTGGGCTTCGGTTTTTCGATAACCACAGGCACCTCTTTTGGCGGCTCCGGTATCGGCTCGGGTTCTGGTTCCGGCTCAGGCTCTACAACAGGCTCCGGTGGTGGGGGCGGCGCCACAACTTCTGGTGTGGGCGGTTCGAGAGCTGAAGGGGCCACCATACTCACACTGATAACCTGCGCCGGTGCCTGAGTGGGTAGTTCAACGTCATGATTCACCGAGACGTAAAGAAGCCCAATGATAACGGCACCGTGGAGGCTGACGGACAGTACGGTTGACCATGGAAAGCGGTGAGGTATATCAAGGTGCATTGACGTCATAATGTTTTCAATTTAGCCAAGGGAAGGTAATTCTAAATGCAAATAGCAATCATATTCAACAACACAGGGATTAAAACATACTTCTTTGTTCCTTGATGCAGAAAAATCAACGAAGGACAGATCACATTTAACAGGCTATTTATTTTTCATTTGCAGTTCAGTTACCATTAACTTACTGTATTTTAATCTCTAATCGACTTAGGATCTGTCTATGTTATACGTTATTTTTGCTCAGGATATTGCGAACTCTCTGGAAAAGCGTCTCGCAGCCCGCCCGGCTCACCTTGCCCGTTTACAAGTGCTGCGCGATGAAGGTCGTTTACTGACCGCAGGTCCACTCCCAGCTGTAGACAGTAATGATCCAGGTGCGGCAGGTTTTACTGGTTCAACAGTGATTGCCGAATTTTCCTCACTGTCCGAAGCCCAGACTTGGGCTGAAAACGACCCTTACGTTGAGGCCGGCGTTTACGAAAACGTCGTGGTAAAACCGTTTAAGAAAGTTTTCTGAAAAACACAGCAAACCATTAAAAAACAACACGTTACAATAATAAGGCAAGGGCTATTTAAACGTTCAGATACCCATTAATTTTTTAGCCCTGTGTCCAATTTTCTCCGGTATGTCAGTATCCCTGCTCAGCACACAGTAAGAGTATTGGAAAGAATCGTCTCAAGTCGTGACTATCCATTAAAACTCCGCATGGATAATGGACCGAAGTTTATCTCCCTGACACTGGCTCAGTGGGCTGAAGAGCAGTGAGAGGTGCCGGAGTCAAAAAGAGCAGTATGTCCTACCAGAGCAGTGATGAAACTGTGGCTCTGTAGCGATGTAGCAAATTTAGCAACAGGAAGCCCGACAAAACACGGTGTTTAGCTGGTGTATGTGTGACTTAGCGGTCACGGATAGCAAATAACAGCGAATTACGCTGCTGATTGATTCCTTGCTTACGAATGGCATAAATGCGCAAATTACGACGGGACTGACTTTCCAGCCAGCGTGATCTGCGACGTTGTTGCTGACGCAGCATACGCCAGCGTCCGACTTCAGTTTTGCTACGTCTCATTTTTATGACTCTGTTTTTTGAAGAAGACCCGCTATTATAGAGTCATCCATCAGGCAAACCACTCGTTTTACGAGTTTTTTAAATCGATAAAAGCAACAACCCTGCCTGCTCGTTTGTTTTTCACGCTTTAACGGGATTTTTTAGCGCATGACAACTTTTTTTAGCATAATAAGCTGGGTTATTATTCTGGGATACTGGCTGATCGTCGCAGCTGTCACGTTACGCGTCTTAATGAAGCGTCGTCCAGCGACGTCAACCATGGCTTGGTTACTGATAATTCACATCCTGCCGTTAGTGGGGGTCGTGACTTATCTGCTGATCGGCGAACTTCACTTGGGTAAAAAACGTGCTGAACGTGCCCGGGCAATGTGGCCATCAACGAAAAAATGGCTTCATGATCTCAAGGCGTACGATCGTATCTTCGCCAAAGATAATAGTGACGCTGCCATTAATCTCTTCAAGTTGTGTGAATATCGTCAGGGGATTGCAGGTATTAAAGGCAATCAGCTGCAATTGTTCACTGAGTCTGAAGATACCATGAACGCCATGATCCGGGATATTCAGCTAGCCCGGCATAAAATCGAGATGGTGTTCTATATCTGGCAACCCGGCGGCATGGCAGACCAAGTCGCAGAGGCTCTGATGGCAGCAGCCAGACGAGGTGTCTATTGTCGTCTGATGCTCGACTCCGCGGGAAGCAAAGCCTTTTTCCGTAGCCCTTGGGCGAAAAAAATGCGCACTGCCGGAATTGAAGTGGTCGAGGCATTAAAAGTGAATCTGATGCGTGCTTTCCTGCGCCGTATGGATTTACGCCAGCACCGAAAAATGGTGATGATAGACAACTTCATTTCCTATACTGGCAGTATGAATATGGTTGATCCCCGCTACTTTAAACAAGATGCGAATGTCGGCCAGTGGATAGATTTAATGGCGCGAATGGAAGGTCCGGTGACCAGCGCCATGGGTATTGTCTACTCCTGTGACTGGGAAGTGGAAACCGGGAAACGTATTCTGCCCCCTCCTCCAGACCAGAACATCATGCCGTTTGAAGAGGCAACCGGGCATACTATTCATACCATTGCTTCAGGCCCTGGCTTCCCGGAAGACTTAATTCATCAGGCATTGTTGACAGCCACCTACGCAGCGCGGAAATATTTAATTATGACCACGCCTTATCTGGTTCCGAGTGATAACTTGTTACATGCTATTTGCGCCGCCGCACAGCGCGGAGTGGAAGTCAGTATCATTCTGCCACGTAAAAATGATTCCGTTCTGGTGGACTGGGCGAGCCGAGCCTTCTTTAGTGAATTATTAGAGGCAGGCGTAAAAATTTATCAGTTTGAAGGCGGACTGTTACATACCAAGAGTATTCTGGTCGACGGCCAGCTTAGTCTGGTCGGAACAGTTAACCTTGATATGCGGAGTTTGTGGCTTAACCTGGAAATTACCCTGGCCATTGATGATGTTGGTTTTGCCAGTGATCTTGCTGCGGTTCAGAGCGACTATATTTCTCGTTCCCGCTTGCTTGACCCAGAAGAGTGGAAGAAACGTCCATTCTGGCACCGAGCGACTGAGCGATTATTTTACTTCTTTAGTCCATTACTGTAAAAGTGTGCCTGAGCATCCGATAAGTGAGTATAGAGATGGAATCCGATATGGACTTAAATAACCGCCTGACTGAAGATGAAACTTTAGAACAGGCGTACGATATTTTTCTTGAGCTGGCAGGTGATAATCTGGATCCTGCAGATATCATTTTATTTAACTTACAGTTTGAAGAACGCGGTGGTGCTGAGCTATTTGATCCGGCAGAAGACTGGAATGAACATGTTGATTTTGACCTGAATCCAGACTTTTTTGCAGAAGTGGTCATTGGTCTTGCGGAAAATGACGGCGAAGAAATTAATGATATTTTCGCGCGTATTCTGTTATGCCGTGAGAAAGATCATAAGTTATGCCATATTCTATGGCGTGAGTAACACCAACAGATATGAAGAGGGGGAAACCATGGTTCCCCCCTCTTTAAATCGCTTTTTTCTCGGTAACTTGGCCAGCTATTTTTTCTCAAGTACCGACAAGTGTTCTCCGCAGGTTTTACAGTAGTGTGCGCTGGGATCGTGTTCATCCTCATGACAGCGGGTACAAGCTCTTTGACGATTTTTCTTCTGCAAGTCTTGTGACATTTGTGCCGTCAGAATACCGGTTGGGATCGCAACCACGGAGTAACCCACTAATATCAGTACCGAAGCCATAAAACGCCCTAATGCCGTATGCGGCACGATATCACCATAGCCTACCGTGGTAACCGTTACTATCGCCCAGTAGACCGACGCGCCCAGACTATCAAAACCGTTGGCCTGCCCTTCTATTGCGAACATCATCGCGCCTGATGCCACCATAACCACGATAATGAACGAGAAAAAGAGGATCAACTGGTGGCTGGCATTAATAATGCTTTGTTTGAGACTTTGCAAAGCGGGCATATAACGTAGTAATTTCAAAATACGTAATACACGGATAGCCCGCATCGACCGCCAGGCGAAATAATAATGAACGGAGAATTCTGGCCACAGCCACAGCACATAAAGCGGTATCGTAGTCGCAAGATCTATAAAACCCCAGAAACTAAAGATATAACGCGCCGGTTTTGGCCAACTGATCACTCGCAAAATATACTCTAGCGTAAATATCAGCGTAAAAAACAATTCTACGCCAATAAAGACATACCATTCATCCAGACTAAGATTAATGTCTTTACCGATACTGGACTCAATAAAGATAACCACCACACTCAGTAGCGCTAATATGCCACAAAATGCTTCCACGCAGCGTCCTGAGCGTGTTGCCTGATCGAAGAGATAACGATACATCAGACGGCGAAAAGATGAAAAATGCCTGAGCACAGAGAGCCTCACAGATAAAAAAGACCAGCAATAATGCCCAGCCAGAGATTCAATAGCCGGAGTTAACCTGAGGGTTATTAAACGCTGAAAAACAACGGATTGGTAGTGATTATTAATAAGCCTCTCAATGCGGTATTGGGTTATATCTTCAATCCGTTGATCAACTCGACACTGCACACCCTTGCCTCAGCCAGCCTGAGACAAGGGTTCAATCAACTGCTGAGAACGCAGTGTTCTATTCTGTTAGTGTTCACTGCACCTTCGTTCCCGAATCAGTCTATAACGGGTCAACCTTCAGGCAAGAAACTGCATGACGGAAGCTCCCCTCAAGCACTGGACGGGTGATTGCACACTCGAGTCCGGCAATCGGACAGCGGGTACGGAATACACAACCTGAAGGTGGATTGATAGGTGAAGGTAATTCCCCTTCCAGCAACTGGATAACCTTATTTTTCTCTAAATCAGGATCCGGTATCGGTACCGCAGACATCAAGGCTTTAGTATAGGGATGCAGAGGATCACGATAAACCTCGTCATAGGTTCCCAGCTCCACCGCATGGCCCAGATACATCACCAATACACGATCTGAAATATGTTTTACTACTGCCAGGTCGTGAGCAATGAAGATTAACGACAACCCCATTTCCCGCTGTAACTGCTGTAACAGGTTAACGACCTGAGCCTGAATTGAAACATCCAGCGCTGATACCGGTTCATCACAAATAATCAGTTTCGGCTCCAGAATAAGTGCACGCGCAATGCCGATACGCTGACACTGTCCACCAGAAAACTCATGCGGATAACGGTTAATCAAGTTGGGGAGTAAACCGACCTTCATCATCATCGCTTTGACGCGTTCTTGCACTTCCTGGCGCGGCATTTTGGGATGATAGGTCAGTAAAGGTTCGGCAATAATATCGCCAATATTCATCCGTGGGTTCAGGGATGCCAGCGGATCCTGAAAGATCATCTGGATGTCACTACGAACGTCACGCCATTGATCGGCATTCATGCCCAGTAAGTCTTTTCCCAGCCAGGTAACGCGCCCTTCGGTTGCTTTTACCAGACCGATAATTGCACGAGCGAAGGTTGATTTACCGCACCCCGACTCCCCGACCACACCTAAGGTTTCACCTTCATACAATCGCAGCGAGACACCATCAACAGCTTTCAGTGTTTTGGCGGGTTTCCAGAACCACTGTTTACCGTCTTTAATGGTGAAGTGGACTTTTAAATCTTTGACTTCCAGCAGGACTTTTCTTTCTTCAGCGAGGGAACTCATACTAACTCCTCCACTGCTCTAAAGCAGGAACGCAAACGCCCTTCACCAAACATTTCTAATGGCGGAGAGGTCGTACATTTCTCCATCGCATACGGACAACGAGGCTGGAAAGGACAACCCGAGGGTAAACGTAATAAGTTCGGTGGATTTCCAGGGATAGTCTGTAATGACTCACCTTCGGTGTCGAGACGCGGCACTGCGTTCAGCAAACCCATTGAATAAGGATGCACTGGGTTATAAAACACCTCGCGTGCACTGCCATATTCCATGGTACGCCCGGCATACATCACCAACACTTTATCGCAAATACCCGCAACCACGCCTAAATCATGGGTTATCATAATAATTGCAGTATTAAATTCGCGTTTTAGCTCATTCAATAACGTCATTATTTGCGCCTGAACGGTAACATCCAGCGCGGTTGTCGGTTCATCGGCAATCAGGAGTTTTGGACGGCATAATAACGCCATCGCTATCATGACGCGCTGACGCATACCACCAGAAAATTCATGTGGGTACATCGCCATACGCTTACGGGCTTCAGGCATTTTTACCGCATCAAGCATCTGCAACGACTCTTCAAATGCCTGGGCCTTGCTCATTTTTTTATGCAGTATCAGGACTTCCATCAACTGTTCACCGACCCGCATATAGGGATTCAGCGACGTCATCGGATCCTGAAAAATCATGGCTATCTGCTCAGCACGCAGGCGATTCAACTGAGCCTCTGGGATATTGAGCAGTTCACTGCCATTAAATTTCGCTGAGCCGCCCACATGCCCATTCGCGGCCAGTAACCCCATCAGAGCAAAAGCAGTTTGCGATTTACCAGAGCCGGACTCACCTACAATACCCAGCGTTTCGCCGGCCGACAGACTGAAATTCAAATGATTTACTGCTGTAACATCACCGTCAGGGGTAGAAAAATTGACACGGAGATCCTTTACATCCAGTAATACGTCTTTTTGATTAAGCAAAGTGGTCTTCGCTGAGGTATTTGTCATGCTCATAGCGGACCTCCTTATCTGTCTTTCGGATCGAGGGCATCACGCAGGCCATCGCCGATAAAGTTGAAACAAAATAGTGTCACTACGAGGAAACTGGCAGGGAACAGCAGTAACCATGGGGACACTTCCATCGAGTTAGCACCATCGCTGAGTAACGCTCCCCAGCTACTGAGCGGTTCCTGCGTTCCCAAACCCAGGAAACTCAGGAAAGATTCAAACAAGATCATGCTCGGCACCAGCAGAGAAGCGTAAACCACCACCACACCCAGTACATTAGGCACGATATGGCGCACAACAATTTTCAGGGTAGATACACCGCCTACCTGAGCCGCTTCAATAAACTCTTTACGTTTAAGACTCAGCGTCTGGCCACGAACAATACGTGCCATATCAAGCCAGGACACCATGCCTATTGCCACAAATATCAGCAGGATATTTTGTCCAAAAAAGGTCACCAGCAGAATGACAAAGAACATAAACGGGAAGGAGTTGAGTATTTCCAGCAAACGCATCATCACCGAGTCGGTTTTCCCACCCACATAACCGGCAAGAGAACCGTAGAGCGTACCGACCAGTACCGCGACTAACGCCGCGGCAACACCCACCATCAGGGAAATACGCCCGCCCACAGCCACACGAACCAGCAAGTCACGTCCAGATGAGTCAGTACCAAAGTAGTGACCGGTCTCCGTTTCTGGTGCGGCAGACATCATGCCAAAATCAGCATCGTAATAGGTGAATGGGGACAACATCGGCGCGACGGTAACAAACAAAGCGATAATAAATAAAATCACTAAACTGGTTACAGCCGCCCGGTTATGGATAAAACGACGGCGAGCGTCCTGCCAGAGACTACGTCCCTCTACCTCAAGCTGTTCGCTGAAGTTACCGACCGCTTCGGTATTTTTCTTGGTTAACATGATTACCACTCCAGCATTAGTATCGGATTTTCGGATCGATAACGGCGTATAACACATCGACGATAGCGTTAAACAGAATCGTCAGCGCCCCCACCAAAATGGTCAGGCTTAAAACCAATGAATAATCACGGTTTAGTGCGCCGTTAACAAATAACTGACCGATACCCGGCAAGCCAAAGATGGTTTCAATAACCATCGAACCAGTAATAATACCGACAAATGCAGGACCTAAATAAGAGAGTACTGGCAATAAGGCCGGTTTGAGTGCATGACGCAGAATAATGCGTCGCATCGGTAAACCTTTAGCTCTTGCCGTGCGAATAAAGTTCGAGTGCAGTACTTCTATCATTGAACCACGCGTGATACGCGCAATACTGGCGATATAAGCCAGTGACAGTGCGGTCATCGGCAGAATAATATATTTCGTCGCTCCGCCATTCCAGCCGCCTCCGGGAAACCATTTTAAATCTATCGCAAATATCAGCACCAAAAGAGGTGCGACGACAAAGCTTGGAATAACGACCCCCGTCATGGCAAACCCCATCACGGTAAAATCCCACTTGGTATTTTGCTTCAGAGCGGCCACCACCCCAGCCGAAACACCGAGCACAATAGCCATTAAGAATGCCGCCAGCCCGAGCTTCGCAGAAACCGGAAAACTCGCAGCGACCAAATCATTGACTGAATAGTCCTTGTATTTAAATGACGGCCCAAAATCACCCTGCCCCAGTTGTTTTAAATAATTAAAATACTGGAGATAAATCGGATCATTTAAATGATATTTCGCTTCAATATTCGCCAGTACCTCTGGCGGTAACGCACGTTCTCCGGTAAACGGACTTCCGGGTGCCAGGCGCATCATAAAGAAAGAAATAGTGATAAGAATAAAAAGTGTCGGAATGGCTTCCAGACAACGACGTAGAATAAATTTTAACATTGCCCATACCTTCTGGCCTGTGCCTTTATAGTGCGATGTAAATAAGACACGATGGGGAAGTCTGCCGCGTATAAATACACGGCGGACTTCCCCACGATTTGCCATTAATGTTTAATAATGTACAGATCCTTCACATACACATTATCCTGTGGATCTTGACCGGTGTAACCGCCGACCCAAGGTTTAACCAAGCGAGCGTTTACGTAATAGAACACCGGAACAAGCGCTGAGTCTTTGTCGGCTTGCTGTTCAGCCTTGTTATAAAAATCTGAACGTTGCTCTTCTGAGGTTGCAGCCAGGGCCGCTTCAACGAGTTTATCGAATTCCGCGCTCTTATAACCGGTAAAGTTATTGGAGCTATCAGATTTTAGAGCATTTAAGAATGAAGTTGGCTCATTGTAGTCAGCACACCATCCAGCACGAGCAACGTCATAGTTACCCTGGCGACGTGAGTCGAGGAACGTTTTCCACTCCTGGTTCTCAAGTTTCACATCCACACCTAAGTTTTTCTTCCAGATAGAAGAAGCAGCAATCGCCAGCTTTTTATGCAGATCAGAGGTGTTATACAAAAGATTGAAAGTCAGCGGTTTGTCTTTGCTATACCCCGCTTCAGCCAGCAGTTTTTTGGCTTCTTCATTACGTTTTTCTTGTGTCCAGCCAAACCATTCTGGCTCAGTCAGATCAGCGCCATCGATATAAGGAGGCGTGAAACCATAAGCTGGTAAGTCACCCTGGTTTTTAACTTTATTAACAATAATATCGCGATCTATTGCCAGCTTCAGCGCGGTACGAACACGCGGGTCGGTAAAGGGGGCTTTAGCGTTGTTTACTTCATAGTAATAAGTACACAGATATGGAGATACGCGCACTTCTTCGGGAATTTCTTTCTTCAGTTTCTGGAACAGCTCAATCGGCATGTTGTTATAAGTCATGTCGATTTCGCCGCTGCGATAACGGTTAACGTCCGTCACTTCTGAAGCGATCGGCAGGTAAGTGACCTGATTAATGACTGTTTTGCCGTTATCCCAGTAGTCAGGATTACGTTCCAGTACGATGCGCTCGTTAACAACCCAGTTTTTTAATTTATAGGCACCGTTAGTGATGATATTACCCGGTTGTGTCCATTTTTCATTGTATTTTTCAACAGCACGCTGCGGTACTGGGGACATTGATGGGTGAACGAGGAGTTTATAGAAATACGGGACAGGCTCATCCAGTGTGACTTCAAGGGTATAGTCATCCAGCGCTTTTACGCCCAGATCGCTGGTCGGTTTTTTACCGGCGATAATATCGTTGATATTCGCCACATGACCGTATTGTAAATAACTGGAATACGGAGAGGCCGTATTCGGATCGGCCAGCCGACGCCAGCTATAAACAAAATCATTTGCGGTAACAGGCTGGCCATCTGACCATTTGGCATCTTTACGCAAATGGAAGGTCCACACTTTACCGTCTTTGTTTTCCCATTTTTCCGCGGCACCAGGAACCGGTTTTCCATCCACGCCACTGAGAACCAGACCTTCAAAAAGATCGCGGCTGACATTAGACTCAGGCACGCCTTCAATTTTATGTGGATCCAGAGACTGAACTTCAGAGCCATTGTTACGTACCAGTGTCTGTTTTTCAGCCAGAGTGACACCCGCCGGAACGTCGGCAGCTATCGCTACATGACCAGTGATTAGCGCACTCACAATGCTCACTGCAATTAAGCTTTTTTTAGAAATTATTGTCATATTGTTGGTACTTCACTCATTATCATTGTTGATCAATTCGTCAACTTGTTATTACCCATTCCGCTTGACCTTACACAAGAGGAGACTATTAGTAAGGACAACAGGCCAGTACTGCGTGCTATCATCGACTTTATTTTTGAGTCATTCTTATGGCGAGCTCATCGTCAATTTCATGTTACCCATCGATTGCGTGGTCGTGAGTAATAAACAGACGATTCCATAGACCAAAAAACGTCTTTAGTATCATTCTCAACCAAAAAACAATGATTCCGGAGAGATTTATTTTGTACCAAAAGCATGGCGCCGCCGCCAATACAATTTGCAGATTTGTTAAGTAATTCTCTTTATTTTTATTGCCGGCAAGATGATAAACAATAGAGAAAATAAAAAATGATTTTAAATCAATAAAATATGAAATATTTTTTAATGTGAAAGAAGTTACATGACTGAAGAGTGTGATATCTGTGAATTTCTCGAAACGGTTCTTTTCGAGCATTTTGTGTCGTTACAACAAATGAATCGCTTATAGCGCAGCGTTTCAACCTGAAATTATTTGTCTCCAGATGCTGCACAGTGGCAGCAACTGGAAAACAGATCACAGGGCAGGATAATCACCTTCACGCCGTCAAATCATCCCAAAAGTCCAGGGAAAATGGATTTTACCCCAGTAACAATAAATTCAATGCCCAGTGACATCAACAATAAGCCCATTATACGGGTTATCACGTTGATGCCCGTCTGCCCTAACATACGCACCAGCCAAGGGGCGATGCGAAACAGCGTCCAACAGCTAAAAGCAAACAGTGCAATCGCCAAGGTAAAGCCCAGTAAATGCCACCAGTCGCTATAGCGGACTCCCCAGACAATGGTTGAGCTAATCGCCCCCGGCCCTGCCATTAAAGGCAAAGCAAGCGGGACAACGCCAACACTGTCGCGAATGACATTTTCGGACTTCTCTTGCCTGTTCTGTTTATCTTCTCCCAACTTACCACTGATCATGGACATCGCAATGGTCACAACCAAGATACCGCCCGCAATACGGAAAGAGTCGATTGAAATACCAAAAAGTTGCAGAATACTGTTGCCGAGGAATAACGAGATCCAGAGTATGATTGCCACTGAGAGATTGGCAGTGAGATTGGTTTTATTTCTTGCTGCAGCGCTCTGGTAACTGGTCATACTAATAAAGACCGGAATAATACCTACCGGGTTGACCAAGGCAAACAGCCCGATAAAAAATTTAATATAAGTGGAAAAATCTAAAAAAGATTCTGTCACACGTAGCTCCACAAAATGAAAATAGCTCTAAAGACCCGCGTAATGTAATAGAAATCCCTCTCTACGGCTATATTCTTAAGAATATAAAGCCTTCCTAATTTAAAGTATGAGCCGACAGGGTTGATTTGTTGCAAAGATGTTAAGTTATAGCATTAAAAAGTTAACCAGCTTGTGAACATTTTTCTATGTGATTTCAAAGACTCGCACAATACAAGCTGAATGGAGTCAGCTGCAAGATTATGTGACATAGATCATATAACTTCCCTCAGAAAATCGCTAGTCTTGAGAACAGGTTAAACGCTAAAAGCGTGCGAGTGACCTGTTCGAAAAAATCAAGACTTTTTAGTAAATACGCGGAATATTTAATAGAACTTCATTAACATTGTTTTATTAGCACATTATCTTTTTTTGCTGGCTATACTTTGAGTTTGCACTGCCTATTTACTAAAAAGTTTAACAAAATCAGGAGAGCATCATGGCTGTTACTAATATCGCGGAACTGAACGCCCTTGTAGAACGCGTGAAGAAAGCCCAGCGTGAATATGCCAATTTCACTCAGGAGCAAGTTGATAAAATTTTTCGTGCTGCCGCTCTGGCTGCAGCCGATGCCCGTATCCCACTGGCAAAACTTGCCGTTGCGGAATCTGGCATGGGCATCGTGGAAGACAAAGTCATCAAGAACCACTTTGCTTCAGAATATATCTATAACGCCTATAAAGATGAAAAAACCTGTGGCGTTCTGTCTGAAGATGACACCTTCGGTACCATTACCATCGCTGAACCTATCGGTATTATCTGCGGGATTGTTCCAACCACTAACCCAACCTCTACCGCTATTTTTAAATCTTTAATCAGCCTTAAAACGCGTAACGCTATCATTTTCTCTCCACACCCTCGGGCAAAAGATGCAACCAATAAAGCCGCTGACATCGTGCTGCAAGCAGCTATTGCCGCCGGTGCGCCAAAAGACTTGATTGGCTGGATTGACCAACCCTCTGTTGAACTGTCTAACGCTCTGATGCATCACCCAGATATCAATATGATTCTGGCAACGGGTGGGCCTGGTATGGTTAAAGCAGCATACAGCTCTGGTAAACCTGCTATCGGTGTAGGCGCCGGTAATACGCCGGTGGTTATTGACGAAACTGCGGATATCAAACGTGCTGTTGCTTCTATTCTGATGTCAAAAACCTTCGATAACGGCGTTATCTGTGCTTCTGAACAGTCGGTTATCGTGGTTGATGAAGCCTATGCAGCTGTCCGTAAGCGTTTTGAAGAGCACGGTGGCTATTTACTGCAAGGTAAAGAACTCAAAGCTGTTCAGGATATCATTCTGAAAAATGGTGCACTGAATGCGGCTATCGTGGGTCAGCCAGCACCAAAAATTGCCGAACTGGCAGGCTTTAGTGTTCCGGCAAACACCAAAATTCTGATTGGTGAAGTAACTGACGTTGATGAGTCTGAACCTTTTGCTCATGAAAAACTGTCACCAACCCTTGCTATGTATCGCGCAAAAAACTTCGACGACGCGGTGGTGAAAGCAGAAAAACTGGTTGAAATGGGAGGTATCGGTCATACCTCTTGCTTGTACACCGACCAGGATAACCAGCCTGAGCGCGTGAAGTTCTTTGGCGATAAAATGAAAACGGCACGTATTCTGATTAACACCCCTGCTTCTCAGGGGGGCATCGGTGACCTGTATAACTTCAAACTGGCACCTTCTCTGACACTGGGTTGTGGTTCCTGGGGGGGTAACTCCATCTCTGAGAACGTAGGTCCAAAACACCTGATCAACAAAAAAACCGTGGCTAAGAGAGCAGAGAATATGCTGTGGCATAAACTTCCGAAATCTATCTACTTCCGCCGCGGTTCGCTGCCAATCGCGCTAGACGAAGTGGTTACCGATGGTCATAAACGTGCACTGATTGTTACCGACCGTTTCTTATTTAATAACGGTTATGCTGACCAAATCACTTCTGTCTTAAAAGCTGCCGGTGTTGAAACTGAAGTCTTCTTCGAAGTAGAAGCTGACCCAACACTGGCCATCGTACGTAAAGGTGCTGAATTAGCGCATTCATTCAAACCAGATGTGATTATCGCGCTGGGTGGTGGTTCCCCAATGGATGCAGCTAAAATCATGTGGGTGATGTACGAACATCCAGAAACCCACTTTGAAGACTTGGCGCTACGCTTTATGGATATCCGTAAACGTATCCATAAATTCCCGAAAATGGGTGTTAAAGCCAAGATGATTGCCATTACCACCACTTCCGGTACCGGTTCTGAAGTAACACCATTTGCTGTTGTAACCGACGATGAAACCGGACAAAAATATCCACTGGCTGACTATGCCTTGACACCAGATATGGCAATTGTTGATGCTAACCTGGTGATGGATATGCCGAAATCACTGTGTGCCTTCGGTGGTCTGGATGCGGTAACTCACGCCCTGGAAGCTTATGTTTCTGTACTGGCTAGTGAATTCTCTGATGGCCAGGCTCTGCAAGCGCTGAAACTGCTTAAAGACAACCTGCCTAACTCTTATAAATTTGGTGCTAAAGATCCCGTTGCACGTGAACGTGTTCACAGTGCAGCGACTATCGCCGGGATTGCGTTTGCTAACGCCTTCTTAGGGGTATGTCACTCAATGGCACATAAACTGGGTTCACAGTTCCATATTCCTCATGGTCTGGCAAACGCCCTGCTTATCTCTAACGTTATCCGCTATAACGCGAATGACAACCCAACTAAACAGACTGCTTTCAGTCAATACGACCGCCCACAAGCCCGCCGTCGTTACTCTGAAATCGCTGATCACTTGGGTCTGACCGCTGCCGGCGATAAGACCGCAGTGAAAATTGAGAAACTGCTGGCCTGGCTGGATGAAATTAAAGCTGAACTGGGTATTCCTAAATCTATCCGCGAAGCGGGTGTTCAGGAAGCAGACTTCCTGGCACATGTAGATAAACTGTCTGAAGACGCGTTCGATGACCAGTGTACCGGTGCAAACCCACGTTACCCACTGATCTCTGAACTGAAACAGATCCTGCTGGATACCTACTACGGTCGTGATTTTGTCGAAGGTGTTGAAGAGGTTAAAGAAGCCGCTGCAGCCCCTAAAGTTGAGAAAAAAGCTAAAAAATAATGCCTGATTAAAGGCGATGTAGTATCACCATCATCGTCACAGTAAACCCCCGTATATCCTTCCGATATGCGGGGGTTTTTATTTTTATTGTTTGCCAAAAAAATAGCGGAAAATAACTGGACTACTGACTGCGCCTAGAGCTTATCCTCAACTCTGGCAGAGTTTTGTTATTCACACAGTCTGTTGCCATGATATCGGCTATCTGAAGGCTACAGCTCTGTTCAACGCTCTCTGGTTCCTGATACTTAGATACCTGTCCCTGTAGCATCCGTTCTGACAGCTTCAAAAGGTTTCTGGACGTGGTTACAGCTCACTTTGACGAACTCGTCATACAGCGCCGGGTGATGATTCTGGCGACCTCAAGCATGAAATAAGAAAGAAGATAGGAACATCAGGCCCCTCCTCGCCTTTATGGCCCGTTTAAATCTGGATATCTCGCAGAGAGCCTCTGGCCCGCGCTTCTTTATAATGTTTACGACACACAGAGACATAACGCTCGTTACCGCCAATAATCACCTGCTCACCTTCGTTATAAGGCCGCCCTTCACTGTCCAACCTTAATACCATTCCCGCTTTACGGCCACAGAAACAAATGGTTTTAAGTTCAACCAACTTATCAGAAAGCGCTAACAGATAGTGACTGCCAGTAAAGAGCTCACCACGGAAATCAGTTCGTAATCCGTAGCATAAAACTGGAATAGATAATTCATCAACTACATCAGATAAGGAATAAACCTGTTCGCGGGTCAAGAACTGGCTTTCATCCACTAATACACAGTGTAAAGGCGCAGATAAATGTTCAGCGTGGATCTCCGCATATAAATCGGTTTCCTGATGATAAAGTTTAGCGGGTGAAGCAAGACCAATACGCGAGCTGACTTTACCGACACCAAAGCGGTTATCTATCTCAGCGGTATAAACCAGTGTGCGCATGCCTCTTTCCTGATAATTGTAAGAGGATTGTAATAGTGCCGTCGATTTACCGGCATTCATTGCCGAGTAGTAAAAATAGAGTTGTGCCATTACACTTTTCACCTGAGTCTAAATGGAAATTTCTTTGTCAGATTGTATCACAGCGTTTATAGTCAAAATAATATGTGTTGCTTACATACCCAATGTTTACGCAATGATGCGTATAAATAACCATCAGCCGGTTGAGGGTAACGCTTAAATTATTTGAAGTATGAAGACGGAAACCTGTGGCTGCATCAGTATTGGATAACCTCCCGGCAAACATCGTCTGATATATAAACTCAGGGGTTATCCTGTTCATTATACAGTGCCAGTAATTATGTTGAATTGTAACGACAACTAAAAAAGGCTTTAAATTTAAGCCCCAGCATGGGGAGTAAGTGAAATTATTTTCATTTTTAATCGGTTTACGGTTCCCTGCATCTATAATAGTTCAGTATTATATTTATCACTAAATGCTAAATGTAGTTGTATGACAAGCCCGTAGTTCAAAGCCGCGATGGTTAGAAAATGCATTATCTGGGCAGCAAATTCAGGAAAATTACTGGCAATTTAAGTTATCGAGATTTAAAAACAGCGTATATATCTATTTATTTTTATCCAACGCCATTATTTCCTATTGCAGAACGGAAATTAAGCCTCTATTATTATCCCAACAAACCCCAATAAATAATCTTGAGATAACTAAAATGAGCGAAGCACTTAAAATTCTGAACAACATCCGTACGCTGCGTGCACAAGCAAGAGAATGTACTCTTGAAACTCTGGAAGAAATGCTGGAGAAATTAGAAGTTGTTGTTAATGAGCGTCGTGAAGAAGAAAGCGCTGCAGCAGCTGAAATTGAAGAGCGTACCCGTAAATTACAGCAATATCGCGAAATGCTGATTGCTGATGGTATTGATCCGAACGAATTACTGAACAGCATGGCTGCGGCTAAAACTGCCGGTAAAGGCAAACGTGCTACTCGTCCAGCTAAATACCATTATGTCGATGAAAACGGCGAAAACAAAACTTGGACTGGCCAGGGCCGCACTCCTGCTGTCATCAAAAAGGCAATAGATGAACAAGGTAAATCACTGGATGATTTCCTGCTCTAATATCCTAAGTGCTGCTTATAAAAATCCTGCTTCGGCGGGATTTTTCATTTTTAGATACCCATTCAACCCTTCCTGATACATACAATAACACTCAAAAAATGCAACGCTGGCAGACGGCGATTCAGCCATAGGCCTTGCCTGCTATAGTGCCGCTGACGAGGATCATCGCAATAACACATACTCGCAAGCGGGTTTATAGTCAGTTCTGTACAGAAATAACAATACCAGGATAAAAACAAGAAGGCGTATTTATTACCCCACTATTCTGCTGAATGCCCTCATTTATCTGCTAACTTGCTTAAGCTTTCCTCTTTATCCCTACTCATTATCAGGAAGTTATGATTATTACCGCTCCTCAGCCAAAATAATCCAGTAGCGACTCTGGTATCAGAAGCCGATAGCCAGACGCGCTAAACTATGAGAGTGATATCAGACAATTTTTCATAATAATACAACATTCGGATAACATCTCGGGAGAAGCATTGAATCGCTCCCAGAATCACAATACTTCTTCACATATCATTTTTTAGCGTAAGGAAACTTGTAAAATATCATCAGGGTATCATTCCACTTTCAGTGAATATAAAACAACGTTCTCTTCACGAAGGATGGATAGCCGGAAATCTAACTATTTAATGATATGTTCAGATACCGTCTCCTGACTGGCAATAGAGACGAGAAGGCTGCAGGGTTCAGTAGGCTTTACAATAGTCAATTTGCGGAAACTGATTTATCACCGATATATAACTTTCAATGCTATTTATACCCGCCACTAATTACCTTTTATTATGACATCTGCGACTAGCAATAAGCTAAATAATCAGCATCCCCCACCAGGGACAGGTCAAGAGAAAGGATGTGATTTTTGAATATTACTGGCCAAAAGAAGGTGACAACCCGATTGCTCAAAATATGACGAATATAACATTATTACTAAGAATGTTATATCGCCCCATATTGATCCTGAAGAAGGTTAAGAAAATGCTCCCTTAACGTAAATATTGAGCAGACTCACAACTATGGGAAGGATTCTGGAAAGGGTACTGGCATCACAGGTTAGCTTATATTGATGCCTGTGGTCGCTGACAGAGCGGTTATCGGCACGACTCGCACCACGAAGAAGCTCTGGATCCACCAGAGCCAAATAGAAGGCTGTTCACTCAAGTCATTCCACCTCAGCGAGTTAACCTTCCTGATAAATAGCGATATCAATTGCCTGTTTTATTCAGCGGCAATTAAGACATAG
>CANRKT010000068.1 GCA_947631255.1 uncultured Enterobacteriaceae bacterium
AACTCAGGGCCAGAGCCTCACCCCAGCCTCGCGTTCTTCGTGAAGGCAGCAACGTGCCAAAAGAGCTTTTGCCATCATCGGATATGGGCGAATAAATATTGGGGCTGATATCTCCTTGATTATCGACTTCTGTCGTATCGGGATTTAAACGCTTTCTTCGTTCCTCACCCTTCAGGTTTGCCCATTTTTTATAGACAGATAGCTTGCCATCACCGCGCCAAATAGCCTCGCCATCATCAAATCCTCCCCCTGATGACATCAAATTGCTCCCCATTACTCCTGGAATAAAAATCACCGGAATAATCTTTTCAGGCGGCAAAAAGCAGCGAGCTTTAGCGTGGAGTGACTTATGTTTAGTCTGAATGCCTATCCAATGAATACGGCCGTGATCATCCCAATACGACATATGATTGGTAATACTCTGGCATTCACCCGTATCGGGAACGTCCTTATCTGACATGGTATGTATCCTCTTTCACTGTCCTTGATGAAGAAGAATAAACGCAATGCAATATCAATTTCTGTATTACTCTCTCACTTTTTTATTTTTCAGAAAAACGCGTCAGAGACAACGTATGAAATTTAGAATGAACATAATACAAGCGTTTGAATAAATTCAATAATTTTACGATTTGATTACACCGGGAAGAGATTGAACGTTAGATGGCATTAATTAACGAATAAACTAGAGAGGGATCAGTATTGCGAATTTTTAATTACAGGGTTGCGTAATACGGTACAAGGCCCTGATTTTTACAGGGCCTGCCAGGAATTATTACACCAGTAATTTTAACAGTGTCTGGTGGTGTGTTTCGCTAAGGTTGTTTGGTGCCTGATAACTGCTATTTTCACTGCCCCGGGTATACAGCGCCACCAGCCAGTCGTAGGCATAGCTGGCATGGGTTTGCTGGGGTTGTTCACCCAGTTTGCTCAGACGCTGATTAATATCCAGATTGCCAGTGGGTGCAAAAATAGCTTGTTGCTTATTAACATGGCTTAAGGGGCGTTTCTCGTAAGGCGTACCAGCATAACCAAGCCAGGCCACAAAATCGCCCAGTGCACTATGACTGCGCGCCACTGCAAGCTCCCGGTTTGGTTCATCGCTGACTCTTTCCAGTAATGCCGGTAATCCGAGTCGATAGCTGGTGATAATCAATATTTCACATAGTGTATGCCACTGCTCAGGTCCCAGTAATGAGGGCAGGTGGGTTTCTGCTTCCTGCAACGGCGCACGCAGGTGATTAATCCACAGATGATAAATCGCCTTACTGTAAGAACACTCATCAGAAGCGACTGTTTCATCAAGACTTTCATTAGCGAATAAATCAATATTCAGCCCCAGGTTGTCCGGTCTGGTCTGCTGTTGTTGATGGGTTTGTAACCAGCATTGATTCAATGTCTCACGCGAAGGCACCAGACAGGCCTGTAAGGATCCCAGCTTTAGCGCCTGTGTCTGTAATGTTCGCACCAGAACTTCTGCCCGCAGGCGTTGTTGTTCAGGGGTGAGCTGATACACTTCAGTGAGACTGCGAAACAGATTGCGGACCTGTTTTTCCAGTGCCTGCTCCAGGCCCGTCAGGCGCTGGGTTTTACGCTCTGGTGTCAGGGTTTCTTGCAGCCAGTCACGAAGCAAGTGTATATTCCGGCTGTCCTGGGCTTGTAACGCCCCCCAGCGCGTGCGGGCGGCACCGATTTGTCGTTGAACTCCTTCATCCAGGTTAATGCCACTTTTAAACCGTGCATCTGTCGAGGTGATTGCCCATATTAACCCCGGTGTACTGCCATTGCTGGTGATTTGTGTACTGTCTACCCAGCGATTCAGCCTGTTTGCCGTTGCCTGGATCTGGCTGATATGGGACACAGCATTGCAAACCAATAAAATATCTACCTGCATGCGGTGTGCGTATAAGTCCAGCTGGTGCAGCGGAATATCCAGTAAATCAATGCCGGAAAGTAAGGGGGCTGATTTCTGCGTCAAAATGACTTCAGCGCAGATCTGCGCCAAGTCTTGCTGACTGACGCTGAGTGGTGGTCGTGCTATTCCTTTGACCAGCGAGCAGACTTGCACATCATCCGGTTGCTGAGGATTATGCAGATTGGCGGGGGTTAAAAAACCTTCGACCGGTAACATAAAGTTGTCTACTAGCAGACTTGCTGGCGCGAGGACGTTATCTGGGTGACCGAGTTGTTCCAGCAGCAGAGCGAGACGTAACCACCTCTGTGTTAAATCACGCTCTTCGTTCCACAGCAGCGCAAACAGTTCTGCTCTGTCATTCACACTCAGTCGTGGGGCAAGTAAGCTAATTCGGGCTTCCAGTGCTTCATTAAGCCGCGAACGACGAGGCTGTAAACGGCGGTATTCCTGTAGTACCAGGGTGATATCTTCTTCGTAATCAGCATGGATAATATCAGGCAGGCACCGGGTTTCCAGCTCGTCTAAGCGCTGGGATATCAGGCTGGGTGCCAGCGTTCGCGGAGCGGCACCTTGTTGATGGTCTTTGATAAACTGATAAACCAATTCACACTCACTGAATAAGGCCAGTCGCAGTGGATACTGTGGCAGCTCAACAAAGGGAGTCTGACAAAAACGCACCGCTATCGAAGGCGGCGTATTACCAGGGTTAATATGGGTCAGATAGTCGAGTGACAGATCCCCCAGCATAATTTCTATTCGTTCATTAGACGGGCGTTGTAACGCGGCCAGTAAACCATTTTTCCCTGCCTGAGCATGGCCATAAAAGCCTAGCGTGACAGGCTGCTGATGCAATGCATTCACACGACGCACGCGTGATTTTATGCGTTGCATGTTAATCCGCAGACTGTCTGCCAGCAGATCGACCTGATGGCTGTCTGAGCGGGTTTGTGTGACCCAGTCTATCAGTGAATGGAGAGTATTTATCGTCGGGTTCATTTGCGGTACACGCTCCCATTATCAATCCAGTAGTGCATCACACCGTTATCGCTATCGGCGAGCGTGTTCAGTTTAAAGCTGATTTGTTCTAGTGGTACCTGACTGCCATCAGACAACCAGGCTTTAGCGAGAGCAAAAGATCCTGCATCAGTGGTCTGTTTAAGAGCCACATTCAGCACATTGTCCCCGGCGACGGCTTTAGCAAGACTCGGTGAGTTAATCGTCAAGCTGTATAACGGGGTAGCTGGCCAGCGGGCATTATCCAGTTGCCGGGATCCCAGGCGCACATTACCTCGTAGCGGAAAATAAAGGTCTGGAGGAAGTTCTCCCTGTGAGTCATCTAGGTCGATATCACGATACCAGATGTTTTCATCATGTAACTGGTTCGTCTCCTCAAGTACGCCGAGGTAACGTATGGTGGAATAGGCCTGAATATCTGCAGCTTTAAAATTAAAGTGTGGCAGACGTAAATCACTGGCCAGGCTATAGAGCATCGCACCGATAGCGGCGGTTGACTTCGGATTACCACGAGCATCGGTATCAGTAAACGGACAGCCGTCCTGCATTGGATAGCTATCGAGCCATACCATACGATTGACCGGCACCGGCTGCAAATGACGTAACTGTGTCTGAATGCCGGGTAACGCGCCAGAACGCCCGGTGATCAGCAGCACATCACAGCAATAAAGGTTGATAACCTCACACAGTGACTGGAGCGGGGAGGTTAAAGCAAACTTCCCGCTGACTAAAGCTTCTTGAAGCTGAGCAATATTCGCCTGTAGCGGGACGGCCATAATATCAAATGGTGTTGCGCTGGCTCCCTGAGCCTGTTGTACCGCGTGTTGAATATAGTTGAGGACATTCACCGTCAGGGGCTGGATGAGCAGTTCACCAAAAGTACTTTCCAGAATGGCATCCGGCGTTTCTTCCCCGTACTTTTCCCAGAACGATAAAATGGCATGCCCCAGCGGAATAAATAGCTGGAGAGTGGTTTGCTGACGCAGAATGGCATGAGTCTCCTGGCGAATTGCCTCGCCAAACAACGCGTTCATCAACCCCGGCGCATCGGCGACACCGGCTCGCTGAATCGCATTTTGCAGTGATGGCAGGACGCTGTGCTGAATAATATCCAGCAGAACATCATCTCCGGCCACTTTAAAGCCCTCACGGAATAACAGCCGAGGAGTGATTTTTACATTGCGTCCGCGACCTTCATCCAGCTGGTACTGAACAATGGCCATATCGGTGGTCCCGCCACCAATATCCACCGAGGCAACACGCAAGGTTTTACCGGATCCCGGGGTGTCGTTAATCAGCCTGTCAGCACGCGCCAGAGTTTCAAAGAGTTGCTCGGTCTGCCCGGCATAGTTGACGATGGCTTCATGATACAGCCATACCAGCTGACCACAGGTTGCCTCATCCCACTCCATCTGGACTTGTGGGATCGGGCGTTTACTCTGTGTGTGTGCCTGGGCAGTGTGAAAGTCATCATCGACAGGATGCCAGTCCAGAGCTTTCCATACCAGACCAACCGCTTCCTGCATTCTGAGTCTGAACAACTCACGTTCTGGTTTTGGCATCGCCGAAGGCAGGGTCAGAATAAGATTGCGTAACTGACGGGGCGCCGTCGGGTGATCCATCTTTTGCCGTGAACCGACGCTATTAATTTGCATCAAGGCTTGCGCCAGTAGTTCACACAACATCAGGGTCATCAGCGAGCTACGGCTGTATTGTGCCGAGAATACCGGGAGTCGTTCTTCAATCGGTAACGTATAAAGCGGCTGACCATCGTCATTCATGAGTGACATCAGAGGAAAAGCCGTTGCCTGAGGCTCTCGCTGTGTTCTGGCATTGTGCTGACTAAAGCGCCAGTTCTGATGTGCCGGACTACTGTCCCATAAATAGCGGCGCGGGCTGGAAATACCGCTTTCACCTTCCGTACCCAGGCGCTGACAAGCCAGGCGATGTGCTTCATCGCCGACACGGACTATTGAAGGCCAGACAAAAGCATCATAACGCCCACTTTCCAGGGAGTAGTGCTGTTTGCCGAACCGGGCTTCGCTGAATTCCAGACGACTGGTAAACATCGGCATATTGACGCGATGTGGCTCGCTGAGAGAGCGAATTTGTAACTCAGAGGTCTGACGGAACCCGTCGTTTTCTGCACCATGATCTTCAATCAGAATTCCGCAGGTGTGGGTATTACCGACATCAAGAACCAGATCCACCGGGATGGCTTCAGCATGCAGCGTGGCGGTGACTATTTGCACTTCAGGTATTGCGAGCTGTGTCCCGAGCATTTCCAGTATATTGAGGTAATGCCCTTGATATTCAAACAATTTCAACGCGCGGGCGAGGGCATTATCGTCCATTGCGGCATTATCGCGGTAAAAATGACAGAACACTTCGCGCAGCCAGCCATCAACCCAGGTTTGATCGAGAAACTCGTTCAGACAGGTATCACGCCAGGCCAGGGCGAAGCGAGTTCCATCGCGTATATCATTGAGATCAGGGGCCAGTAACGAACCGTTTTGCGTGGTTGTCGCTATTCGGGTATCGAAAGCGATGCTGACCCGGACGGTATTGCCGACATTATCAGGTTCGGCAAGCGAACGGATCTGGATCCGTGCCCAGTTACTCGGTCCGTCGGTAAAAACATGTGAAGCATTAATACGTAGGAAAGGTAAAGGTAACCAGACGTTATCCAGTACTTGTAATGAGTGAGCCAGCGACAGTGTGGTTTCGGGTTTGACCACTTCTGGCTCGGCACCTTTTTCTCCTGGAAGGGTAAACTTACCGGGAATAACATCATAGTTAACCCTGAGTAGTGGGCCATTCGCTGTCTGGCGAACAAAACGTCCGGCACAGGTATCCTGCCACTGAGGCGTTAGCCCGAAATCGAGAAACTGAATGCCACTATTCTCAATCAGCGTCACGTCAGATTTATAGTTAAACAGTGTGGCCAGCATAATTAATTACTCACTTTTTGAATGGTGACCGGAACCAGATTGTCACCTTCGTAGCGACCAGTACATTCAGCCACGCTGTTGATGCCTGCTTTGCAGGAGATTTCCGGTAATGCATGACGAGTTCCGTCGTCACAACGCGCATTTCCACGGCTTTTGATCATTAATACGCCTGACTGATGGAGTCCGGAGAATATTGGTGCTTTACATGTGACGTTGTCACTATTGGTTAAACGTGCGCTGCCTTTATTACTGGCAATTCGATAACGTAAGACGGGAGACTGACCGGTGATAGGGTCGCTCAACTGAACACGCACTTGCCATGTCCCGTTGAGGAACCGGGTCGTTCCCATTTTCAATTCATCTGCTGGCAGCACCAGTGTATCTTTGGGGGCTGGTGGTGCTGAGACTTCAGGCTCTGGAGGTTCAACGATTTCTGGGGGGAGCACGGTTGCCTGCATCAGAGGTAAGGTGTTCATGGGGATCTCCACGACAGATGCCTGCTCGGCGGGTTCAATTATTGTTGACGGGCTAGCTTCAATAACGACCGCAGTCCCTTGTTCGGGTTGTGGTGCCAGATAAAAACTGCCTGCCAGCAGAATGATGAGAGCGAGAAGGGCAACCGCGAGTAGCCAGCGGCGGGAGGCTCTGGAGACTGGCTTCTCTGCTGGCACGGCCGTTGTTTCAGGAGCCGGTTCAGTGTCCGTAGAGTAAGCCGTAGCAAGATCTGGCGTGCTGGTCAGTCTTTGCGAAGGTTCAGATTTGCGGGCTTTTTCGCTGACCTCCGCAGTTTCAGCCACGCGTGCGGTAGCGACAGTTAAGGATCCACGAGGCGTTTGGGCTTGCAGGCAGGCGAGACTGTCTTCGCGAAGAGTTTCGTTTTGATGAACAAAACCCCAAAACGTAATAACCGGTTTATCATCAACCAGATAGATATACTGGCTGGAGGGAAACTGTAATATTTTAGTCAGCAGTGAGCCGAAGAGTTGCAGGGCGGTTTTGTCACTGCGCAGACATTGACTGCTCAGCAATTTTACGTTTGTCCGACAATGTTCAAGATAGTGTAAGGCGCTAACACGCTGATCCTCACGGGCGGCTGCCCAACTGGTGATACGTCCAGGATTAGGTGCATACCAGTCAATACGACTGCCACTGTCATTGATTTGTGGAATAGCCAGGGCATCAGCTATCGCTTGTTGGTTGCGCAAACGCAAGGTTTCGCGGATTTGCCAGGCAGAGTCAAATACAGCCTGACCATTTTCCCCCAGAGTCAGAAAGTCATCCGGGCATCCGCTGCGCAATAATGAGTTTGTCACTTTATTCATCCTGCTTCTGAAAGCGCAATTGAGCACTATCTTCAATCTGCCTATTTTATTGAATCTGCCTTAAGTCAAACGGCTAAAGAGATGATGAAATCGACGAATTCTCAGGCTATTGAATGGGGAAGGTGACGGGAGCATAGGTCTCAAGTGGCTGATAGCAGCGAACTCAGGTTATTTTGGGTATAATGACGAGAGATATTAATCAGGAGTAAAACACCATGGCACATCTGGATGATATTATTCAGCAGGTTGATGAAACCCTCGAACGTCATATTATTGTTGAAATGAATACCTTGCTTATTGCCCTCAGTGATGACGCACAACTTAGCCGTGAGGATCGCTATGCTCAGCAGCAGCGACTCCGCATTGCTATCGCGCAGAAAGGTAACGGACGTTCCCATAAAGAGGAGGACGCCCGACGTGAGCAGCTGACCAAAGGTGGCGAGATTCTTTAACTTGCAATGGACTTGAAAATAATCCAGCCGTTATAAACCCCAGCCACACAGGAAATCATCATTAATATCCAGGATGATAACAGTGAGATTATTCGCTGGTGGTCTGGGTGACATCAAGAGTGGGTGTCTACCTGCAACACTGATTAAGTGGCATAATATATTTATTCTCTTCAACCATTCTTGCGACACGGTATTTATGAGGCGGCACCGAAAAATAATTTTTAAAGGTACGCGTCAGAGTCTGCTGTGACTCGAAACCATAGCTTTCGGCTAAATATAGAATTGGTTCATTGCTTTCTTGTAATTTCAGCGCTATCTCTGTCAACTTACGGTTACGAATATACTGTCCCAGAGAGTATCCTGTCTCTTTTTTAAACATCCGCTGTAGGTGCCATTTTGAATAACCCGAACGCTGGGAGACTTTCTCCAGTGAGAGAGGGGTTTGAAGATTATTTTCTATCCAGTCTAAAATACTGTGAATAGTGATGGCATCGTTGTTCTGTCTGGACATTATTCTACCTCTTTGCAGGTTTACGGCAGTATCTTTGTAAGTAATTTATAGAGTGTGTCGACTTCATCCTGGGTCAGATTTTTTGTCAGTTCGTTATGCATACTTAATCCCACAGTACAATGACATTGCTGACAAAGCGCACATCCTTCTGGCGTTAAACTGATCAGTACTCCACGCTTGTCTTTAGGGTTTGGGATACGTTGTACCCACCCTTTACATATCAGGCGATCCAGCATGCGTGTTAATGCACCGAGATCGACAGAGAGGATCTTTTTCAGCTCGACTGGAGAAAGGCTGCCCTGATGATGAATAGAGCACAGCACCTTAAACTGAGCAGCAGTAATATCCAGCGTACTTAAGGCATCGTTTAACAAACGCTCAGAGTGCTGATTGACCATATGAATCAATCGACCAAGAGGGATCATTTCATTAAACAAATCACAATTACTGTCACGAATCAAAATATTTGCCTAGGCAAGTAGTTAGTAACATCAGATACTATTCAGTATGAAACTATATGTCAATCAGGAGCAGACCCAGATACCACAAATAGCTAAAAAGCTAAAACTAATGTTAAAATGTGTCTAAAGTACCGGGTTAAACTAAAAACTCTCGCTAAAAGGGACATTAAATGATGGAGTTATTTCGGGCAATAGGTCTTGGACTGGTTGTCTTATTACCCCTGGCTAATCCATTAACGACGGTTGCGTTGTTTCTGGGTCTGGCAGGGAACATGAATAAACAGCAACGTGATCGTATCTCGTTCCTGACCGCGATTAACGTATTTGTCATTATGATGGTGGCTTATTACGCGGGTCAGTTCGTCATGAATACTTTTGGTATTTCTATTCCAGGGCTGCGTGTTGCGGGGGGGCTTATTGTTGCCTTCATTGGTTTCAGAATGCTGTTTCCAGCACCTAAACAGCAGCAATCCGCTGCATCAGATGAACAGAGTGACGGCACAGATACCAATATTGCTTTTGTTCCGCTGGCAATGCCAAGCACTGCGGGTCCGGGCACTATCGCGATGATAATCAGTTCCGCCTCTACGGTCAGACAGAGCGATGATTTTCCTGCCTGGGTTGTAGACGCGGCTCCACCGCTTATTTTTTTGGTAATAGGTTTGATTTTGTGGATAAGCTTGCGTTGTTCGGGCTCAATCATGCGTATTGTGGGTAAGGGGGGAATCGATGCGATTTCGCGGCTGATGGGTTTCTTGCTGGTCTGTATGGGCATTCAGTTTATTATCAACGGTATCCTTGAAATCGTTAAAACCTATCCTGCCTGATACGCTGCACTTTATTTGTCTCCCGGATCACCGGGAGACAAACGCTTCTCTGTTAATTAGGATTGAACTTGCGTATGAGGCTGTTCTTCTTCTGATTTAGACGTCCAGACTTTAAAAATTAACACAGACAACATAAAGGCTGCCAGAACCGGAATGGCGCCGACATAACCAATATCAGCCATGGAAAGGTGCAGGCTGACCTGGTTGCCTAGCAGGGCTCCTGCACCAATGCCGATATTAAAGATACCGGAGAATAAGGACATTGATACATCGGTGGCATCAGACGCCATTGACAGAACCTGTACCTGTATGGTGAGGGTAATTATCATCACTGCAATACCCCAGAAAGTACAAAGAACCATCAGCGGAATTTCCCCCACTGTCGCTGGCAGCAGTAATATCAGACAGATCAAAAGTAAACTAATCGCACCGCTGAGTAGTTGTGAGGCATATTTATTGCCCAGCTTACTGAATACGATACTCCCAATAATGCCCGCAGCACCGAGGATCAGTAATAGCAACGTGGCAAAGTTTGCGCTTAGCCCGGCAATATTTTGCACGAAGGGTTCGATATAGCTATAAGCGGTGTAATGTCCGGTGACCACGACGGCTATCAGGAGGTAAAGACCCATCAGAGCCGGACGGCGGATCAATAATGGCAAACTTGCCAGTGAGCCGGAACGTTCACTTGGCAGTTTAGGAAGCAGGCGCATCAGGCAGAATAGCGTCAGGGTCGCGATAATCCCTATACCCAAAAAAGTAGTACGCCAGCTGAAGTACTGCCCGACAATACGTCCCAGCGGTAATCCCAGCACCATGGCCAGCGCAGTACCGGTAGCAATCAGACTCAATGCCTGGGCTTTTTTACCGGCAGGGGCCATGCGCAGAGCAAGTGATGCGGTTATTGACCAAAATATAGCATGAGCAAAAGCCACACCAATACGGCTGATGATAAGTACCGTAAAACTCCATGCAAAGAAAGAGAGAATATGGCTAGCAATAAAGACAACAAAAATAGCGATTAATAAACGCCGACGTTCCATCTTCCCGGTTAATAACATAAAGGGCAGGGACATCAGTGCCACTATCCAGGCATAAATGGTCAGCATGATACCAACCTGCGCGATTTCCATATCAAAGCTTTGGGCAATATCTGACAATAAACCGATAGGAACAAACTCGGTGGTATTAAAGATAAAGGCAGCAACGGATAGCATAAGTACCCGCAGCCACGCAGTTTTGCGAGAGACTGGTTTTAGGGACATAGATAATTTTGGCAGGTTGGTCAGTAAGAAGTGGTGAAATGATAGGCTGCTCTTAACCACCATTCAACTGATTTTGTGATTTATGTCTCATATTTTACCTTCTCATGACGTGACGCTGTCACATATACAAGATTGGTTTGTATCTGCTTGTGACTTGAGTCTTGGCTGCTGGGTGACTGAATTCGGTCAGGGCGATAAATAAACCGCAGAACAGGCCAGGGGCGACACGAATGAGTTTTCCTCTGACCTGATTTTCTGGCAAACCATTCTTACTGACCAGTAACTTTACAACCCTTTCGAAAGCTGGTGGATTGTTTACCAATTGCTGTAATGAGTTATCCGCTTTCAGCGGTAAGTAATAAGGTCTGGCATTAAGACTTACCCCTGTACTATTACCGGATCCTGCTGCGAAGTACTCCGTTGCTCTGCTATAATCCGCCAGTTTATCTACTTTAGTCAGGAATTTATGGTGCAGGAATTAGACAATCAGTTGCTGGAAGAGATCCTGATTCAGGTCCGTCCTTTAGTGGGAAAGGGCCGTGTCGCGGACTATATCCCGGTACTTGCTGCTGTATCTGGCGATAAGCTTGGTGTTGCTGTCTGTTCTGTTGACGGGCAGATTTTCACGGCCGGTGATGCGAATGAGCGATTTTCCATTCAGTCGATATCGAAAGTACTGAGTCTGGCACTGGCGATGGAACGCTATGACGAGCATGAGATCTGGCAAAAAGTGGGTAAAGAACCCTCAGGGCAGCCGTTTAATTCCTTGTTACAGATCGAAATTGAACAAGGTAAACCCCGGAATCCGTTTATTAATGCTGGCGCACTGGTCATTTGTGACATGCTGCAAACCCGACTGAGTGCACCAAAACAACGTATGCTTGAGGTCGTGCGGCGTTTATCAGAGGCGGATGATTTAGTCTATGATGCCCAGGTGGCTCGATCTGAATTTGAACACTCTGCACGTAATGCGGCTATTGCCTGGCTGATGAAGTCATTTGGTAATTTTGATAATGATGTCACGACGGTACTGCAAACCTACTTCCATTACTGTGCACTCAGTATGAGTTGTGCTGAATTAGCGAAAACATTTGTATTTCTGGCTAACCAGGGACGTAGTTTACATGGAAAACAGATTATTCCTGCCGACCACGCCCGGCAGATTAATGCCATGATGATGACCAGTGGCATGTATGATGGTGCCGGTGACTTTGCTTACCGGGTTGGCCTGCCGGGTAAGTCTGGGGTAGGAGGCGGTATTATTGCTATCGTTCCTAATGCGTTTTCGGTCGCTGTCTGGTGTCCGGAACTGGACACGTCAGGTAACTCTCTGGCTGGGACTGCGGTACTGGAAATATTATCAAAGCGGATGGGGCGTTCTATTTTTTAGGGCAGGGATAAAAGCCCTAAATACTCAGGGTATTAATTGCCAGGCGTAACCAGAGCAGTATAACAATACTGACAGTTACCATGACGACTACCAGTATCACCGCGATAAGTAGGCACTCTGGCCATGATTTTTTCTGCATTACCTGTCCATACTTGAGTGTTATCGGGAAAACTAATATAAAACAGCGAATGTAAACCCAGACTAAACTTACACTCGCTTATCATCACACTCTGGCTGATAACGATTTTTTTGAAATAATATCTGAACAATTAATCAGTAAATAATTGCTGGTGGATGAGAACCCATTATTGTTCATCAATACGCCATTATAGTTACAACATACATTGTATCTCTTAAATAAAGTGTACTTTAACATCCTGCTCACTTTACTCAGCTTTGCAGCAAAGCGGGGCGAAACGCGCCCGCCGGGACAGAAAGAGGTTACTTATCACCCATAATGATTTTCAAGGTTTCTTCATCAGGTTTTCCCTGATGCTGCTGTAATCGCCCCTCGGCATTAAGGTAATAAATTGCTGGTGTCGCACTGCCGCCTAAATCATCCATCAGTGTAAGGTTATTTTTAATCGCTTCACCGACTTCAGGCGTTATTTTCTCTGGTTTTTTTAAGGTCAGTTTACCTTTGCTGTTTTCATAATCTGCCAGTGTTTTCGCAGGATCTTCGGTCATCATAATCGCTGCGGCTTTCTGACCACTATCAGGGCGTAACATACCAACCAGTAATACTCTGAGCTGAACTTTTCCGGAAGCCAGCCATGGCTGAGCCTGGTTCCAAAACTCTGTACAGTAAGGGCAGTAGGGGTCTGCAAAAACATAGACAATATGTGGGGCATCTTTACTTCCTGCGGCTATCCAGTGATGCTGTCCCAGCGTATTCCACATTTCCTGAGCCATCGGGGCGTAGACAAACTTTTCAACTTGCTCATCGCTCAGGTTATTACCTTTTGCATCAACCATATTCCCCATAATGGCGTATTGTTTATCGGGAGTCAGATAAACTGTCGTTCCCTGACCCTGAAATTGCATTGCATAACCGGGTAGGCCACCGGGGGCAGTAAATTCACCCTTTAACTCGAATCCTTGCTTTTCAAGTGCTGAAATTGGTGCTGGAAGAGGGGCTGATACTGCCAAAACACCCAGCGGAATGAAGAGGTTAAGTGAAACGGCAACCTGGATTATTTTGTTCATCAAAGAGTCCTTGCAGAAAGTCGCTATCAGCGGTGAAGCTTGCCATCGTACCGATTTAGGGTGACGACTTCAGTAAAGATTTATTATGTGAATCTGCTGTCGGCCATTTAATCAGAGAACCCTTTCTGCATAATATAACAGACCTTTTATCGCCCGGCAGAGCTAAAAAATCGCATACAATTTTTGATCTGACTTTAATACTGCGCCAGTCCATTCAATATTATGAATATTAAATGAACCGACAGCATATTGATGCGCAAAACCATAGTTAAGCATATTTTCCATAGAAACTAACATGGTATTCTTTCATGATTTACGTTTTAGCCGTGATAGTTTTAAGTGATTAATTATATTGTGAGTTGTTTTTTGATAGACGGAGTTACGTCATCAATTCACTATCGTCAATATGAAAACTGAACAGACCTCATCAGCTTATTGCCATTCACCACAGTGGCGTGAATATCATACATACAATGATGATCGCATTTACAATGACTCAAAAGGACGACCAGTAGGACTTGCCGAAAAAGTAAACAGAGTCACTTGTTCTGTTGAAAAACCTACGAGGATCCCGTTAATGACCCCCGAAGATAAAATCTATTTTAATGCTTGTTTTGAAAAATGTTTAGATTCCGCACGCACATTTTTATTGGCTACGAAGTGATAAATCAGTCAGTCTTTATGACAACCTCAGGCAGGAGCTATTACGTGAAATTGAAAACATTATATATTCTGATGCTATTTATCTCGCCATGTAGTCAGGTTTTTTCGTCAGACGATAAACATGAACTCATCGATCTGAGTCAGGTTATCCCCCAATACCGAGAGTCACTTGCAGCACTTCCTGTTGATTATTCTTTGCTTGCAGAAAAAAAGCTCTCCGGGGTCATGTTACAAAAATATAAACTGAATTCACAATCATGGACTTTACAAGGAAGTGTCTCTCCTGGGCGCTGGCAGCATGAAGTTGATATTTATATTCCAGACTCCGCTCGAGATAAAAATGCACTGATTGTCATTAATAGTGGGAGTAATGATGATGGGGCAGGCAATCCTGTAGCACCCACTAATTTTACTCAGGATCAACTTGTTCAGATAGCCACTGCGACCAAAACGATTGTGATATCTGTCAGTAACGTTCCAAATCAGAAGCTAACCTATCAGGGAGCAAGCAAATCGCTGGCAGAAGATAACAGTGTTGCCTGGTCATGGAAACTCTTCATTAATGATGCTAAAAAGTATCAGAACGCATCGCTCCATATCCCTATGTCCGCAGCAGTATCTCAAGCATTACGGCTGGCAAAAATAGAGTTGGCACAACAAAATATCACTAAATTTATCGTCACCGGTGCATCCAAACGTGGTTGGGCAGCCTGGTTAACTGCATTGTCTGACCCTGACGTTGTCGCGATTGTCCCTTTTGCTATGGACTTGCTCGGTACCCAAGAATCGCTCAAACATATGTATCACTCATATGGAAACAATTGGCCTGTCGCATTTTATCCTTATTACCAGCAGGAAATAGATAAGTATATTGATACTGATGAGTTTTCCAGCCTGATGAAGATAGAAGATCCCTTGTCCTATCTATCTAGTAACACGCGTAGTCGACTCAATATTGAAAAATACATTATTAATGCCAGTGGCGATGACTTTTATGTTCCTGATAATAGTCGCTTTTATTATGATAAATTACCTGGTCCAAAGTCGTTACGAGTTGTAGAAAATTCCACACACCATGGAATTCTTTCCGTCACAGTTCCATCTCTGACGACTTTTATTAATCGTTACCAGGAACAAAAGAAATTACCTGAAATCAGTGAAATCATAGCCAGTGATGACAACAAGAACAAAACACTGAAAGTGAATTTTTCAGAGCAACCCTCGCAGATTTTACAGTGGACTGCACATAATCCAGTCGCCCGAGATTTTCGTTTCGCCTGTGACATTAAATATAATTCAACCCCAGTTCCTTTTTCAGGCGATGGGAAAGAGATCATTGTAGCGCTGACTACACCTGATAGCGGCTGGCAGGCTACCTATGTTGAAGCCACCTTTAGCGATGGCTATGTCGCCACTTCACAAGTTTATATCATGCCTGACGAGTACCCTAAAATCACACCACCACCAAAGGGAGCAGCCTGTAAGACTTTGCCGGGGCGAGGGCTAACACCCCATCTTTAGGGGTATAATCTTATTTTACTTAAGAATGATAAGAGAACGGTGCTATGCAGAAAATTGATTTTTACATGGTAGATGCTTTTTCCTCCCATACGTTTGGTGGCAATGCAGCAGCAGTATGTCCACTCACTGAATGGTTGCCTGATGAAACATTATTAAAAATGTCTCAGCAGCATAACCAGTCAGAAACTGCATTTTTCGTTACTACTGACAAAGGTTTTGAGCTACGTTGGTTTACTACCCAAGATGAAATCAATTTATGTGGCCATGCCACACTTGCAGCAGCACATGTCATCTTTGAATATCTTGATTATCCAAATACAACTATTCATTTCGATACCCGATTTGTTGGTCCGTTGACAGTAACACGTAATGGGGACTGGTTGACTCTTGATTTCCCGGTCTGGGCTACTGAGTCCGTCATACCTCCGGCTTTATTGCTGGAAACATTAGGTATCACAGATTATAAAGAAGTACGAGTCGCCCGTGATTATCTGGTCGTACTGGAGAATCAACAGCAGGTAGAAGCCATTCTTCCTAATATCAATGCCATGATCCCACTGGGAAAAATGGTCTGCATCACAGCCCCAGGTGATGGCGAATACGATTTCGTCAGCCGATTTTTCTGTCCAGGAGAGGCAGTAGCAGAAGACCCAGTGACCGGTTCGGCTCACAGTATGCTCATTCCTTATTGGGCTGAAAAACTGAATAAAACACAGATGCTGGCACGGCAGGTGTCCGAACGAGGTGGAGACTTACGCTGCAAATTGGCGGGCGATCGTGTTGCTATCGGCGGTCAGGCAACCACGTATTTGATAGGTAAAATACAGTTGCGATAACTTATCTAAACACACGGGTTTTTCAGTTTTATAGCACAAGGGCTTGTTAGCGTTTTTTGGCTCGTATGTGAGAGTAGGGAAGTGTGATGCTGACAAACCAGAATCCCTTTATACAGGGGCATGATGTCTTTTTGTTATCAAGATAAGCAGTAGGGGAAAAAGATGAACCATTCAGCTGGCACCAGGATCGTTCATCTTTTAAAAATAGGATATTATTGAATAGTCCCATTATCTAAATGAATCAAACAACCCATTGTGTATGAAGCTCCGCTGATCTGACCTTTAAGAGCGAGCTGTTGTCCTTTCTTTATGTTCAGGACTTTATTTTCCTCAGTAGGTTTTAATGAAAATGCGGCGCTGACTTTGCTATTGAGATCTAAATGAATCGTTTGATTGGTAAGACCATACTGGCTATCGGATATAATACTGGTTTTGCCTTTCATCGTTACCCATTGGCCAACCCATTTTTTATTTGCGGCAATTTCGTTATCTTTATAATCCTGACAAATTTCAAGGCCAGTCACTTCAGTTGCCGAAGGTTCTAAAGCGGAATTCATTTGATCTAGTGTGCTGCTAACTGAGCCCATCAAACCGTTTACTTGTTGGCATCCGGTTGCGAGAGCTATTAATGATACGATTAGTACTTTCTTATACATTTCATTTTCCTAAAACTATTGCAGGTAACTTACTTAGATTCCTCATAGTAAACCATAAAAGGCATATCGATAAAACCCATAATATCAAAGGGATGAATATGTGAGGTTTAACTGGCGTAATCGTTCAACGCGGCCTTTGGCAGAACGGGGATTGGCGCAGGTGTCCACTCCCCTTAAAATGAGACAGCTATAATTAGATTTTCTGCCTTTACATTTGCAGAGGTCAAAATGAAAAAA
>CANRKT010000069.1 GCA_947631255.1 uncultured Enterobacteriaceae bacterium
GTCAGTGAGGCAAAAGCACGGCTGATGACGCCATCAAAAGGAGGTTCAGCCGGGAAATCTTCTACACGGCTCTGTACTGGTGTGACATTGTCCAATTTAAGCTCATGCTTCACTTGATGCAGAAAACGAATACGTTTCCCTAAGCTATCCAGTAATGTGAAGTGGGCATCTGGTCGCACAATAGCAAGTGGGATCCCCGGTAATCCAGGGCCGGTTCCAACATCAATAAAGCGACTGCCTTCCAGATAAGGCTCAACCACGATACTGTCGAGAATATGGCGTACCAGCATATCTTCAGGATCACGCACTGAAGTGAGGTTATAGGCCTTATTCCACTTGTGCAGTAAAGCCACATAGCCAACCAGTTGCTGTTGTTGGTTTTCAGGGAGAGTAATGCCTGCATCGTTGAGCAGACGAGATAATTTAGTCAGCACTTTTAAACCTATATAAAAAAGGCCAGGATATCCTGGCCTGATATTCGTTCTATTTACGCGCTACGGCGTAGCAGCCCTTGTTTTTTCAGCCAGATAAGCAAAATCGAGATAGCTGCTGGTGTGATACCAGAGATCCTCGATGCCTGACCAATAGAGACAGGCTTATGATCATTAAGCTTGGCTATCACTTCATTGGATAACCCATTGACCTGCCGGTAGTCGAGAGTTTCAGGTAACAAGGTATTCTCATTACGCTGTTGTTTATTAATCTCGTCTTGCTGGCGAGCAATGTAACCTTCGTATTTTATCTGAATTTCAACTTGTTCAGCAGCCTGAATATCATCAAGTCCTGGTGCAAACGCAGACAGCTTAACCATCGACTGATAAGTCATTTCCGGACGACGCAGTAAATCCTCGCCGTTAGCTTCGCGAGAAAGCGGCGCACTGAGCTGTGTATTCACTTCTGCAATAGTTTCAGACTGTGGATGCAGCCAGATATCTTTCAGACGCTGACGTTCACGCTCGATCATTTCCAGCTTGTCGTTAAAACGCGCCCAGCGGAGAGAGTCCACCAGCCCTAATTCACGACCCACTTCGGTTAAACGCAGATCCGCGTTGTCTTCACGCAGCATCAGACGATATTCAGCGCGTGAGGTAAACATACGGTAGGGTTCTTTAGTCCCAAGCGTACAAAGATCGTCGACCAGTACTCCCAGATAAGCCTGATCGCGACGTGGCGACCAGCCCTCTTTGTCCGCAGCTGAACGGGCAGCGTTAAGACCCGCGAGTAAACCCTGCGCACCGGCTTCTTCATAACCCGTGGTGCCGTTGATCTGTCCTGCAAAGAACAGGCCTTGAATAAATTTACTTTCAAGCGTTGGTTTCAGATCTCGTGGATCGAAGAAATCATACTCAATAGCATAGCCTGGACGAATGATCTTCGCATTTTCCATGCCATTCATCGACCGAACGATCTGCATCTGAACATCAAATGGCAAACTGGTAGAGATACCATTTGGATAAATCTCGTTGCTGGTCAGGCCTTCTGGTTCAAGGAAAATTTGATGAGCGTTACGATCAGCAAAACGCATCACTTTATCTTCGATTGAAGGGCAGTAGCGTGGACCAATACCTTCGATAACCCCAGAATACATTGGGCTACGATCGAGGTTATTACGGATAACTTCGTGTGTTCTTTCATTGGTATGGGTGATATAGCACGGTATTTGTGCCGGATGCTGACTCACATCGCCCATGAACGAAAACACCGGTAACTGCTCGTCACCATGTTGCTTACCCAGCACACTGAAGTCGATAGTACGGGCATCAATACGCGGCGGTGTGCCTGTTTTTAAGCGACCGACTCGTAATGGAAGTTCACGCAAACGGCGTGATAACGGGATCGAGGGTGGATCACCTGCCCGACCGCCGCTGTAGTTATCCATACCAATATGGATTTTACCGTCAAGGAAGGTTCCTACGGTAAGTACTACCGCTTTAGCACGGAACTTCAGTCCCATTTGCGTGACCACACCAGTCACTCTGTCGTTTTCGACGATCAGATCTTCAACCGCTTGCTGGAAGATCATCAAGTTAGGTTGGTTCTCAAGCGCGGTACGTACAGCCTGACGGTAGAGTACCCGGTCAGCCTGAGCACGGGTTGCACGCACTGCTGGCCCTTTACTGGCGTTTAGTATCCTAAACTGGATACCGGCACGGTCGATAGCCTGTGCCATTAAGCCACCCAATGCATCCACTTCTTTGACCAAGTGTCCTTTGCCAATACCACCAATAGCCGGATTGCAGGACATCTGCCCCAGTGTGTCGATATTGTGTGTCAGAAGCAGGGTCTGTTGACCCATACGAGCGGCAGCCATTGCCGCTTCTGTGCCTGCATGACCCCCGCCGATGATGATGACGTCAAAAGGATCTTGATAAAACATGGTAACTGCCTCGCGGTTTTGCGATGAGGATTGTAACTGCCTGGGCTGAGGATTCTACTCAACTTTAGCCTCAGGAGGAAGTGGTGGGATCACCACTAATTAAAAGAAGATCTTTTTATTTAAAGATCTCTTATTATGATCTCTTATTAGGATCGACCACTTCTGTGGATAAGCCATTTTACTGCTTTTGGATCAACTGGATGAGAAGGATCATTAGCTGTTAACTACTGGTGATCCTGGGCAGTATAAGCTGGGATCAAACAGCACACTTATACACAGGACAGAAAGTGACCAAGAGTTATACTTGGGATAACTACGGGTTATAACAAGGTTTTAAGCGTAGTTATCCACAATCAAATGCGCGATCTTTACACAAAAGGGAGTAAATTTTTCCAGGAATCGAGCCAAATCTCGGCTGGATCTTCAGGAATGTCATGATCGAGGACGTTTATTTTCTCGATTTCCCCGAGTCTCACTGCGCCACATTCTGTTAAAAGTCGATCGATCTTCTCAATCGCTTCACAAAAAGTGTCATATTCTTTACTACCGATCCCTATGGCTCCGTACTGAATACCACTCAGATCCGGTTTCTGTTCCTGGATTACCTCATATAGAGGTAATAAGTTATCCGGAATATCCCCCGCACCATGAGTTGAAGAGACCACCAGCCAAAAACCTTCGGTCTGCAGATCTTCTAGCTGTGGACCATGTAGGGTGGTGGTGCTATATCCTGTCTCTTCTAGTTTCTCTGCCAGATGTTCTGCTACATATTCTGCACTGCCAAGCGTACTGCCACTAATCAGAGTAATATCAGCCATGGTATCCCACCTTTTTCAATCCTCGTGCATTGTACGCTGTGAATGAGCAGGGATCTACCTGTGGATAATATGGGTATTAAAAATAATTCCTATGGTCGAATAGTACGCATAATGGGGTTCTGGAGGGAGATCAAGGTCTCAGTGGACTGAATTTCATCAATTGTTTGGATCTTGTTGATAAGTACCTGTTGCAGAGCATCGATAGATCGACACATTACTTTAATAAAAATACTGTAATGCCCGGTGGTGTAATAGGCTTCTGTCACTTCATCGAGGCTTTCAAGTTTTGCCAGTGCTGAAGGGTAGTCTTTAGCGCTCTTCAGTATGATGCCGATAAAGCAGCAAACGTCATACCCGAGCTGTTTAGGACTGATATCAATTCGTGCACCGGTGATAATTCCCGCCTGTTTCATTTTCTCGACACGAACATGAATAGTGCCCGGGCTAACTTCGAACTGTTTCGCTAATTCTGCATAAGCGGTTCGTGCATTTTCCATTAAAGCTTCAAGTATCCCGCGATCGAGATTATCGATTTGATAATTATTCATCGTTTTTTCCTATGATAAATACGGATTTGTTATTTTTTATACCCCTAAATTATCGAATTAAAAAGGCTTTGGCCTTTTTTATTGTTGATTATTGAATTTGTTGTCGGTTTTATTGCTTAATAGTCGACAGAGACAACACAATAAAGAGAAAGACCATGAAAACTGCCTACATCACCAGACAACGCCAGATTAGTTTTGTTAAAGCCTATTTTTCCCGCCAGCTAGAAGAGAAGCTCGGTCTGATAGAAGTTCAGGCTCCAATTCTCAGCCGCCTCGGAGATGGCACACAAGACAATCTGTCTGGTAGTGAGAAGGCCGTTCAGGTGAGAGTAAAAGCGATTCCTGAAGCACAATTTGAAGTCGTACACTCACTGGCAAAATGGAAAAGAAAAACCCTCGGTATGCACGACTTCAGTACGGGCGAAGGACTTTACACGCACATGAAAGCTCTGCGCCCAGATGAAGACAGACTGTCACCTATCCACTCGGTGTATGTGGATCAGTGGGACTGGGAGCGTGTGATGGGTGATGGCGAACGTCATCTCGGTACGCTGCAGAAAACGGTTGAGAGTATCTGGGCGGCCATGAAAGCCACTGAAGTTGCTGTTGCTGAACAAACAGGACTGACACCATTCTTACCTGAACAGATTCATTTTGTTCACAGCGAAACCTTGCAGCAACGTTATCCTGAGCTGGATGCCAAAGGCCGTGAGCGTGCGATAACGAAAGAGCTGGGTGCGGTGTTCCTGATGGGTATCGGTGGTGCTTTGGGTGACGGTAAACGTCACGATGTTCGCGCACCGGATTATGATGACTGGTCAACACCCACCGAAAACGGTTTTGCCGGACTGAACGGTGATATCCTGGTATGGAACCCTATCCTGGAAGACGCTTTTGAACTTTCCTCTATGGGGATCCGCGTTGATGCAGAAACGCTTAAACGCCAGTTAGCGCTGACTAACGATGAAGATCGTCTGCAACTGGAATGGCATCAGTCACTACTGAAAGGTGAAATGCCACAAACTATTGGTGGCGGTATCGGCCAGTCTCGTTTGACGATGCTGATGTTACAGTTGCCACATATTGGCCAGGTTCAGTGTGGTGTATGGCCGGCTGATATTCAGGCCGCAGTGAGCGACCTGCTGTAAGACTAGCGTTTCCAGCGCCGCAGTAAACGTCCTTTTAGTCCGGTATCAAAGCGCCAGATATGATCGAAAATGCGCATGATACCGGGCTTTCCATGTCCCGACATCGTGACGGCATGAAAACGGTGCTGATGCTGGCGCTGTAACACTTTTATCGTATTCACCACATCATCTGGCAAGCGCTGGGCGATAAAATCAGAAATCACCACCGCATCAGCGTCATAACCTTCTGGTCCTTTCATCCGCTCAATCACCGAACGAAAACAGTTAGCTAAATCTGTACCGCCTTGAAAACGCTGACTTAAAAAGCGAATCGCTTGTTCCAGACCACCACTTCCGCTGACTTCATAACGAATGACATCATGTGAAAACATCTCAATAAAGCAGCGCCGGTTATCTGCCAGAGCAATACGCATTAAGGCCAGACAGAATGCTTTGGCGCATTGTTCATTAAAACCTCCCATTGAACCTGAAGTATCGACGCAGATAATAAACGGGCCGCGCGGCTGTTCAGCGAAATCCTGATGAGTAACCGGGCGTTCAATGACCTTTTCCCGCCATGAATCGCCGTACAGTCGATAATTAAGCAGCTGCTTTTCCACCAGCCGTCGATAGAACTCATATTCAAGTTCAGTGATACCTAGAGTCGCCAGTTCTGTGGGCAATAAGCGCAGAATATCATCTCCAAGCGTCAAGCCATCGACTTGCTCCGGGACACTGGAAGGCTCGCGGATCAGAGTACGCCAACGTTCGGTAGGGGAACTTTCATGGGGGACTGATTTGGCTTCCCGTGAACGTCCCAGCTGTTCTGCCAGTTTCATTAACTCAGGCTGGCTGGAAAGAAAATCACCGTATTGTACGATCAGCTGATAGTCGGCGTAGCGCAACCCTCCGCCGCGACTCATATCCCATAGCTTGCCTGCTGCGGTATCATTTTCTGCCAGGGTGGCATCCAGCTGGCCACTTAATGCCATACGCGCCTGAATTTCGGCCAGTAACTTATCGCGCTCATCTTCCAGGATCTGCTGACTCAACAAGGTGGCCTGAAGCACCAGACTGATACGCCAGCGCTGTAAAAATAAGGTATGCAGCGCCGGTGTCAGGGTTGAAGCGGGTGTCACTAAGGTTTTTGCTTCCTGCTTAAAGGGGGAGTCTAACTTTTCCAGTAATAGCGTTATTTCAGGTATTTTTAACGTCAGTTGGGTGGTGTTCAGCGTCTGACTTTGCTGATAACACTGCACCTCTTGTACAAGATGTTCAGGGACTTGTCCTTCTTTTAGACGGTTTTTTAGCTGCTCCCGCCAGCGAGGTAAGTCTTCACTAACGGCTTTTTTCAGTCGTGGATATTTTTCAAAAAAAACGGCCAGGGCTGGTGAAGCCAGTAAAGCAACAATAACCCCTTCTATCAATTCACCTTCGGCGATAGTTAAGATGATATCCAGCGTTTCAATACTTAGCATTGACGAGCCTGTTGAAGTTGTACTGCCACATCTTGCAAGCTGGCCTCAATTTTGGCTAACCAGTCGTTTTCAATAAATAAGCACTTCTGCTGGTGGTTAAAACGTTCATGCTGTTGATGTAATAAAGTATCCAGGGCGTCCAGTTGCTGTTTGATTTCCTCCGGAAGCCCTTGCTGCTGCTGACCTGGTAGTGTCAAATACGTGGTTTGTAGACTGATATCACGCAGAGCCAGATGCCGACTGTTATCCACGTTCATATCCAGAGTCTGAGCAAAACCGATCCCGTTGAGTTTACCGCGGATTTCTCCACCTTTACTCAGCCACTGCGCCAGAGCATCATGGGACAGAGTGATATGAATCACTTCGATATCATGCAAGCGTAACGGTTTTTGCAGCAATAAGGTTAAAGTTTCACCGGTTAAGTTATCAGGGAGCTGATACTGAGGCTTGCGGCTGAATAATCCGTTTTGCTTGTTCAGGGTAAGGGCTTCTTTATCATTACGTTGCTGCTGTAATTGCAGGCGTCTTTGGATAATGCTGGCCAGTTTTGTCAGCATTGATTGTTGTTGCCAGCAATGACCGGTCATCAATATTTCGATTTGTTGTTGCATCATAGCCATGGCTGCGGTGTCGTGCCACAGGCAATCTTTTAGCAGGATAAGATCAATCGGCTGCACCATATCGCGACCACTAAAGAAGGCACTCGCTTGCAATAAACGTATCGCCTTTTTCCAGCGTCGGTCTGAAACATAGGGTGCGCCTGGAGTGACCTCAAGTTGCTGACGTAAGAGAAAAACAAGATCGAACACATCATCAGGTAAACGGACATTACAGATCTCTTGCTGCCAGCTAAAATACTCGTCGTCAGTAATTTGCAGATTTTCCGGTACAGGATTTTGGTTTTCATCCTGAGTACTCACTAACATCGCCCGAAAGTTATTCTTATCCTGTACCTTATCCAGCCATAAGCGGATCAACATACGGTCATACAGCGCTTCAAGGCTACTGTCGGCTTCAGGTAATTCGTTAGAAGCAGCCACTAACAGCCGCATTGGGATCTTTTCTTCCCCGGCGCCGTTACGAAATTGTCGTTCGTTGATTGCGGTCAGTAAGGTATTAAGAATGGCCGGTCCTGCCTTCCAGATCTCATCAAGAAAGACAATTTCAGCTTCGGGTAAATAACCGGCTGTTAAACGCTCATAGCGACCTTCATCTTTGAGGGCCTGAATAGAGAGTGGACCGAACACCTCTTCCGGTGTTGAAAAACGGGTCATCAGGTATTCAAATGCGCGGGCATTGCGAAAAGAAAACTTTAACCTACGAGCAATCAGACTCTTGGCAATACCTGGCGGGCCAAGTAAAAAAATGCTTTCACCGCTTAATGCGGCGAGTAAGCACAAACGAATGGCATGCTGACGTTCAAACAGACCTTTCTCTAATGCCTGACTAAGACGCGCTATTCTTTCTGCGAGTAAATGTGATTGAGACATAATTAGTTTTGCATCCTTACTGAGAACGCTCAAGAAGATGATTCTCGTCATTAAGTGCATAATTGGCGAGCCTCCAGGCCCGGGTATACTTGTTCAGGATCATAAAAAATGGCTTATAAAGACAAAGGGTGATAGCGAGCCCGAAAGTGTGTTCTTTATCTCTCATAAGTCACTGCTTATCGGTAAAGGTTCCTGGTATTTACGTCGGCATCGGCGATTGTTTATGACCTTAAAAAGCAATACTCAGCGTGCCCCTGACCCGTTCGAAATCCCGTTCAATCGGGTTATTGAACTCGGAATTCAGGTCGAAATCTATCTAATAGAGCCTCTCATTGCAGAGGCTTTTTTTATAGCTGCGTAACATTAATTCTCAATACACTGGCTTGCGAAACGTTTCGATGACGATCACACTTTTGCTACATTGTGGTTGTGAATCAGGCCCGGCATTACCTACACTGACAGCGAGCGAAACGTTTCGCTCGCGAGGTGAGAAGATGAAAAAAGGTAAAGTACTTAACGCAGATATTTCCTCTGCTATCTCCCGTCTGGGACATACAGATATGCTGACCATCGCTGATGCAGGGTTACCTATTGCGCCTCAAACGGCACGCATCGACTTGGCACTTACCCAGGGAGTACCTGGTTTTATGCAGGTCGTTGAAGTGGTGACACAGGAAATGCAGGTTGAAACCGCTATCCTGGCTCTGGAAATTAAACAGCATAATCCCAAGCTTCATGAACAGTTATTAGAGCATATAGAGCAGTTGCAACAGCAGCAGGGTAATACCATCTCTATTCGCTATGTCAGCCATGAAGCCTTCAAACAATGTACGACAGACAGCCGGGCTGTTATTCGTAGTGGAGAATGCTCTCCATTTGCGAACATCATTCTCTGTGCTGGCGTAACCTTCTGAGGTCAGTATGGAACCTTTACTGCAACTTAAGGATATTGAGAAATCATTTCCGGGAGTGAAAGCCCTGTCCGGTGCTTCCCTGAATGTTTATCCGGGGCGAGTAATGGCGCTGGTGGGTGAAAACGGTGCCGGTAAATCGACGATGATGAAGGTCTTGACCGGTATCTACACTAAAGATGCGGGTTCACTGCTGTGGCTGGGTAAAGAGACCAGCTTTAAAGGACCGAAATATTCCGAACAAGCAGGTATCGGCATCATCCATCAGGAACTCAACCTGATACCCCAATTGAGTATTGCGGAAAACATTTTCCTCGGATGTGAGTTTGTAGGCCGTTTCGGCAATATTGACTGGAAGGCGATGTATCGTGAAGCCGACAAGCTTCTGGTCAGGCTCAATCTGCGCTTTACCAGTGAGTTACTGGTGGGTGATTTATCGATTGGCGATCAGCAGATGGTCGAAATAGCCAAAGTACTGAGTTATCAGTCTAAGGTCATCATTATGGATGAACCGACGGATGCGTTAACGGATACCGAAACTGAATCACTGTTCCGCGTCATCCGTGAGCTGAGAAACCAGGGGTGCGGCATTGTTTATATCTCTCACCGCATGAAAGAAATTTTTGAAATTTGCGACGATGTGACGGTACTGCGTGACGGGCAGTTTGTTGCCGAACGTGAAGTGTCGTCTCTCAGTGAAGACTCGCTGATTGAGATGATGGTCGGTCGTAAACTTGAAGAGCAGTATCCCCATATTGATAAACAACCTGGAAATGTCAGGTTGCAGGTAGAAAATCTGTCAGGACCGGGCGTCAAAGAGGTTTCTTTTACCCTGCGTGAAGGAGAAATCCTTGGTGTATCAGGCTTGATGGGTGCAGGCCGTACGGAATTAATGAAAGTGCTGTATGGCGCACTGCCTAAAACGGCGGGCCGTATTGTGCTTGGTGACAAAGAAATTATCTCTCGCTCTCCTCAGGAAGGGCTGGAGCACGGGATTGTTTATATCTCCGAAGATCGTAAGCGTGATGGCCTGATCCTCGGGATGTCGGTGAAAGAGAATATGTCACTGACTGCATTGCGCTATTTTAGTCGTGCTTCAGGCAGCCTGAAACATAAAGAAGAAGAGCTTGCCGTTGGTGATTTTATTGAACTGTTTAAAGTGAAAACACCGTCAATGGAACAACCGATAGGCCTGCTGTCTGGCGGTAACCAGCAGAAGATAGCCATTGCGCGTGGTTTGATGACCAGACCGAATGTCCTGATCCTCGACGAGCCGACTCGTGGCGTTGATGTTGGTGCAAAAAAAGAAATTTATCAGCTGATTAACCAGTTTAAAGCTGATGGATTAAGCATCATTCTCGTGTCATCAGAAATGCCAGAGGTTCTGGGAATGAGCGACAGAATTATGGTGATGCATGAAGGTAAAGCGAGTGCCATCTTTACCCGGGATGAGGCAACCCAGGAACAACTAATGGCAGCCGCTGTTGGCAAATTTAATCCGGATAGTCAGGAGTGGAAAAAATGAGTGTACAAACTGTGTCTGGCCGTCGCTGGTTCACTAAAGCATGGCTGATGGAGCAAAAATCACTGATAGCCTTGTTAGTGCTCATTGCCATTGTATCCAGCCTGAGCCCAAACTTTTTTACCGTGAATAATTTGTTCAACATTCTGCAACAAACCTCAGTTAACGCCATTATGGCTGTTGGTATGACGCTGGTTATTCTGACCTCCGGTATTGACCTGTCGGTGGGGTCGTTACTGGCACTGACTGGTGCAGTAGCCGCGTCGGTTATCGGGTTCGAAGTTAACGCCTTAGTCGCGGTTGCCGCTGCCCTGGCATTAGGTGCGGCAATTGGTGCTGTCACCGGAGTGATTGTTGCCAAAGGGCGAGTACAGGCCTTTATTGCTACGCTTGTTATGATGTTACTGCTGCGTGGTGTGACCCTGGTGTATACCAACGGTAGTCCGGTTAATACCGGATTCTCTGAGAATGCTGATCTCTTTGGTTGGTTTGGTATCGGTCGTCCTTTAGGGATCCCGACCCCTATATGGATAATGGCGATTGTCTTTATTGCTGCCTGGTACATGCTGCACCATACCCGTTTAGGACGCTATATTTATGCATTGGGCGGGAATGAAGCAGCGACTCGTCTTTCCGGCATCAGCGTTGATAAAGTTAAAATTATTGTTTACTCACTGTGTGGTTTACTGGCTTCACTGGCCGGGATCATTGAAGTTGCCCGTCTTTCTTCTGCACAGCCTACTGCGGGGATGGGGTATGAACTCGATGCTATCGCAGCAGTGGTACTGGGTGGAACCAGTCTTGCCGGTGGGAAGGGACGCATTGTTGGAACCCTTATCGGGGCATTAATTCTTGGATTCCTTAACAACGGTTTGAATTTATTAGGTGTTTCCTCTTACTACCAGATGATCGTTAAAGCACTTGTTATTCTGCTGGCGGTACTGGTAGATAATAAAAAACAGTAACACGTAACCCTACAGGAATACGCATATGAACATGAAAAAACTGGCTACCTTAGTTTCTGCGGTTGCACTGAGTGCCACACTTAGCGCGAATGCAATGGCAAAAGATACTATCGCTCTGGTGGTATCTACGTTGAATAACCCGTTCTTTGTTTCGCTTAAAGAGGGTGCACAGAAAGAGGCCGATAAACTGGGTTACACCTTGGTGGTTCTGGACTCTCAGAATAACCCAGCCAAAGAACTGGCAAACGTTCAAGACTTAACCGTTCGTGGGACTAAATTACTGTTGATTAACCCAACGGATTCAGACGCAGTGGGTAACGCTGTGAAGATGGCTAATCAGGCGAATATCCCAGTCATTACCCTTGACCGTGTAGCAAACCAAGGTACTGTTGTCAGCCATATCGCTTCTGATAACGTCGCGGGCGGTAAAATGGCTGGGGACTTTATTGCTGAAAAACTGGGTGCTGGTGCCAAAATTATCGAGCTACAGGGTATTGCTGGAGCATCTGCTGCCCGTGAACGTGGTGAAGGTTTTAAACAGGCCATTGCTGCGCATAAATTCAATGTTCTGGCCAGCCAGCCTGCTGACTTTGACCGGACTAAAGGCTTGAACGTTATGCAGAATCTGCTGACTGCACATCCTGACGTTCAGGCTGTATTTGCACAGAACGATGAAATGGCGTTAGGTGCATTGCGTGCCCTGCAAGTTGCAGGTAAAAACGATGTTTTGGTGGTAGGTTTTGATGGTACCGACGACGGTGTGAAAGCGGTCGAAGGCGGCAAACTGGGCGCAACTGTGGCACAGATGGCTGATCAAATCGGGGTTGTTGGTGTTGTCACTGCGGATAAAGCGTTAAAAGGCGAAACGGTTCCGGCACAAATCCCGGTTGATTTGAAACTGATTAAGAATTAATTCCCGAAAATACCGAGCAAGGACATTGCGCCATCTGATTATCAGGTGGCGCAGTTAACTGGATATAAAACAAATGAAAAGCACAGCAAAACTCGTTGTTCTTGGTAGTATCAACGCCGACCATATTCTTAATCTTAATAATAATTTCCCAACACCAGGGGAAACTGTCACCGGACAGGGCTATCAGGTTGCTTTTGGCGGCAAAGGCGCTAACCAGGCGGTTGCCGCTGGGCGTAGTGGTGCTGATATCACCTTTATTGCCTGTGTGGGTGATGACGATACCGGTAAGAAGGTATGCCAGCAATTAGCCAGTGACAAAATCGATATTTCTGCAATCAGCACGATCCCTGATGCGACCACTGGTGTTGCGTTAATCTTTGTTAACAGTGCTGGCGAGAATGTCATTGGTATTCATGCTGGAGCGAATGCGGCCTTAACACCTGCCCTGGTGAACGAGCAACAACAAAAAATCAGTGAAGCATCGGCACTATTAATGCAGCTGGAGTCACCGCTGGAAAGCGTACTGGCTGCGGCAAAAATAGCGCATCAGCATCAGACGAAAGTTATTCTCAACCCGGCTCCCGCTTATCCGTTATCGGATGAGTTACTGTCGCTGTTATATATGATAACGCCGAATGAAACCGAAGCTGAAAAACTCACCGGTGTTAGGGTTGAAAATGATGATGATGCTGCAAAAGCCGCGGGTGTTCTGCATGATAAAGGCATCGAGATTGTCATTATTACGTTGGGCAGCCGTGGCGTGTGGTTAAGTGATAAAGGTGTGGGTCAGCGAGTGCCTGGTTTCCGGGTCAAAGCTATCGACACTATTGCGGCTGGAGATACCTTTAATGGGGCTCTGGTGACGGCGTTGCTGGAAGATAAACCGATGAGTGAGGCGGTTTGCTTTGCTCATGCTGCCGCAGCGATTGCGGTAACGCGTAAAGGCGCACAGCCTTCTGTTCCGTGGCGTCATGAAATAGATGAGTTTTTACATCAACAGGGGTAAGTAAAGAGTGGCTACCATGAAGGATGTCGCTCGCTTGGCGAGTGTTTCTACCTCAACTGTTTCGCATGTGATTAATAACGATCGCTTTGTGAGTGAGGCCACGCGTAAGAAAGTTAATGATGCCATTAAAACGCTGAATTATGCCCCTTCAGCGTTGGCTCGCAGTCTTAAGCTGAATCAAACCCATACTATTGGCATGCTGATCACTGCCAGTAGTAACCCGTTCTATTCCGAGCTGGTGCGAGGTGTTGAGCGTAGCTGTTTTGAACGCGGTTATAGCCTTGTGCTATGTAATACCGAAGGGGATGAACAGCGCATGAACAGTAATCTGGAAACACTGCTGCAAAAACGTGTCGATGGGTTACTGCTTCTCAGTACTGAATCACACCATCCTTCCATTGAAATCATGAATCGTTATCCTGGCGTCCCTACCGTGATGATGGACTGGTCACCTTTTGATGGCAGTGATGTGATTCAGGATAATTCATTGCTGGGGGGAGAAATGGCCACCCAGTATCTGATTAAACAAGGCTATACCCGCATTGCCTGTATCGGTGGGCCAGTGGATAAGAGTCCGTCCTGTATGCGTCTTGACGGCTACCGGAAAGCAATGCAACAAGCCGGACTGCCGATCCTTCCCGGATATGAAATTATCGGTGATTTTGAGTTTCATGGTGGGTATGAAGCCATGCAGAAACTGCTTTCACTGGAGACGCCACCACAAGCCGTATTTTCCTCTAATGATGCCATGGCCGTCGGTATCTATCATGCCTTGTATCAGGCATCACTGACAGTACCGAAAGATATGGCGGTCGTCGGCTATGATGATATCGAACTGGCGCGCTATATGACGCCACCTCTGACGACCATTCACCAGCCGAAAGATGAATTAGGTGAGCTGGCGGTTGATGTCTTGATTCAGCGAATGGCACAGCCAGATTTAGCTCAGCAATGTGTACAGCTAACGCCAAAACTGATTGTGCGCGGGTCCGCTTAAGGTTTGTGACTCCCTTTAATTAAATGGCGACCATCTTTGGGATGTAGCGCCAGAAATACCAGAGAAGAGAGCAGTGTCACGCCACCCATACTCAAGAAGGTGTAGTGGAATTGCTCTACGGTATCCAGGCTTTCGTTACCTTTAAAGGCCAGAAGGACGGCGGCACTGACAGCAACACCAAAGCTAATGGAAAGCTGTTGAGTCACTGCCAGGACGCTATTACCGCTGCTGGCATGTTCATCACTTAAGTCAGCAAGCGTGATTGTATTCATGGCCGTAAACTGTGTTGACATGGCCATCCCCAGAACAAATAACGGCAGAACCAATAACCACAGCGCATTGCCTGGTGATTGCAGAGAGAACTGGGCAATCATAATGCCGAGCAGTACCGTAATACTGAACAATGTTTTCCGATAGCCAAACTGGCGCAGTACTTTCGTTACGGTAGATTTAGCCGCCAGAGCGCCTAACGCTGTCGGTACCATCATACAACCCGCGATTAACGCACTATAACCAAATCCTACCTGTAGCATCAGTGGCATTAAAAAGGGAACGCAGCCAGTACCCAGACGCGATGTCACATTACCGATGATACCAATAGAGAAGGTTCTCGTTTTAAACAGTGGCAGTGGGATCAGGGGAGATGTCGCACGACGGGCATGGTAGATATAGCTCAGTATCAGCAAAATACCGCCGATGATGGCCAGCACGCCAATGTATGACTCAATGACATGTTCCCCGAACAGTTCCAGTCCACTGGAAATCAGCACCAGGCCAATACCAAACAGTAAGAAACCGCGCATATCAAATTTCTTAATTGGCGTCGTAAAGTTCGGCATGTATTTACGGGCGTAAATTAAGCCAAAGAAACCAATCGGGATGTTAATTAAGAAAATCCAGTGCCAGCTAGCCCATGTCACCAGAATTCCGCCTAATAGAGGCCCGACGACCGGACCAATCAGTCCAGGGATAGTGACAAAGTTAAGTATCGGCAGTAGTTCACTCCGCGGGTAGGCGCGCAGTAAAGCAAGACGGGCGACGGGCATCATCATGGCACCGCCAATACCCTGGATGATGCGAAAGATAACCAGTTGGTTTAACGATGCCGAAAGCGCACAGGCCAGGGAGCCCAAAGTAAACAATGATACGGCAATAATAAAGATACGCCGGGTACCAAATCTGTCGGCCAGCCAGCCGCTAACAGGTATCAGCATAGCGACGGTCAGGGTGTAGCTAATAATGGCAGACTGCATTGCCAGCGGTGAGCGGTTCAGACTGCGGGCGATATCTGGAAGTGCAGTATTAAGAATGGTGGCATCCAGTGCTTGCATAAAGAAGGCCATTGCGGCTATCCAGGGGAGTCCGGCCATACTGCGCGTACTTTTATTCATTATTTTCCTGATAGTTAAATGAGGCTGTATGGCTAATGAGACATGGGTTCATTTAATAGTGCCACACAGGCGGCAAATGCAGCCTGGCTATCTCGCTGGCAGATGGCATCAACAATGGCCTGATGCAAATCAAGCTTAACCACTTTGTTATCGGTGATGGCTGTGAAGTAGTTATAGTAGACAGGGCGGAATAAATTCGCAAAAGAGGTCATGAAGGCGTTACCGCTCATCTCATAGACCAGCTCATGATAAGCCATATCTGTTTCTATCCAATGGTGCTTATCGAAGGTGTCCTGTAAGGAAACCATTTCCTTCATTATAGAGATAAGTTTTTGCTGCTGTATGTCGCCACCATGGATAGCTGCCAAGGCGCAAGCTTGAGGTTCAATGCTGTGGCGCATAATAATGAAGTCATCGACAATAAAGTCTAAATTATCCTTTGTCATCCACCAGGCGAGTAACTCTTTATCAAGGAAGTTCCATTGTGCCCGAGGCATAACTCGAGTACCTATTCGTGGGCGGGGTAATAGCATTCCTTTTGCTGTTAAGGTCTTCACTGCTTCACGTACTGCCGTTCGGCTGACATTGAATAAAGCACCTAGCTCCATTTCACCAGGGAGAATGCTGCCAACCGGGTATTCGCCCTTCAATATACGCTGCGCGAGTTTTTCTGCCAGAATATAAGAAAGGTTTCTCTGGGCTGCAAGCTGCTGTGTAGATAAAGACATAAACACATCCTTTGGAAAATATTCATTAACCAGTATGACATTGCTCATCAATATTGGGTGGTTTTTACCCCAAATGCGGTAGGGTTGGTTGATATTTCCGCATATTGCTACAAAATTCCTCAGTCAGTAAATTAATTGAAATTAGGGGTTGTCAGCCGGGAATAAATCCCTATAATGCGCATCCACTGACACGGAACAACGGTTACTAACCACCGAGTCAGTCGAAGGAAAGCGAAAATAAGCGCTTGACTTTGAAAGAGGAAAGCGTAATATACGCCACCTCGAGTCAGCAA
>CANRKT010000070.1 GCA_947631255.1 uncultured Enterobacteriaceae bacterium
ATTATGTCCTGTCCCCAGAAGGACAAACTATCGTTGCCAATGCCTGGTTAATGCCAGCCAGAACAGATATTCAAGGCAAACGCCCTGATTTCTCCATGTTAACTATTCTGCCTGAAGCCACCACGGAAAGCGCTGAACGTAATGATGTCTTGTCACGGTTTAATGCTATTTTCCGCTAATATTTTATAATAAGACTGCCGCTGGGTAGGTAATACCCAGCAGGAGCATTGATTCTGATGATAAGAATTCGCTTTCTTCCGTTTATTATTATTACCGCATTAACTATTCTCGTTCTTATTCCATTATTTTTTATTATATTACAAGCGCTCTTCCCTGCATTTGCTAGCGAGGGGTTTAGTCGTCCCTTTACACCATTGATCGGTTTATTTCACGATCCTGAACTCCCGTCTCTATTAGCAAATACATTACTATTAGGTCTCGGGGTCGCAACTCTAAGTGCCATAATTGCTATACCGTTAGGGGCATTACGGGGTTTATTTAATCTTCCTTTTGCTCGTCTTTGGGACTTGCTATTCCTTATTCCTTTTCTTATTCCACCCTATATTGCCGGGCTATCATGGATGCTAACTCTGCAGCCAAATGGTTATTCCTGGCAGCTATTAAGGATCAGTCCTGGTGAAGCCATTTTTTCGCTCGGCGGTATAATCTGTATTATGGCGCTCAATTTATTCCCGGTGCTCTACTTCGCGGTATCTCGCAGTATGGCAGCTGACGGTAACCGTCTGGCTGATGTCGCCCGTGTTCATGGTGCTTCAGCGTGGAAAGCCTTCTTTAGAGTCACTATCCCGCTATCCTTACCGTCAATTGCTGCTGGAGTATTATTGGTTTTTACCTTATCCATTGAGGAATACGGTATTCCAGCGGCTCTGGGTACACCAAATGGTATCCGCGTGTTTACTACCGCCATTGAACAAAGACTCGGGGACTGGCCGATTGATTTACCTGGAGCCGCGTCGCTCTCACTGTTACTGGCAAGTATCGCATTGCTTGCTTACACGCTGCAGCGCTCGTTAGTCTCTGGGCGTAATGTGGCAACCACCACAGGTAAAGCTGCCACTGTGGTCACGCGTTCGCTCGGGATCTGGCGCTGGCCTGTGGTGTGTTTATTTTCACTGGTGGCCTTTTTCGCTGTCGGCATGCCATTACTGGCAATGTTCGGCACGGCATTCACCTCAACGGTTTCCGGTGGACTGGCGTTCGATAACTTAACCTTACGCCACTTCGCCGGACTGGTTGATACCCAGACAGAAGCACTGGATGCACTCTTCACCAGCATATCACTGGCGACAGCGACCGCCATTCTGACCGGTATACTGGGCTTTTTATCTGCCTGGCTGGTTGTTTCCCAGCGCATTCGCGGTGCGGTGATTATTGATGCCTTATCTTTATTGCCGATTGCTATTCCAGGCATCGTTATCGCTGTTGGCCTAATTCTGGCTTGGAACCAACCGTTCTGGCCGATGACGCCTTACCATACCTGGTGGATTTTGTTACTGGCCTATAGCTGCTTATTACTGCCTTATCCGGTACGGTATTGCAGTGCCGCCTTGACTCAAATTGGTAGCAGTCTGGCGGAGGCTGCCAGAGTTCACGGAGCCGGATCTATCACCACATTGCGTTTAATTCTCTTTCCTCTGGTCATGCCAAGCTTACTGGCAGCGATGATGCTGGTATTTGCTGTCGCCTCCCGGGAGTTGGTTTCTTCCCTATTACTGGCGCCGGCAGGGATGCAAACTGTCTCCATTTATGTCTGGCGGCAGTTTGAACAAGGTTCAATAGGAAGCGGTATGGCGATGGCCTGTATCGCCGTGTTGATAAGCCTGAGCCTGATGCTGACCGCGCAACTATTACAACAACGCTCTCAGCGTGGCTAATACTCATTAGCCGATCTCCCCCTTCTCGCTATTCATAAGGGGGAGATATCACGGATGCAACATTAAGAATGGGGTGTATTAAGTGGCCAGGAATCAAACAGATAGCCATCAAAGTCGATATCATCAACGTTTGAAAACTCCAGCAAACGCCGTTTAACATTTTCCAGATGCTGCCACATCGCAAGCTTGGCGGCACGCGCATCTTTCTTTATCAGGGCAGCGAGGATCTGTTTATGGTCAACCAGCCACTCTTTGCGGTAATGCGTATCGCCGAGATGGCGGTGCAACTGGCTCCACATCGGATTATTTTCACGCCACTGCCATGACTGGCGGAACAGCTCAACCAGCATGCTGTTATGGGTCGCTTCAGCAATCGCCAGATGAAACTGCATATCACCACTTTCAGAACCACCAGGATCGTTGGATGCCAGCTCCCGCTCTTCCAGCTGCAACGCCTGACGCATTTTGATGATATCTTCCCGCGTAGCCTGGAGTGCAGCAAATTCAGCGATATTACTTTCCAGCAGTTGACGAGCCTGCAACATTTCAAATGGGCCTGCATCATTGAACTGCTGGGTATTCATTCCTTCAATAGATTGTAGGTTTGCAGTATCAAGAACATAGATCCCGGCACCACGACGAACCTCAACCAGGCCTTTAATTTCCAGCATAATCAGGGCTTCACGCACCACAGTGCGCGTCACGTTAAGCATCTCGGCAATTTCACGCTCCGGAGGCAAACGCGAACCTGGCTGATAAGGAGTCTGGATTATCAAATCCTGTATCATCACCCCGACATCCTGGTAGGGTCTTTGCTGAGATGCTTCAGGTTTCATTTGATTACGTCCATACAATACAGTGGGTTAAGTGTCATAAATTAGCATACTTGTCGGCAGAATGAACATCTGTCATGCCGACAAATAGAAAATAGGTTAACCAAAAAACACAAGTACACCGCGCTATTACGCGCAGTGCACGCATTAAGCTCAGACCGCGGCTAACTCACTCACACAAGCACGAGCGCCTTGTTCAATGAGCTTCTGGTAAGCCTGAGTAACAGCTGAAACAAATGCCGTATTCTGTGGCAGATCCTGGCCAAAAATAGCCGTTAAGGTCAGCAATGCAGCAACCCTGTCTACCCCCTGATACTGCTGATTAATACGCTGGAACTCTGCGGATAATGGATCAATAACCTCAATTGCTTGTCCTTTCTCATCAACACCCTGGGTGTAGCGCATCCATCCTGCCACGCCAAGTGCTAAATGCTGCCAGTGACTCCCCTGAGCCAGATGAAAACGCACTGAGTCCAGCATACGTTGTGGTAATTTCTGGCTACCATCCATCGCAATCTGCCAGGTTCGGTGGCATAAGGAAGGGTTACTGAAACGCTCAATCAGTGACGTTGCGTAAGCATGCAGATCAATATCTTCTGGCATTGATAAAGTCGGGGCTTGTTCTTGCAGCATCATCGAAAATGCCGCTTTACGGTAAGCGGGATCTTCCATCGTGGCAGAGATAGTTTCATACCCACCCAAGTAACCCAAATAGGCCAGGAAAGAGTGGCTGCCATTCAGCATACGCAATTTCATCATTTCAAAAGGCGCTACGTCGGTCACAAACTGGACGCCAACTTTATCCCAGTCAGGTCGGCCATTAACGAAATTGTCTTCGATAACCCACTGGCTGAATGGCTCACAGGCAATAGCGCAAGGATCAAAGGCTCCCAAATTGTCAGCAATCTCTTGCAGTGTTTCCGGCGTTGCGGCAGGAACAATACGGTCAACCATGGTGCAAGGGAAACTGGCGTTAGCTTCTATCCACTCTGCCAGCTCCGGGCTGCGTGCCAACGCCAGTCCCAGCACAGCCGCTTTCGCCGAATGACCATTGTCACGCAGGTTATCGCAGGACATAACGGTAAAGGCTTTCAGTCCTTGCTCACGGCGTAGTCGTAAGGCTTCAACAATGTAACCAATCGCTGAGCTTGGTGCGTGTGGATCCGCTAAATCATTTTGTATCAGAGGATTATTAATATCGAACTGCCCACTGGCGGCATCGATACAATAGCCTTTTTCGGTCACCGTTAATGAAACAATGGCAGTCTGTGGACGCGCCATCGCTTGCAGGACGGCCTCAACACCGTCAATTTTTGGATGCAATACTTCGTTTATTGCACCAATAATTTTGTACTCAGTGGTCTCAGCTCCCTTTTCTGCTACGGTATATAGCAGCTGCTGTTTTTTCAGATTTTCAATCAACTTCTGCCCGTTACCTGACATCAGGTTCACTTCGCAAAGCCCCCAGTCACCCTCCGTCACTTCCAGCAAGTGGTGGGTATATACAGCCTGGTGAGCACGATGAAACGCCCCACATCCCAAATGAATAATACGGGACTCCAGGCCTGTATGATCCCAGGACGGGCGAGAAACAGAGAGGTTACCGTTGGCAATAGTCGTAGTCATCAAAAACTCCAGGGTCAGCCGCAAATTCGCTGACAGAAAAGAGAAAAAACTGATACAGCCGATGCCGTATCAGTCAGCTTTAGCGATTAAAGAAAGCCCGTCGTACCGCCAGCTCAACACCACGTACCTCGGCCAGTCCTTTCAGACGACCAATGGCAGAATAGCCAGGGTTGGTTTTCTTTTTCAGGTCATCAAGCATTTGGTGGCCATGATCCGGACGCATAGGAATAGGAGAAGCGAGGCCTTCAGCTTCACGGCGCTCTTCTTCTTCCACTATCGCCTTAACCACTTCATACATATCCACATCACCATACAGGTGTGCAGCCTCGTGGAAGGTCTTCGGATTATCTTCACGTAAGGTAGAACGTAAATGAGTAAAATAAATACGTGAACCAAATTGTTTAATCATTGCCACTAAATCATTATCCGCACGTACACCATAAGAGCCAGTACACATAGTGAAACCATTTGCCGGGCTGCTGACCGTTTCAACCATCCACTGCATATCTTCTGCGGTGGAAACAATCCGTGGCAAGCCGAGGATTGGACGCGGTGGATCATCCGGATGTACCGCCATACGCACACCGACTTCTTCAGCAACTGGAATAATAGCTTTCAGGAAATAGGCAAAATTCTCACGCAGTTTTGCCTTATCAACCTCTTTGTAGGTCGCAAGTTGGTTGCGGAATTGTTCCAGTGTATAACCTTCTTCTGCCCCCGGTAAACCAGCAATAATGTTGCGTGTCAGGCGAGCTTTATCTTCGTCGCTCATCGTTGAGAAACGCTGCTGAGCCTGCTCAACTTCTTCTACAGTATAGTCAGCTTCCGCCCCAGGGCGTTGCAGAATATGGATCTCAAAGGCGGCAAACTCAATCTGATCAAAACGCAGAGCCTTGGAGCCGTCTGGCAGAAGATATTCCAAGTCTGTACGTGTCCAGTCCAGTATAGGCATAAAGTTATAACAGATTGTCTTAATTCCGCACTGAGCGAGGTTACGTATACTCTGCTGGTAGTTGCTTATCCACTTATCATATTGCCCACTATGGGTTTTGATATCTTCATGGATAGGGATACTTTCCACAACAGACCACACTAGCCCCCCTTGCTCAATAATCGCTTTACGCTCCAGGATCTCTTCAACTGACCACAACTCTCCGTTAGGAATATGGTGCAATGCCGTGACAATGCCGGTAGCTCCTGCCTGGCGAACATCAGCAAGCGTCACTGAATCATTAGGACCATACCAGCGCCATGTCTGCTCCATCTCGTTACCTCATTATTAGGTTATAGGTTTGTTGACCCGAGAATCATCAACCTTTGTGATATTGATTATCTAATGGCTTAGTGGGACACATAAGCCCTAGCAGTATGATGCATAAATTCCTACTTTCGCCAAAACATGTCAACCTAAATAAGCAAACAGGTTGACCTTGATTGCAAAAACACGTCTTTATTAAAAAACTCGGTAATAAACATCGTAAAAACAGAGATAACTCTGAGTTAATCCAGACAAATAGAACAACCGACACCATGAGTTAAAGCAAACATAATGATTAATTGTGATGCAAATCACGCTTTGATGTTCTGAAGGGGAAGTAGGGGATAAATATCACTAGAAAGAACCAAAATACGGTACGCATTGTGAGCTTCATCGCATAAATGGTTAACCAATAATCGTAACATACCAACCAAAGAGATAATGATTCAACCAAATAAAGGCAGAAACACCATGCACATTCTCAACATATTATGGGTGGTACTTGGCATCGGTTTGATGCTGTTCCTCAATTTAAGGTTCCGAATAAACTCCATGGTGGCTCTGCTACTGGCAGCATTAATGATAGGTCTCTTGGCTGGTATGGATTTAATGGAACTGCTGCAGACCATAAAATCCGGCTTCGGAAGTACCTTGGGTGAGTTAGCCATCATTGTGGTCTTCGGGGCAGTCATCGGTAAGCTGATGGTAGACTCCGGGGCAGCACATCAGATAGCTCAGACATTACTGGCGCGAATGGGTATCCGTTACGTCCAGCTTGCCGTCATTATTATTGGTCTAATTTTCGGCCTGGCCATGTTCTATGAAGTGGCCTTTATTATGCTGGCACCATTAGTGATTGTTATTGCCGCAGAAGCAAAAATTCCGTTCCTGAAACTCGCTATTCCAGCGGTAGCCGCTGCGACCACTGCTCACTCATTATTCCCACCACAGCCGGGTCCGGTTGCGTTAGTGAGTGCATATGGCGCTGATATGGGTATGGTCTACCTTTATGGTCTGATTGTTGCTATTCCGAGTGTTATTTGTGCTGGCCTGATTCTGCCTAAATTTCTGGGGAACCTTGAACGTCCGACTCCTGCTTTCCTGAAAGCCGATGCACCCATTGATAAAAACAATTTACCGTCATTTGGTGTGTCTATTCTGGTTCCATTGATCCCGGCAATCATTATGATTTCCACCACCATTGCGAATGTTTGGCTGGTAGAAGGGAGCATGACCTGGGAAGTGGTTAACTTCTTAGGCTCCTCGACGATTGCAATGTTTATTGCCATGCTGGTTGCCTTTATGTTGTTTGGTACCGCTCGCGGGCATGATATGCAATGGGTAATGAACGCTTTTGAGAGTGCAGTAAAAAGCATTGCGATGGTGATTTTAATCATCGGTGCCGGTGGGGTACTGAAACAAACCATCATTGATACCGGCATTGGCGACACCATAGGTACGCTAATGTCACACGGCAATGTTTCACCTTATATCATGGCGTGGCTTATCACGGTATTGATTCGACTGGCGACCGGTCAGGGCGTGGTTTCCGCAATGACGGCTGCAGGTATCATCAGTGCGGCGATTATGGACCCGGCAACCGGACAGCTGGTCGGTGTAAACCCTGCCCTGTTAGTGCTGGCAACGGCTGCAGGCTCTAACACCTTAACCCACATTAACGATGCTTCATTCTGGCTGTTTAAAGGTTACTTTGACCTGTCAGTGAAAGACACTCTGAAGACCTGGGGTTTACTGGAACTCGTCAACTCCATCGTCGGCCTGATTGTGGTCCTGATTATTAGTGCGGTAGCGTAAAAACGTTCTGATGCGGGAGATAATATTTTCCCGCTATACCATCCACTAAATGCCACCTTCAATGAATGAACTGGCCCATCAAGGTGAACGGTTTATCAGACAGCTATCTGAGTCTGGGTTCGGAACGCTACCGAACTCAGACTTTTTTACCGGGTTGACCTTTGACTATCTCCGCAGATCACTTTCTCTAAAAGCACCCCGTCCTTTACCGGCTGGAATGCCCTTGCTTTTCCTCATATGATTCCTGTTCCCCTTTCTCTAAATCCCCGTTATCGCAGATCCACACCCTGACACTGTCTATTCTTATGAACATTACTGCGGAGGAATTTATCTCTATTTTCAGAAGTAAGCTGAATTTGTAGGTTATTCAGTGGGAGCGTGGTTACAGGCTGCGGTGAGAGTTTTTGAAAGTGCGCATGACCGCATGAATACTGATATGCAACGCCCGTGCAGTATCAAGAATACCTGCATTGTGCATAGCAAGGTCGACTATTTTCTCTTTTATTCTGGGGGGCTGGCACGATATGGGTACTGGAGTTGAAAACTCCGTCGGCAGGCGTGACAGCAGTAATGCTGATGCCCTGTGCGTCCTATTCCGTATTCTTTAACAGAGTAGGACTACTCACAAAACGGGCATTCACAGCAACCTTAGTCATCAAACTCTTTCAGATAAATGCGAGAATTTTACCTGATGACCTCCGCATTGAAGGCATACCCTTTATTTTGCTGCTGGTGGAGCCGCGGTTTCCTGGCCAACGAGGCCAATCTTCAGATAACCTGCTTTATGCAGTATATCCATCACATCCATCAGCGTTTCATAATCTACCGTTTTATCTGCACGGAAGAAGATGGTGGTATCCTTTTTGCCTTCGGTTGCAGCAGTGAGAACATCAACCAAGGTCTCTTTTGTCACCTGATCGTTACCAATAAACATCTCACGATCTGCTTTGACCGACAAATAGAGCGGTTTTTCAGGACGTGGCTGCGGCTCACTGGTCGATGCCGGAAGATTCACCTTAACATCAACCGTTGCCAGCGGAGCGGCCACCATAAAGATTATCAGTAACACCAGCATGACATCGATAAAGGGTGTGACGTTAATCTCATGCATTTCCTCGTTGTCATCGAGGTTTTCATTCATGCGCATGGCCATAACGTATCAACCTGCTCGTAATTGTTTAGCGGTTCTTAGCGAGCGAACCTCAGCGCTGGCTTCCAAGTCAAGATCACGACTCTGGAGCAGTAGAATCTGAGCAGCAACATCACCCAGCCCCGCTTTATAGTTACCAATCATACGAGAGAAGACGTTATAGATAACAACAGCGGGGATCGCAGCGACCAGACCAATACCGGTTGCTAGCAGTGCTTCAGCAATGCCAGGGGCAACAACGGCAAGGTTAGTGGTTTGTGACTGTGCAATACCGATAAAACTGTTCATGATGCCCCAGACGGTTCCAAACAGACCGACAAAGGGTGAAATAGCACCTATCGTTGCAAGAAAACCATTACCACGCCCCAGATAGCGCCCCACACCTGCAACACGGCGCTCAAGACGGAAACCGGTACGCTCTTTAATCCCTTCGTTATCGTCGCTGCCTGCAGATAACTCACGCTCGTTTTGCGCTTCGTAAATCAATCCTACAGTGGCACTGCCCCCCTCGAATGCTTTTGCGATGGTGCTGGCTTCATTTAAAGTGCGCACTTCAGCCAGTTGCTGTTGTTCACGCTTTAAGCGCCGATTGTAGGCGATCAGCATCGTTATTTTTCTAAAGAAAATAGACCAGGTCACCACAGAGGCCAGAACAAGGCCAATCATCACTAGCTTAACGACGATGTCGGCATGGCTGTACATACCCCAAACGGACAGATCCGTTTGCATCAAATCATTTGTCACGTCTTACGCTCCAGCAGAAAATAGATACTAATACTGTCAATGATAATAGCAAAAAAACATCGAATTGATAGTAGTTCTCATTACTATTTACATAGTAATAGCTATTAACCTCGCAGTTAATAGGGCTATATCCTAATGCACTATCCCCACAATAATTCGATAACTTGAAGCATGGCAGGCAGATACATCAGGAAGCCATACTATTTTATTAACCTGAAAAAACGCCATGATGAAACGAGCAATAATCATGATAAGTTATGTCTGGACATCCAGATGGTTAAATGGGGCAAAAAGATGACAGAAAAACATATCGACACAACGCTGGTGCATGCCGGACGCAGAAAAAAATTTACTCAAGGTTCAGTTAACAGTGTTATCCAGCGAGCGTCATCTTTAGTTTTTGACAGCGTTGCCGACAAAAAATGGGCCACAAAAAACCGGGCTAAAGGCGAATTGTTTTATGGCCGCCGCGGCACGCTGACACATTTTTCTCTTCAGGAAGCGATGTGTGAGCTGGAAGGCGGTGTAGGTTGTGCCCTGTTTCCGTGCGGTGCCGCAGCCGTCGCAAATACTATTTTGGCATTTGTTGAACAAGGTGACGATATTCTGATAACTGAAAGTGCTTATGAGCCTACTCAGGATTTTAGCCGCGGTATTCTGGCCAAACTTGGCGTTACCACCACCTGGTTTGACCCGATGGCTGGCGCTGATATAGCCCGTCTGATTAAACCCAATACAAGGATAGTTTTTCTTGAGTCTCCGGGTTCAATCACCATGGAGTTCTGCGATATTCCCGCTATTGTTAAAGCAGTGCGTCGTGTTGCCCCCGAGGCAATTATCATGATTGATAACTCCTGGGCTGCGGGAGTGCTGTTTAAAGCGTTAGATTTTGATATCGATATTTCTATTCAGGCTGGCACCAAATATCTGGTCGGTCACTCAGATGCAATGATAGGTACTGCGGTATCCAATGCACGTTGCTGGGATACGCTACGGGAAAATGCTTATCTGATGGGGCAGATGATTGATGCCGATACCGCCTATGTGACCAGCCGTGGTTTACGCACTCTGGGTGTGCGTTTACGTCAGCATCAGGAAAGCAGTTTGAAAATCGCCCAATGGCTTGCTCAGCATCCGCAAGTTGAACGCGTGAACCACCCTGCTCTTCCGGACAGTAAAGGACATGTTTACTGGCAGCGTGACTTTATCGGCAACAGCGGACTGTTTTCCTTCATACTTAAAAAACGCCTTAATAGTGCCGAATATGCTGACTATCTCGATAATTTTAACTACTTCAGCATGGCTTATTCTTGGGGTGGCTTTGAGTCACTTATCCTTGCGAACCAGCCAGAAGAGCTGGCAGCCATTCGCCCGGTCAGTGGTGTCGATTTTACCGGTACACTCGTACGTGTTCATATCGGCCTGGAAAATGTTGATGATTTAATTGCCGATTTAGAAGCTGGCTTCCAGAGGATTGGCTGAACATACCTAAAACTGACAGTTTATTGACCTTGGATACATATTGTTGAATCACCATTTGAGATGTTACGTGTATTTTTAGTTACAATAAAACCTACAGAGATAAGTCGAAGTGATGGGTACACCATCCGGCATCTCACGAATTAGTGGTTCAACAGGAGCCGTCATGGCTGTGATACACGAGATTGCTCAGGCGCTGTGGAATAATGATTTCGCTGCGCTGTCCGACCCTCACGTTATTAACATTGTTTATTTCGTGATGTTCGTTACTTTGTTTCTTGAAAATGGTTTGCTACCGGCATCTTTTTTACCCGGCGATAGTCTGTTAGTTCTTGCCGGGGCCCTCATAGCAAAAGGTGTCATGGGATTTGTTCCGACACTGATTATTCTGACGATTGCCGCAAGTCTCGGTTACTGGCTAAGCTATCTTCAAGGGCGCTGGCTGGGTAATACGCGGGTGGTGAAGGGCTGGCTGCATCAGCTTCCAGAACACTACCATGATAAAGCCAATCATATGTTTAACCGCCATGGTCTGCTTGCCCTACTGGCCGGTCGATTTATTGCTTTTGTCCGTACTTTGCTGCCTACTATTGCTGGTCTTTCGGGTTTAAGTAACCGCCGTTTTCAGTTCTTCAACTGGCTAAGTGGCTTACTTTGGGTACTACTGATCACCAGTTTTGGTTATCTCTTAAGTATGATCCCGTTTGTGAAACGCCATGAAGATCAGGTGATGACGTTTCTGGTTATCCTCCCAATAGCATTACTGGCGATCGGTTTAACCGGCACTATTATCGTGGTGCTCAAAAAGAAGTTCTCCACCAGTAAGTAATCTCTCATATTTAATAATCTGGTGTGAAACTGCACCAGATTATGCCTGTCCGGCCATCAGGCCCTGATACGAGCCGAATCTTCCCCCGGCGTTACACCAAAATAGCGTTTAAATTCACGACTAAACTGTGATGCACTTTCATAACCCACATGAATCGCGGCGGCGCTCGCCTTCATACCATCATGCAGCATCAATAAACGTGCTTTATGTAAACGGTAGCTTTTCAGATACTGGAGTGGCGAAGTACTGGTAACTGACTTAAAATTGTGATGAAAAGCTGAGACACTCATATTGGCATCAGCGGCCAGTTGATCGACGGTGAGGTTTTCCGTGTAGCCTGTTTCTATCCGCCTGATCACCCGGCTTATCTGACTAAAATGTGTCTGCCTGGTGACCAGCGCTAATAATGCCCCACCTCGTGGTCCTCTTAATACCTGATACAAGAGCTCACGAATGATCTGTTTACCAAGAATTTTCGCGTCCAGCGGGTGTTCAAGCACATCCAGTAAACGTTCAGCAGCACAAAGAATATCTTCGGAGAGTTCGACCGAGTTAATACCGTCAGCCGATACTTGCGGGCAAAAGCTATCATCTTCACCAATATCCATGACCAGGTTCTGAAGCTGAAGTAAGTCGATGTTAATGCGCATCCCTGCCAGTGGCTCTTCAGGCGTTGCCCTGGTTTCGCATTCAAAAGGTAACGGGACGGTCAGCAGCAAATACTCATTAGCATCATAGTGAAACACCCGACCATTCAGATAACCCGTTTTATGCCCTGAAAAGAGAAATATGATACCCGGCTCGTACATCACTGGTGAGCGTTCCCGAGGTATAGTACCGTATAGAAGATGGACGCCCGGAATGAACGTTTCATTCTTTTCATTTAAAGTCAGAAACTTAATTTTATTTGTTAGTTGCTGACAAACAGTCTGACGATTCATTAGCGACGGCTCCTCTCCTCACTTTCATCTTTAACATTGTGCTCATGATCTCTTTATTTCTCCAGATAACAAGAGAAATAGGCAAGACAAAAGCAGGATTAAGCATTGAGCGATTGCCGGGTAGGTACCAGAATAACTGCCATTGCAATGTGTCGTATTGTCCATTTGAAGAACAGGAAATTTATTATGAATAACTTCGACCTTCATACCCCCACCCGTATTCTGTTTGGTAAAGGGGCTATTGCTGAATTACGTGCACAAATCCCTGCACAGGCCCGTATATTGATTACTTATGGCGGCGGCAGCGTCAAAAAAACCGGGGTTCTGGCTCAGGTCTGTCAGGCGCTGGAAGGCCTTGATGTTCTAGAGTTTGGCGGTATTGAACCTAACCCTGCTTATGAAACCTTAATGAAAGCGGTTGAGCTAGTACGCGCTGAAAAAGTCACTTTCTTACTCGCTGTGGGTGGCGGCTCAGTGCTGGATGGCACCAAATTTATTGCCGCAGCCGCTCATTACCCTGAAGATAAAGATCCCTGGAATATCTTACTGACTCACGGAAATGATGTGACCAGTGCGATTCCGATGGGTTCAGTGCTGACACTTCCGGCAACCGGTTCAGAGTCAAACTCTGGTGCAGTAGTGTCCCGTCGTGCAACCGGCGATAAACAGGCATTTATGTCTGATTTCGTTCAGCCAGTCTTTGCTATCCTCGACCCGGTTTATACCTATACCCTGCCTACTGTACAGGTCGCGAACGGTGTCGTTGATGCTTTCGTTCATACAATAGAACAGTATTTAACCTACCCTGTTAATGCAAAAGTACAAGACCGCTTTGCCGAAGGTTTACTGTTAACCTTAATTGAGGAAGGCCCCAAAGCGTTAGCTGAGCCAGAAAACTATGATGTCCGTGCCAACGTAATGTGGGCAGCAACCATGGCGCTCAATGGCCTGATTGGTGCGGGTGTTCCTCAGGACTGGGCAACACATATGCTGGGCCATGAGTTAACGGCAATGCATGGTCTTGATCATGCCCAGACTCTGGCTATCGTGTTACCTGCTTTGCTTAATGAAAAGCGTAATGAGAAGCACGCCAAACTGCTGCAGTATGGAGAGCGAGTCTGGAATATCACTGAAGGTAGCGAAGAAGCCCGTATTGACGCCGCTATCAACGCAACACGCCACTTCTTTGAGCAAATGGGAACCGGAACTCGCTTCTCTGCTTATGGTCTGGATGGCAGTTCAATCCCAGCTTTACTGGCCAAACTCGAAGAAAAAGGTTTGACTAAACTGGGTGAACATCAGGACATTACCCTTGATGTCAGCCGGCGCATTTATGAAGCTGCACGATAAAGTGACGTTTCTTTTGCCTGTTATACACAACATAATTCGAGTTGCCTGGATGCTGCCTACGGCCAGGCTGCTTGAAGTATGATGGGTATAGTGCTGATGTTTGACTAAACTTAACATGCTGTCGTCTGTCTGATGTATAGCGTGTTAAGTTTTTTTTCGCTGTATCTCCTGTTTACAGGTTTTTGTAACCAGGACGTAGCACTCTCTTTTGCCGGACAAATAACCGGCCTCTTTCTGACTGCCCCCTACGTTTTAAAGGAGATATTATGACTCATCAGGCCTTAATTACCCTAAATGATGGGAACCAGATACCACAGCTAGGACTGGGTGTCTGGCAAGCCACTAATGAGCAGGCTCAGAGCGCGATTGAAACAGCACTGGATGTGGGCTATCGCTCTATTGATACCGCAGCCATTTACCAGAATGAAGAAGGCGTCGGTCATGCTTTACAGCAGACTGATATCCCACGTGAAGACCTGTTTATTACCACTAAGCTGTGGAATGACTCACACCTGCATCCAGAGAAAGCACTGGAAGAAAGCCTGAAAAAACTTCAGCTGGACTACCTTGATCTGTATCTGATCCACTGGCCAGTTCCTAAAGCCGATAATTATGTCCAAGCCTGGAAAGGGATAATTGAGCTACAAAAGCAGGGATTAATCAAAAGTATTGGTGTCTGTAACTTCCATGAAAGCCATCTCCAGCGTCTGCTTGATGAAACCGGCGTCATTCCTGTTATCAACCAGATTGAGCTTCATCCGCTGTTACAGCAGCGCCCGTTACATGCCTGGAATAATACCCATAAGATTCAGACTGAATCCTGGAGTCCACTGGCTCAGGGTGGCGAAGGCGTCTTTGATCAAAAAGTGATCCGTAGTCTGGCGGATAAATATGGCAAAACTCCAGCGCAGATCGTTATTCGCTGGCACCTGGACAGTGGTCTGGTCGTCATTCCTAAATCCGTCACGCCATCACGCATTGCAGAAAACTTTGCGGTCTTTGACTTCCGTCTGGACAGAGATGAGCTAAATGAAATCGCGGGGCTGGATAGCGGAAAACGTCTGGGACCTAACCCGGATACCTATGAAAGAGTGTAAGCTGATACAGCCTTCATATCGCGATTAAATATCAGATAAAAAGAGGGAAACATATTCCCTCTTTTTTATTGAGTGATATATCAGCTATTAGAATATTAATTATATATACACCCTAATAAAATCAATGTTCCCTGACAAAATATAAAGCAATTTTTCGTGATAATGGCAGAATAAAAACAATCACCGGGAAGGCAACCATCCAGGATATTAGCCATGATCCTGGCCATATTCTAAAAATATTAGCGGTAAATCCAATATTCATTAACAAATTGATCATTGAGATCACACCACTCATAAAAAATGAGGTTATTCCCGGCATAACAAATTTCATAAATCTCGGATGAAGCTTAGTTCTTTTCAAGAAACACTCCAAAACATACTAAAAAAAGTGTCTTTTACACACCTGATATTTAACAAAACCATAACGTAAGCGGAGAAATTATATACATGATTTTTTTTTTTCAGCAACGTCAAAATGTAGAGTAAAACAAGGAAGAGAGGAAAGCTGATGGGGAACCGTGAATAACAGGGTTAACTTATTACTGCCATGAGTTCGGCTGGCACCAGAATAAAAATGGCTAATTACATGGAAGGTAACGGGTTTTATATGATTTTTCAGGTTCTTTAACGGAGCCTGTAGACAAAATCGTTTACAGGCTCCTGGTAAATCGCTCAACCAGTCATGCAAGGCCTTAAAAGCGGCGACTCAGTATCAAATTGAGTGAGTGAAAGTACGGGAGATAACATCTTGCTGCTGTTCACGTGTTAAAGCATTAAAGCGCACCGCATAGCCGGAAACACGAATCGTCAACGTTGGGTAATTTTCCGGATGATCAATGGCATCAAGCAGCATTTCTCTATTCATCACGTTCACGTTCAAATGCTGCCCTCCCTCGGTCTTCACATCGTGATAAAAATAGCCGTCGAGCAGCCCCACCAAATTCAACTGGCGTGCGCTGTCATTTTTTCCTAACGCAGCCGGAACTATCGAGAACGTATAAGAAATACCATCTTTCGCATAACTGAACGGCAATTTTGCTACTGAATTTAAAGAGGCAACGGCGCCTTTGCG
>CANRKT010000071.1 GCA_947631255.1 uncultured Enterobacteriaceae bacterium
AGGGTTGACGGGGCATTTGCTAAATAATTCGAGTTACTTGAAGTATGACGTGTATATGTCATAGTGCTGCCATAGCACGTAGCCATAGTACAATAAGAGTGATAAAAGAACCATGAAACGCCCTGACTATAGAACACTACAGGCACTGGATGCCGTTATTCGTGAACGCGGATTTGAACGCGCAGCCCAAAAGCTGTGTATTACTCAATCAGCAGTATCCCAACGAATTAAACAACTGGAGAATATGTTCGGTCAGCCGCTTTTGGTTCGTACCGTTCCACCGCGCCCAACTGAACAAGGTCAGAAGCTACTGGCATTACTACGCCAGGTAGAACTCCTGGAAGAAGAGTGGTTAGGCGATGAACAAACTGGCTCAACCCCACTTCTGCTGTCACTGGCGGTCAACGCCGACAGCCTGGCAACCTGGCTGTTACCCGCACTGGCACCGGTACTGGTTGACTCCCCTATCCGCCTGAATCTTCAAGTAGAAGACGAAACCCGTACTCAGGAACGCTTACGCCGTGGGGAAGTCGTCGGGGCAGTTTCCATTCAGCCACAACCGCTACCAAGTTGTCTGGTAGACAGACTCGGGGCACTGGATTATCTGTTTGTTGGCTCAAAAGCGTTCGCTGAACGCTACTTCCCGAATGGTGTCACGCGCCAGGCACTGTTAAAAGCCCCTGCAGTGGCCTTTGATCACCTCGATGATATGCACCAGGCATTTTTGCAGCAGAATTTTGATTTGTCGCCAGGCAGCGTACCTTGCCATATTGTGAATTCGTCGGAAGCCTTTGTGCAACTGGCTCGCCAGGGAACCACCTGCTGTATGATCCCACATCTGCAAATCGAGCGGGAATTAAACAGCGGGGAACTCATTGATTTGACGCCGGGCCTGTTGCAGCGCCGCATGCTCTACTGGCACCGCTTTGCGCCAGAAAGCCGCATGATGCGCAATGTGACAGATGCACTGCTGGACTATGCACATAAAGTATTAAGGCAGGATACTGAGTAACAGCCGCCCCCCTCTTTTTAGGGGGAGACTGTTTATGGTGATTTACTGAACGGCTTGAGTCTGTGGGCGTTCAAGTTCGAACACGACATCAACCTGATCGTTAAACTGAATAGATTCTCTGTCGTAGGTATCTTCAGCAGAGACTGAAGCGACTCCATCGGCTGCTTTCATCATGCGCATCACGGGGGCTGGCTGATAGTTAGAGACGTGATAGCGAACACTGTAAACCGGGCCTAGCTTGCTATGGAAACCTTCCGCAAGCTGTTGAGCCTGAGTGATAGCGTCATTGATGGCCGCCGTGCGGGCTTTGTTTTTAAACTCTTCTGGCTCAGCAACACCTAAGAAAACCGAACGAATTTCATTCAGTCCGGCTTTCAGCGCACCATCCAGCAATGGACTCATTTTATCAAGCTGGCGTAAGGTGACTTCAACCTGACGCACTGCACGATAACCTTTCAGCTGTGTTTTGCCGTCTTTAAGATACTCATATTCAGGCTGAGTACTCAGATTGGCAGCATTAATGTCTTTCTTTTCTACGCCATTCTTCTGTAAGAATGTCATATATTCAGCAACACGCTCATCAACCTGTTTCTTAGCCGCTGCTGCATCCTTGGCAGAGACACTGACTTCAATGGCCAGTGTTGCCATATCCGGTACCGCGCTCACGCTGGCGGTTCCAGAGGTGACAATATGCGGCCCATCAGGTAATTCATTTGCCTGAACCGAAACAGTCGCTAATCCGATCAACGCAGATAATGCTAATATTTTAAGCTTCACTGTCTATCCTCCGCACGCTGTGTCAAAAGTATCACTCTGGTTGTTCTCTGCCAGCATAGACTCTTGCGCCAGCTTGTCTATCAGACAAAAGCTAATTATGTAATTAACTGTTTGAAAAGCTTAATACCGTCCCATGCTAGCTGTAGCGCAATAAACCACATAACGCCCCCGACAACGCCATTAATCATGCGCTGTGCTGAAGCGGTACGCAAACGCGGAGCTAACCAGGCTGCCATTAACGCCAGACCATAGAACCAGATAATTGATGCGCTTGCCGTGCCGAGTGCAAACCAGCGTTTTGGTTCATCTGCCATCTGTCCACCCAGGCTCCCTAATACCACCACCGTATCGATATAAACATGTGGGTTAAGCCAGGTGACAGCCAGTACCATCGCCACGACCTTCCAGCGACCTCGCTTTAAAGTCTCGACCGCAGTCAGTTCAATATTACGGCTACAAGCAGTACGTAATGCTCCCAGTCCATACCAGAGTAAAAATAAGACCCCGCCCCAGGTCACTAAAGCGAGTAACCAGGGTGATTGCATCAGTAACGCGCTGCCACCAAAGATACCGCCCCAAATCAGTAGCAAATCACTGATAGCACAGATAGAGGCAATCATGATGTGATACTGTCGACGAATTCCCTGGTTCAACACCAGCGCATTTTGTGGTCCTAATGGCAGAATCAGTGCTGCACCTAACGCAACACCTTGAAAATAATAAAATAACACAACACACCTCTTTAACAGGGCTTTATTGAAGTGGAGTGTAATGGCTTATCTTCATTAGATAAAATTGATAATTTTAATATGGCATTAACAGAACTGATATTGAGGAGGGGCAGTAAGAGGTAAGAGAGAAATAGCGCTAATCAGGAAAGAGACCGGATCCAGTCCCTTCCTGACAGATTTTAATTAAACAATATCCGTTTCTTTTGTCGGGTTCACATGAATGTCCATCTGTGGATACGGCAGGCCGATACCATTAGCATCAAACTCTTTTTTAACGCGTTCCAGAACATCCCAGTACACCATTTGCAAATCACCGCTATGACTCCAGGCACGCATAATAAAGTTGACTGAAGACGCTCCCAGTTCGTTAACACGAACCAGAATGTCACGATCCTGCAGAATACGGGTTTCAGACTTAAGAATATCAGTGAGGATCTGCTTCACTTTATCGATATCGGCATCATAAGAGACGCTGATGATAAATTCATTGCGACGGGCCGGTTCCCGGGAAAAGTTGATAATGTTATTGCTAATAACTTTCCCGTTCGGCACAACAACGATTTTACCGTCTGAAGTACACAGAGTTGTGGAGAAAATTTGCACACTTTGCACAGTCCCCGCCACACCAGCTAAATCGACATATTCACCAGAACGGAATGGGCGGAAGGTCACTAACAACACGCCAGCAGCAAGGTTAGACAGTGAACCCTGCAATGCCAGACCTACTGCCAGACCCGCAGCACCTAATACGGCGATAACAGAGGCGGTTTGAACCCCCACGCGCCCCAGAACGGCAATCAAGGTAAAGGCGATAATACCGTAGCGAACCAGGGCTGAAAGAAAATCAGCGACGGTGGCATCAATATGCCTGGCCTTCATTACACGATTAAGCGATCCGGCAACCATACGGGCCACTATCACACCAATCATCAGAATGACTATCGCCGCGACGATATTGACAGCATAACTGAGCAGTTGCCCCTGGTTGGCCACTAACCAACTACTGGCACTCTCAATCTTATCCGCTACATTTAGTTGTTCCATTAAATATCCCTTCTCTGAACGATTATCGATAAATATTTACATACAGGTTAGCGGCAAAATATCATCTGTACATCAGAAAATTGCCCAGGCCCTAAAAAACATAAAGCCCGCAATAAGCGGGCTTTATGGCAATCAACAAGCGTAAATTACAGAACGTTTACTGCATTGAGTTCTGAGAAAGCTTGCTCAAGACGTGTGATCATGGAAGTCTGCGAAGCACGCAGCCAGACACGTGGGTCATAGTATTTTTTGTTCGGCTGGTCAGCGCCTTTCGGGTTACCCAGCTGGCCTTGCAGATAAGCTTCGTTAGCTTTGTAGTACTGCAGGATACCATCCCATGTTGCCCATTGGGTGTCGGTATCAATGTTCATTTTGATAACGCCGTAGCTTACTGAGTCTTTGATTTCCTGAGCAGAAGAACCAGAACCGCCGTGGAAGACGAAGTTCAGGCTGTTGTGCGGCAGGTTATGTTTCTTAGAAACATAGTCCTGAGAATCACGCAGGATGGTTGGAGTCAGTACTACGTTACCTGGTTTATAAACACCGTGTACGTTACCGAAAGAAGCAGCGATAGTGAAACGCGGGCTGATTTTAATCAGTTCAGAGTACGCGTAATCAACATCTTCTGGCTGGGTGTAGAGAGCAGATGCATCCAGATGGCTGTTATCAACGCCATCTTCTTCACCGCCGGTGCAACCCAGTTCGATTTCCAGAGTCATACCCATTTTAGCCATACGGGTCAGGTATTTAGCACTGATTTCGATGTTTTCTTCCAGTGACTCTTCAGACAGGTCAATCATGTGAGAAGAGAACAGAGGTTTGCCGGTAGCAGCAAAGTGTTTTTCACCCGCGTCCAGCAGGCCGTCGATCCATGGCAGCAATTTCTTAGCACAGTGGTCAGTATGCAGAATAACTGGAACACCATAATGTTCAGCCATCTGATGTACGTGATGTGCGCCAGAGATAGCTCCCAGGATTGCAGCACCCTGAGGAATATCAGTTTTGATACCTTTACCTGCGATGAAAGCAGCACCGCCGTTAGAGAACTGAATAATAACTGGTGCTTTAACTTTGGCAGCAGTTTCTAATACAGCATTGATGGAGTCAGTTCCGACGCAGTTTACTGCAGGCAGTGCAAAGTTATTCTCTTTTGCAATCTGGAAAACTTTCTGTACATCATCACCTGTCAGTACACCTGGTTTTACGAAATCAAAAATCTTAGACATATCGATGCTTCCTGTAAGTCTGTGAAAAATTCAACTTATCCCACGAATTATTTCGGGGGAAATAAAACCAACGGGCAGATATTTCAGCCCGTTACTATTACTGCTTAGCGCGCTCTTCAAGCATCGCAACAGCTGGCAATACTTTGCCTTCCACGAATTCGAGGAATGCACCACCACCGGTAGAAATGTAGGAAATTTTGTCAGTAATACCAAACAGGTCAATTGCTGCCAGGGTATCACCGCCGCCGGCGATAGAAAAACCTTCGCTATCAGCGATAGCATTAGCCACGATTTCAGTTCCTTTACGGAAGTTAGGGAACTCAAATACGCCAACCGGGCCATTCCACAGAATGGTCTTCGCATTTTTCAGAATCTCAGCCAGCTTATGCGCTGAAACATCGCCCATATCCAGGATCTGCTCTTCCTCTTTAATGTCACTGGTTGATTTTAGAGTAGCGGTAGCAGTTTCAGAGAATTCGGTAGCAACACGGACATCTGTAGGAACAGGGATATCACAGATAGTCAGCAGTCGTTTCGCTTCATCAACAAGGTCTGCTTCATACAGTGATTTACCCACATTGTGGCCTTGCGCGGCAACGAAGGTGTTCGCGATACCCCCACCGACAATCAGCTGGTCAGCAATTTTAGACAGAGAGTCCAGCACAGTCAGTTTAGTCGAAACTTTAGAACCGCCGACAATAGCAACCATCGGACGAGCTGGATCTTTCAGCGCTTTACCCAGGGCTTCGAGTTCACCCGCCAGTAATGGGCCAGCACAAGCGATAGGGGCAAACTTACCGACACCATGAGTAGAAGCCTGTGCACGGTGAGCCGTACCGAAAGCATCCATAACAAATACGTCGCACAGTGCCGCGTATTGTTTAGACAGTGTTTCGTCGTCTTTTTTCTCGCCTTTGTTAAAGCGAACGTTTTCCAGAACAACCAGCTCGCCTTCTGCAACATCAACGCCATCAAGGTAATCTTTTACCAGACGTACCGGGGAGGAGAGTTTTTCTTTCAGGTAATTTACTACCGGCAGCAGAGAGAACTCTTCGTTGTATTCACCTTCAGTTGGGCGTCCCAAATGAGAGGTGACCATGACTTTAGCACCTTGCTTAAGGGCTTGCTCAATCGTCGGAAGAGAAGCACGGATACGTGCATCGCTGGTTACTTTTCCGTCTTTAACAGGCACGTTCAGATCCGCACGAATGAAAACGCGTTTTCCTGCAAGATCCAGATCGGACATCTTAATTACAGACATGGTGAATCCTCTCATTGATTCTTAAAATTTTATAGACGCCATTTGCGTCTTACCTGAAATTAATTGAGCCATAGCCAACGTCGTATCCAGCATTCGGTTGGCAAAGCCCCACTCATTATCACACCAGACAAGCGTTTTGATCAGATGCTGGCCACTGACCCGAGTTTGAGTACCATCGACGATTGCGCTATGCGGATCGTGATTAAAATCAATTGAGACCAGTGGTAATTCCGTATAATCAACTATACCACGAAATGATTCTCTTGCCGCTTTTTGAAGTAAGTCATTGACTTCAATTTGTTTTACAGCATGCTTAACCGTGACACTTAAATCAATCGCCGTCACATTGATGGTGGGTACTCGCACCGCTATCGCTTCAAAGCAGCCCGCAAACTGCGGCAAAATACGCGCAATTCCCGCGGCAAGACGGGTATCAACCGGAATAATCGACTGACTGGCAGCCCGTGTGCGGCGCAGATCGGGATGATAAGCATCGATAACCTGCTGGTCATGCATCGCTGAATGGATAGTTGTTACCGTCCCAGATTCGATACCAAATGCATCATCGAGTAACTTTATTATGGGAATAATACAGTTGGTCGTACAGGACGCATTGGAAACAATATGATGGTGTTCTTCCAGTAATTGATGATTCACACCGAACACCACGGTCGCATCAATATCTGCCCCACCCGGATGTGAAAAGAGCACTTTTTTAGCACCTGCGGCAAGATGGGCTTCGCCATCGGCCCGAGATCCGTAGACACCGGTACAGTCGAGTACAATATCGACGTCCAGTTCATGCCAGGGAAGCGCATCAATTCTCGGTTCGTGTAACAACCGAATACTGTCGTTACCGATAAAAAGCTGTTTACGTTCCTGGCGAACATCCCAGGCAAAACGACCATGACTGGTATCATACTTAAGCAGATGAGCCATACCCGCCGAATCAGCTAACTCATTAATTGCCACGACACTGATTTCTGCGCGGCGACCAGACTCATACAACGCACGGACGATATTGCGTCCTATGCGGCCAAATCCATTGATAGCGATACGTACAGTCATATATCTCCTGCCAGGATCCTGGGATTAAGTGGCTGACAGAGTAATCCAGCAACCGCCTGAGTGGAATCCTCACTCCCATGAAACAGCAACTATTCGCTTTATTATCTCACGAAACTAGAACTGAAACGGTTCAGCTATACTAAGACATTCTACGAATAAATGGAACGTTACTTCACCCACCATCACACTAAGTTCTGACGAAAATCACATTTTTGATGGAATAAATGCAACGAATAAACGCCCAAATGGAATAAAATGCCCAGCCAAAGGGGATCAACGATGACGAGTAGAATGAAATTCAGTAGGGCTGACAGGCCAGCGAGTCCCGCAAAGTTCAGCCGTGCAAGTTAGTCTGGCTTTTGGCAAATCAACGCTGAAAAAGGGGGAAATATCCGGCGTCAGCGATAAAAAAAGGGCCGCCTTAGCGACCCCCTCTCGTCACACACTAACCGAAGCGATTACAGAATCGCTTTAGCCTGTGCAATGACGTTTTCAACGGTGAAACCGAACTCTTCAAACAGTTGTTCTGCTGGAGCGGACTCACCAAAGGTGGTCATGCCAACGATAGCACCATTCAGACCAACGTACTTGAACCAGTAGTCAGCAATGCTGGCTTCGATAGCAACGCGGGCTGCCACTGCTTTTGGCAGTACGGCTTCACGGTAAGCCGCATCCTGCTTGTCAAAAGCATCAGTAGACGGCATAGAAACTACGCGCGCTTTAACACCTTCAGCAGTCAGTTTTTCCCATGCTGCTACTGCCAGTTCAACTTCAGAACCGGTCGCAATCAAAATCAGTTCAGGCTGGCCTTCGCTGTCTTTCAGCACATAAGCACCACGGGCAATATCTGCCAGCTGCTGAGCACTACGATCTTGCTGTGCCAGATTCTGACGAGACAGGATCAGAGCAGTCGGGCCGTCGTTACGCTCTACTGCATATTTCCAGGCAACTGCAGACTCAACCTGGTCACATGGACGCCATGTGCTCATATTTGGCGTTACGCGCAGAGCAGCAAGCTGTTCTACCGGCTGGTGAGTTGGGCCATCTTCACCCAGACCGATAGAGTCATGGGTATAAACCAGAACCTGACGCTGCTTCATCAGCGCAGCCATACGCACAGCATTACGTGCATATTCAACGAACATCAGGAAGGTTGACGTGTATGGCAGGAAACCACCATGCAGGCCAATACCGTTAGCGATAGCCGTCATACCGAATTCACGTACACCGTAATGGATGTAGTTACCGGCTGGGTCTTCGTTAAGCGCTTTAGAACCAGACCACAGAGTCAGGTTAGAAGGTGCCAGGTCAGCAGAACCGCCGAGGAATTCAGGCAGCCACGGACCGAAGGCTTCAATAGAGTTCTGAGAAGCTTTACGGCTGGCAATTTTCGCAGGATTAGCCTGCAGCTTAGCAATGAACTCATTCGCTTTAGCATCGAAATCAGCAGGCAAGTCTCCGTTCACACGACGGGTAAACTCTTCCGCTTCCTGTGGGAACGCTTTTGCATAAGCTGCAAATTTCTCGTTCCAGGCCGCTTCTTTCTTCTCGCCTGCGGCTTTGGCATCCCACTGTGCATAAATTTCTTGTGGAATAACAAATGGCTCATATTCCCAGCCCAGCGCTTTACGGGTCAGTGCAATTTCTGCATCACCCAGTGGCGCACCGTGAGAATCATGAGTTCCTTGCTTGTTCGGAGAACCAAAGCCAATGATGGTTTTGCACATCAGCAATGATGGCTTATCCGTAACCGCACGCGCTTCTTCAACTGCACGTTTAATTGAGTCGGAATCATGGCCATCAATACCGCGAACAACGTGCCAGCCATAGGCTTCAAAACGTTTCGCTGTATCGTCAGTAAACCAGCCTTCAACATTGCCATCGATAGAGATGCCGTTGTCGTCATAGAAAGCAACCAGTTTACCCAGTTTCAGGGTACCCGCCAGAGAGCACACTTCATGAGAAATGCCTTCCATCATGCAACCATCACCCATGAAAGTGTAGGTGAAGTGGTCGACAATATCATGGCCAGGACGGTTAAATTGTGCCGCCAGAGTACGTTCTGCAATTGCCATACCTACGGCATTGGCAACCCCCTGTCCCAGTGGACCGGTGGTAGTTTCAACACCTGCGGTGTAACCCACTTCCGGGTGACCTGGTGTTTTAGAGTGCAGCTGACGGAAATTTTCCAGTTCTTTGATTGGCAGGTCATAACCCGTGAGGTGCAGCAGGCTATAAATCAGCATTGAACCATGGCCGTTAGACAGAATAAAACGGTCCCGGTCGGCCCATGATGGGTTTTGCGGGTTATGATTCAGAAAATCACGCCACAGAACTTCAGCGATGTCGGCCATGCCCATAGGTGCACCAGGGTGCCCGGATTTCGCTTTTTGTACTGCATCCATGCTGAGCGCACGAATTGCGTTTGCAAGCTCTTTACGAGAGGACATTTTAACTCCAGATCGGATAGTGGAAATTGACGCTACTACTAATATACATTGGTAACTACAGCCCAAAAACCTCCCGACAATGTACACCAGGGGGAGGGGCATGTACATGTAGTGTCAGCGTATCGACTAAGAAATCTCACGAAAACGCTTGCATCGGTCGCTACCTACAGCGTATGGAACTTTCCTGATGCAAGGATAAACCTCCTGGTTATGGATCATTGAGTTACCCTTTATTCCACAATTATCACTGATAGAAGGATTTGAACATGAAGTTACACCCCATTACCGCAGCACTGGGCATCACCCTCTTTTTGAGCGGTTGCCAGGGCATGAACTCTGATGGTTTATTAACTTCCGGTGTCGGCGCATTTCAGGCCTATACCCTCAGTGATGCTCAGGTAAAACAACTCAGTGATGAGGCTTGTAAGCAACAAGACAGTAAGGCTACCCTGGCTCCGGCAAATAGCGTCTATAGCCAACGATTAAAGAATATTTCCCAGGCTCTGGGGGATAATATCAATGGTATGCCGGTGAATTATAAAGTTTATATGACCAAAGATGTGAACGCCTTTGCGATGGCAAATGGCTGCATCCGGGTCTACAGTGGCCTGATGGACTTGATGAACGATAATGAAGTTGAAGGCGTGCTGGGCCATGAGATGGGACACGTAGCCTTGGGTCATGTGAAAAAAGGTATGCAGGTCGCAATGGGAACCAATGCCGTACGTATTGCTGCCGCTTCTGCCGGGGGAGTGGTCGGTGAACTATCACAGTCTCAACTGGGCGATTTAAGTGAAAAACTGGTCAATGCGCAGTTTTCACAACATCAGGAGTCTGAAGCTGATGACTACTCTTATGACCTGCTGCGCCAACGCCAGATCAATCCCAACGGGTTAGCTACCAGCTTTGAAAAACTGGCAAGTCTGGATGGCGGACGTCAGAGCAGTATGCTTGATGACCACCCTTCCTCTGCCGGTCGTGCTCAGCATATCCGTGATCGTATGACAGCCGACGGTCTGAAATAAACTGTATATACCCGTCATACTTCAAGTTGCTTGGGCGTTGCTTTTATAAGTTCTGTCTAATCACATAGTTTATATCAGAAGGGAGAGCAAGCCTCCCTTCTGAGTGAGAGTGTTACGGCAAAAAACTGGACTTATTCGCCCTTTTTCGCCGCCTGAACATACAGTAATTCCAGTGCCAGAGTCGCTGCTGCAAGTGCAGTGATTTCTGACTGATCGTAAGCAGGAGCCACTTCAACAACGTCCATACCGACAATGTTAAGATCTTTCAGACCGCGAACCAGTTTCAGCGCACGATCCGAAGTCAGACCGCCGATAACAGGCGTACCGGTGCCTGGCGCAAAAGCCGGATCCAGACAATCGATATCAAAGGTCAGATAAACAGGCATATCACCCACTATCTGTTTGATCTCGTTCAGCAAAGAGTCAACACTTCGGTCATTTACCTGGGGTGCATCCAGTACAGTAAAGCCATTATCTTTATCGAACTCAGTACGAATACCTATCTGTACTGAGTGATTAGGATCAATGAGACCTTCCTGTGGCGCGGTATAGAACATAGTACCGTGATCAAATTCACAGCCATTAGAATAGGTGTCAGTATGGGCATCGAAATGCACCAGCGCCATTTTACCGAAGTATTTAGCATGAGCGCGCAGCAGTGGCAGAGTGACAAAATGGTCGCCACCAAAAGAGAGCATGCGCTTGCCGCTTGCCAGTAAACGCTCAGCATGGGCTTGCAGATTCTCACTCATTTCACGTGCATCACCGAATGAGTAAACCAAATCGCCACAGTCCACGACTTTCAGGCGGTCACGCATATCGAAGTTCCACGGGAAGCGATTACCTTCCCAAGCCAGGTTAGTTGACACCTGACGAATTGCTGCTGGCCCATGACGCCCACCTGCACGCCCAGAGGTCGCCATATCAAATGGCACCCCAGTGATAACCCAGTCGGCATCACTGTCATAAGGCTGGAAGTTTAATGGCAAGCGTAAAAAACCAAAGGCATTGGATACCAGGGAGTTATCGTATTGATGGCCTAAGGTGCTCATTGTCTGACCTCTCGGTTGGGGGTTAAATCGATATAAAAAATCCCTCCCGCGTCGTTAGCCCGACGAGGAAGGGATTAGCATAATTAATTGGGTCTATTTACGCGAATTATCTGGCAGTCTATTACTCATCTTCCAGGTAAGTGTACCCGTACAGACCCGCTTCAAACTCTTCCAGGAACTGTTGTTGTAATTCACCATCCAGATCGGTCCGTTTAACCTGATCACGGAAGTGTTTCAGCAAAGTATTCGGATCCAGCTGTACGTATTCCAGCATATCGGCAACGGTATCCCCTTCATCAGAAAGTTCAACATTGACAATACCCTCTGGTGTCACAAAGACGTCTACGGCTTCGGTATCACCAAACAGGTTATGCATATTGCCAAGAATCTCCTGGTACGCACCCACCATAAAGAAACCTAGCAGAGGTGGGTTTTCAGGATCGTATTCCGGCATCGGCATGGTCGTCGCAATTCCATCCCCATCGATATAGTGATCAATCGCCCCGTCGGAGTCACAGGTGATATCCAGCAGTACCGCACGACGTTTCGGGGTCAGGTTTAATCCTTCCAGTGGCATTACCGGGAACAATTGATCTATACCCCAGGCATCTGGCATGGACTGGAACAGGGAGAAGTTAACGTAAATTTTATCCGCCATGCGTTCCTGTAGCTCATCAATGATCGGGCGATGAGCGCGATTACTCGGATCTAACAGACGCTGGATCTCATGACACATACTGAGGTAAAGCTGTTCTGCCCAGGCGCGTTCCTGCAAAGAATAGCCGCCAGAGGCATAACCAGTGTGAATATCATGCAAGTCCATCTGGCTGTCATGCAGCCATTCGCGCAATGAGCGACGGTTATTCGGCTCATGCATTTCACCCCAAGTTTCCCACATGCTTTGCAGTGCACGAGGCGCATCCTCAGCCGGGGGAACTGGCATGGTGTATTCGTTACGTTCAACACCGATGATATTAGAGACCAGCACCGTATGATGAGCTGTAACAGCACGTCCGGATTCAGTAATGACTGTCGGATGTGGCAGATTGAACTCTTCACACGCATCGCCGATAGCCCAAATGATGTTATTGGCATATTCATTCAGACCGTAGTTCACAGAACAGTCTGACTGTGAGCGAGTTCCTTCGTAGTCGACGCCTAAGCCACCGCCCACATCGAAACACTCAATATTGACACCCAGTTTATGCAGTTCAACATAGAAACGTGCTGATTCACGAACACCGGTGGCGATATCACGAATATTCGCCATCTGTGAACCGAGGTGGAAGTGCAGCAACTGTAGGCTGTCGATATGACCCGCTTCACGCAGCATTTCGACCAGCTGTAACACCTGGACCGCTGCCAGACCAAATTTAGATTTCTCACCACCGGATGCCTGCCATTTACCAGACCCCTGGGAGGCCAGACGCGCACGTACACCCAGACGCGGGATCACGTTCAAACGTTCGGCTTCTTCCAGCACGATGCTGATTTCTGACATTTTTTCGATAACCAGATAGACCTTGTGGCCCATCTTCTCGCCGATCAGCGCCAAGCGGATATACTCGCGATCTTTATAGCCGTTACAGACAATCACCGAACGGGTCATACCAGCATGAGCCAGCACCGCCATCAATTCAGCTTTCGATCCTGCTTCCAGACCTAACGGCTCGCCTGAATGAATAAGTGACTCAATGACGCGCTTATGCTGGTTAACCTTAATCGGGTAAACCAGAAAATAGTCACCGTTGTAACCATAAGATTCCCTGGCCCGCTTAAAGGCAGCGTTAATTGAACGCAAGCGATGCTGTAGAATTTGTGGGAAGCAAAACAGAGCAGGTAACCGCTGCCCTTGTGCTTCACGTGCTTTTACCAGTTCAGCGAGATCAACCCTCGCGTGCGGAACATCTGGGTCAGGGCAGACGGTAATATGGCCAAGTTCATTAACGTCATAATAATTATTACCCCACCAGGCAATATTATAGGTACGCAGCATTTTACTTGCATCCTCGGAACTCATGGCGACCTCCTGCATGGAGCGATATTGATCTTGCTCGCCTACTGACGAACCTGGAACAGAAGAGATTTTGTCAGTCATGGCGAACCTCATGTTGTTTCAAATATGCGATACAGTTAATTACTGTCGCAGGGTGATCTTGCAATAACAACCCATTTCCCAAGCAAGTGGGTAGCAGAAAAATCTGACAGTCAGGCTGTACTATGGGTTTCTTTTTCATTCTATTGTAAAACACATAACCGGAATCTGTATGATAGATTGGCAAAACCACGAGAAAACTCTTGTCAGACAAGAGCGCCCTTGTTCAGTTAGCACAGCGGGTTAGATTACCCACTCGTGATCCTGAGAAGCACCGAGATGTGGATAACATCGGTAGGAGTTAAAACATGAGATGCAGATTGCGAGGCGCAAACAGATACCAGAACACAGACTCTTCATTAATCAACTCACCCCCATGCATACGTTGACGGTCATGCAACAAGCTAAAGCGTTGAGCACTGTACAAACAGGCTCTGGAAAAATGCTCAACCCGGCAGGAAGTGACGGTACACATATCGTCCGCTTTTTTGACTACGCCGCGTGCGCGATTTATACCGATAACCGGCATAAAATGCAAAATAAAAATGGGTAAATTACCAACATTAAAAAGAAGTCTTCTTAACCGAATGAGCACAATGCTCATCCAAGGAGAAATAACTCTAGCCATCTGCTGAATGAATACTTAAAATAGCCGTCCAGATGTTAATCCATCTATACCCGTCATACTTCAAGTTGCCTGGGCGTTGCTTTCATCAATCCTGCCGAATCATAGAGTTTACCTATGCTTACGCCCGGATTTTCTCAGCGCTGATAAACAACTCGAATTATTTAGGGTATACGCCTTAACTATCTCAATTTATTTGAGTTATTTAAGGTGAGTATTCAATATTAGACTGCCTGTTTTTTAATCTGTGGCAACACGTTTCAGGCTGGTTTATTTCGCTACACTTACAATTGGCAACAGCCTGAACTAAACGAATTCTCTTAGGGTGAAAAAAATATGGCTAAACACCTTTTTACGTCCGAGTCAGTATCTGAAGGACATCCTGATAAAATCGCTGACCAAATCTCTGATGCAGTTCTCGATGCTATTCTTGAACAAGACCCGAAAGCTCGCGTCGCATGCGAAACCTATGTGAAAACCGGTATGGTCTTAGTCGGTGGTGAAATCACGACTAGCGCTTGGGTTGATATCGAAGAAATCACTCGTCAGACAATACGCGAAATTGGTTATGTCCATTCAGATATGGGCTTTGATGCCAATTCTTGTGCAATTTTGAGTGCCATCGGTAAGCAGTCCCCGGACATTAATCAAGGCGTTGATCGCGCCGACCCGCTGGAGCAAGGTGCCGGTGACCAGGGACTGATGTTTGGTTACGCGACTAACGAAACTGACGTTTTAATGCCAGCACCTATCACTTATGCTCACCGTCTGGTGCAGCGCCAGGCTGAAGTACGTAAAAATGGCACTCTGCCATGGTTGCGTCCGGATGCTAAAAGTCAGATAACCTTCCAGTATGACGGCGATAAAATTGTCGGTATTGATGCCGTTGTTCTGTCTACTCAGCACGCTGAGTCCGTCACCCTGAACACTCTTCAGGAAGCTGTGATGGAAGAAATCATCAAACCAGTTCTGCCCGCTGAGTGGCTGAATGCGCAGACTAAATACCATATCAACCCTACTGGCCGTTTTGTTATTGGTGGCCCAATGGGTGACTGTGGCCTGACTGGACGTAAGATTATCGTCGATACATACGGCGGTATGGCACGTCATGGTGGTGGCGCATTCTCAGGTAAGGATCCGTCTAAAGTAGACCGTTCTGCGGCCTATGCTGCTCGCTATGTTGCGAAAAACATCGTTGCCGCAGGTCTGGCAGACCGTTGTGAAATTCAGGTTTCTTACGCAATTGGTGTTGCTGAGCCAACTTCAATTATGGTTGAAACCTTCGGCACCGAAAAAATCGCTATTGAGCAACTGACTCTGCTGGTACGTGAATTTTTCGACTTGCGTCCATACGGTCTGATTCAGATGCTGGATCTGCTGCACCCTATCTATAAAGAAACCGCCGCTTATGGTCACTTTGGTCGCGAACATTTCCCATGGGAAAAAACCGACAAAGCCGAACAACTGCGCGAAGCTGCCGGACTGATTTAATCCGTTGCTGCTACTAATAATATAAAGGCCAGCTTATGCTG
>CANRKT010000072.1 GCA_947631255.1 uncultured Enterobacteriaceae bacterium
TATTCCAATATTGTAGATAGAAATGAGAGCCAGTACTGGCGATTTCTGCAATAGCAGCATTATTGGATTTTAGTCTTCGGGCAATAAGGGGAACACTGGGGGATTATTTTATGCCAGCCGCGGCGATTGATTTTTCCTCAATCATTAAAGGCGTATGGTGGTGCCCAGTTTCTGCATATAAAAGCATACCCGCGACGGTAACTTTCCCTCCGACCAGATTGATATTTTTTATAATTCCCCGCTTGTACCACGAGCTGAACAAGTTTCTTGCTGCCAAACTGAGGCGGATCTGTCGCGCAGTTGATCGAGGTATCAGGCTTCAACACAAAGTAGGTTTCAGGTGTATCCCCATCTTCTATGCTTTCGTCGTTAGGTGGACCAGGGTAAATCATGCTTATCATTAAACCAGTTAACGTGACGTTGTCACCTGTATCCATGCAGGTATAGCTGTTTTTAGCAGATGAGCGTTGCTGATATTTTGTCGAAGAAGCCGTATACCCGCCAGCAAGGCAGGACAGGTAGTCTTTAAAAATTAACAAACTTTCATTTAATTACAATAAAAAACCGTTTATGAACGACAACTACGAAATTGGTCGCAGACTCATTGTTGTAATCTCGGATAAAACAGCTGAAGCTATGCGCGAAGCTCAGATGGCTCAAGAAGAGCCTGAGGAAAATTTTGTACTAAAAATTGCAAAATCCGTTTTCTCATTTTATGGCGAACCCTTTGCCGTCACTTTGGGTAAACAAGCATTCGCACTAATACAAACAATAATGGACGCGATTAATAAAGGAGCTGATCTCACTACTCTCAGCTATTCTGAATCTAAAAAACTAAATCTCATGTTTTCACCGGGTCACCCACGAGAAAATGTTGTTTATGCGCAACATCCGGCTAACCCTTCAATGTACTACACTGCTAGCTCGTTTCATCGACAAGCGTTTGAGCATAAATTTGCAGAGGTGATAACACTTTTATCGAGTCTTGGTGCAAGGGAAATTAAGGTTGAACACGTCAGTGGTTGGAATCAAGAATTTTCTGCAGAAATAGGTATTTCAGCGCCCAAAGACTCCGTCAAAGCTGGAGTAGGAAAAAATGGCTCTGAAACATCAGTACTTCTTTTTGATGCAAAGCTTGCTGGGCATGACACCCCGTCAGTTCCGGACAATTTAACTTGGTACCCTCATGAGGCTCTGTGGCAAGCACTTGCTATCGCTCGAATTGAAAACGGATTAAGAAATTTTAACCTATCACTTACCTATTCGGATGACTACGGGTTAAATGCTGATTTCAAGACAACATTAAAAGGCACTGGATTAGACTTAGGCGGAAAATTTACAGAATACCAATCTACAGTTTGGAAAATAACCGGTATGTTTGGCTCAGCTTAGGTTTAAATATCAGTTTCAAGTAAGTGACGGCCGACTAAATGCCAACAGCCAATAAAAAAGCCAACCTCATAACAAGGTCAGCTTTCTCTCAATCACTGCCGTTTTTTTAATCCTAGCGCCACCCCAGTTTGTACGCGGGCTTGTACGCGGAAAGAAAAAAACGGCATTTTTTCTAACTTAACGCATTGATATACATTAAGTTATTGATTTTTTAAACGTTGAAGAGGAAGTTCATCACATCGCCATCTTTAACGATGTATTCTTTGCCTTCTGCGCGCATTTTACCGGCTTCTTTAGCACCTTGTTCACCTTTGTAGGTGATAAAGTCTTCATAGGCGATGGTCTGGGCGCGGATAAAGCCTTTTTCAAAGTCAGTATGGATTTTACCTGCGGCTTGTGGCGCGGTAGCACCGACAGGGATGGTCCAGGCGCGTACTTCTTTGACGCCGGCAGTGAAGTAGGTTTGCAGGTTAAGCAGGGCGTAGCCAGCACGGATAACACGGTTCAGGCCGGGTTCTTCGATACCCAGTTCAGCCATAAATTCTTCACGATCGCCGTCGTCGAGTTCAGCAATGTCAGACTCAACGGCCGCACAGACAGGAACCACAATGGAACCTTCGGCTTCAGCAATGGCACGGACTTTATCAAGGTACGGGTTATTCTCAAAGCCATCTTCGCTGACGTTTGCGATATACATCGTCGGTTTCAGGGTCAGGAAGCTGAGATAGCGAATCACGGCTTTATCTTCATCAGTTAAGTCCAGAGCGCGCAGCATTCCGGCGTTGCTCAGATGTGGCAGACATTTTTCCAGCACAGCTTGCTCTGCTTTTGCGTCTTTATCGCCACCTTTGGCTTTTTTCTGTATCCGATGCAGCGCACGTTCGCAGGTATCAAGATCGGACAGTGCCAGTTCGGTGTTAATGATGTCGATATCTTCAGCCGGGTCAACTTTACCCGCAACGTGAATGATATTGTCATCTTCAAAGCAGCGAACCACATGGCCGATAGCTTCAGTTTCACGGATATTGGTCAGGAACTGGTTACCCAGACCTTCACCTTTCGATGCGCCTTTAACCAGTCCGGCAATATCGACGAATTCCATGGTGGTTGGCAGAATACGTTGTGGTTTAACGATTTCAGCCAGTTTGTCCAGACGCGGGTCCGGCATAGGCACTACACCGGTGTTCGGCTCAATAGTACAGAAAGGAAAGTTGGCAGCTTCGATGCCCGCTTTGGTGAGCGCGTTGAACAGGGTGGATTTACCGACGTTAGGTAAACCAACAATACCGCATTTGAATCCCATGGTTTAAATCACCTTAATATATTTATAATCAATGAATTATTTTGTTTTCATTGAAGAAATGTAGTCATCTTTATCTATTATACACTTAAAGCCGGGTAATCGGGCGCAGAAATGCTTTTCTCTGTCATTAAACAGGGCGTTTACTGGGCTTTAAATGTGTGTAAACGGTTAGTCGCTTTGATCAAACCTTCTTTTAACCAGATATCAGTACAACGTGTCGCTTCATCAATCGCCTCATCAATCAACTTTTGCTCACTGAGTGGGGGTTTACCCAGCACAAAACCGACGACTTTATTTTTATCGCCAGGATGACCAATACCTACCCGTAAGCGGTGAAATCCGGGATTATTGCCCAGTTTGCTGATGATATCTTTCAGACCATTATGGCCGCCATGGCCACCACCGAGTTTAAATTTTGCTACTCCGGGCGGTAAATCCAGCTCATCGTGGGCAACGAGGATCTCTTCTGGCTGAATACGGTAAAAGTTCGCCATAGCACTGACGGCTTTACCGCTCAGATTCATAAAGGTGGTCGGAACTAACAGCCGGACATCTTCACCATCAATATTAAGACGAGCCGTGTAGCCATAAAATTTAGCTTCTGCTTTTAACGGCTGGTTATGTCTGTCGGCCAGTAAATCGACATACCATGCACCGGCATTATGGCGAGTGGCTGCGTATTCCGCACCCGGGTTAGCCAGACCAACAATTAATTTAATGCTCACATTAACTTCCTGACAAAACGGTTCAGAGCCAGACAGTTTACTGCGCTCACGCTCGGTTGACAAAGTGCAATAATTTTTCGCTGAAAGCACAGAAAGATAAATTTAGATTTGTCCGCAACTGTGATCTGTCCCGCAGGCCTGAGGTCCGACCTCGGCTATACTGTTGTAAAAATAATCAAATTTTCTCTGGGTAGTCCGTCGGTCCGGCATTTAGCGGAGGTGGGTTATGAAACGTAAAAATGCATCATTATGTGGCAACGTCTTTATGGGATTAGGCTTGGTGGTAATGATTCTTGGATTTTTGGGGGCCGTTATGAATCATGTACCGCAGTTTAGTTTGCCCCCTGCTATGGCTTCAGGGGCTGTGTTAGCCATCTTTATTGGCGCTGTGGTATGGCTCACTGGGGCACGTATTGGGGGCCGTGAAGAAATTAACGACCGCTACTGGTGGATACGGCATTTTGATAAACGCTGCCGTCGTGACCAGCGCTAACTGACAGTCAAGCCTGCCATGCAGAGCTAATTTCCAGTTCGGTTCGCGAGTGACATAAAAATCCGTAATCTCGTCGGGATTGCGGATTTTTATGCCTCTCAATAAATCTTCCCATCTTGCATCTGAGTCTTTACAACGGGTGTTTTTCATAATGTGTTGATGCGTTGACATACAGAGGGCGACAGTGACCGAATCTCTGAGAGAAATCGTCAGCCAGTTTTTGGGCGAAGAAAGGGGGGCGTCGTCAGTTGATAAACTGAAAATGAGAAAAGAATAGCAGCAGGAAACAGGTGGGAATCAATAAAAAGCCCACTACGAATAGCGGGCTTACATACCGTTTAATTAATGCTCAAACATCGCAGAGATGGACTCTTCGTTGCTGATACGGCGAATGGCTTCGGCCAGCATACCAGACAGGGTCAGAGTACGCACATTAGGCAGAGCTTTGATTTCCGGTGACAGAGGAATAGTGTCACAGACGATAACTTCGTCAATGACTGAGTTACGCAGGTTGTGCACGGCATTACCAGAGAAGATAGGGTGTGTAGCGTAAGCAAATACGCGTTTAGCACCACGTTCTTTCAGGGCTTCAGCTGCTTTACACAGAGTACCGCCAGTATCAATCATATCATCAACCAGTACGCAGTCACGGCCAGAAACATCACCAATGATATGCATCACCTGGGAGACGTTAGCGCGTGGGCGGCGTTTGTCGATAATAGCCATATCAGTATCGTTGAGCAGTTTCGCAATAGCACGAGCACGCACAACACCACCGATATCCGGGGAAACAACGATAGGATTTTCAAGACCAATTTGTAGCATATCTTCCAGCAGAATAGGGCTGCCGAAGACGTTATCAACCGGAACATCAAAGAACCCTTGGATTTGCTCAGCGTGCAAATCCACTGTCAGCACGCGGTCAACGCCGACGTTTGACAGGAAGTCAGCCACAACTTTCGCGGTGATGGGAACGCGAGCAGAACGCACACGGCGGTCTTGACGGGCATAACCAAAATACGGAATAACGGCAGTGATACGGCCTGCTGAAGCGCGACGCAGGGCATCAACCATAACAACCAATTCCATCAGGTTGTCGTTTGTGGGAGAACAAGTGGACTGGATGATGAATATATCACCACCGCGTACATTTTCATTGATTTGTACGCTTACTTCACCGTCGCTAAAGCGACTGACGGCGGCGTCACCAAGAGAGGTGTACAGGCGGTTGGCAATACGTTGTGCTAGTTCCGGGATAGCGTTACCAGCAAAAAGCTTCATATCAGGCACGAGAAGAACCTCAGATGCGTCCAGTGGTGGATGGTGACTACCGCAAATGTGCGAAAAGGGTAGTACCTATCCATGCGATGTATTTAAAAAGCATGATGCAACGTCTGAAACAAGGTGACGTTGTCACCAATGCCTAGCTTGCCCGGATAAAGCCTGGTGCAGTGGGGAAAGGTTAGCGCCTTGCGCAACAAACCCATGCAGCCAGTCCGGAGCCTGCTTAAGCACCTGTCGGGCAGCCTGCTCGGTGTCAAATTCTGCAAACACACAAGCGCCGGTGCCAGTCAGGCGTGACGGGGCGTATTCTAACAGCCAGGAAAGCAGTGCATCAACCTCACAAAACCGATTTCTTACGATAACCTCGCAATCATTGCTAAATTCACAATTTAGTAAGGTATCGATTGACCTGACGGGCGTTTTGCGCGGTAAGTCGGGGTCGTTGAAAATTGCCGGGGTGGAAACACTGACTCCCGGGTGGGCGACCAGGTACCATTTCTCTTCCGGAACCACGGGTGTCAGCTGTTCACCGACGCCTTCGGCAAATGCCGCATGTCCGCGCACAAACACCGGCACATCGGCCCCTAACTGACGCCCTAACTCTGCCAGCTCATCTTCCGTGCATCCGGTATTCCAGAGTCGGTTTAATACCACCAGCGTCGTGGCGGCATTAGATGAACCGCCGCCTAATCCGCCCCCCATTGGCAGTCGTTTTTCCACACCCAGAGTAGCGCCAGCCCCTGTGGGTAGTGTGTCTTTGGCTGCGGTAAAAGACATCAGCAGTCGTGCTGCACGTATAATCAGGTTATCGGCATCATCTACCCCTGGTAGCGGCGAGGCTAGAGCTATCTCGCCATCCTGACGCAGTTCCACCGTAAGGGTGTCGCCGTAGTCCAGAAATTGAAACAAGGTTTGAAGATTATGGTAACCGTCACTGCGACGTCCGGTGATGTAAAGGAACAGATTTATTTTTGCCGGTGATGGCCAGCGCGTTATCATGGAGTAACCGCCCAGTTATCCATTTTCAATTTAATACGCACGCTGCCAGAACTGAGTTCCATATTTGACGGCAAAGCGGGTGATATTTTGCTGTCGTAGCCCTTATAGACCACCTTCCAGGTTTTACCTTCTTGTTTATAGCTCAGCTCTTTTAACTGATATTTATCATCGAGGCGATAATCGGTTGCTTCGCCAGGCAGACCCAGTATCCACTGCCGTAAGCTGTTTAATGGAATCGGCATACCCGTCAGTTGCGCCAGAATGCGTTCGGCATCCTGAGTGGACTGGTGTTTGCCATCACTGGTCGTCAGTTGTACTAAGTCTGGCTGAACATTCAGCTCGAGTTCGGTGCTGCCTAACGGATTCGTCAGCAGTAAACGATAGCGTTCAGGACTGGTTTGCTGCCAGTTAAAGCGGGCATAGATTTTTTGGTCATTCGTCAGATAAGCAAAGGCGCCACGTGTTTGATATTGAGTTATCTTCCGCACGTCTTGCTGATGCTGCCGCCATTCTGGCGAATCAGGACTTTTTCCAGGTAGTGTCGGGGAATTTATAGTACAGGCCGTCAGTACTAAACTGGCCAGGGGCAAAAGGTGTCTCAGACGAAGTCCTGTAATTAACATGATCAGCTTATCCATTAATACATATGGGCAATGATCATTTATGCTAGCGACAGTATAAGAGGGCGTCTACTATCATCTTGTCCTAAATCATAAATAAGCGAAGAGTGCTGCTATGCGCAGCTCTCTTTTATTGGTCGCGCGCATCCTGTATGATGCTTCAAGAAATCCTTATCAACATTAAGCCTTACTCAGATTGCGATATGAGCCTGTTAGCACTAGGAATTAACCACAAAACAGCACCGGTATCGCTGCGAGAGCGTGTCACATTTTCACCGGATACACTCGACCAGGCACTGGGCAGTTTGCTTGCTCAGCCTTCGGTGCAGGGCGGGGTAGTGCTGTCTACGTGTAACCGGACAGAACTGTACCTGAGTGTTGAACAGCAAGAAAATATTCATGAACAACTGGTTAAGTGGCTATGCAATTATCACAACCTTAATGAAGATGAAGTGCGTAAAAGCCTTTACTGGCATAAAGGCAATGATGCTGTCAGCCATTTAATGCGTGTCGCCAGTGGGCTTGACTCGCTGGTGCTCGGTGAACCGCAGATCCTCGGCCAGGTAAAAAAAGCCTTTGCGGACTCACAAAAAGGACAGGCACTGTCAGGTGAACTTGAACGTATGTTCCAGAAATCGTTCTCAGTTGCCAAACGGGTCAGAACTGAAACCGACATTGGTGCCAGTGCCGTTTCCGTTGCCTTTGCTGCCTGTACTCTGGCCCGACAAATTTTTGAGTCACTCTCAGAAGTGACCGTTTTGCTGGTAGGCGCAGGGGAAACCATTGAACTGGTCGCCCGTCACTTGCGTGAGCATGATGTCAAAAAAATGATTATTGCTAACCGTACACGCGATCGTGCGCAGCTGCTAGCAAGCGGAGTTGGGGCTGAGGTTATTAGCTTGAGTGAAATAGATGTGCGTTTAGCTGATGCAGATATTGTTATTAGCTCAACAGCCAGTCCATTGCCTATTATGGGTAAAGGAATGGTTGAACGTGCATTAAAAACCCGTCGTAATCAGCCGATGCTGTTGGTGGATATTGCCGTACCTCGGGATGTCGAACCTGAAGTGGGGAAACTGCCTAACGTCTATCTTTACAGCGTGGACGATCTTCAGGCGATTATTCAGACTAACCTCGCCCAGCGGCAGGCTGCCGCCGTGCAAGCCGAAACGATTGTGGCGCAGGAATCCTGTGAATTTATGGCCTGGTTACGAGCGCAGAATGCCTCTGAAACCATTCGTGAATATCGTCAACAGGCTGAAGAAATACGCGATGTTCTCACTGCCAGAGCGCTTGCCTCCATACAGCAAGGCGTCGATGCTGAAGCTGTACTTCAGGAACTGGCATGGAAACTGACTAATCGTTTGATTCATACTCCAACAAAATCATTGACGCAGGCTGCCCGTGACGGTGACCATGAACGTCTGCAAATCCTGCGTAACAGCCTCGGGCTGGATTAATCCAATAAACTCTTATTACAAGGTGAAACACCGCCTATGAAGCCTTCTATTGTTGCTAAACTGGAAGCCTTACAAGAACGTCACGAAGAAGTTCAGGCCCTGTTGGGTGATGCTAAAACTATCTCCGATCAGGACCGTTTTCGTGCGTTATCGCGTGAATATGCACAGTTAAGCGACGTGTCAGCTTGCTTCCTGCAATGGCGCCAAGTCCAAGAAGATATTGAGACTGCTGAAAGTATGCTCAGTGATCCGGAAATGCGCGAAATGGCACAGGAAGAATTAAATCAGGCTAAAACCAGCAGTGAAGAATTAGAACAACAGCTACAAGTGCTGTTGCTGCCAAAAGATCCTGATGATGAGCGTAATGCGTTTGTTGAAGTTCGTGCCGGTACCGGCGGAGATGAAGCTGCTCTGTTTGCAGGCGACCTGTTCCGTATGTATAGCCGCTATGCAGAATCTCGTCGTTGGCGTGTCGAAATCATCAGCGCCAACGAAGGTGAACACGGCGGATTTAAAGAAGTTATCGCTAAAATTAGCGGTGATGGTGTCTATGGTAGACTGAAATTTGAGTCAGGTGGACATCGTGTTCAGCGCGTTCCAGCAACAGAATCACAAGGACGTATTCATACTTCTGCTTGTACTGTGGCGGTGATGCCAGAAATCCCTGACGCGGAATTACCGGATATTAATCCGGGAGATTTACGTATTGATACCTTCCGTTCTTCTGGCGCAGGCGGTCAGCACGTCAACACCACCGATTCAGCGATCCGTATTACCCACTTACCGACCGGTATCGTGGTGGAATGTCAGGATGAACGTTCTCAGCATAAGAACAAGGCCAAAGCACTCTCAGTATTAGGTGCACGTATTCATGCGGCTGAAATGGCAAAACGTCATCAGGAAGAGGCATCCACGCGTCGAAATCTGCTAGGTTCTGGTGACCGCTCTGACCGTAATCGGACCTATAACTTTCCACAGGGACGGGTGACCGATCACCGTATTAACCTGACGCTTTACCGTCTTGATGAGGTGATGGAAGGGAAGATCGATGCTCTGATCGAGCCGATAGTGCAGGAGTTCCAGGCAGACCAACTGGCTGCATTGTCTGAGCAGGATTAATGGATTTTCAGACCTGGTTAACCCATGCGGTTGCGCAGCTTAAAAGCAGTGACAGTCCAAAACGTGATGCACAAATCCTGCTGGGGTTTGTGACGGGGAAATCCCGTACCTTTATTCTCGCGTTTGCGGAAACGACTTTGACCGATGTTCAGTACAGCCAGCTAGAAATCTTGCTAGCGCGCCGGTGTCGGGGGGAGCCTGTCGCTTATCTGGTCGGGGAGCGAGAATTCTGGTCGCTCCCTTTACGTGTCTCGCCCGCAACCTTGATCCCACGTCCTGATACCGAATGCCTGGTAGAGCACGCTTTAACCTGCCTGCCATCTCGCCCTTGCCATATCCTGGATTTGGGAACCGGAACCGGAGCGATAGCGCTGGCGCTGGCGAGTGAACGTCCGGATTGTCAGGTGATGGCATTGGATGTTGTCCCAGAGGCCGTTGCCCTGGCGCGTAGTAATGCCGAACATTTGGGTATCACCAATATAAAGGTGTTACACAGTCATTGGTTTAACGCGCTTGATGCTCAACGGTTTGCCCTGATAGTCAGTAATCCGCCGTATATCGATGGTGATGATCCTCATCTCTCGCAAGGCGATGTGCGCTTTGAACCTAAAAGTGCACTGGTTGCTGATAATCATGGTCTGGCCGATATTGAAATACTGGTTAGCCGGGCTCGCGATTTTCTTGAACCTAATGGCTGGCTGATACTGGAACATGGCTGGCAGCAGGGATCAGAAGTACGGCAGTTGTTTCTCAATGCTGGCTTCAGGGAAGTGAGTACGGGTAAAGATTATGGGGATAATGAGCGTCTGACATCTGGACGGTATATTCCGTAATACAGGCTGGGTATTAAACTAAATGTGCCTTTTAGACGAGAAATACTGGCTTTCGCTAATGGTTTATCGTGATTACGTTGGTGTTAGCTGACTGACGAAGTATTTAGCGTTATTATTTGGTTCACTTTGGAGTTTATTGGTCAGCAAATATCAGTAAAACCAGTAGGTATATACCCGAAGGGTAAAGGTTTTTTATTTGTCTGGACCGGTGGTGCACGATGTCCTCATTGCATTCACCACCACTAAAATATCGTTATTGGGGTAAGTATGAAGTCGTTAGCCGATTTCGAATTTAATCAGGCACCACTTTGTGAAGGCATGATTTTAGTTTCACAACTGATTCGTGATGATTTTCCAGTCGCTGAGGTCAATCGGCAGCTCAGTCAACTGGTTGTACTGGCACGCGAAGAAATCTGCGAAGGCCAGCATCCCGACTTGCAGCTTCAAAAACTGCTGGAACTTTTTTATGGTCCATGGGGATTTAAAGATGCCAGCGGTGTTTATCGATTATCGGATGCGTTATGGCTGGATAATGTCTTAAAACAGCGACAGGGCAGTGCCGTATCTCTGGGCGCTATTTTACTCTGGGTCGCCGACCAGCTGAATATCCCGCTTATGCCGGTCATTTTCCCGACACAGCTTATTTTACGTGCTGACTGGATGGACGGTGAAATGTGGCTGATTAATCCATTTAACGGCGATACCCTTGATGAACATACTCTCGAGATCTGGTTAAAAGGTAATGTCAGCCCAATGGCAGAATTGTATGAAGAGGATCTTGATGAGTCAGATAATGCAGAAGTTATCCGTAAGTTACTGGATACCTTAAAATCGTCATTGATGGAAGAGCGTCAAATGGAGCAGGCTCTTCGTGTCAGCGAAGCCTTGCTGCAATTTAACCCTGAAGATCCCTATGAAATTCGCGATCGTGGTCTGATTTATGCGCAGTTAGACTGTGAACATGTAGCGCTTAATGATTTAAATTATTTTATTGAGCAATGCCCTGAAGACCCGATTAGTGACATGATCAAAGTGCAAATTAATGCAATTGCACATAAGCAGATAACTCTTCATTAAGCGCACACCTAATTAAGGCGAAGATATGAAACAGAAAGTGATTAACATTGGTGATATCAAAGTCGCAAATGACCTGCCATTTGTCCTGTTTGGTGGAATGAATGTGCTGGAGTCGCGTGACCTGGCGATGCGCATCTGCGAACACTACGTTCAGGTAACGCAGAAACTGGGTATCCCGTACGTGTTTAAAGCGTCCTTCGATAAAGCTAACCGTTCATCAATTCATTCTTACCGTGGTCCAGGTCTGGAAGAAGGGATGAAAATCTTTCAGGAACTGAAAGACACTTTTGGTGTAAAAATCATCACCGATGTACATGAAAGCGCACAGGCACAGCCGGTAGCTGAAGTGGTGGATGTGATTCAGCTTCCGGCATTTTTGGCTCGTCAGACAGATCTGGTAGAAGCTATGGCAAAAACCGGTGCTGTTATCAACGTTAAAAAACCTCAGTTTGTTAGTCCGGGACAAATGGGTAATATCGTTGACAAGTTTGCTGAAGGCGGTAATGACAAGGTTATTTTATGTGACCGTGGAACGCAATTCGGTTATGACAACCTGGTTGTTGATATGCTTGGCTTTAGCGTGATGAAGCAAGTATCCAATGGTGCGCCTGTGATTTTTGACGTCACCCATGCCTTGCAATGTCGTGATCCGTTCGGTGCTGCGTCAAGCGGACGCCGTGCACAGGTGGCTGAACTGGCACGTGCTGGTATGGCGACCGGCCTGGCGGGACTGTTTATTGAAGCGCACCCGGATCCTGCGAACGCATTGTGTGATGGTCCTTCGGCTCTGCCGCTCGCGAAGTTGGAAGGTTTCCTGAACCAGATTAAAGCCATTGATGATCTGGTGAAAGGTTTTGATGCGCTGGATACCAGTCACTAATCAGGGACTGATGATACAAAAAAAGCTCTTGTCGTGAGACCAGGGCTTTTTTTGTCGATAAAATCAGACGAAAAGCGTCATCAAATAGGCGGCAAATAATGCCAAGTGCGCCGAGCCGTTAAGGACGTTGGTACGGCCCGTTGAAAACGAAATCTGGCATAGCACAAGAGCTGACACCATTACGACCATTTGCGGGTTGCCTAAAGCAAATATGATCTCATTACCGGTTATCATGGCGATAATAGTAACCGCAGGAACGGTCAGTGAAATAGTCGCCAGCACAGAGCCAAAGAACAGATTCATAGCGCGCTGTACCTGGTTATTCAGTACCGCTCGCAGGGCACCGAGACCTTCAGGCGAGAGGATCAGTAGCGCTATCAGAAAGCCAGTAAACTGCTCAGGTGCATCGAGGCTACTGAGCAAGAACTCCAGAGGGTAGGCATTCATCTTAGTCACAGCAACGACGGCAATCAGATGTACTATCAGCCAAGTTGAATGCCATTTTGAACTATGCGCTGACGGCTTGCCATGGTGTGGATCTCCATCATCACTTTCATCTTCGTGATCATAGATAAATAAGTTCTGATGAGTTTTGGTTTGAATTAAGAGAAATACCCCATACATAGCCGCAGAAATTAAAGCGACTGACAGTGCCTGTCCAGTAGAGAAATTCTTTGCCGGTAGCGCCATCGGGAATACCAGCACAATAACAGCGAGTGGGAACAGGGCTATCAGATACTGTTTAAGACCAAACAGGTTAAGATACTGTGTAGCAAATTTACGGCCACCCAGTAACAAGGAAAATCCGACTAAACCACCGGTGACAATCATAATGACGGAATAAAGCGTATCACGCATCAACGTCGGAGCAGCATCACCGGTCGCCATGAGAGCCGATATCAGACTTACTTCAAGAATAACCACCGATAAGCTAAGAATAAGTGAACCATAGGGCTCACCAAGACGGTGTGCCAGAACGTCAGCATGACGTACCACGCTGAATGCGCTGGTCAGAATGGCGACCAGGGCTAAAATATTGATCCCTACGACAACTGGCAGAGACTGGCTGGAACCCCACATTGCCAGTACCGCCAGGGCTAGCACCGGGAAAATGAGAGAGCTCTCCTTGTGGCGGGTCTTCACCGGCTCATGTTGTACTTTTGACATTAAATGACTCCATTTCTGCAGATAATAACGGGTTTGTTTTTTTCTGCTGTGTTTTTAAGTGCAATAACATAGCAAAAAAAGGCCTTTCTTACTCAACATTTACTTTTTTTTACCGCTTTTGCTTGGTTTTTAATTTAGATTGTTATAAATGATTGTTTATGTTTATTAATTCAATAAAAACAATAATATGTGTGTTTTGATAAATCATAATTGGCATGTTTCTGGCATCTTCTGGTATGCGCGAACTTAATCCTGAGTAAGGGAGGTTTTCCTTGCTCTGGCAGATATCTGCGCTGATAAAGGTAGACCGTTGGCTGGCTGCTGAAGTTTAGCAGCAGATCAAAATCCGAATACTTTATTTTTTCAGGGATAGTATTATTTTTATGGACTGGCAAGAAAAGGTTGCGGGGCGGGAGTCAATAGTTTGGTTCATCCTAATGTGTGAACATTGAAACATAGCGCATATTTGACATTGATTATCATCAGTTAATTGATTATGGTCATTTTATCGTTCAATTGAACAGGATGATTCAATTTTTCAGTAAATAAATATTTATTGTGATGGAGGCGGAGAGTGTTAACGAGAGATTTCTTAATGAAAGCAGACTGTAAGACCGCTTTTGGTGACATTGAGGAATCAATATTGTGGAGCCCTGAGCAACGAGCCATTTCTCTGGCAGCTACCCTTGCCGGGCGTCCTGACCAAGGGCCAATATGGTTATTTGGGTATGGTTCTTTAATATGGAATCCGGCATTTGAATTTGAAGAGGCGGCCCCAGCAACACTGACCGGCTGGCATCGTGATTTCTGTTTACGACTGACTGCAGGACGGGGTACTGCACGGTATCCCGGTCGAATGCTTGCGTTAACCGCCGGCGGTGAAACCACTGGGCTGGCGTTTCGTCTTCCTGATAATGAACTTGAAGATGAGCTGACTCTGGTCTGGAAGCGTGAAATGATAACCGGCTGTTATCTGCCGACTTGGTGTCCGCTTGTTCTGGATGACGGCCGTCAGGTGAACGCCCTGGTGTTCATTATGGATCCTAAACATCCACTCTATGACGGTGACTCGCGTGCCGAAAAAATTGCGCCGCTGATTGCCACCGCTAGCGGTCCACTGGGCAGCAATGCACAATATTTATTTTCGCTTGAGCAGGCGATGCAAGAGCATGGAATGCAAGATGAAGGTGTCTCTGAGCTGGCGAAAAAAGTCCGTGAGCACCTAACTCAGCTTGCGGGTTGATGGCATGCAATCCCTGTGGCTGTAATGACCAGACAATATAGCGAGTGTCGGGTATGCATGGGAAGATTAAAAGGTTAATACCTTGTCAGCCGCAAGAACCCACTCTGCCAGTTCCACCAGAGTTCCAATGTTAACGCCTTCGATTAACGGTAACGCGCTTATACCTCGGCCATCTGTACAGGTTTTACACAATTTTATTTGTACGCCTTGTGCAGTCAAAATTTCCAGCATTTGCTGAATATTATAACCCTCAGCAGGTTTTTGACCGTTAATTCCGGCTGTTACAGCATCAGACATTAAGAAGAGTTTTATTTCCGGCTGCGGAGTTTGTTCACCGAGAGCAATGGCTAAACGTAAACTATTAAACAGTGATTCACTGCCATAAGCTGCGCCGCTGGTAATAATGACGATTTTTTGCACTGGTGGTTCCTCTGCTTATCACGACATCGGGAAAGTATAATCAATTATTCATGGTCGGGAATTGTGCAAAAGCAGGGATCGGGTTGTTAAGCGGGTAGAAAGGGAATAAAAAATAGCAGGGGATGGTGGTGGGAGAAGGATTCGAACCTTCGAAGTCGATGACGGCAGATTTACAGTCTGCTCCCTTTGGCCGCTCGGG
>CANRKT010000073.1 GCA_947631255.1 uncultured Enterobacteriaceae bacterium
CCTTTACCGGATGAGCCTTTCACCCCACCTGTTGAATGCGCTCCACTGCTGTGGTTTTTTCCATCTCCACCGCTCATATCCACTTCCTCCTTGATGTGTAAACACAATTATTTACTGTTCAGTGATTCTGCGTTGCCAGTTGAGATACGGTGTTTCATGGTGTTCATTGTACCGGCGGCTCCAGAGTTACCGGGTGCATTCCTTCATTGCCCAGCCCGGTAACGACGTGTTTCCGCTAATACCTTCCGTGCAGGCCCCCGTCTCTCTGCTCTTTGACTATAACGTTTATGGCGGCCATAAAATTACAGATAACGGGAGTGATACGTATTTACCTTTTTTCTCATCGAGATAGGACTGACGGGTTCTATCCAGGGCAGAATATGTCAGTATGTTCCGAAGGGGATAATACCGTCACAGCGAGATTTTCAGAGGGCTATCTGATGAATTGGCTGATTTATCACCCATAGTCAGAGCTAAAATGATTCGTCTGATTGATAAGTTAAAGATGAATGCTACTGCATTACGAGAGCCTGATAGTAAACCGCTCCGTGATGGCTTGTTTGAACTCAGGACAATGGGGACAGAGATTGCCAGAGGGCTTTATGTGTATCAGAAAGGAAAAAATATCTATCTGTTGAGGGTATTTATCAAAAAAACACAGAAAATCCCATCAGGTGAAATAACACTAGCCTTTGAAAGACTTGAGGAGATGCTAAATGAAAAAAGCTAAAGGTATCGCCTGGGAAACAGTGAGAGAAGATCTGATGTCCGACCCTGCTGTTCAGGCAGCTTATGAGGCTGAAGAGCGTAAAGAGCGGCTCCAGGCTATGCTGGCAGAGTGGCGTGATCATGCAGGGTTAACCCGCGCCCAAGTTGCTGAACGTATGGGAGTAACACCACCGACAGTTTCTCGTATGGAGTCAAATATCATTAAAGTCAGTCTCGAAACACTGGCACGCTACGCCAGAGCGTGCGGAATCAAACATCCACAGATAATGCTGTAGCCTTCTAAACTAAAACGAAAAGGCCTGAGTCCGCTAACAGCAACTCAGGCCTTAATCATAATCAGTAAACTAGCCAACTTTATCAGGGCAGTTACTTCACCACGCGCAGTGCCGGGCGACCACCTCGCGGCGGCGGTTCGTCATCAGGATTGTTATCTGAATCGTCCTGATCATCGCGAGCACCATCAATAACCTGCATCAACGGTTCAGATGTTGATTGGTCATCATCGTTATGGCTTTCAGCGCTTTCTTCATAACCGGCTTCCGGTTCAAACATCGTTCCTGCACCGTTTTCTCGTGCATAAATGGCAAGTACCGCCGCCATAGGTACATAGACCTGACGTGGAACACCGCCAAAACGCGCGCTAAAACTCACTGCGTCATTGGTTAATTGAAGATTGCCCACTGCACGAGGCGCGATATTCAGAACAATTTGCCCGTCACGCGCATATTCCAGTGGAACCTGCACATCAGCTAACGAGATATCCACAACGACATGCGGCGTTAACTGATTATCGAGTAACCATTCATAAAAAGCCCTTAACAAATAAGGGCGACGCGGAGACAGTTCCGACATTTCCATCAATTAGCCCCGCGTTTGCAAACACATTTCACGCTCTGGTTCAGTCAATGACGCCAGGAACGAATCACGTTCAAATACGCGTGTCATATAACCTTTCATCTCTTTCGCACCGACACCCGTCAGTTCGATGCCCATCTGTGGTAAACGCCACAGTAATGGAGCCAGATAGCAGTCAACCAAGCTGAATTCATCACTCAGGAAGAATGGCTTTTGAGTAAATACCGGAGCAATAGCCAGCAGCTCTTCGCGCAGCTGTTTACGAGCAGCATCAGCCTCATTAGCAGAACCGTTCATGACGACGTTCATCAGCGTATACCAGTCTTTCTCAATACGGTGCATATACAGACGGCTCTCACCGCGAGCAACCGGGTAAACGGGCATCAGTGGAGGATGCGGGAAACGCTCATCAAGATATTCCATGATGATACGAGACTCCCACAACGTCAGTTCACGATCGACTAAGGTCGGTACGCTATGGTTCGGGTTGAGATCGATAAGATCCTGAGGCAGGTTATCCGCTTCCACATGCTCAATTTCAACGCTAACACCTTTTTCCGCCAGTACAATACGTACTTGATGGCTATAGATATCAGTCGGGCCGGAAAACAGCGTCATTACCGAACGTTTGTTGGCAGCGACAGCCATGAGAACCTCCAAGTTTATCCAGAAAATCACTTCGAATAGCCGCAAATGGCGACTAGCCTGATAGTTTATGACCCAACATTAGACGAAATGCTGCCATCGCTTAAACCTCGGCGGTGACAGGAATCAACATTTGGGCAGAAAATTGGCTATTAGTTTACCAGATTTTACTGCCTTTGTGGGGATCACATGATTAATTTGCCAATAAATACATTTATTTCATAGTGTTAGAGTAAATAATATAAATTGAAGGCATAAAAATCTGCTGGACAGATCCCATAATTCGCCCTGACAAAAACAGAATAAAGTGACAGAAGGCTGTTGGTAATATCAGAAAAAAGACATAACGGAAATAGTGTTTTAAACGCCAGTTTCCGTTTCAAGACAAAGACTCTTTACGCTGGTGTCCAGCGAGCACGTTCAACAGCAACCTGCCATTCACGCCAACGTTTTTGTAATCGACCATGCCTTTCCATATTCGGTTTAAATTCTGTATGGAAAGACTGGAACTGAGACATATCGTCGGCACTCAGACCATCCAGCGATTTACGAGCCAGTAAACCAGCCCCCATCGCGGAAAGTTCAGCAATATCGCTACGCATCACAGGGCAACCTAATAGATCTGCCTGATACTGCATCAACCAGTCATTTTTAGTCGGTCCGCCATCAACCATTAGTGCCTTTAGTTCAAAGTCAGCATGCTGTCTCATTGCAAGCACAACATCAGCTATCTGATAAGTGATACTTTCAAGTGCTGCACGAACCAAATGTGCTCTTTTAACACCTCGACTTAAACCACAAATAATTCCCCGCGCATTTTCATCCCACCACGGTGCTCCAAGTCCTGTCAGTGCAGGAACAAAATAGACACCTAAAGTGGACTCTACTGACACTGGAAGTGTATTGAGCTGATGAGCTAATTCTTCGCCAGATAGTTCAGTTAACCCTGTACTATCTGCTATCCAGGCTACAGCATCGCCCGTATGAGGAATATTACCTTCGAGGCCATATACAAGCTGTTCTCCATCATGCCACGCCACTGTGGTGGCCAAAGATGATATCGAAGAGTGGGATGAGATGACAGGAGCCATTACGGAAGAGCCAGTCCCATATGTCGCTTTGACACAACCTAATTGACCTTTGGCATGACCATAAAGTGCAGCATGGGAATCACCAATCATTGACAGGATCGGAATACCGTCAGGGATCCCCTCCAAATCACGAGTATATCCAAAGCAACTACTGGATGGTTTAAGTTCTGGTAACGCTTTTTCAGATATTTGGAAAAGAGATAACATGGTCTTATCCCATTTCTTTTCATGGATATTAAATAATTGTGTTCGAGAAGCATTTGAATAGTCACATGAAAATGAATCACCACTGGTTAAATTCCAGAGTAACCAGCTATCAATCGTTCCCAGACAAATCTCCCCCTCAGCAGCCAGACTATGTCCATTCGGAACCATATCAAGCAGCCAGCGCATTTTTGAGCCAGAAAATAGAGGTGCAATAGGAAGACCGGTAATCGACTGAATAGTTTCACTATATTGTTCATTACGAAGACGTTCGCAATATTCAGCGGTACGGGAGCATTGCCATGTAATAGCTGAACCCAATGGTTTACCACTCTTACGATACCAACCAATAGCCGTTTCACGCTGGTTACTGATGGCAATACCAGCAATCCGGTGGCTACCTACCTGCTCGATAACGTCACGCATGACTTTAAGTGAAGCTTCAATAAGGTATTCACCAGACTGCTCGACCCAACCTTCTCGTGGTGTTTGAATCGTCAGGGGCTGCGAAGATTTGGCTAACACAATCCCGGCAGCATCTAAAGCAATAGCTTTCGCATTAGTTGTCCCTTCATCAAGCGCTATTATGATATCTTTAATTTGTTCCATATAAACCCCAGAAGTCAGTAAACTAAAAAATGCTTTCTGTTAGTGCTGCCAAATATCTACTTTCTAGTAGGGTACCCAGCCACCAAGAATAATTATTCATCATCGAATCTATATTATAATTCTATTATTTTCACTTATTCACTGACTATCACTAAAATTCATAATTGAGTCACCTATCACAAAACATACCGGCACACCTTACTCCCGGACGCATAATATTGTTAAGGCTTGGAAATAAGAGATAATTAACGTAATAACGCGTCGAGATATAACAAAAAAAGACCCCTATCGGAAATAGGAGCCTTCTATTCATCGTAAGCTAAATCTTATTCCATAAGACCGATTGCAAGTTCAGCGATATTTGCAGCATCAAAGCCATGATGATGACGGAGAAATTTACGATCTGCTGCGGCTGCATATTCACCATCTGGAATACCCAAACGTTTTATTTTTGTTGGTATACCCGCTTCCGCGATAACTTCTGCTACTAAACTTCCCAGTCCGCCATTAATATTGTGTTCTTCAACCGTAATGACCGAAGAACAATCCTTCAGTACCTCATGAAGGGCTTCAGTATCACATGGACGAATTGAAGGAATACTGACTACTTTCACTTTGAGGCCAGACTGCTCAAGAATATCAGCAGCCTCAACGATCTCATGAACCGTTGAACCTGTTGCAACGAGAGCAAGATCTTTTCCTTCGCGCAGTGTGACAACAGCCCCAGGAATAAACTGATAACTCTCATCATATAATTCAGGAAGAGCCTTACCATCCATACGGATATATACCGGCCCCAAGTAATTAATTGCGTAATCAATAATCTGGCGACATTCACGCGGAGACGATGGCGCAAATATCTGAATATTACCAAAACCACGCATAACCGAAATATCATCAATTGAATGGTGCGTACTTGCCAGAGGACCATAGCTTCCCCCCGCATTTAGACCAAATAATTTCACATTAGTATTATTATAACAAACGTCAACTTTAACTTGTTCATTCGCACGAGAGATCAGGAATGGCGCGGCATTACACGTTACCGCGACTTTACCTGCTAAAGCGAGACCAGCGGCCGTTCCCACTAGGCTTTGTTCTGCTATACCAACATTGACTAGACGCCCAGGATATTTTTTCTCGAAAGGGGCGATCTTTGCTGTAGAGGTGGAATCTGCAACAACTGGAATCAAATCAACACCATTGTCGACTGCATCAATAAAGGCCTGAACCATCACGGTTGCTAAATGTTCTGCATTACTCATCTTTCAGTTCCTCCATTGCCAATTCAATTTCTTCACCTTTAGGGACTCGGTGATGCCATTCCGGTCTGCCCGCAATAAATGATATTCCAGCACCCTTCGTTGTATGGGCGATAACTACATTTGGCTTGCCTTCCTGTTTCAGTCCTTCTAGCGTTGAAACAATAGAAATCATATCGTTACCTTCACACTCAGTAACTTTCATTCCAAACGCACGCCATTTTTCGGCAAGTGGATCGGTACTCATAATATCTTTTGTCGCACCTGCAAGTTGAAGACCATTTTTGTCATTGATAATGACAAGGTTATCAAGCTTATAGTGCGCGGCTGCCAGTGCAGCTTCCCAGTTACTCCCTTCTGCCAGTTCACCGTCACCAGTGATCAGAAAGATACGGCGCGAACTGTTATCTTTTTTAGCAGCAATCGCAAGACCTACAGCAACAGGGAAACCATGTCCTAACGCACCGGTATTTAATTCAATTCCTGGAGTCTTCTGGCGAACCGGATGTCCTGGTAAGTGGGAGTCGTTATGTTGATAGGTGGCCAGCCAATCTACTGGGAAGAAACCGGCTTCAGCGAGCACACAGTAGTAACTCCCGACTGCATGACCTTTGGACTGGATGTAAATATCGCGATCTTTATCGTCAATATTGTCAGCAGAAACATTCAATATACGGAAATATAATGCTGTCAGTAAGTCAGCCTGTGACAAATCAGCACCAGTATGTCCACCGGCCGGGCTGTCTGCATTCAGTCTGATAATGTGGCGACGCACTGCGCGGGCTTTACGCTCAAGTGCCTGAATATCATAGTTGTAGGGATTCATTTAATACCTCTGAATTAATCATCAACCTGGAATATTAATTCCATAGGGGTCTAAAAAAACCAGACATCCTCAGGCAATGCATCACAGGAGCCGGCGCATAATTCTCAGGAACATTCTGCTTACCCACTGACAAGCACAAAGTACCTGGATACTTTTCACATGTCACTCGCCTGAATAATTAGTCAATATCGATTTATTATTCAATTATGCCGAGCGCAGTATCTGATGTCTATAGTTGATTCAAGTGAATAATCAAAGTTAGATACGTATCACACTTAACTGCTTTAAATTTTCGCGTATGATAATTTGACCAACATAATGAGCACAAATTCGTGAATTTCGGGAAAATACATGTCAAAACAGGATGAACAGCGACTCCTGGTAAAAATTGCTACGCTCTATCACCTTGAAGGTCGCAAACAGTCAGATATTGCTCAACTTCTTTCACTTTCTCAGTCATTTGTGTCACGAGCTATTACCCGTTGCCAAAAAGAAGGTGTGGTAAAAATCAGTGTCATACAGCCGTCAAATATATTTTTGAACCTTGAAAAAGGCATTGAGGAAATATACGGCATTAAACAAGCCATTGTCGTTGATACGGAAGAAAATGCATCTGAGTTCGCCATCAAACGTGCTATCGGGTCAGCTGCTGCACATTTTTTAGAAACACGTCTAAGACCAAAAGACTTAGTCGGCGTTTCTTCATGGAGCTCAACTATTCGTGCCATGGTCGACGAAGTGCATGATCATAACTTGAAAGCTAGGGGGGTCATTCAATTACTTGGTGGTGTCGGCCCTAATGGAAATGTTCAGGCAACAATCCTAACTCAAACTCTTGCACAGCAATTAAACTGTGAAGCAGGTCTTCTGCCTTCTCAAAGCATTGAAGGTTCAGTTGATGAAAAAAATCGTCTACTTGCGAGTAAAGATGTTGCTGATGTTGTTTCACAGTTTGATGAAGTAGACATCGCTATTGTAGGTATTGGTATTCTAGAACCTTCACAATTACTAAAAACATCTGGTAACTACTATCATGAACAGATGCTCCAAGTTCTGGCTGACCGTGGTGCCGTTGGTGATATCTGCCTGCATTACTATGATGTCAATGGTAATGCTGTTTTTGAAGAACATGAGGATCCTGTTATCGGTATGGATCTCGATAAGATCAAAAAATGTCCTAACGTTGTCGCGTTAGCAGGGGGGACTGATAAAGTCGCCGCAATCAAAGGAGCAATGACTGGTGGTTATATTGATGTATTAATAACCGACTACCCTACTGCCCGACTTCTGGTAAAAAATTAACAGTATAGTGACTATAATATCCCTCTGATGAGCCATTCTCTAAGAGGGTATCTCTTATCTCTTATCTCTTATCTCTTATCTCTTATCTCTTATCTCTTATCTCTTATCTCTTAGTTTTATATTTACTGATTTTTTATTTAATCAAAAAAATGGGTACCCACTAAATAAAAATGCAATTCCTGAGCCAATTTGCATTCACTCCTAAACGAAGAACGATAAATATTTCCCCTCATACAACTTCGCATTATACCCGCTAGATATTCATATAACATATTAATTCATAAAGAAATGTTAACGTGTTGTGACAGTAGTCGAGTTATTCGGACTGAAAAAAAATTTTTTTAATAATTTCATAAAATAAAGATAAATGTGATTACCTCCACATTTGATGATTTTTCCGGTAGCCCACTGCAGATAAACCAGCTAAGTTAACAAATATATAATCAAGGCCAAATAAATATTCACAGAGGCAATGTAAATATCGTCAATGTTTATCAGAAATGCGACAAGCTGAAATGTTCAATATTCAGCAGCAAGTAGATGGAAACGGCCCCTTTAGGTCATATCGAGCTTTCCGTCAACATAGCGTGAGCCAACTGGAACGCATAGCATTTCACAAATAGTTATTAACTAAAAATACCGCCGGACCGTGTGTCATGTAATTTCAGATGAACACCTGTACGGAATATTATTATGTATAACAAAGGAGTAACTCACTCTCACTTAAATTATTGGCCACTTTTTCAGAGCTTAACTTTCTTAACCGTACCTGCAAATAACTATATAGAGAGAACATTGTGATGAAATTACGTTTAACTCTTTTAACCATCGCTACCTTATCTGCATATTCCATGACCGCCAGTGCTGCTGAAAAAGGCACTATTATGATCATGGTTAACTCCCTAGATAACCCTTATTACGCATCTGAAGCAAAAGGCGCTGCCGATAAAGCTAAAGAACTCGGCTATCAAACTACTGTTCTGTCACACAGTGAAGATGTTAAAAAACAAAATGAGTTGATTGATGCAGCAATTGGTCAAAAAATACAAGGGATAGTCCTTGATAATGCAGATTCAACAGCCAGTGTAGCTGCTATCAAGAAAGCACAAGATGCAGGGATCCCAGTCGTCCTGATTAACCGTGAAATACCTGTAGATGATGTAGCTCTTGGACAAATAACACATAACAATTTCCAAGCAGGTTCTGATGTTGCAAACGTATTTGTTGAAAAAATGGGTGAGAAAGGAAAATACGCAGAGCTGACCTGTAATCTTGCAGACAATAACTGTGTTACTCGTTCTAAATCATTCCACCAAGTTATCGATCAGTATCCAGATATGGTCAGCGTAGCAAAACAAGATGCTAAAGGTACTTTGATTGATGGTAAACGCATCATGGACAGCATTCTCCAGGCTCATCCTGATGTTAAAGGTGTTATCTGTGGAAACGGGCCGGTAGCACTCGGTGTTATCGCTGCTTTGAAAGCGGCAAATCGCGATGATGTCATTGTTGTCGGTATCGATGGTAGCAATGATGAGCGCGATGCTGTTAAAGCCGGAACATTGCATGCAACAGTAATGCTACAGGCTCAGGCTATTGCAGCTCAGGGCGTTACTGATCTGGATAAGTTCCTGCAAACCGGAGAGAAACCAGCTAAACAACGTGTGATGTTCCGCGGCATCCTGATCGACCAAGATAATGCTATTAACGTTAACGATTTTAATTTCAAGCCCTGAGTTTAGAGTAATGCGCCCCTCCCGGGGCGCAGAGGAGAGTTGTTATGTACAAGAAAGCCTGGCTGGCACTAGCCGTGATTGCTCTTGGTGGATGCCGTATTGTGTCTCAGCAGGAGTTGGCCGATTTAAAATCCCCTCCTAATCCATTTATGGTTGATATAGATCAGACATGGCAGGATAAAATTGTTCCACAAATTGTCGAGCTGGCTCGTCCCGTGGGTGATTTGATGGAATCTCTGGAAAGTGCAAAAGATTTTGACGCCGCTTGCAAGGCTTTTGGTTACCGTTCTCAGGATGAAAACCCGTGTATATTCTATGTAAAAGTTGAAGGGAATATTGAAAATATCAATTCAACTTCACGTAACGGGAAAATGACTATTCAAAGTCCTGAAGATGGAGGTGTTATTGTATTAATTGGTCCAACTATACGTGGAACGCAACTTCGAGATGCTTATAAAGGCGCTACCTATAGCGATTTTAATGATCAAGTTCTTTTCGGTGATTATGGTCGGACTATCACTGAACAAGCTGTAAAAATGATTCAGGAAAAAAATCTTAAAGTCGGTGAAAATGCACAAATTTATGGTGTCTTCTCTACATGGGATATTCCACAAACTGTTCCTGACATCATTCCGGCGAAAATCATTATTTCAGAGGAGCAATAATATGTCTCAGACATATACAGAAATCCCTGATAAGAATGAATCAGAAGTTATTATTGAAACTCGGGGTTTATCCCGTGTATATCCAGGCGTTGTCGCACTTGATAATGTTGATTATCGTGTATATAGAAATAAAGTTAATGTTTTAATTGGTGAGAATGGTGCTGGCAAATCCACCATGATGAAAATGCTGGCAGGTGTTGAAACACCATCATCTGGTCAGATATTTTTAGATGGTGAACCTGTATTACTGAGTTCAACGCATGATGCAGAAAAACATGGTATTAGCATCATATTTCAGGAACTCAATCTTTTCCCAAACATGAATGTTATGGATAACATTTTTATTGCCAACGAGATTTTCCAAAAAGGAAAAATTAACGAAAAATATCAATACGAATTGGCAAAATCGTTACTTGAGCGGCTTGAACTGAATGTTGATCCTAGTACGCCGCTGGAAGAACTAGGTATTGGGCATCAGCAATTAGTCGAAATTGCACGTGCGCTATCAAAAGATACACGGGTTCTGATTATGGATGAACCAACCTCAGCGCTTAGTCAGTCTGAGGTACGAATTTTATTTAATGTTATAGAGCAACTCAAACGCCGTGGTGTGACCATTATTTATATCTCACATCGTCTGGAAGAATTAATGGAAATTGGCGATCACATAACGATTTTCCGTGACGGACGTTTTATCAGTGAACGTAATGTCAGTGATGCTAGCGTACCATGGATTATTGAACAGATGGTCGGTGATAAAAAGAAACATTTTGATTATCAACCCGCACAACAGGGTAATACTGTGCTGGAAATTAACGGGTTAACAGCATTACATCAGAGTGGAGGATACAAGCTCAATGATGTCAGCTTCAGCCTGAAAAAAGGTGAGGTAATTGGTATTTATGGATTACTTGGTGCTGGACGTACCGAGCTTTTTAAAGGCTTGATTGGTCTGATGCCCTGTCAGAGTGGAAGCATTTATCTGAACGGTGAACACCTTGAAAATATTCATTTTCAGAGTCGACTGAAAAAGGGCCTTGCGTTAGTACCAGAAGACCGACAAGGCGAAGGTGTCGTACAGATGATGTCAATTAAATCGAATATGACATTGTCAGATTTAAGCCTAAAAGGATTCCGTCATGCATGGAAATGGCTAAATCCACAGAAAGAACAAGCTAATGTTGAAGAAATGATTAAACAACTCGCAATTAAGGTTAGCGATCCTGAATTACCTATCACCTCTCTGAGTGGCGGTAACCAACAGAAAGTTGTTCTAGGTAAAGCGTTGATGACAAAACCAGAAGTCGTGCTTCTTGATGAACCAACCCGCGGTATTGATATAGGTGCTAAAACAGACGTCTATCACTTGATTGGAAAAATGGCACGCGAAGGTTTAGCCGTGATGTTCTCCTCATCAGAACTGGATGAAGTCATGGCACTCGCGGATCGTATTCTGGTAATGGCCGATGGCCGCATTACCGCAGATTTACCGCGTCATGCAGTTACCCGCGAAAAACTCATCGCGGCTTCAACACCTCAAGATTAATCAGATTGGGATCCATCATGAACAACAAATATATGATTTATATGTACTTGCTAAAGGCAAGAACCTTCATCGCTCTGCTGCTGGTTATCGCATTCTTCAGCGTGATGGTACCAAACTTTCTGACTGCCTCTAACCTGCTGATCATGACTCAGCACGTAGCAATAACGGGCCTATTAGCTGTTGGTATGACGTTGGTTATCATCACGGGAGGGATTGATCTTTCCGTCGGGGCAGTAGCCGGTATTTGCGGCATGGTCGCGGGAGCACTTTTGACCAGCGGATTACCTCTCTGGAATGATAATGTTATCTTCTTTAACGTACCTGAAGTGATCCTATGTGTCGCTATATTCGGTATCATTCTTGGCTTTATTAACGGTTCTGTAATTACCCGTTTTGGTGTTGCTCCGTTTATTTGTACGCTGGGTATGATGTATGTTGCCAGGGGATCGGCTCTACTATTTAATGACGGCAGCACCTATTCTAACTTAAACGGTATAGAAGCACTCGGTAATACAGGCTTCTCTATCCTTGGCTCTGGCACTCTATTAGGGGTCTATATTCCAATCTGGTTGATGATTGGCTTTTTGATACTAGGTTACTGGTTAACAACCAAAACCCCTCTCGGTCGTTATATCTACGCAATCGGTGGTAATGAGTCAGCCGCTCGTCTTGCAGGCATTCCAATTGCAAAAGTTAAACTATTTGTTTATGCCTTCTCTGGTTTATGCGCAGCTCTCGTTGGGTTGATTATCGCATCACAGTTACACACCTCCCACCCGATGACCGGAAATATGTTCGAGATGGATGCTATCGGTGCGACCGTACTCGGTGGGACAGCTCTTGCTGGTGGTCGCGGTCGCGTGTCAGGTTCAATTATTGGTGCCTTTGTTATTGTCTTCCTTGCTGATGGTATGGTCATGATGGGAGTCAGTGACTTCTGGCAAATGGTCATCAAAGGCGTGGTCATCGTTACTGCAGTGGTAGTCGATCAGTTCCAGCAAAAATTACAGAACAAAGTCATCCTTATGCGTCGCTTTGAAGAAAAACATTCTGTGGCCCATACACCAAATTAATTACCAATCCGGGCATCCATTGTCTGGATTGAATCAAGGAGAAAAAAATGCATCGTGACTTTAGTGGTAAAACTGTTGTTGTTACGGGTGCCTGCAGAGGCATTGGGGCCGGGATCGCAGAACGTTTTGCCCAAGATGGTGCAAATCTGGTTATGGTTTCTAATGCCGATCGCGTCCATGAAACAGCGGAAAAGCTACGTTCACTCTACCCGGCTGATATTCTATCCCTACAAGTTGATGTTACTGACGAAAATCAGGTAAAAGATCTCTATAAGCAGGCGGCTACCCGCTTCGGTACTATTGACGTCTCAATTCAGAATGCCGGTGTTATCACCATTGATTATTATGATCGTATGCCAAAGGAAGACTTCGAAAAAATACTGGCTGTAAACACGACGGGTGTTTGGCTATGCTGTCGTGAAGCGGCTAAATATATGGTTAAACAAAACAATGGCAGTCTGATCAATACATCTTCTGGTCAAGGCAGGCAAGGATTTATTTACACCCCACATTACGCCGCCAGTAAAATGGGCGTCATCGGTATTACACAAAGTCTGGCCCATGAATTAGCCCCCTGGAATATCACTGTTAATGCTTTCTGTCCCGGGATTATTGAAAGCGAAATGTGGGATTACAATGACCGAGTGTGGGGAGAAATCCTCAGTAGCGATAAAAAACACTATGGTAAGGGAGAATTGATGGCTGAATGGGTTGAGGGGATCCCCATGAAACGCGCTGGTAAACCACAGGATGTCGCGGGCCTGGTCGCATTTCTTGCATCCGATGACGCACGTTATCTTACTGGTCAAACGATTAATATTGACGGCGGACTCATCATGTCCTGATGATTTGTCGTCCAGGAGAGAGGGCTGTTATCTTGGACGACTTCAGTCTGTCTCTCTTTCATATATCCTGGAGATAGACAGACTTATTCTGGATATGTAATTGATGCGGATAAAATAGCAGTAGAACTATTCAATATATTTTATTACATACCAACATTATAGTCTTCTTTTTGATACATAATTCCTGCATCGAAATATGGTGCCCTACCTATACTTCATTCTCTAAAACACAATATGAAAAAATAGTTAGCTTGGGATAACAATAGAAAATACAGCACACTTTTGTTGTATTAATGTCGTCAGAAATACCGCAACAGATATCTTCTATGTCAATATTTTTCATTCATAAAATGTGATAAGAGACACATTTGAAAACATTGCTAGTAGCCGTATTACATAATTAAGCTTACTATTTAAAATATATAATCTAAATCGAATATATATTCATATCCATACGAGATTAACCAATATACTCATAAACTCAATTGATTTTTAGTCACTGTACCTACTTATAGTTTTAGATGAAAGTTTTGATTATCCATTCATCAAACACTTTTAGCAGACAGTAACGCCGATTGCAATCATCCCTAGTTATCAGGAGAAACAAGTAATGCTTGCTGAACATTTTTCTCAGAAACTCTTCAATCTTGACAAACGTGTTGCCTTCGTCACTGGTGCTGGCAGCGGTATCGGTCAAACTATTGCCTATGCTCTCGCTAGTGCTGGAGCCCATGTTGTTTGTTTTGACCTCCGTGAAGACGGTGGATTACCTGAGACTGTTAAAAATATTGAATCAATTGGTGGACAGGCATGTCTTTATAGCGGAGATGTCCGTCAACTGAACGATCTGCGTTCTGCCGTTGCACTTGCCAAAAAAAACTATGGCCGATTGGATATTGCAGTCAACGCTGCAGGTATTGCAAACGCTAATCCTGCTCTTGAGATGGAAAGCGAGCAGTGGCAACGAGTTATCGATATCAACCTGACTGGGGTATGGAACTCCTGTAAAGCAGAAGCAGAGCTGATGCTCGAGTCAGGTGGCGGCTCAATCATCAATATTGCCTCGATGTCAGGTGTTATCGTTAACCGTGGTTTAGAGCAAGCCCATTACAATTCATCCAAGGCAGGGGTCATTCACCTGACTAAAAGTCTCGCAATGGAATGGATTAGCAAAGGGATACGAGTCAATTCAATAAGCCCTGGTTATACTGCAACACCAATGAATACTCGTCCTGAAATGATACATCAGACTCGTGAATTCGAAAGCCAAACGCCTATTCAACGTATGGCTAAAGTAGAAGAAATGGCTGGCCCGGCAATCTTCCTCGCGAGTGATGCTGCTTCGTTTTGTACCGGCGTAGACTTACTTGTTGATGGTGGGTTTGTTTGCTGGTAAAACTCATTCTGCACTGAAACCAGTAGGCAGAGATTATACTCTGCTTACTTTGTATGTTCACTTCTCTACTTATATAACGAAAAATAACGTCTCCGTAGATCATACGATGATTTCATTTATCGGAGCAGAATTAATCAGTCTTTTCTTAAACTTACCCACGTCACAAATGACATACTCACTGGCTTGATGAGTATTGTTTTTGTGTTCTTAATCGTGACCCATATTCACTGGGATAAAATTGGTCAGATCTATAAGTATTTTACTGGGGCTCGGGGCTTTCCTTGCTGATAGTAACCCTGCTCTCC
>CANRKT010000074.1 GCA_947631255.1 uncultured Enterobacteriaceae bacterium
CAACTTCAAGGGGAACTTCTTCTTCACGGCGTGGAAGTGTTCGCCATAAAGTATTCACCTGGCTTTGTAAATAGGCTTCACGGCTTTCCTGACGCGCCTTTTCTTGTTCAAGCGAGATTTTTTGTGGACGTTTATAACGATCGACACCATAGTTCATCAAGGCATGGCAGGAGTCCAGAAGACGTTCAACTTCATCAACCCCATAGCGTTCTTCGCACTGACTAATATAATTTTTAGCGAAGATAAGGTAATCAACAATGGAACTGGCATCCGTCCAGCTGCGGAATAAATAATTATTTTTAAAGAAAGAGTTATGGCCATAACAGGCGTGGGCAATGACCAGTGCCTGCATGGTCATGGTATTTTCTTCCATTAAATAGGCAATACAAGGATTAGAGTTAATGACGATTTCGTAGGCTAGCCCTTGCTGACCATATTTATAGCGTTGTTCGGTCTCAATAAACTTTTTACCAAACGACCAGTGAGAATAGTTGATAGGCATACCGATGCTGGAATAGGCATCCATCATCTGTTCGGAGGTAATCACTTCTATCTGGTGAGGGTAGGTATCAAGTCGATAGAGTTTTGCGACCCTGTCAATTTCGGCAAGATACGTTTCGAGTAGCTCAAATGTCCAGTCGGGACCGTCACTCAGACGGTTCACATCCTTTGCGGCAGAATCAGTTACAGTCACCATCAGCGCACCCTCTTTATTATCGGCTCTCAAATCAAGAGGCTTAGTTTAAAGAATAGACAACCTATTGAAGATATACCTGTTCTGTATTTTTTTCTTCACATTTTATCGTTGTTAATTCAAATGAAGGCCAGACTACAAAAACTGTTGAAAATTGAGCTTAACCTTTGGTTGATATCGATACTCAGATCCAGCCTGTGTTCGCTTATTTGCCATTGTATTCACATAAATTTCTGAGCTGAACACATGTTTGCGGTAACTTAAGCATTGTTTTCATCAAACCCATCGCCGCAGCATAATGAACTGAAAAAATAACTTTTAATGGTTTAAATCACTCACCCATTATTACTGTTTTTTACTACGCAGGCTGTGAGTTTGCTCACCGTAATGGCTGAAAATATTGAATAATATTTTCATCTGGGTTATCAGTTTGTAATCAGATTATTATTCTTAATAAAACCATGAGGTCGAGATGCGAGTTGTTGTGCTGGGTAGTGGTGTTATTGGTGTGACCAGCGCCTGGTATTTAAATCAGGCCGGACACGATGTGACAGTCATTGATAGAGCTTCAGGGCCAGCTCAGGAAACGAGTGCCGCGAATGCGGGCCAGATTTCACCCGGTTATGCTGCTCCCTGGGCAGCCCCCGGCGTACCGCTTAAAGCCATCAAGTGGATGTTCCAGCGTCATGCTCCCCTGGCCATGCGTTTTGATGGCACACCCTTTCAGTTACAATGGGTCTGGCAGATGCTGCGCAATTGTGATGCCCGGCATTATACAGAAAATAAAAGTCGGATGGTGCGGCTGGCAGAGTACAGCCGCGACTGTCTGAAAACGCTGCGCCATAAGACTGATATTCAGTATGAAGGTCGTCAGGGGGGGACGCTCCAGCTATTTCGCACAGCTCAGCAGTTCGACAATGCTGCCAAGGACATTGCCGTACTGCAAGAGGCCGGTGTTCCTTTTGAACTGTTAGCCGCTCAGGAGCTCAGTCGGGCCGAACCAGCCCTGGCAGAAGTGGCCCATAAACTGACTGGCGGATTACGTTTACCGAATGATGAAACCGGAGATTGCCAGCTCTTCACCAAAAACCTCGCAAAAATGGCTGAAGCAGCAGGAGTGAAATTTCGTTTTAACTGTCAGATTGATCGCCTGTTATATGAAAACCAGAAAATTTATGGGGTCAAGTGCGGCGATGAAACGGTGAAGGCGGATGCCTATGTGGTGGCACTGGCGTCTTATTCTACCGAGTTGCTCAAGGGTATTATCGATATTCCGGTTTATCCCCTCAAAGGGTATTCTCTGACGCTGCCGATTAAAAATGCTGCCGCCGCGCCGGTATCTACCGTTCTGGATGAAACCTATAAAGTGGCTATTACCCGTTTTGACAATCGCATTCGTGTCGGTGGGATGGCAGAAATAGTTGGTTTCAATCAAGGGTTACTGGAAGCGCGACGCCAGACACTGGAAATGGTGGTTAATTCTCTTTTCCCAGGCGGCGGTATTGCTGAACAGGCGACTTTCTGGAGTGGATTACGTCCGATGACGCCTGATGGTACGCCGATTGTTGGCCGGACACCGTATAATAATTTATGGCTCAATACCGGCCATGGTACGCTTGGCTGGACGATGTCTTGTGGATCAGCACAACTGTTAAGTGACCTGATGACAGGGATCCCTCCGGCGATTGCCTTTGATGATTTAGCCGTAGAACGCTATTCTCCCGGCTTTTTGTCGGCACACTAACCGCGACAGGGCAGTGAAGCACTGCCCTGTCATGTTAATCTTCCGTTTCCATCATGCGTAAACCAATCTTACGCACTTGGCCGCTTTCTTTTTCTGCAACAGTCCAGACCATGCCAGCAAAGATAATCTGGTCGCCCACCACCGGAGTAGATCCCAGCGTTGACTGAACAAATTCGGCTAATGATTGCTGGCGATTGATATCATTAGCCAGCTCCAGGTCATAAAGGGTGGCGACATCATCCAGCGGTGCGCCGCCTTCAAGAATAAAATCACCAAAGAAGCGTTGTTGCAGCTCGGCTGGTGGAGACTGGCTGAATAGCTGACCCAGCACGGGTAAGTCTTGCTCGCGCCCAATCACACACAGAATATCGCCCTCTTTGAGTCGGGTTCTGCCTGTGGGATGCAGTAATTTATCATGACGAAACAGCGCAGCGACCTGGGTTTCTGGTGGCATCGGTAAATCACGTAATGCCGCACCAATACACCATTTATCGGCGCTGATCTGATAGATAAATTGTTCCCATGAGCTTTCAGGGTGAATATCCACCCCGACCCGTGAAATTGGCAGTCCTACTGGTGGGATGATGACTCTGGCTTTGCTCGCAGCCCAGCTCAGCGAGGTGCCCTGCAACACTAAAGAAACCAGCACAACAAAAAAGGCGATATTAAAGAATAGGCGGGCATTATCCAGTCCTGCCATCATGGGGAAAACGGCCAGAATAATCGGTACGGCACCGCGCAGCCCAACCCAGCTAATAAAGACTCGCTCACGGAAATTAAAGCCCCGGAAGGGGAGTAATCCGATAAAAACAGAGAACGGTCGGGCGAAGAAAATCATCCAGAGAGAGAGCAGCAGAGCCGGGATCATAATTGACATTAAATCGGAAGGATTGACCAGCAGTCCCAGCACCAGGAACATACCGATTTGTGCCATCCATGCCAGGCCATCAAAGGTCTGTAAGATACCGAAGCGGTTACGAACCGGCCTGTTACCCATCACAAAACCACAGAGATAAACAGCCAGAATGCCGCTACCGTTCAAGGCGGTGGTAACGGAAAAGACCATGATGCCGCCACTTAATGCCAGCATAGGGTACAAACCTTGGGGAAGGGTAATACGGTTGATCATTTGTAGCAGCAGGTATCCGCCCCCGGCACCGAGTAAAACCCCCAGACCAAACTGCTGAATAATATGGACTAAAAACATCCAGTCGAGTTGAACCTGGTGGGCCTGAATCATCGCTATCAGAGTAATGGTCAGAAATACGGCCATTGGGTCATTGCTTCCAGATTCGATTTCCAGCGTTGGGCCGACACGTTCGTTGAGCCCTTTACCGACGAGCAGTGAAAACACGGCTGCGGCATCAGTCGATCCGACAATGGCACCAATCAGTAATCCTTCCAGCCAGTGAAGGTTAAATAACCAGGCGGCTGCCATACCGGTAAGTCCGGAAGTGATCAGCACCCCGACCGTTGCAAGCGAGAGCGCTGGACCTAATGCAACACGAAATGAACTGGCCTGTGTCCGCATACCTCCGTCCAGCAAAATAACGGCCAGAGCGAGGTTACTGACTAAATAAGCGGTCGGGTAGTTATCAAAAGGGATCCCCCCCAGACCATCAATGCCTGCCAGCATGCCAATAAGCAGAAAAATGACCAGGATGGGGATACCAAGACGCGAGGAAAAAGAACTCAGCAAGATGCTACAAGCAACGAGAATGGAACCTATAATAAACAGACTAATGATTGTTCCTGCATCCAAAATAGGAGTCCCCTATAAGCATTTTCTATATGATTGTAAATATTACCACTAGAAACAATAATAAAGAGTATCAAAAATGGTTTTCAATGGATACTGAGGCAGACAACACGGGATGCCCGCTTAGTGTCAGTGAAGCCTGTTTTCCATCATGAACCAATTCTCCCCGCGCACCCAGTGGCAGCGTGACCGTTTTGGGCTCATGACCAAAAGGTAAACCCGATAAGACAGGAATGGTCAGACGTTGCTGTAATAGCTGGCACATGGCAGAAAAATCATATCCGTCATCGTAGTCAGAAAGTGTCGCACCGTTAAAACTACCGAGAATAAGGGCATTTTGACGGCCCAGAATACCCGCATGATGAAGCTGAAGTAACATGCGTTCGACACGGAATGGATGTTCATTAATATCTTCCAGAACCAGAATGCCACCCTCGATAACCGGTAACCACGAAGTGCCTGCCAGCGAGCAAATCATGGCTAAATTCCCCCCCCATACCGTACCATGGGTCTGTAACGGTGAAGCGTCACACTCCCAGCAGATGGTAAAGCGAGGGGAGCTGATAGCCTGCCAGAAATGATGCCAGGTAAACGCATCCAGAGTCTCAGCGCCAAAATTCCCTGCCAGCATTGGGCCACTGAACGTAATCACGCCGCATTGCGCCAGTAGTGCTGCTTGAATCGCGGTGAAATCACTGTGCCCACAAATAACCGGCATCCTGGCGCGTAATGCGGCACCTAGCTGCGGAAAGTGAATACCTTCCAGTAATCGGCTGGCACCATAACCCCCGCGCACTGCCAGTACGATATCCGTTTCTGCTGGAAGTTGGGCGAGGGCATTTATTTCCGCTAATCGTTGTTCATCGCTTCCGGCGAAGCGCTGGAAACGGCGGGAAACAATCTGCGAATTACTCACCTGATGCCCTGCTTCCTGCAAGCGTTGTATCCCCAGCGCGGCGGCAGTTTGATTTATACAGTAACCAGAAGGGGCAATAAGCTGAATCAGAGACATTAACATTCCTTACTGAAAATGAATTCGTTATCATGCCGTGAACAGAAGGTATTGTCATGGTTACCAGAGCTCTGTCGCGATCCAGTCATCGGGCTTTACGTCATCTGGCGTTGTTCTCTGGTGCTACCAATAAGCATATACAATGATTCAGGGCATCGACCCGCAATTAAGGATACATGACGTGAAATTAACGGGATTACTTGTTCTGATTCTCATTTTGGCCGGATGTTCCAGTAATAAACCTCCTAAACAGGCTGAGTGGGATCCGACGGTGCCTGTCCGTGGAGCACTGACCTGGATGCCGGTCTCTGAGCAAACGGGTCAGGAATGGGGGGTGAATCCCAAGGTGATCACGGCCATTATTGCCGTGGAAACCGGCGGCAACCCACAACTGGTCAGTGCCTCAAATGCCATAGGGCTGATGCAGATTAAAGCCTCTACAGCGGGCAAAGATGTTTATCGGCATATGGGATTACCTGGCCAGCCTTCGGATACTGAGTTAAAAGATCCCGTCCGTAATATTATCATCGGAACCGCCTATTTAAGCGTACTGGAGAACGGTATTCTGAAAGGCATTAATGATCCAGAAGTGATGCAATACGCGCTGGTGGTCTCTTATGTTAATGGTGCCGGTGCCATGCTACGTACCTTTGATAATGATCGCCCAACCGCGATTGCGAAGATTAACCGACTGAACGTTAATCAGTTTATGCGACATATCGAAAAAAATCATCCTGCTCCCCAGGCACCACGCTACCTGTATAAGATAACGCGCGCTATGGAAGCCCTGTGATTATTTAACGTGATTCGTTTTTTCGCGGACAGTATAGGTTCAAGGGAAAAGATCATTTTTGCAGTTCCCGCTCGAACGCTGGGTTAATATTTAACAAGCGGAAACTCAGGCGTGGGGCGGTGATGGTTTCATTTTACTGTCCCCCCTGTGTTCTGAAATGGTCACCAGTTTCATATCAAAGTAAATAATACTTTTTTAAACGTTAATCGATAATTATTATCAGGTATATTATTTGCTGGTTTAATATAATCTTACAGGCTGTAAATTAAAAACTCTGCAGAAGCACGAGTGTCCATGTTTTACCTCAAATTTACCGATAAGGTATTTTTAATCATCTATTAAATAAATTAAATGTTCGATGCTCTTAGAGTCTGATGAGCTTGAGGGAAATCTGTGTTTATTTTTTGTTGCAGAGAGTGACTTGACTGTAGAGTAAAAAATTATGACTATGTGAGTCAGCGGCGTGTCGGTCTGAGACGTCAGTAAGGGCTCGTAATATAACCTGTCGTTGATTCACCTGAGGTGTCCTGTCCGATCTCTCAGGTGCAATCATTCCGTCTGTCGTCACTCCCCTTCAAATTGCTATCAGCAAGTAAGACCTTCTCATTCTGCGTTAATTGCGGAAATACCCGATGGAAAATAACAATATCAGTGCCATTTGGTTACTGTATTGTAACTAAATCTTAATAAGTTCAAATTGGTCAAATTAATTATCTCATTGGTTACTATGTAGAATATTTTTTTATTGCTGTGATTAATCCCACACTAAAAGTAGAAGCTCTTTTTTTAATTAAAAAAAGCGCTTAAAGTGGCGTATAGAAATGTAGTTGATATTTTAAAATAAAGTAAAGCATGGTTAAAATAACGTGAAAATATTCACTCACAATGAAATTAAATGACTATGCCTGCTATGAAAAAAGTCCTTATTTCGCTGACCTCTTGTGCGTTATTCGTCAGCTCAGTCAGCTATGCCGAAGCCCAGACGACCCAGAAAACAGATTTCCTGTTAATCGGTGGCGGGATCATGAGCGCCTCCCTGGGAACCTGGCTTTATGCGCTTGAGCCAGACTGGAAACAGGTAATGGTTGAGAAGCTTGACGGTGTCGCTCTCGAATCATCTAACGGCTGGAATAACGCCGGAACCGGTCACTCTGCCAATATGGAGCTGAACTACACCCCAGAACGTGCGGATGGCTCTATTGATGTCAGTAAAGCGCTGGATATTAATGAACAGTTCATGATTTCTCGCCAGTTCTGGGCAGCTCAGGTCCAGCGTGGAGTGCTGAACTCACCCCATTCATTCATTAACTCTACGCCTCATATGAGCTTTGTCTGGGGTGATAAGAACGTGGATTATCTGGCAAAGCGTTATGCGGCTTTGCAGAATACTACCCTGTTCCAGGGGATGAAGTTCTCGACTAATCACGAACAAATTAAACAGTGGGCACCGCTGGTGATGGAAGGGCGTTCTGCCGAACAAAAAGTGGCGGCAACCTGGACATCGGTTGGCACGGACGTTAACTACGGTGAAATTACCCGTCAGTTAATCGGCAGTCTGAAAAAAAATCCTAATTTCTCGCTACAGACCTCTTCTGAAGTGACCGAGTTTGAGCGTAATAAAGACAATTCCTGGCATGTGACTATTAAGGATGTCGACAGCGGCAAAGAACATGCTATTGATGCTAAATATGTCTTTATTGGTGCCGGTGGTGGTGCATTAAAACTGCTACAAGAAACCGGTATTGAAGAAGGCAATAACTACGCTGGTTTCCCGGTGGGAGGGTCTTTCCTGATGACCGAAAACCCGGAGATCACCAAACGTCATCTGGAGAAAGTCTATGGTCAGGCTTCCGTAGGCGCTCCCCCGATGTCTGTTCCACATCTTGATGCGCGTATGATTGATGGCAAGCAAGTGGTCTTGTTCGGACCTTTCGCCACTTTCTCAACTAAATTCCTGAAAAATGGATCTGTTTTTGACCTACTCAGCACCACCACTTTTGGTAATGTATTGCCGATGAGCAATGTAGGCATCGATAATTTTGATCTCGTCAAATATCTGGTGAGTCAGGTTATGCTGGATGATGATGACAGGTTTGCTGCCCTGCAAGAGTATTACCCGGATGCACGTAAAGAAGACTGGAAACTGATTCAGGCGGGACAGCGTGTGCAAATCATCAAGAAAGATGAACAGTTGGGTGGAGTCCTGAAACTCGGTACAGAAATTGTTATCGATAAAGAGAAAACCGTTGCCGCTTTGCTGGGAGCTTCACCCGGTGCATCAACTGCGGCACCGATTGCCCTGAATGTGCTCAAAAAAATGTTCCCGGAACAATTTAACACTGCCGACTGGCAGGACAAAATTCATCAGATAGTGCCAAGTTATGGACAAACGCTGAATGGTAATGTGGGCTTGACGCAAAAAGTGTGGAATGACACAGCAGCGGCGCTGCAACTGACTACGCCGCCAGTCATTCCTGCTAACACAGAAGTGGAACACGTAGCTCAGCCGCAAGCCGTGGCGACGCCAGAAAAACAGCCCGCAGATATTGCGCTGTAAAAGCTCAAGAAAAACCGGAAAACGAACTGATGTTTTCCGGTTTTTCTTTATTACCGTGGCAGAAATCTCTGTTTAGCTTCAATGTCCCATGCGTGCTGACAGCGTTCGGGAAATATCCATCAAGGCATTTCCGGTCAGAGAGATAGCCTCTTTTGTCGCCTCTATTTCCAGCATACTAACCGCCAGCCCAGCAATGACTTTGCCTGAAAAGTCATATACCGGTGCTCCGATGCATAACATGCCATCACGTATTTGTCCGTTATCAATTGAAAACCCTCTCTGGCGGGTGGTCGCGAGTTCACTCAGTAGTTCGTCTCGGGTCGTGACACTGTGGGGAGTTAATGACTCAGGCCACTGAGCGCTAAAACGCTGACTCACTTCCTGATCACTGAAGGTACTGAGCATCGCTTTTCCGGTTGCGGTAAAGGGGGCAGGCAGGCGCATACCAATCCGGAATGTAAATCCCAAGGCCGTATTACTATTCGCGCAAGCCAGATAGATAACCTGAGTCCCTTCCAGCACCGTCAGCGTCACAGTGAACTGATTTAATTCTCGGCGTTCATTGAGTAACTGCTGAAATTTTGCCACCAGGTTGGTCTGGCGTAAAAACCCATTCGCCCAGGACATGGTATGAGAGCCCAAAAGATAGGTTCCGGCATCGGAACGATACAGGAGCCCTAATTCCACCAGGGTGGCACATAAACCATGTACCGAACTCTTGGGTAGCCCCAAAGAAGTAACAATATCGGTAAAAGTCGGTGGGTTTTTTAGTTCACTAACCAGATCAAGTATTTGCACCGCACGTCTGAGGGCGGGAGCGTTACTCACACGATTTTCACCGGAAGAAAATTTTGGCATCTGATCTCACTTTGCTAACAGAGAATTGGCGATAAGTTAAAATGGCTGCTAATGTTCAATATGTAGAATTTAGTTCAGCATACTGAACTTGTCAACTGAGTTTCCAAGGAGAACTTATGACAGACCTACGAACTCCCGCTTTATTAAAACAAGCGAGTCTGATTAACGGGGAATGGCGGATGTCGAGCGATAACAGTACCGTTAAGGTGCTGAATCCAGCAACGAATGAGGTTGTGGCCGAGGTTACCCGACTGACTCAAGCTGATATTGAACAGGCTATCAGTGCCGCTGAGCAGGCCTTTATCAGCTGGCGCAAAAAAACCGCCAAAGAGCGCAGTACCCTGTTACGCCGCTGGTTTGATTTAATTATTGAGAACACGGAAGACCTCGCGACATTAATGACGGCGGAACAAGGAAAACCCCTCGCGGAAGCACGAGGTGAAATCAGTTATGCGGCCTCGTTTATTGACTGGTTTGCTGAAGAAGCCAAACGCACTTATGGCGATATTATTCCTTCCCCTCAGGCTGACAAACGACTGTTGGTGATTAAACAACCGGTCGGTGTTTGCGCCGCGATTACGCCATGGAATTTTCCCGCCGCGATGATTACTCGTAAAGTGGCTCCAGCGCTGGCGGCAGGTTGCGTCATCATCGTCAGACCTGCTGAGCAAACCCCCTTGACCGCTCTGGCTCTCGGTGAGCTGGCACTACGCGCCGGTATTCCTGCTGGGGTGCTACAGATTGTGACCGGCGACGCGAAAATGATTGGTGGTGTACTGACGAAGAGTGATGTGGTGAGAAAGCTCTCCTTTACCGGCTCCACCGCGGTGGGGCGCCTGTTGATGGCTCAGTGTGCCGATACCGTTAAGCGTGTCTCACTCGAACTGGGTGGTAATGCCCCTTTTATTGTCTTTGATGATGCCGACCTGGATGCTGCTGTTGAAGGGGCAGTACAGTCAAAATTCCGTAATGCCGGACAAACCTGTGTCTGTACTAACCGTTTTCTGGTGCAGTCAGGCATCTACCCGCAGTTTGCTCAACGGCTGGCAGAGCGTGTTAAGGCCTTACGTGTGGGGAATGGACGTGATAATGGTGTCGTGATCGGCCCGTTAATTGATGGCAATGCAGTGACCAAAGTTATTGAGCATATTGAAAATGCTGAGGCGCTGGGGGCACAAATTCTGACTGGCGGACAGCGTCATGCGCTGGGGGGCAATTTCTTTGAGCCGACGGTACTTATCAATGTCACACCAGAGATGAAAATTGCCCGGGAAGAGACCTTTGGCCCGATTGCACCGCTGTTTAGTTTTGACACTGAAGAACAAGCGATTGCTATGGCGAATGATACTGAATTCGGTTTGGCAGCCTATTTTTACACCGACAGCAGCCAGCGGATGTGGCGTGTAGCTGAAGCGCTGGAGTACGGCATGGTGGGGCACAATACTGGACTTATCTCCAATGAAGTCGCGCCGTTCGGAGGAATTAAGCAATCAGGCATTGGTCGCGAGGGTTCCCGTTCCGGTATCGAAGAATACCTGGAAAGTAAGTATATCTGCACTGCTGTGGGTTGAGCTGACAGCGGCTTATTTAATCACCGAGATTTCAGTCGGTAGCAGAGGAATTTAATACGATGACTATGATGCAACCCTTTGAATTTAATACGGTGCCATCCATGCTGGTGGAGTGGTCTGGTGCCCGGCGTTTGGGCGAGATCCTGGCTTCCCGATTCAGTGAGCGCCGGGTCTTGGTGGTAACGGATTCAGGTTTGATCAAAGCCGGATTATTGAAACCTGTAGAAGAGTCCCTGCGCCAGCACGGTTTTAGTGTGACGGTATTTGATGAAGTGATTGCAGATCCGCCAGAAGAGATTGTGTTAAAAGCCACGTCACTGGCACGAGAACAGCAGATTAAACTGGTGATTGGTCTTGGGGGCGGCTCGTCGCTGGATGTGGCAAAACTGACAGCGGTACTGGCGCAGTCAAACCAGCCACTGTCTGAATTGTACGGAATGGGTAATGTGCAGGGCAGTCGCCTGCCGTTAGTCCAGATCCCCACCACAGCGGGGACCGGGTCTGAAGTGACCAACATCTCGATTCTTACCACCGGTGAAACCACCAAAATGGGGGTGGTTTCGTATCAGTTGTACGCTGATTTTGTGTTGCTGGATGCTGAGCTTACCGTCGGACTGCCGGCAATACACACTGCGGCAACCGGCATCGATGCTATGGTCCATGCTATTGAAGCCTATACCGGTAAACATAAGAAAAATTTGCTGTCAGATAACCTCAGCCGTGAAGCGCTGCGGTTGATCAGTCAGCATCTGGTCACAGCTTGTCGCGATGGGCACAACCGTGAAGCCCGTGAGGCCATCTTACTGGGGGCGACCCTTGCAGGTCAGGCGTTTTCTAACTCACCGGTCGCCGCAGTGCATGCCCTGGCGTATCCCCTTGGCGGTCATTACCACATTCCCCATGGCCTTTCTAACGCCCTGATGCTCGGTGCGGTTCTGCGTTATAACAGCCAGGCGGCGGCATCCTTGTATGCCGAACTGGCTGATGTTCTGAAGGTGCCGGGAGAGGGAAGTACCCAGCAGCGTGCGGACGCCTTTATTGCCGCACTGACCACCATTATGGATGACAGCGGTGCCCCACGACGCTTACGCGATGTCGGGGTAACGGAAGAATCGCTGGCTCTGCTTGCCAGTGACTCGATGAAACAGACCCGGTTATTAATGAATAACCCGGTTGAAGTGACCGAGGCCGATGCGCTCGCGTTATATCAGGAAGCATTTTAAGCACGCTTTATCTCAAGCGACACCCTACAACCTTGTATAAGGATAATAAAAATGACCGATATTCGCCTGTATATGTTTCAAACCGGTTCACTGAAGTGCAAAGTGCATAATATTAAAATGAACCAGGGTAATGGCGCCGATTATGAAATTCCGGTTCCTTTTTATCTGTTGACTCACCCGGACGGCCACACGATTATTGACGGCGGTACTGCTGTTGAGGCGGGACTCGATCCTGTCGGCTATTGGGGCGGGATCACGGAGGTTTATTGGCCAGTGATGCGCGAAGATGAAGGTTGCGTGGCACAGCTTAAGAAAATAGGTATCAATCCTGAAGATGTCCGTTATGTTCTGCAATCTCACCTGCATCTTGACCATACCGGAGCGGTAGGGCGTTTCCCGAACGCCACGCATATTGTCCAGCGCCGTGAATATGAGTACGCTTTCACGCCAGACTGGTTTGCTGCCGGGGGCTATATTCGTAATGATTTCGACAAGCCGAATTTGAAATGGCAGTTCCTCGAGGGTGAAAATACCGATCTGTATGATATTTATGGTGACGGAACGCTGAAAACCATCTTCACTCCGGGTCATTCACCGGGACACCAGTCGATTCTGGTAACGTTACCCAATAGCGGCAGCCTGCTGCTGGCGATTGATGCCGCCTACACCACCGATCACTGGGAAGAGAAAGCGCTGCCTGGTTTTATGTCATCTGCGGTGGAAGCAGTACGTTCAGTACAAAAAATGAAAGCCATTGTTGATCGTACCCAGGCACAAGTGGTCACCGGGCACGATCCTGATGCCTGGCCAACTTTCCGCCATGCACCGGAATATTACGACTAACACTCGGTGCAATGCCAGCCCGCAAAATGGGCTGGCATTGCACAGATTTAATTTTTAGTATTTTCAGAAGCGGCAGCACTAAGCTATTGAGGTATACATCGGGCCTTTTTCTGACCAGCCCGGCAAGATATTCAGCGCTTCGTTATGGCTTATCCCTTTTTCACAGCGAATAAAAATCATACTGGCTGGATAATAGTAATACATGATCCTCTCCATCGATTTATTCTGTTTATAGTCAATATCGCCAGGCTTTATGATAAAACCAGGCAGAACCTCTGCTTTAATCACTTCACCTAAAATAACTCTCTTAAATCATTGATATTTCATATGTTGCTTGTTAACTAGCACAGAAATATTTCCATTGTATGTCTATATGTAAAAAACTTACAATTAAGAAGAGAATTTGTGATATTCGTTATTTTACATCTAAATAAAAATAAATGGACTGGCAATAATGTTGAAGCAAGTGGCTGTTGCAGTAGGCTTAGCCTGCGCGTGTTTACCTGCACTGGCGTATGAAAATGGCAGTTATGCTCGTGAAACGTTAGATACCCTGATTAATGACTATCCGGGACGTTATCGCGGTACAGAGAGCTTTATCGGTGCTGCGAACTGGATGGAACAGCGCATGGGGCAGGGTTATACCACGGTACGTCATGACTTTAGCTGGACTGCTGGTGGCACCCAGCGTTCATCGCAAAACGTGCTGGCCTACAACACCGGTCTGAGCAGCGACTACATTATTACCGGTGCTCATTTTGATACCTATTTCGGCCGTCCGACGCTACAAGGGGTCGATGATAATGGTTCGGGAGCCTCGGTGCTGACGGAAGTGGCGCGTAATTTGAGTGGCATTCAGACTGAAAAAACGCTGGTCTTTGCCGCCTTTGGCGCAGAAGAAGAAGGACTGCATGGTTCTCGTGCTATGGTGCAGGAACTTATCGCCCAGAACGGTGTTGAGGATCTGAAAGGGATGATCAATATCGACAGTATGGTAACAGGCGACAAACTGTATGCCCATGCCGGTGTTAACAGTGTGGTTGATCCTGAACTGGCTAAGCTGCGCGAACAGATGCTGCGGATTGGTAAAGAGTTACATATTGATATCACAACGAATCCTGGCGGCGATCCTGCTTATCCGGCTGGAACTGGGTGCTGTAGTGACGGTGATAGTTTCAATCCACTCAATATTCCGGTTCTCTACCTGGAAGCAACCAACTGGGATCT
>CANRKT010000075.1 GCA_947631255.1 uncultured Enterobacteriaceae bacterium
AAATACGTTTCATTTGTCACTCCATCACCCTCGAGTTTGTTTTCAGAGGGGGTGACAACTATGCTGACACTGAGGGGGGTCAGTTCAAAAGGACAGGGTTTTACGACGCATCAGATAAGATAAGCAATAGATCAACTACTGTGCACCCTGTTTTTTAAACCTAATGCACAGCATGTTTTAATTAAAAACTGTAAGTCACCCCCGTCAGCAATACCCCCGTCCATTGTTCCTCAGTCATTGGGCTGTCGGTGATTTCACTGGCCAGGCGGACATAACGTCCCATACCAAACACAGCCCAGTCCTGAGTCAGTTTGTAATCAACGGACAGTTCAACATAAGGAGAGAAACTGCTGTCTGGCTTATAATCTTGCATGCCACTGCGCTGAGCTTCTTTACCCGAAACACCGTAATAGTATTTATTCTGGTTTTTACTGTTCCAGCCTACACCAATACCCGGGGTAAAGGTCAGACTGCCAGTCTGGTAGCGATACAGCCAGGCGGTATCCCAGGTAATACCGTTACTGTTATTCAGGATATCCCCCGCCAGTACAGTACGCAGGAAACCGTAATCGGTATAATGTGAATAGGCCAGACCTGCCATTACCGTGGACTTACGTCTGTCCAGGGCGCGCATATCGTCATCGTTGCTGTCTTTAGGGCGATAGTGCAGCGGGGAGTAATAGGCGGTCACTGAAAGTTTGTCCGTCTTATCATTCCATAAGTAGTAACCCGCATTGAGGCTACGGACATAGAAGTTTTCCCCCTCATAGCCCACTAGTGGTAGCGGGTAAACTCTATCCTGATGTCCCCGGTACGGGTCTGGTGTTACCAAAGCACCTGCCCCTACTGACCATGGTCCTTCAGCCTGTGCCAGTGAAACTGAAGAGGCCATAAACACACCTAATGCAAGAAGTTTAACTTTGCTCACAATTAATACGTTCCTTTAATTTCATAGTTAGTCATAACTTAGTGTAACTTTCCCTTATAGCTAGCTCAAATTTTTTACACTAAGGTAAGAGAGCCGTCTTTAGATAAGCCTGTGACCCGATTATGAGAATAAAAGAGCACCCCAGCAATTTGGAAGATAAGGACTCAGGTGCCGTTAGTCGATTAGTGAAATGCGTTTGATGAGTTATTGATATACCATTGAAATTAAGTAGTCATGGAGGCAGATTCTGAAAATGCCATCTACGCTTTATTACAGATAGATGAATAGTTAAAGGCCTATTACAGTAGGTATTGCCAGTAAACAATCTGGCATAAGTATTGCTTCTAATTTCTTATGCATCTTCCGGAGAGCCACTATTACTCATACCAACGGCTCTTTAACCTGTGCTAAACGAAAGGACGACATACTATGAATATATTCGATCACTATCGCCAGCGTTATGAAGCAGCCAAGGATGAAGAATTTAGCTTGCAAGAATTCCTTGCTCTTTGCCGCCAGGATAAAAATGCGTACGCCAATGCGGCGGAACGGTTGCTGAAGGCTATCGGCGAGCCGGTGATGGTTGATACCGCCACCGACCCTCAATTATCACGTCTGTTTTCTAATCGTGTCGTTGCACGTTATCCTGCGTTTGAATCTTTTTACGGCATGGAAGATGCCATCGAACAAATCGTCTCTTATCTGAAACATGCCGCTCAGGGTCTTGAAGAGAAAAAACAAATTCTCTACTTACTCGGGCCTGTAGGTGGTGGTAAATCCTCACTGGCTGAACGCCTGAAAGCCTTAATGGAGCATGTGCCTATTTATGTGTTGAGCGCTAATGGTGAACACAGCCCGGTCAACGATCATCCACTCTGCCTGTTTAACCCGCAGGAAGATGCCCATATTCTGACCAAAGAGTACGGCATTCCACACCGCTATCTCGGCACCATTATGTCGCCCTGGGCTGCCAAGCGCCTGAAAGAGTTTGGCGGGGATATTACTCAGTTTAAAGTAGTAAAAGTCTGGCCTTCTATCCTGGGACAAGTGGCCATCGCGAAAACCGAACCCGGTGATGAAAATAACCAGGATATTTCAGCCCTGGTGGGTAAAGTTGATATTCGCAAACTGGAACACTTTGCCCAAAATGACCCTGATGCTTATGGTTATTCGGGTGCATTGTGCCGTGCAAACCAGGGCATTATGGAATTTGTTGAAATGTTTAAGGCACCAATTAAGGTACTGCATCCCCTGTTAACCGCCACCCAGGAAGGTAACTATAACGGGACTGAGGGGATCTCTGCCCTGCCGTTTAACGGTATCATTCTGGCGCACTCTAACGAATCTGAATGGGTCACGTTCAGAAATAATAAAAATAATGAAGCCTTTCTTGACCGGGTTTATATAGTCAAAGTGCCTTATTGCCTGCGCATTTCTGAAGAGATCAAAATTTACCAGAAACTGCTGCAGCACAGTGAACTGACGCAAGCCCCTTGCGCACCGGGAACACTGGAAACACTGTCACGCTTCACGGTATTATCGCGGCTTAAAACTCCGGAAAACTCAAGCATTTACTCTAAAATGCGCGTGTATGATGGCGAAAGCTTAAAAGACACCGATCCAAAAGCGAAATCCTATCAGGAGTACCGGGACTACGCGGGCGTTGATGAGGGAATGAACGGACTATCCACCCGCTTCGCCTTTAAAATTCTCTCTCGGGTATTTAACTTTGATCATACCGAAGTTGCGGCTAACCCGGTGCACCTGTTCTATGTCCTTGAGCAGCAAATTGAACGCGAGCAATTCCCTCAGGAACTGGCAGAAAAATATCTTGAGTATCTCAAAGGTTACCTGACTCCGAAATATGCCGAGTTTATTGGCAAAGAGATCCAGACCGCCTACCTTGAGTCCTATTCAGAGTATGGACAGAATATTTTTGACCGCTACGTTACCTATGCTGACTTCTGGATCCAGGACCAGGAATATCGTGATCCTGATACCGGACAGCTGTTCGATCGTGAGTCACTCAATGCTGAGCTGGAAAAAATTGAAAAACCTGCCGGTATCAGTAATCCGAAAGATTTCCGTAATGAAATCGTCAACTTTGTACTGCGCGCCCGCGCCAACAACAATGGTCGTAACCCTAACTGGACCAGTTACGAGAAACTACGCACGGTGATTGAGAAAAAAATGTTCTCCAATACCGAAGAGTTGTTACCCGTTATTTCCTTTAATACCAAAACCTCAACCGATGAGCAGAAGAAGCATGATGATTTCGTGCATCGCATGATGGAAAAAGGCTATACCCGTAAGCAGGTACGCCTGTTATGCGAGTGGTATTTACGGGTACGTAAATCTTCATAAATACACCCCAGACAGAGTCAACTCAGTCTGGGGTTTTTCTTCGTCAGTGACCGTCTGATTACCTGACAGAAGACATTTGGGGGAAATATGACCTATTTTATAGACCGGCGGCTCAACGGAAAAAACAAAAGCGCGGTAAATCGTCAGCGCTTTTTGCGCCGTTATAAAGCACAAATTAAACAGTCCATCTCTGGGGCTATCAATAAACGCTCAGTTACCGATGTCGATAGCGGCGAATCAGTGGCCATTCCGAAAGAGAATATTAGCGAACCCATGTTTCACCAGGGAAATGGGGGGCTACGTCATCGCGTACACCCGGGAAACGATCATTTTGTCCCCAATGACCGTATTGCTCGTCCACAAGGTAATGGTGGCAGCGGAAATGGAAGCGGCCAGGGTGATGCAGGTAAAGACGGTGAAGGTAGTGAGGATTTTGTTTTTCAAATTTCAAAAGACGAATACCTTGATCTGCTATTCGAAGACCTTGCCCTGCCTAATCTGAAACGTAATCAGTACCGTCAGCTGACGGAATATACTTCACACCGTTCTGGTTATACCGCCAATGGCGTACCCGCCAATATCAGTGTCGTGCGTTCACTACAAAATTCGCTTGCGCGTCGTACCGCATTGACGGCTGGTAAACGTCGTCAGTTACATGAAATGGAAGATGAACTGGAAATACTGAGTCACTGTGAACCTGCCCAGCTACTGGAAGAGAAACAGTTACGTAAGGACATCGCAGATTTGCGCGAAAAAATAGCCCGGATCCCCTTTATTGATACGTTTGATTTACGTTTTAAGAACTATGAAAAACGGCCAGAACCGTCAAGTCGGGCAGTAATGTTTTGTCTGATGGACGTTTCCGGCTCTATGGATCAAGCCACCAAGGATATGGCTAAACGGTTCTATATTTTACTTTATCTGTTCCTGAGTCGGAGCTATAAAAACGTTGAAGTGGTCTATATTCGCCATCATACCCAGGCGAAAGAGGTGGATGAACAAGAGTTTTTCTACTCACAAGAAACGGGTGGGACGATTGTATCCAGCGCCTTGAAACTGATGGCCGAAATTGTTAAAGAACGCTATGACTCCACGCAGTGGAATATCTATGCGGCTCAGGCCTCCGACGGCGATAACTGGGCAGATGACTCCCCACAATGCCGGGAGATTTTAATTAAAAATCTTCTTCCTACGGTACGTTATTACAGTTATATCGAAATTACTCGTCGCGCTCATCAGTCTCTGTGGCTGGAGTATGAAAAACTGCAGGAAAGTTATGAGAACTTTACCATGCAACATATTCGCGAGCAGAGTGATATTTACCCAGTATTCCGCGAGATCTTTCAAAAACAAGTTAACGAAACTCATAACTAGCAGTCCCAGCCAGGAGACCCCTGCTAACCCATAGGAGTATCCTGGCCCAAATATTCCGAGCCAGAAAACGAATGATTTATTCGGTCACACCGTCAGCCAAGGTTTTAAGATAGCGCCCAGGAGTGGTACCCAGTGCTTTTTTAAACATCGTAATAAATGCTGTCGTGGAGTCGTACCCTAGTGACTCGGCGACTTGCTGTACATTCTGTCCTCCGACCAACAATCGTAAGGCAATAATCAACTGTAACTGCTGACGCCAGCGTCGAAAATTGAGTCCGGTCTCTTTGACAATAAGACGGGCTAAGTTACGCTCACTCATCGCAAACTTGTCTGCCCAGGCTGAAAGCGGGCGTCTATCCTGCAGCTCTTGGGCCATAATATCTGCCATCGCGCGGATCTTTATATTTCCGGAAATAGGTAATTCCAGCTGTTCCACCGGTTGCTTTGGCAGCTCATCAAACAACACCTGAGTAAGGCGTTGTACTGCCGGTTCGTTAATCTTGTCATAAGGAATATTGGCGAGATGCAGAATCAATTCACGTACCAGAGGCGAAATTTTCAAGGTACAGCATTGCTCTGGCATTTCTACACTACCTGGTTCGATAAATAAAAAACTGAGCCTGGCATTAGCCGTAACGCGATTACTGTGTGGCATATTACTGGGGATCCATACCGCATAATGGGTCGGAACCATCCACATTGCCTGCTGCACTTCAGTGGTCACACCGCCATGCAGTGCCAGAATCAATTGTCCTTTACGATGGTAATGAAAAGGGATCTCTTTGTTCGTCTGAACCACCCTCACCCTAAAAGCCAGCGCTGCTGCCGAGCTACTATCGGGATCAAAACCATCAAGATTTAAGCCATGTTCCATAGGTTGTCCGAATTTAGTGATATTTTGTCATTTTATCTTGATTTATTTACTGGATGAAACCTGTATCCTGGTCATTCAGTATTTTGGATGATGATAATGAAGACAATAATTTCTGAGAGTAAAAAACACCACGTATTGATGTTCATTGGCATATTAATGATTGCCAGCACACTACGAGCACCTTTTACTGCTGTTGCCCCACTGCTGGATATGGTGAAAGAGAGTTTCTCATTAACTACCGCACAAATCGGGCTATTAACCACCATTCCCCTGCTGGCTTTTGCACTGGTCTCTCCTTTTGTTGCCGGAATTGCGCGTCGCTTTGGTAGTGAGCTCAGTTTACTGAGCGCGATGGTAATGATTTGCCTTGGCATTGCTCTCCGTTCTACGGGCAACCCAGCGTGTTTGTATCTCGGTACCGCAATTATCGGCTGTGGTATCGCAATGGGTAACGTATTGCTGCCCAGTCTGGTAAAACGTGACTATCCTGACAGCATAGCGAAATTGACGGGGGCTTACTCATTAACCATGGGGATTGCGGCAGCCATCGGTTCCATGATGGTAGTGCCCATCGCACTCTATGGCTTCGGCTGGTCCGGTTCATTACTGTCGCTGATGATTTTCCCACTCCTGGCAATACTCTTTTGGCTACCTCGTTTGCGTAATAAAGCAAGTGCCACTCTTTCGGGTAATCCGGCACTAAAAAATCGGGGTATTTGGTCTTCCGCACTGGCCTGGCAAGTGACTCTGTTTCTCGGTATTAACTCCTTTATTTACTATGTCGTCGTCGGCTGGTTACCGTCTATATTAATCGGCTATGGCTATAGCGAACAGCAAGCCGGTTCATTGCATGGTGTGTTACAGCTGGCAACAGCTGTCCCGGGTCTGGTGGTAGGTTTAATTCTCAGTCGTCTTAAGGATCAGCGGGGTATTGCGATTCTGATAGCACTGTTCTGGTTTATTGCTGTTTGTGGAATGGCATGGTTTCCACAACTGGCGACATTATGGATAGCGCTCGGTGGCTTTGGTTCCGGTGCGGCGTTGATTCTGGGGTTATCTTTTATCGCTTTGCGTACTGGTTCAGCCCACCAAGCCGCCGCACTGTCAGGAATGGCACAATCTATCGGTTATCTGCTCGCTGCTGCTGGCCCACCACTGATGGGCAAGATTCATGACCTTTCTGGTAGCTGGAACTACCCGCTACTGCTGTGCGCATTACTGGCGATTGCGATGGCAATATTTGGCGCCTATGCCGGACGTCCAATTCAAATTAACGACTGAGATTCAGGAAAGATTGCGAATTCAAGTCAGAGTCTTATTCCAGCGTTAACCGGAATAAGACTCTAACAAATGGATGCCCGGTCATCTCAATTTCGCGAATATCCGCCGGTTGGTGTCAGTAGGCTGCTATTTAGCCCGGAAGCCGTGACAGTGATATCCCTTAGGAAGGTTCGTCTCCGCATAGGCAGTGCATGTCACGCATCCTGCTCGCCCAGAACATTACGTGCATCATTCACAGGATAAGAGCAGCAGAAGGAACGTCAGGCTACGCGACTTTCGGGGAAAGCTCAGTGACCTCTTATAGAATAAAGGCTGAAATAGGCTCTGCTATACTGGTCGTAAAAGATAAGTGCCGGAGAACGTATGATCCAATGTAAACGTGTCTATGATGTAGCCGACAAAGAGGATGGTTACCGAGTGTTAGTTGATAAGCTCTGGCCCCGTGGCATAAAAAAAACCAGCCTCCTCTATGATGAGTGGGCGAAGGACTTAACCCCCTCCAGCGAGTTACGGACCGCACTCCATAGCGAAATCATCGACTTTACTGAGTTTACCCGACGTTACCGTATTGAACTGGCTAATCATCAGCAAGCAGCTCTCAGGCTAGCCTCGCGCAGTAAAACCATGCCCGTCACACTGCTTTATGCCGCCAAAAACACGACTCAAAATCACGCTTTAGTACTGGCTGACTATTTACGCACAATAAAGAGTGAATAAGATAACTAGACCATTAGCCATCATTTACTTTATCAATTTTAGATCTGAATACCGTTTTTAAAAAAAATCTCACTTGTCGCTTGCTAATGAGCTTCAGTAAGGATAGTTTCACTTTACGGAAACATGGAATACCCTTTATTCTATATTTCGTATATGCCTATTTATTCCTCCTCTGGAGGCACCGAAGCCACTCTATATCCAAAATAACTCGGCTCGCTGGGCGAAGGTGACACCCAGGCAACTAGAGGTGCACCGGGTATAAAAAATTCGGTTGTACACCCAATTATATTAATAATAGCCTTGCGGTGACCCGACGATTGTCGGGTTCTCTTCTTTTATATTTTAAACAATAAACCACAATATAAGCATTCTTTAATCAGAAGAGAAAATAAAACCTCGCAGTTTTAATCAGCCCATTTTAATTTCAAAAACGACAACGCAGGCTAGTAGCTCAGTCATGAGACCGTAAATAGACTCATGATCGAACACCTTATTCCCCAGTGCGATCCGCGATAATAACGTTGCTTTTAATGGCGAATGGTTAAACCGATGATTAATATAAATTCCTTCAGGACAACCTTTCCCACCCGTGATGGTGACTCAGCAGACATCACAACACCTCAACACGGGTTGCTGATATGTTGCCAGCGTGATAGAAAAGCAAAGTATAACCATATGAATAATAACAATAATCTAACTTAACAGGGAAATCCTCAACCAAAACCTATTGAAAGTCTCACTAAACATGAAATTCTCTCATGTTGCAATGAAATTAAATCACTTTTACTAAACCAACGGGTCAGGCATAACAATAGGTATTGTTATGAATAATAATCAATATGAAGATTACTGATTGAGTAACGCTATTAGAAAATCGGAAATCCCTGAGAAAAGCAAGAAATAAAAGCAGATTTATTAATTAGGATATCAGATTACAATGAATAAAGATTTTACCTTCAAGATTAAAAGCATTTGTTTCGATGAGAATTATAACCCCTCAGGAAATACACGCATCACCACCAATTTTGCAAACCTGGCAAGAGGAGAAAATCGTCAGGGGAATTTGCGCAATACCTTAAAGATGATCGACAATCGTTTCAATTCTCTCGCCCACTGGGATAATCCTGAAGGAAATCGTTATACCCTTGAACTTGAAATCATCTCTGTGGAGATGAATATTGATAGTACAAACAGCAGTCATGCTCTGCCATTAATTGAAATATTGAAAACCAATATTATTGATCAAAAAACCAACAAGAAAATTGCTGGCATGGTTGGAAATAATTTTTCCTCTTATGTGCGTGATTATGATTTTAGCGTATTACTTTCAGAGCATAATAAAGACAGCGATAAATTTAGTATTCCTGATGACTTTGGCGTCCTGCATGGAAATTTGTTTAAGTGTTTCGTTAATTCAAAAACTTACAAAGAAAACTTTAATAAAGCGCCCGTTATCTGTCTCAGCGTGTCGAATACCAAGACCTATATTCGCACCGCGAATATCCATCCTGTGTTAGGTGTTGAATATCAGCAAGATGAATATTCTTTAACTGATGAATACTTCAATAAGATGGGCTTGAAGGTTCGCTACTTTATGCCAGCCAATAGCGTTGCCCCTTTGGCTTTTTATTTTTCCGGTGATTTGCTTAGTGATTATACCAATCTTGAGCTTATCAGCACCATCAGTACGATGGATACCTTCCAAAAAATTTATCGTCCTGAGATTTATAATGCCAATTCTGCAGCAGGGAAACACTATCAGCCGAGTTTAAAACATCAGGATTATTCATTAACGCGAATTGTTTATGATCGAGAAGAACGTAGCCAGTTAGCGATTGAGCAGGGAAAGTTTGTTGAGGAAATATTTATCAAACCTTACCAGACTATTCTTGAGCAGTGGTCCGCTAATTACTCTTTCTGATTAATCAAAAACACAAGGTCATTTATTATGAAAAGATTATTACCGACTTCAACTGCTGGCAGTTTGCCTAAACCTTCATGGCTTGCACAACCAGAAACGCTGTGGTCCCCCTGGAAATTACAAGATGGGGAATTAATTGATGGCAAACAAGATGCGTTACGTTTGTCATTACAAGAACAACTACTGGCCGGTATTGATATTGTCAGTGATGGCGAGCAAACGCGTCAGCATTTTGTCACCACATTTATTGAGCATCTCAGTGGCGTTGATTTTGAGAAACGCCAGACAGTCAGAATTCGTGATCGCTATGATGCCAGTGTTCCGACAGTCGTTGGCGCAGTCGCTCGTCAAAGACCTGTTTTTGTTGAAGACGCAAAGTATTTACGTCAGTTAACCGATCAACCGATTAAATGGGCTCTGCCAGGGCCGATGACTATGATCGATACGCTCTATGATAACCACTATAAAAGCCGCGAAAAACTCGCCTGGGAATTCGCCAAAATTCTCAATCAAGAGGCGAGAGAGCTAGAAGCTGCGGGCGTCGATATCATCCAGTTTGATGAGCCGGCATTTAATGTCTTCTTTGATGAAGTGAATGACTGGGGTATTGCGACTTTAGAAAGAGCCATTGAAGGGCTTAAATGTGAAACTGCCGTACATATTTGCTACGGCTATGGCATTAAAGCCAATACTGACTGGAAAAAAACACTGGGATCTGAGTGGCGACAGTATGAAAAAGCCTTCCCTAAGCTACAACAATCAGCTATCGATATTATTTCACTGGAATGCCAGAACTCTCGTGTACCCATGGATCTGATTGAACTTATCCGCGGTAAAAAAGTAATGGTAGGCGCCATTGACGTGGCAACCAATGCCATTGAGACGCCAGAAGAAGTGGCTGAGACACTGCGTAAAGCGCTGCAGTTTGTCGATGCTGATAAACTCTACCCTTCTACCAACTGTGGTATGGCCCCACTACCGCGTCAGGTTGCGAGAGGTAAATTGGCCGCCTTAAGTGCTGGCGCCGAGATAGTACGCAACGAACTTCTGGCAAAATAATTTCGTCTAGCGGCAGAATAGTTAACAGTACCCAGTCCGAATTGAGTGATGTATACCACCACTCATTCGGGCCTGGCTTCTTCAGCCCTCATTAATCCGCGTTTTTCATGCTTAATAGCCACTCTTGACGCGCAAGGCCCCCACCGTATCCCATAACCCGTACGCAATCGTCCTGACGCCAAAAATAAAAAATCCGCCGTATGCTGAATACGGCGGAGCTATCACAGTTTAACGTAATCCAGGTAAGCTATTTAGGGTTCGACAGGAGCTGTCTGCTGCTGTGCAAGCTGCTCAGATGTATGTTCCGGAACCATAATATGAGACGCGATAATAACGGTCAACAGACCAACAATCATCGGTACCGATGTCCGTTTAACAACTTCAAATGGTGACAGTTTTGCCATACCAGAGGTCGCTACCACAACGCCGGATACCGGTGACATCGAACGCCCCAGATTAGATGCCTGTAACATTGGGATAACCAAATAAGCAGGGTTAATACCCATTTGATCGGCCAGCTTAGGAATAAACTCAACGAAGGCATAGAAAGGTGCATTCCCAGAACCCGTAGCGATAGCAGCCAGCATGGTCACGACCACCAATACCAGCATCATCACAATAATGCCACCACCGGAGGTTTCTGCTAAGTGAATTAACCCGGAAATAAAGCCAATCGTATTTAAGCCTTGAGCAAATATGCCAGCAGCAACTAATAGCATCACCACTGAGTAGAAGGCATCTCCCATCGCTTTATAAGCAGAGTCCAATCCGTCAAATACGGTCTTGGCATTAAACGTGCGAATAAACTCAATCAGCGCTGTTATTACCATACAAATGATAAGAATAGTGATGATATTTAGGTTAGGAATAACGTGCTCGGTTAACGGTAACGTCATTTTCCCGGAGAAAATTAATACACCAATAATCGGCAGAAATGGCAAAATAAAGTAGAACACTGGCACTTTGGTAACGATTTTTGAAACATCGAGCTTCTCACTGACCACGCCTTCTTTCTTATCTAAGTAACGTTGCCAGAAGAAGTGGGCGACGGCGATAGCTAAAATAGCAATGACTGAAATAGGTAATGTGGTGTGAAACGCAAATTCAATCAGCTTTTCCCCACCCATTTTTGATGCTTCTGCCGCGACGATAACATCACCAGAAGTGGGAGACAGAATGATGGCGGCGGGTGAAGCACAAATAGCGGTTGCTGCGCCACGGCTAATGCCGACGTTCACCATAATGGGGAATAATGTTGCCATCAGTAATACACCCAGACCGGCTGCAGACGAAACGGCTAAAGACATCAAACAAGCCAGAAAGTAAGCAGCAATCATCAAGGCATAGGGTGAGTTAATATATTTAAGCGGATGAGAGGCCAGCTTCACCACCATATCATTAGCGCCGATATGAGACATATACGCGGCGAAACCGCATAAAATCATGATCATCATACCGAGATCGGCAGCGCGAGAAGTTAATAAAACTTTAATATATTCAAAGACATCCAGGAATAAAAATCCCGTAGCATCTTTTTCCGCTACAATCGGGCGGCCCAGACTAATACTGATCAGTAACAAAGCAACACCACTCACCATCAGTATGCCCGTCGCTGAATAGCCTTTCATAATATAGTAGCCGACGGCGATTGCAGCGACTGCACCGATCAATAAATTGACGGTATAAGGAACTTCCACCATATCTGTTTATCTCCAAAAAACCATAACTCAAAATATTGAGAGCACAGTAAACACTGTGTAAGTAAAAAAAACGCTGGTTACTATATCTTAATAAAAAGATTATTACCTGATTATGGTTTTGTCATTAACCTCATAGCATTATATTTTGAAAAGGGATGACTAAATAACCACCATCGACTGTACCGGGCTGCATCCAGAATCTACTAAAACGGTTGGCACGCGATATTGATGACCATCAGGGATTGTTGGCCACCATACACCATGTAAATTTCAGTAGGTTATAATCAGCATCTTCAAACCATCCCAAGTCAACCAGCTGTTACGCCTATCTGCCCCGTAAACAACGATACAGCGCGACAAAAGATAAATCGCAGATTCTGGCTTGAATGACTTGTCACGGTTTTTATATCTGTCGATGTATTCTTGTCCTGGCGCTCGCAGCGACCGCTTTGGCACAAAGTTGACGCTTACTCCTAATCTACAATCGGTCGTTCACTTCAATGCGAAAAAAACGATATGAGATAACTCTTCATCAATATACTTGCTCTTTCTTGCAGGAAACCCTGTACTACCCGGCTTCTATCCACCACATTCGATATTAACCAACCATAGTTCGCTCAACGATTCGTTCGCGGTGCATCTCAGAGCATACTCCATGCTATGGAATATAAATCTCCCTGTAGGACTGAGTGTATCGATGCTGTCTGTTAGGCTAGATGTCAGAAGATCTCTAAAAATGAAGGGTTCTTTTGGCAGAGATACTTACAATATATCTCATACTGGAGAGGAGATAGCCCAGGCCATCTGGCTATCTCATTGATGTATATAGTTAATTTTATAATTCGCGTTCTTTTTTAGTATGGTAGTAATAAAGGTAAAGCATACCGACAGGAGCGATAAATATAGAGAAAGTCCAACACAGTAGCATGGTTATGAATTTAAAGATCATCAGTATGAATATATTTAAAAAGAATACGTTATCACCCATAATATACCCAACAACACTCTCATACACGAACCGAGAATAGGGATATAGCAAAGTATATACGATAGCAAATAGAATACTGATAACAAGTTGTAATGTAGATGAATTGATATTAGAGGAGTAAGTATGCACCGCCAGATAAATAAATAGCACTGCAAATATACAACCGAATAAAAACTGCCGAATATAATACTGCTTCGATAATCCACCGACTACTTTTGAAATGATACTCATAATTCCCTGCAAGTAATAATTTTACACCATATGAAAGGTGGTGGTGATTATATAATTACATGTGTTTTTTTTCCATGTTTTTCATCGCGTTAATCAACTCTGATTTCAAACCAAGAATAAAGCAGAAATAGATTGAAGAAGTAGCATACCGACTACATTTCACGAATAACAGTTCCCTGGATGTGCGGTTTTATAAAGAACAAGAGATCGATACGCGAAACCTGCCTGACCATAAATCATAAAATAGACTGGCCGATGATAAAACTGGACGTCAACGCCCTTTAGAGAGTTTTTGGAGGGGATGCTGATAATTTTTTGCTAACCGTTCGCAGACTCA
>CANRKT010000076.1 GCA_947631255.1 uncultured Enterobacteriaceae bacterium
TCGATAGTGAGGAACTGAGTAATTTTTTCTTAAAAAACATGCTTCATCTCCAGTAAATGAGAGGTATTGTTATTTTTTAAAGCAAAAAATCATGTTTTGGTAAAAATGTAGAGACTTTCTGGTGCACCACTTTAATTATTTTCTGAACGGGAAAAAGTGACCCGCCTCACAATAACAAATACTTAATTCACAACGAAAATAATCATCTCCATCAATTGTTTTAAGCAGATCGTGAACATTCTGAAGAAGGGGCGGATTGATACAGACAGTAATCATGCCGGTATCCGTTTTCATCATCGCTATCGCGCTTGCTGTTTTTCCTGATGGGTGAGTGTACTGATGCAGTGAAGATTTCCCGGTTTTCTGACTCACAGGCTGAACAACCCGCAATCTGTCCGGTGTGCGTGACTCAAGAAGGGCCTGAAGCCTTGTCCGGGTTATCGCCAGGAGAAATAACGAATGATTTTTGAGACAGGAAATGAACTGTGATAAAGGCAAAACCCGTTAATTCATCCTCTGTCTTAAGAGACGATGATACGCATAAAGATCTGCAGTTCACATGGGATGAGGATTTACGTGCTTATCGGTAAATAGCCCTATATTACAGTTATTCACCGGATTGAATACATGACCAGGCTAAGGTAGTGGCGCAGTGAGTGCTGCGCCAGACTACGCAAACATTATTTTCTGCCGGGCATATCAGGGATGATCAAATCCCCACGCAGGACATAAGAACCCAGCACGCTTTTGGTCTTCTGATTGAGCCACGTCACTATTTTTGCTGCCATGACATCCATTGAATATTCAATGGCAGGAATGGTCGGGATCCCCGGATAATGTAATGAGCCAGCAAGGCTAAAGACCATAATGTCATTTGGCACTGATTTATTAAACGCTTGCAGCTGGGGGATCACGTTCTGGGCTTCTTGTTCATCCGCCACCAGTAACGCATTAAAATTACGGGTTGCGCTATTATTCAGGAGTTCTTGCAAGGCGACAGATGAAGAGGGGGAACCCATAAAAATCAGGTCACGATTAAAAGGCAGGAAGTTATTTTCCAGCGCACGTTTATAACCCAGCAAGACATCGTCGATGTAACCTTGAGTAGCCGTATTGATCAAGGCTATTCTTCTTTTCCCATTTTTAATCAGATAATTACATGCTGTCTCTGCCGCAAAGGCATGATCAAAGTGGATGCTGTTGGTGGCGTCGACATCCATACAGTCGACCAGAATAACGCTGTCATCAGAAAGATTGAGTGGGAAACGTGCACCGATAATCAGCACGTCATCACAGAGCCCACAAGACAGTTCATCCAGCGCTTGCATCACTTCCGTTTTGTTGTTGGCAAAGCGCAACAGCAGATGTTTTTGATGCTGACTAAGATGTTTTTCAAGTGCATACAGATAACCGGTGGTCTGGTTGATATTTTCTTGCGCACAGATAACGCCAATACAACCGGTTGACTGACTTAACAAGGATTGCGCGATAACATTTGGGCGGTAATTGAGTTCTTCTACGGCTTTAAGTACCGCCAGTCGGCTAGCTTCTTTAACACCACGTGAACCACTCAACACCCGTGAAACTGTGGCTTTTGAAACCCCAGCTAAACGTGATACATCGTTGATTGTAGACATAATTATCTCCTGGCAGGCTGTAGCCCTGGTCTGTCATTCCTCAATACGGCTTGGGCCCGCTGATAGTAACGCTTTGAGTATAGTCGTTTCTAATTATTCCGGAAACCGAATTTCCATAACTATCCAAAATAGATGTCCAAAGATTAAAGATGCGACATCCATCAAATAATTAACCGTCTTGTATGGTGGGCTTTGATGACGGTCACAGATTCATTCATCATGCATGGAAAACGGTTTCCGCATGATGTCATATTTGGCTCTCACAATAGTATTTATCTTTTGAGGATGGATGTAGATGTACAAGATCATGTTGTGTTGTTCCGCAGGGATGTCCACCAGCATGCTGGTCAGAAAAATGCGGATGGTAGCCGAAGAAAGAGCGATCCCCGTTGAGATAGAGGCATTTGGTGTCTCAGAGTTTGATAGTCAGTTTCCGCACTATCAGGTGGTTCTGCTCGGACCGCAGGTGAAATATATGTTAGGCATGCTTTCAGAAAAGGCGGCCGCCCAGGGTATTCCAGTTCAAGCTATTGATATGATGGATTATGGAATGCAACGCGGCGATAAAGTACTGGACTATGCTCTGACGCTAATTAACGCGACTCACTAAAAAGGTATTCACATGAGTTCTTTCTATCATTCGATGGTTGCTTCTATTGAGAAAACTATTACTCCGTTAGCGGGGCGTCTGGGACAGCAAAAGTACGTTATTGCTATCCGTGATGGTTTTACTGCTGCACTTCCTTTTATGATAATCGGCTCGTTTATGCTGGTTTTTATCTTCCCGCCATTCTCTGCTGACACGACAATGGGTTTTGCGCGTGCCTGGCTGGATTTTTCTGAAACCTACCGTGAACAACTTATGCTGCCTTTTAATCTCAGTATGGGGGTGATGACTTTCTTTATTTCTGTGGGGGTCGGAGCCAGTCTGGGACGGCAGTTTAACCTCGATCCGGTGATGTCAGGTTTACTGGCATTTATGGCCTTTTTACTGGTCGCCGCCCCTTTCGATGACGGTAAAATCTCCACTCAATACCTGTCTGGTCAGGGGATCTTCACAGCCTTAATTACCGCAATTTATTCTATCCGCGTTTATGCTGCACTGAAACAACACAATATTACCATTCGGTTACCGAAAGAGGTGCCTACCGGGGTCGCACGATCTTTTGAAATCCTTATCCCAGTACTGGTGCTTATGGCTACTCTGCATCCGCTCAATCTGTTTATTGAATCACAAAGCGGCATGATCATTCCTGAAGCCATTATGCACTTACTGCAACCTCTGGTTTCTGCATCAGACTCACTGCCAGCAATACTTCTCTCTGTGTTGTTATGTCAGATTTTCTGGTTCTCAGGTATTCACGGCTCGCTGATTGTCACCGGTATTATGAGTCCATTCTGGATGACTAATCTGGCAGCAAATCAGGCAGCACTAGCGGCAGGAGCAAGCTTACCGCATATCTATTTACAAGGTTTCTGGGATCACTATTTATTGATTGGTGGCGTGGGTTCCACATTGCCGCTGGCGTTCTTATTGTTACGTAGCAGAGTGGCACATTTACGCAGTATCGGTAAATTGGGTGTTGTACCCAGCTTCTTTAACATCAATGAACCCATTTTGTTTGGTGCGCCAATCATTATGAACCCCATTATGTTTATTCCCTTCGTTTGTGTGCCATTAATCAATGCCATTTTTGCCTATACCGCAACGCAATTAGGCTGGCTGGCACAAGTGGTTTCTTTAACGCCCTGGACCACACCTGCGCCGATCGGAGCTTCGTGGGCTGCCAACTGGGCCTTTAGCCCCGTGGTGATGTGCCTGATATGTATGATGGTTTCCGCACTGATTTATATGCCATTCCTGCGTGCTTACGAACATTCATTGTTAAAAACGGCCGGCGCTAAAACCAATGATTCGCCATCGCTTTCAGATGCAGCTCACAATAACCCATAACGACAAGAGACTTTGTTAATGAAATATCAATTTCCAGATAATTTCTGGTGGGGCAGTGCAAGCTCTGCGTTGCAAACCGAAGGGGCAAGTCTACAAGGAGGCAAAAGCGCAACCACTTGGGACGCCTGGTATGCCAGTCAGCCCTTGCGTTTTCACCAGAGAATTGGCCCGGATGAGACATCGACGTTTTATCGTCACTGGCGGCAAGATATTGCTTTACTGAAGCAACTTAATCATAACAGTTTCCGTACTTCACTGAGTTGGGCGCGATTAATTCCGGATGGTATGGGTGAGGTGAATCCCGAAGCGGTGGCTTTTTATAACAATGTCATTGATGAACTGTTAGCACAAGAGATCACGCCATTTATTACTCTGTTCCATTTTGATATGCCGATGGCAATGCAGGAAATAGGCGGCTGGGAAAACCGAGCGGTGATTGAAGCCTGGAAACGCTACGCGGAAGTCTGTTTTGAGCTATTTGGTGACCGGGTAAAGCATTGGTTTACTTTCAATGAACCTATTGTCCCGGTAGAAGGCGGTTATCTGTATGATTTCCATTATCCGAATGTAGTGGATTTCAGACGAGCAGCGACGGTTGCCTATCATACTGTTCTGGCACATGCGGCAGCGGTTAAACTGTATCGTGCTGGTCAGTATGACGGGGAAATAGGTGTTGTACTTAACCTGACACCCTCATACCCACGGTCGCAGGATCCTGCTGATGTTAAAGCAGCAGAGCATGCAGACTTGCTGTTTAATCGTAGCTTCCTTGACCCGGTATTACGCGGTGAATATCCACAACAATTAATAGATTTATTATGTGATTATGACCAAAAGCCGGCGTGTCAGAAAGGTGATAAGGAACTGATTGCGGAAGGAAAAATAGACCTTCTGGGGATCAATTACTACCAGCCTCGACGTGTTAAGTGTCGTGATACTGCGGTTAACCCCGAGTCGCCTTTTATGCCTGAATGGTTATTTGATAGCTACGAAATGCCTGGACGTAAAATGAATCCTTATCGTGGCTGGGAAATTTATGAACCCGGTATTTACGATATTCTGACTAATTTACGTGTTAATTATGGGAACCCTCGTTGTTTTATTTCCGAAAATGGCATGGGTGTTGAAAATGAAGAACGCTTTTTACAGGATGGAAAAATAAACGATCAATATCGGATAGATTTTGTTACCGAACATCTGAAATGGCTGCATAAAGGTATTCAGGAAGGTGCTAATTGCCTGGGTTATCATATGTGGACATTTATTGATAATTGGTCCTGGTGTAATGGTTATAAGAATCGCTATGGTTTTATTCAATTAGATTTATCCAGCCAGAAGCGAACAATTAAACAAAGCGGAATATGGTTTGCCGGCACCGCAATTAATAATGGTTTTGATTAATCCAGGAATTAATAATGATAGACTTAGAACAGGCAGTAATGGAAATTATCATTAATGCTGGACAGTCACGCAGTCTTTGTTTTGAAGCACTTCAGGCTGCTCGTACAGGCGATATTGCGCGAGCAAAGAGTTTACTCCTTGAAGCCGATACCTATTCTCGTCGGGCACACCATATGCAAACTAAGCTGATTGAACAGGATGCAGGTGAGGCGAGACAGCCGATGACGCTTATTATGGTACATGCGCAAGATCATTTAATGACATCTTTATTAGCAAGAGAGTTATCAGAAGAAATTATTCATCTTTATCAGCGTTAATATTATCAGTACAAATAATCAAATGTTGCCCACTGTCAATGGAGAGATGATTACGACTGAACACTAATTTCAATACCTTGCATTATCTATTATAAAAAATAATCTTGGCCATGCGCAGTCATTCTGCCTGGGCTGAACGAAATAGTTATTATCAAAAAAAAGATCTATTCAATCGAGGTTGCGATGAAAATATTTAAACAGCTTCCATTAACGATGGCGGTTATCGCTGCGTTATGTCCGATATCTGTATTTGCTCAAGGAACGACACAGGTTACTATTAGCACTGAAGAGTTAAATAAAATTGTTGCTCAAGCGGTAGAAAAAGCGCTGGCTGAGCGACAGGAAAAAATAGATACCACATTGGTGCAAAGTAAAAATGTCGATGTCGTTGATACCTCATCCGTATTGCCGCCAACAGCAGAGACAGCGATCCCCTACGGTTTACAATTTAATGCCTATGCGCGGTATGGCGCACAAATTCAGACCGGTGATATGAAATACGTCGGTGTGGATGGCTCATATAATGGCTCTTCTGCCATTGGTCGTTTGGGGAATGAGGGCAATGGGGGAGAGTTCCAGCTTTCGAAGGCTTTCAAAGGGAATAATGGCGCGATATGGGATGTGGTGGTGATGCTTGACCACTGGGGAGATGAGGTTAACCTGAAAAAAGCCTATGCCGGTGTGACCAATTTGTTTGATTCCCAGCCTGATGCCTATCTGTGGGCGGGGCGTGATTTCCATCAGCGACCGCAGCAGGGCATAAATGACTACTTCTGGATGACGCATGATGGGCAAGGTGCCGGGGTCAAAGATCTTGATTTTGGTGGTGTTAAGTTAGATGTTGCTGGTGTGGGTTCAGTCGAGTCTTGTAGCCCGGAAGTGATTGCTGACCAATCGAATCCGTCGCGTATAACCTGTACTGGTGGTTCAGGAACCGGTGATAATGGTCACTACGCGGTGACGTCAAAATTACATGGGATAAAACTGGGGCCTGTCGATTTTGAGCTTTATACCAACTATGGTTTTGATTCTAAAGCTATTGAAAGCGAAGAAAGACTCACTGCATGGCAAACGGCTGTGGTTCTGGGCCATAAAGGAGAAAATGTTGAAAATAAATGGGTGACCCGCTATTCAGACAAATCAGATAACAGCATCTATTATAAAACCAGCGATTTGCGCACCCTTTACACCAGTATTGAGGGAACCTATACATTTACCCCACAAACTTCAGTAACCTATCTGGCCGCATTCCACGACTATGATCGCAGTGAACATAAAGATGAAAGTCGTCGTAACTATGGTCTGATAGTGCGTCCAATGCATTTCTGGAACGATGTCTATTCCACCTGGCTTGAGGCGGGTTATCAGCACGTAGACTATAAAACAGGCGGCGATAACAAGGGCTGGAAACTGACCCTTTCTCAGAACGTTTCTATCGATATGGGCTCAGATTTCAGACCGATGCTACGTTTCTATGTCACTGGCGGTGAAGTCGATAACAAACATACCGCAGCCACAACCAATGACACAGAAAATACCCGTCTTGACGCCTTTAATATCGGGGCGATGTGGGAAGCCTGGTTCTAAGTTGTCACTACCGGGTAGCTGCATTGGCAGTTACCCGGTGCCTGGCCTGGCGCAGTGTCTCAGTGAATAAGTCAGATATCATCGGATACACTGAACAATAAGAAAAACAGCATGCCAGCTGATCATCCCTCTAATGCTATAAAACCAATGAGAATGCATTGGCTTTATAGCGCAAAGAGCCAATCATTCGATCCCAAATTTCGACCATTTGGCTTTCACTATAGCGAGTTTGTTTGTATTGATTATCCAGCCCTACTGTTAACAATAGCTTTGATATGGAGGCAACAGACTCATTGGCATAAAGAGTGAAATCATAAACCTTGAATGTCTTTTGCTCATAATTTTGAACGCCATCAAAAAGCCATGCTTCAAATGGAATACCATTTGTTATAGACGCATATTTTTTTAAAGTTTTCATCTGTGAACCTTTTAATGCATCGTTAATCGCATCACTTCGCCCAAAAAAAGTGTCGTCGTTATCAATCATTGTATTATTAGCATTGATGCCAAATGAAAAATCATCATTATCATAATTGTATCCCATGGCAATTTTGTGCTCTTCGCCATCATCAGCGATAAATCCATTTGGGATACACCATCCTTTCCTGGATGGAATGTCATTCTCTAATCGACCACTTAAACGTGAAATCAACGAACGCATTGTGGCTAATTTAGCGGGTTTATCATTCAATTTAAACTCGGCAAATCCATAGTTTAAGTAATTCTCTCTTTCTTTGGTGTATTTAGGTGCAGACAAATCAAGAATATCTATTGTTATAATAAAAGCTATGTGATTGATATAGACATGTGCCTCTAACGTTCGGTAGGCATCCTCTGATCCCATTTGATTTCTATCAAATATCACCCCTTGATTGTTGGGCAGTTGAATAACTTCTTTTAACACGGGCGCATTTTTTTGACTTGATTTTTGGTTTCTGAGCTTACTTTCGCGTAATTCAATACGTTGCTTAAATGCCGGTGGATAAAGATACTTGCTTTCAATGTCAAAATCATCGTAAGTCGCTTTATATGTACTGTTACTAAAAGACTCAGGCACATCAAATACATAAATTCCAACACACTGTGGTTTTATTTTAGAGAATAAAGAGTCAACCATGGCTGAGTCCTTTTTAATAATGGGAGAGGCATGTAAGGTAGGAGTAAGTACCATCATGCCTAAAAAATAAAGCCACTTTAAGGGCAAGGTTATTTTCATCCACATACCGGCACCTCTTGTACTATTTTAGCGATTGCCCGAAGTGTAAATTTCAAAGCAGGTCGTTGATGAATATCAAAAAGATCTTTTACTTTATAAGCCTCTTGGCGCTCGACATCCGTAGCCAAAATACTTTTAATTGACAGTCCATTTTGGTGTTGTATTGCTTTGAATGATTCGACAGGGACGGTGCCATCTCCTGCGGATTTAGAGGATTTCAATTCGTAAAGGCGGGAGCGATTAAACGGCAGGGGAATTTCCCGGTAGTTATTTGGTATTTTCTTATGGTTATCACCACGCCAAATTTTTGAGTCTTTTTTAAAATCACTTCCTGATGATTTTAAATTGCTCCCCATAACACCGGGTAAAAAATAACCGGAATAACGTTGGTCGGTGGCATAATACATTTAACTTTCGCATTAAGGAATGTGTGTTGATATTGAATCCCTTCCCAATAGCATGTTCCATTCTCTTTCCATTTAGGATGGTGATAGGAAACATGTTGGCATTGATCGGTATTAGAAGAGTCTGTCTCTGACATATCAAGGTCCCTTTTAACTTATCCTTAATTTAAACAGGATAGAGATTTTCCGCTTTGCTCGCAAAACGTATTTATTGTTTTAGCGTTGTATCAGATAAAAACGATTTCCTTTTTTATTGACTCAGTCGTATGAGTGGTATGACGTTAGCAAAAGGTACTGTCCATTCCCATTATCTGAGTTTCAGTAAACCGCGCTTTTTTCATTTTGACCTCTGCAAATGTAAAGGCAGAAAATATAATTCTAGCTGTCTCATTTTAGGGGGGTGTTATGATTTCGATTTGTATTTTTACTTTTTATTTGTTGTTTTTGTTAACCGAGTGAAAATATTAATCCCCCATCGGGTTATTGCTGTGAGTACTATAATAACAACAGAGAACTTTGAAAAGTATTCAATCCCTGATGTTGCATCTAACTCAAGAACATTAGCGTACTTCAACAATGTAAAACCAATGGCAAATAGAGCCAGGTAAGTTAAAAAGAAAAAAACTTTCATAAAAATAACCACTATTGGCCCAGTAAAAATATTCAATATATAATTCCTGTTGATATACAGAAGTAGCTTAAAATAAATCTGATTAAAACACCGTATTTATTAGATAAACATGATGTTTTAAACGATCCTCTATAAACTTAACTACTGATAACTCAAAAATCATCTTCGGGATTGGCCCGAAGAATTGTCAGGGTTCTGACCACCATGCTTGTTGCTAAAACTATCTTTAGTACATTGACCAGCGATAGCACCGCCAATAATACCTGCCGCCATACCGACAGGGCCTCCAGGTATGCCTGCAACCATCCCACCAAATATGCCTGCACCACAAGAGTCAACACTGCTATACATTCCACCACTTTTTGAAGCTGAAGTATTTGTACCTTTTCGTTCATTATCTCCAGGCTTGACGCCACCACTAACAAAGCCAATCTCTTCTTGTGTTAATTCTTTCATTTTCATAAATTAAAAATCCTTTTTTCAGAAGCTTATAGATTTATTTGTAATTGCTCTAACAGCACTATTACATAAACTTCATATTAGTATGAAGCAGCATTATGTAAACAGGTGTGATAAATATATCGCCATTGTATATATAATCATTGAAATTATTTTGTTAATTATTTCCGCCATGGCCATCGACTAATAGCATAGTTGAAATAGATTATCTGCTTACCTTTATGATATGTTTAATACATGGGGTGATTATGACTTTCATTAATACGACCCTGGTTATAATTTTGTATTCAGAGTCTACAATTCTCTCTGAAATGAATTAATATATCGAAGAAATAAACAGGGACCCATGACAAATTTCTCTGTTTTTCAGCTGAGATCCGACAAAATGGTTTTATGACTGAGCAAACTCGCTTTAACGCCCTTAATAGTCATAATGAAGTCGTTTTCTTCCTGCCCTGCATGGTTAATTCGGTACTAGCGGATCTCCGCACTTTTAAGCGCCTGAGCAGTAGCGACAGCTTTATACATCTGCACTTTAGGGCTTGTTTGTCGGGCTTTTCGCTGGCATTATCCAGGTCAGCAATTAACGGCGAGTTAATCGCAAGTTTTTGATTTTGTAGTACATGACTCGGGGTGCCCTTCCTGGTGAAGGCTGAGAAATACCCGTACCACTGATCTGGATAATAATATTATATTATTTATCAATATCTTAATGTTATTTTTTCCTATTCACTTCCCTAACCATAGCTAAACTTAGGGAAGTGGAGTGGTACCTATCTCTCCAAAATCACCTGAAATACCCTGCCACAAAACACCCAATCCTGCACTTTTAGCTCCCTACATTTCATCGGTGAGATGGTGTTATCGCTATAGCTTGGCATCTGATAATGCTCAGATAAACCGGACATAAAAACAGGGTAAATAAGAATGAAGTCAGGTGAGGTTATCAAAGCTGCAAAGCAATGGTTCAGATTAAGCAACTATGATGTTTTACAGGAAATCACGTTAAATGATTTGAATGATGAACTGCACCGTCGTGCCGTTTTGTTCCGCTATGACTCCACCAATGAACAGAGTCCACGCTATCAACGCTATCTGGAAGAAGAAGCCAAGATACTGGCTGGCACTCCACTACTAATCAGTTCAAGCAAAGTGATACCCCCATCATCCAAAAAGAAAAATCCTCTGGCTGATGCCACATTACATGTTCAGCATATCACCGTTGGGGATATTAGCCGTTATGAGGCAGACCTACGGAAACTCAATTTACTTCAACGTAGCGATGTTTCACCTGATGCGCCATCAATGCCAGTATCAAGAGAGCAGGGTAAACAGCGATTAACCGATATTGAACGACTCAATGATGATCATCCACTATATCTATGGTTGAACATCAAACGACTGACCGATGATGAAGTTATAGAACACATCAAAATCATGCTTCCTCAATGGCGTAAGGAATATGGGATCACTGAGCCTGTAATGGGTTCGTTTCGCTTTGGATTGAGCACGATTAAGAAAGTGATCTCCCTGAGAACCATTCCTATGCTGGATCTGATGCTGTGGGCCAATCACCGTGGGGTAAAAATCTCTAATGAACAAATGTCCCGACTACTCTATCCGAACGATTCAGAAGTGATCAGAGGTGATTCACAAATTAAAGACACGGATAGGCCCTTTGCGGAAAAAGCACTGACCCGCGATTTTGGACGGTATTTTAACCTCTATCTGAGTAAAGACAGCTATATGATGGATGTCAGAGTGGCTGATGCCATGAAGATGAACGAAAAAGAAGAAAGCTAACCTTTCCCGCTATCACGGGAGCCTGCCCTCAAGACAGGTTCCCTTATGCAAAACCAGCGACATTCACACATTTTCATTTTCCCCAAAATCACCTATCCCCAATTTCTCAAGAGATGTTGTTTGCCAACGTCTGCATCTTGTCATCGTCACTTTCCCTAGAATTACTCCTGTCGAAACAAACAGGAGAAGACAATGAAAAACAATATCGAGCAAATCTCTGTGAAAAATGAAGCTGCATCCAGACGTCTTATCCGACTCCCGGAAGTGCTGAAAAGGGTAGGGTTAAGTCGGGCAAGAATGTATGGATTGATTAATGCAGGCCGCTTTCCTAAACAGGTCAGGATTGGATTGAGATCGGTTGTTTTTCTCGAAAGTGAGATAGAGGCATGGATGGATAGCGTTATTACTGAACGTAATGAATCACACTAATCATATTTTAATAACAACAAGAGGAGATAAAATGAATAGTAATAAAATGAAAAATATCAAAGAGTCATCTACCCATATTTTTACGGCTATGGCAAAGGATCTTTATATCACGGGAATACGCATAGATAAAGAACAAGAAGAACTTGAAGTGTTAACGGCTATTATGCTGGATAGCGACAGAACGGAGTTATATCTTTCGCATGTTAAAGGTTATCTGGCAAAACGTTTTGATGCACATATGGAAGAAATGGGGAAAAGAGAAAGACTGATTTATTTTGATATGGATAAAGTTATGCATGAAATGAGATATGTTCATACTCAAGCATTACTTCTTAGTATGAGCTAACAATAGTATATTCGGCCCCGTAAGTGGCTAATAAAAAAATGAATAAAATAAGCATTTAACTATGAGGGTATAAATATGTCTAAAGAAAAAACAATTATTGATAAATCAACTGAACTGTTCTATGAGCTTGCATGTAGATCGTTTGCTGCAAGCTGGAATATGTTTATGGAAGTCAATGGTGATGGTGACGCCAATGATCATTTGGATGACCCGGATTTTATGAGTCCATTTATTATTCATGTGATTGAACATATTCAGAACAACTTTGAAAGATTCACTAAACAAGAGGGGAATAACGGTGATATTAATCGAGTTAACTTTGAACGGGTTGCTGCCATGTTAGTCGAGTATTCAGAAAACTTTAGAAAGTAAGAGCTAATCTTGCCCCGCAAGGGGCTAACAAAAAATAAGAGGAAATATATGATAAATAAAATATCTGTAGTAGTAAGTATGCTGTGCGAAGGAACCCCGAAAGTAAAGAATACTATTCAAGAAAGTCTTGATGTGTTTATTGCTCTGAGCGGGTATTCAGTAGAAGAAATGATAGGAGATAAAAACTTAGTTGATGAGTTAGATCTGGAATACGGCTCTGTTAGCATCAACATTATATATAACAACTAACCATTAACATAATAAAAGGATTAAAAACGAAAGAGATAGTATTGAATAAAAACGAAAAATAACCAAACGAACTTATTGCCAGCATTTTACAAGGATACTGTGATGAAATATATACCATTTATGAAAAACATCCTGAAACAGCAATCGATATTTTGAAAGATGGTTTCATGTCAAGTGTCATATATGATGTTTTGATAACGCGTGAGATGAAGAAATACGCTATCAAAAACAATATATCTGATATAAACATAAGGGATTTAAAAGCTGCTATCTTGTATTGGCATCAAGAACACATCATTGAACTTGTTTCGAAAAATATAAATCAGGATAAAAATGAAGAGCCTGTTTACTGGAAGTTAAAAATGACAGTTGTTTAATGTTAAATATTATGATTGTTTCCCTGAAGGCTACGGTGCGCTGTCAGGGATGGAAAGTGTTATGGATAAGAAGCAAACAACAAACAATTACAACAGAACACATGTTCCCGAACTCAACCGGATAAGCAAATACACTATAACGTTATAAATTCACTGAACTAAATATACAGTCATGATTGTTTCTTAACCTCATGACAAACACGGCTTTTAAGTTAACTGAAAAATCGGTTAGAATTTAATCAAGTAAACCATATTAATGACAGGGAAAAAAGATGAGGGCCAATACAGCAATGAATGCTCTCATGAGGTTTCGGCAGGTAACGCCTTCAAGGACAGGAGAGCAGACTAATGGGAGCG
>CANRKT010000077.1 GCA_947631255.1 uncultured Enterobacteriaceae bacterium
AATACGACTCCTGTGATCTCCGCCAGTTTTCTTCCTACCTCGTCCGATAACGTCTAAAAATCCTTTATATTCAAATACCATAGCAAACAGTCAGTCCGTAGCCGTCCGGCATCATCTCCCTGAATTCAGAAAAATATGTATCGTGTTGTGTGCAGAATTTTTATACACCTATTTAACTTATATACATGGCACTGACAGAGAAGCGCTGTCCATAGCCAGGTTATCGCGAGGAACCCGCTAGTCCTGCAGGTATTTCAGACAGTTACTGTAGTGATACCAGATAAAGCAAAGCCTGAGTCGCTAGAAGAATTGTTGGGATAACAGCCCGATAGAACGTTTTTTTAGAAGTCTGAAAACGGAGTAGTGCCGGATAATGGATACGCTAATTTTAGCGAAGCCAGCACAGGCCTCATCAATATCATGGTTTTGACGCCAAATGAATCAGAACAATTATTCTGGAAAAATGCCAAAGCCGTGGCCAGTTATACTTGACCACGATATCTGCGTTATTTTTCTGAACGCGTGCTGGCGGGTAAAATAGAAATGAGGCCATAAACTGACCCCATGTTTTAGCTCATGATCGGGTGGATTTAGCTAACGTATTTTTGTACTGAACCGGAGGCAAGGTGACCCTTATGGAAACTGGCCTGTCTTGGTGAAATACGCGCTACTGCTTCTGCTGAACAAGAGGCATCGACCAGAACAAAACTCGCATCATCTCCTTTCAGCGGCCAGACCTGCTGACCTTTATCATCAAGTGGCAATATATTACCTGTGGCGATGGCTAAGGATCGTGACAGGGACAACTCGTCAGGGCGCGTATACAGCTGGGCATAGAGATTGGCTTTTTCTAACATATCGCCTAATCCAAAGGGTGACCAGTGATCCACTACGCTGTCCGTTCCGGTCATCACAAATACACCGTTCTGATTCAGCGTTTTTAGCGGCATATGCAGCGTGCCAATAGGCACTGTCGAGGCTATTGTAATTTGTTGTTCGGCCAGCTGACGGGCCATTTTGTCAGTATCTTCAGGATCCAGGGTTGCCAAGGCAAAGGCATGACTGATGGTGACTTTACCGCGTAAGCTGCGGTTTTCATCTACCGTCTTAATCATATACTCAATCGCAGCCCGCCCGGCCGGGCTGGTTTCATGGAGATGAATATCCACCCCCTTATTATAATCCAGCGCTATCTGGAACATGGTATCGAGCGATTTTTCCATGGCACCATCAACATTGGTTGGATCTAATCCACCGACATAATGCGCCCCCGCCTGCATCGCTTCACGCATTAAAGGCTCTGATTTTGACAGCAATAAACCATGTTGTGGGAAGGCGACAATTTCACAGGTTAAATCTTGCTGACGGTCCGCTAATACTTGCTGTAAAGCCTCTAAGTTCTTTAATCCAGAAACGGGTTCAATATTACAATGGCTACGCGCAATGGTTGACCCTTTGGATTGAATCAAGTCGATAAGCGCATTGGCGCGTTCTTTAGTGTGGGGTTGTAGCGCTGGCAACATGGTATGTTCCAGAGCAATCATATCCATAATCGTTTTGCCTTCCCGGGACTCAGGTGCCTGCCATGGGCCACCGTAAAAGGTCTTATCCAGGTGAATATGCATATCACGAAATGCAGGTAAAATAAGCTTACCCTGGGCACTGTAGGCATTAAGCTGATGATTAGGATGTTGTTTATTTGCTAATACCGCAGCTATTTTCCCATCGTTAATTTCAAGCGTATGGAGTGCAGTTTTAGTATGCGTGACCGTTGCGTCACGATAATTAAAACCCGTCTCAAGTAAGGCATCATCAAGATAATAATGCTTATCAGTAATACTTGAAACGCTGCTGTTTTGTAACGGATTATTCGTCTGCGCTGCGGCAACTCCTGACATTGAACCTAATAAGGTACAAGCGGCTGCTATTTTTGCGCTGGTTGATAGAAATGCTCTTCTATCAGAGGGATGTTCTGCTTTCATAGAAACCTCTTGTGATATAAAAAATAATTCATATTGCTTATGAGTATTAAATACCAACAGCTAAATAACAGAGGCAATCTCTATTATTTAGTCAGTTAGTAAAAATAATACTTAAGCCACTTTAAACACCATGAATATAAATAGTGTAAAGTCTGGAAAACATTAGCCCTGAATAATATGCGTTCCGGTTTCACCTCGTAATGCTTCAGTGAGTTTTTCAGGGGTAGTAATAATTACGCGTTTGCCGCCATTAGCAATAAATGACAGGCTCGCTTCAATTTTAGGTAACATACTGCCCGCAGGGAAATGGCCTTCTTCCATATAGCGATGCATGTCTGTGGTGCTGGTTTCACCCAGTGCTTGTTGTTCTGGCTTACCAAAGTTCACACAAACTTTCTCAACACCGGTGGTGATGATTAAAATATCTGCATGTAGCTCTTTGGCGAGTAATGTCGTGGAGAGATCTTTATCAATCACGGCATCGATACTTTGATATCCACCCTTACCATTACAGGTAACAGGAATACCACCACCGCCAGCTGCGACGACAACAAAATCATTTTCAGTCAGGGTCCGAATTGCCTTCGACTCAACGACATGTTTTGGTTCAGGAGAAGCAACCACACGACGATAACCACGGCCAGAATCTTCAATAAAATGCCAGTCCGGATTCGTGCGTTTGAATTCCTCTGCTTGTTCTTGAGTGAAAAAAGCACCAATAGGTTTAGTCGGGATAGTAAAGTTAGGATCGTTTTTATCGACTTCAACTTGTGTTATCACCGTGACAGCCTGGCGATTATATTTTGTCAGCGCATTGGTCAGTGCTTGCTGGACTAAATAACCGATTCCACCTTGCGTATCTGCTACGCAATTGGTTAACGGAGTTAATGGCAATCCTTCTACTGTATGGGCTATTTCCGCACGACGTAAATCCAGTCCGACTTGAGGACCGTTACCGTGGGTCAAAACAATATTGTAATTACCTTCAAGCATCTCACTAATCTGACTTGCGACTTCTTGTACTGCTTTTTCTTGTGCTTCAATCGACTGGCTGTTGTTATCTTTAATAATACTGTTGCCCCCGATGGCAACAACCACGAGTTCTTTCATATTGTATATCCTGAGACAATGTTTTTGATAGTCGGTAGCATCAAGACTCCGACTATCAGAGGTTAGCTGAGTTATGCGGATTTACTGACTTTTTCAGCGTCTGACTCTACCACTGGTTGGCGGCTATCCATAAAGTGTTTAACAACAAACAAAGCGGCCATCATCAGATAAGCGTAGACAAACATCAGCGCCGTTCCGCTTGCAATACCGACGACGGGTGAGTGAATAACGCCAAAGAACACTAATAGCGCCCCCACAGCCGCAGCAACAGCACCACGCAGTGGTTTGTTAAGGATAGCAAAGATGGCAATACAGCCCCACAGCATACTGGCCAGTGGTGCACCGCTACCTAAATGAACCAGCCCCTGGTAATAAACACCTTTGTGCAACATCGTTTCAATCCCGATACCCCCCGCAGTAGTTCCTGCCGCACTGATGACGTTATTAACGATGGTCAGTGCCCAGTTAGCAATCCACGGGAACATACAGATAAAGATAACCGGGACTTCTATTTTTGGCGTTTCCCTCACCACTTGGTTGGCCGTTACGACACCGATAAAGACCAGGATAGGTACAATTGCCGTCATCGGTATGATGGAGAGCATGAACGCACCTAAGCCAAACAGGGGTACAACAAACATGGTGATACCCGATGCGAGCGTATAACCAATACTGGCTCCCATCGCTTTCCAACCTGCGTGCCCCACATAAACGGTTACTGGGAATGGGTTACCCATAAAGCAACCTATAGTTGATGATAAGCCGTTAGCCAGCATGACCTTACGGGTATTATATTCATCACCGGCTGCGTGAGCACTTTCAATATTTTCAAGGTCAAAGATATAGTTTGCTAAGCCAAGAGGCACCGCAGACGCCAAGTAAGGAAGCGCATGTGGTAAACCTTGTAAGAAACTATCAACGTGGATACCCGGTGGGTTAAAACCAAAAGAAGCCATTGAGGCTTTAATCGCTTCCGGGCTTTGTAAGCCAGAGAACCATGCCAGTACAGTACCTGCAATCAGAAGTAACAGACCGGTTGGAATACGCGCAAAAATAGGTTTTTTACCAAACCAGTTAATAAAGATTAACAGCAAGACGATGAAGGATACTGTAGGCGCTTCAAAAGCCTGTAGCATTGGGTTCATCGCCAGTAACAGCAATCCCAGCCCAGACAAGCAAGATAACAGCACAGTGCGCGGGATCATCTTACGGATAGTATCACCGAGGAATGAACCTCCGACCAAGATCATCGCTTCAACAAAGCACCAGACCAACGCTATCTGCAAGGCAAACTCTGCATTTTGCGTCGTCTGATAGACAGGCATGATAACCAAGAAAGTCACGGTAAAAATAGACGGAGCGCTAGGGCCTGAGGGTAAAGCCGTAACATCACTGCGGCCTGTCTGTTTTATCATTTGCTGACCAAAATAAGCGTAGCAAATACTGGCAAGCAAAACGGTAAAACCAAACGCAGGTGCAATACGCCCATAAACAATTTCAGTTGGGATCCCAACCACAAAGACCAGCAGCCCCATCATGGTGAGTAAGTTAGTGAGATTGTTAGTCATTAGCCCAAAGTAGGCTGCCAGATCCCCACGTTTCCATTTGATGCTCAATAGACTCATAATAATGTATCCCCTCGATAACTCTGATACTCATACCGGTCATACTTTGAGCTGTGACTTAAATGATTTCGTATCCATCCCACTGTTCGGGATCTGCCCGGCGATATTTAAAGTGACAGTATTCATTTATGGCGATAATTTGTCAGAATCTGTGTTGCTGTATTTTTATTGCCCAACCGAAGCTGGGCGTTATTTTGTCATTACTGGAAATCAGGCGTATTTTTCCGCGTAAGACAGCATAGCTTTTTCAAAGCAATCAAATGGTGGATGTACAATACCCGCACCAATCATGCCAATGCCGGCGTCTTTATGAGCAATCGCAGTATTGATGACTGGCAAGATGCCACTGGCTGAGACTTTGGTGATATCAATGGCGGTTGGAATGCCCATAAAGCCAAGCAATGGGATGGTAACGTTAGGGTTTTCACCTAAAGTTATCTCACACATTTGTCGTGAGAAATCAATCGCCTCATCGACTGTTCCACCGACCAGAGCAACAATGGCGGGAGCCGTTGCCATCGCAAAACCACCAATACCGTAGGTTTCCGTGATAGCGGAGTCACCAATATCTAAGCCGGAATCTTCTGGCTTATAACCGGCAAACATCGGACCAATAACTTGCTGAGAGGGACCAACAAACCAATGACCAGGTAACCCACTGATACGCAGACCAAACTCATAGCCATTACGTGCCATAGTGGTAACAACTGTGCTGTATTCGATACCGTGAGCCGCATCCATCGAGGCTTTACACATCGCCATCCAGGTTGGGCCTGAGAAGTAATCGCTACTGGCAACAAAATCAAAAACTTCTTTTTGTTGAGCAACCGAAAAATCGGTTTGAATAATGCCTGGCGTGAGTGCCTGAATCAGTAAAGTAGTGCCCGCATTATTACGGTTATGACATTCATCGCCCATATGCAGGGCTTGAGCCAGCATCAAACGCAGGTCAATTTCGCCAATAAATTTCATGGCATCACGCAGCATCGGACCTAATACATCACGCATCCAATTTAAGCGGTCGATAACACTCTGGTCGTTAGCTCCCATGCGCAGAATTTTTGCCATCTGCTCACTGAGGTTAGTAAATGCACGGTTACCGTAGGTTTTGTTTTCAACGATATGCATAAACATCGAGGCAGATGTCACCCCTGCCATCGAACCAACACAATCATGTTCGTGACAAGGAGAGAAAATAATCTCACCTGATGCGGCAACCCGCTCTGCATCGGCTAAATCTTTGGCTAAACCTTCAAATACCAGTGCACCGGTGACAGCACCTTTCATCGCACCGCACATGTCTTTCCAGGCAACGGGAGGACCTGCATGCAAGATAGTGTTTTTTGTCATACCAGGGACGACATTAATCGCCTGATCATAGCCAATCAACACCGGCTGAGACTGAATAATACGTTCAAGAGCCTGAGCGTTAGCGGCGTTAATTTTTTCTTGCAACGAGGCGTTGCCTTCGATTTTGTCTAACGCACGAATAACGTCAATATTTCCCTGGCCAGGAGGTGTCCAGCTCAAGTGAGTCACTGGAACATGTTGCTTTTTCAGATCATCACTGAACATTTCGATGCCAACGTTAATGACATTTAATGGCTGTTTAAATAATGAAGTCATTATGCTTTCTCTCCTTTCCAGACAAACTCACGCCCTAATAAACCGGTATTGGTGCTGCTACTTGCCCAAATCACGTCAGCATCGGTTAGCATTTTGACCTGCGCATCGATTGCTGGGGTATCCTGGTCAGTGCCCAGTACATAGCCTAAAATGATCAGTTCACGGCCATCTTCTTTAGCGATATTTTTAGCGGCTTTAATAGCATCAATCATTACGCCAACAGGATCTTCGTGAGAACCAAAACCTAATACGAAGTCCATCATGATGACCCCAACTTCAGGATCACGAGCTTCTTGCAGCAAACGTGCAATACGGCTCGTTGGGTCAATCATTGGGTGTGGTTTACCATTGGTAAAATCATCATCCCCAAAATCAAGGAATGTATGAGCAATACTGGTATTGATATCTTTTAAACGATATTCAGGATTCGGTTGAATATTGCTGTAGACATCATCATATTTTTCCAGAGCTGCAAACATGGCTTCATCACACAATGTGCCCCCACAGAACAGACCACGGATATACTTTTGTTCTGGTGCCAATTGAGCCCGGACTTCTTCAATCAATGGCCAGTTAAGTGAGTGTAAATTTAAATCTTCTTTTTTAACGCCAGTCAGCAATACGGTTTTCAATGCTGCTTCTTTGGTGTTTCTTGCAAAGGTTAAACCAGGTTTATCTTCAGGCAACGGCTGGCTACCGAGAAAACAAACGACAACAGGCTTCTGGCACTTTTCAGCTTGATCAAGAACCTTTTTAGCGACCGCTGGCGCCGGTGGCTTAGAGATCAGTGCAATCACTTTTGTTTCTTCATCAGCATCGAGCATTTTAAGGGCATCAATCATCATAATGCCGCCGATTTTTTCACTCAGATCACGACCGCCAGTACCAATTAATTGAGAGACTCCAGCACCGAACTCATGAATACGGACACTCAGCTCCTGGCTACCAGTACCTGATGCACCGATAATACCGATACTGCCGCGGCGAACATTGTTACCAAAACATAATGCTGTACCGTTGATAATGGCAGTTCCGCAGTCAGGCCCCATCATTAAGAGACCTTTACTGCTGGCTAATTTTTTCAGTGCTAACTCATCTTCAATTGATACGTTGTCAGAAAACAGCATCACATTAAGATCGTTTTCTAATGCCAGACGAGCTTCACGAGCAGCAAACTGGCCATTAACGGAAATAATAGCGAGATTACTGTCTTGAATATGCGTTTTTGCAGAATTTATCGTGGCGTACTTCGCTTCATGAGAGCCACCACCTTGATTTTTTTTATTAAATAAATCTTCAATACCGGCTAATATTTCTTCGTTGGCTTCATCACTTGGGCCTTTAATGACAATCATCAAATCGCCATTTTTAGCCTCTTCCAGTTCAGGAGTTAATAAACCTAAATTTCTTAATACACCCTTATTCATCTCTGTTGCCATTGCTACAAATGCTTGCTCAACATTATCGAGTTGATTCGCCTTAGTAGAAATAGACATCAGTGACACAGAATCGAAATAGGTATTCTTTTTTATGACAACTCTAGTCGACATATCTTTCTCCGAAATAATGGGTAAGAGACAAAGCATCCCGAATGCCAAATAGCATGTCGCTGCCTGAACTGGACCCGATATTTAAAATATTCAAAAACTGCAAATGAATGTTGGTTTCATCCGCATCAACTAATGACTGGATCAGTTGACACATATTTTCGCGATACTCATGAACTAAAGCTTTTTCTAGGGTGATAGCACTCACAGGCGTTGTCTTGTCAATTCCCTGCATAATCCCCTGATAAAATCCAGGATGAACCTCATTAAACGGATGATTTCTCAAGAGTAAAAAAGCTATTAGACCAACAAGATAATCATCCCCTGAGGGAGTAAGTCCAATACCTAGTCCAACAAACTGTCTAACGATATCAGCCAGGTTTTGGTATTGCTGGTTCTTCAGTACGTCCATTAAATTTCTACGTAGCTGATTTAATTTCTCTGCAGAAGCTGAGTAAAATAAATTGTCACCTTGATAATTAAAAAGAGAACCTTTAGCTTCACTTAAAATCAAATCTAATCCTGTGACTTGCTTTAATAAAAATGACTGATAGTTTTTATTATTCGTATTGTCATAAGTAAAAGCAATAACGGGTTGCCGCCATGTTTTGCATAATGAGAAAGACAACCAATAGCGCTCACCAATACTGATTTTTCCATTTGAGATATGGAAGTCATCACCACTATTAATATTTAAAAGAGCAAAGTCTTTATTTAATAACCTACAGCTATTTGGTGCATTGTCTAACTGAGAACCTAATAAAGTATAAAGTTGATTGTTAATCCGAATATTTATCGCTTTATTAAATACTTGTTCAATTTCCCCTGAAAGCTGCGGCTGATTGAGAAGATCTAAAAAATGAATATCAGCCGTTAGCCCGTATAATGTTTGCCGATGAGAGGTGACGTTGTTCACAATATCCCTTATCGGCAATTTATGTCAGCCTTTACGCGCCTGCCGCAACAAGAAGTGCTGCAATTTCGGTGTATCCTTTCTCTTTTGCTAATTCCAATGGTTTTTTACCATATTTATCAGTCATATGTGGATTAGCACCATTATCTAATAATAACTTAACAATTTGTTGCTGCTTCTCGCCACCATCATTAAGCACAATGGCTTCCAGCAATGGTGTCCAGCCAACAAAGTTAGTGTGGTTCACGTTGATTTCTGTTTTTTCAAGTAATTCGCGAACGATTTCCACATGACCTTTTTCACTTGCTGGAGTAATACCCACACCACCAAAACGCGTTAACAGGTCTAAATTAGGATTGGCAGGTAAAACCAGGCGTAACAAGGTTAAATCGTTATTCAGGCAGCTTAGAAGGAAGGGGTTGAAACAGGTTTGATCTTGTTTATCGATATCTGCACCGGCATTGATGAGGAAGGAAACGCACTCATAATGCTTGTTCAAGCTGGCATTTATTATCGCAGTGCGTCCCTGACGGTTTGTAACGTTAATATCAACACCGTTACTCAGGCATTTTTTTAATGTATCGAGTTGGCCTTGTTCTGCTGCGATTAAAAAATCTTGCGCCAGTATACTGGAAGTCATGTCGCTCTCCTGATAACCAACATTAATAAATAAAAACCTAGTAATATTTAATATACCTGAAGCATAGCAATTGAAACTAATAAAAAGAATCCATTTAAATGAAATTCATCAATAAGTCGTCAGATTGTTGAGTAATATTCAATAATGAGCCATTTCTGTGCGTGAGTGCATTGTTTTTTGGCCTGAAGGGATAGTTTCTGGTTACATTTTGAACTAAAAGAGGCGTTTATTTTTACCCATTAGGGAAGATATCAATGATTCAATCAGATCTGTGACGGAGATCAAATTTACCGCTTAAAAAATGTTACGATTGTAAATTATTTACTTATAAAATATAGAGGCTTTCCTTTCCTCAATCAAGAAAAGTCAAAGTAAGCAATCAATATCAATCACTTATGACAACATGTGTCTATTGTCTTATTGCCTCTGTGTTACATAAAAGATAAAGAAAAATTAATCATCATGTGTATAAGGGCGTTCTCATTAAATTACAAAAGCCGTTCAGAAATCACACACCCACTTATGCTGTTGAATTCTATTCACATATATTAACGCTGAGTTTGACTTGATTAGGATATTGCTGAATTTTACCTATAGTCTCTTGAATAATTTTTCATACATCTCCAAACTCGTTAGAGTTGCTCATTCTTCGCTCCTCCACTGGAAAGATATCCATGAATTCTATTTTTACCGAAGAAAACTTACTGACTTACACTACTGCGGCTAAATTAGCCAGTTTTAGTAAAGCAGCAGAAGAATTGGGTATTACCACATCAGCAGTAAGCTATACCATAAAACGCATAGAAACTTATCTTGATGTAGCGCTGTTTATTCGTGATACACGTAACATTGAGCTTACAGAAGCGGGCTATTACTTTTATAGAAAAGCAACGGATTTATTAAATAACTTCCATCAGATTAAGAAAGGGATTTATTCTATCGAGCAAGGCATTGAGGCTCGTGTACGTATTTGCATCAATCAACTATTATATACTCCCTACCATACTGCTAAATTACTACAAATACTCAAAACACAATTTCCAACCTGCCAGATAACCGTAACCACAGAGGTATATAACGGGGTATGGGATGCGATCCTTAATAATATGTCTGATATTGCCATTGGAGCACCAGGTACTCTGATGGACGGTGGTGGTATTGATTATACTGAGATTGGTGCTATTCACTGGGAATTTGCTATCGCCTCAACACATCCGCTGGTATTAATGCCCGAACCCATTGCGGAAAGCCAGTTACGACTCTATCCCAATATTATGGTGGAAGATACGGCTCATACCATCAATAAACGTATTGGTTGGTTACTACACGGCCAGGAAGCCATTCAAGTTCCTGATTTTAACACAAAATGCCAGTGCCAGATCCTTGGCGAAGGTATTGGTTTTCTTCCTGACTATTTAATCAAAGAGCATGTGAAAAATGGTTTACTGGTGATAAAAAAAATTCAAAATCCAAGGCAGGACTCTCATCTTTTATTAGCAACCCAGCACTCAGCAACAGGCCTCGTTACCCAGTGGATACGTAGGGAGTTTGCTGATAACGGAATTTTAACTAAATTATATAGTGACATTTTAAAACCAATTAGTTAAAAATATCAAAGCCTTAGTTAACAAAACGGTGCTGCAAATGCAGAATGTCACGCCTGACTACTGCTTAATATATGAGCAGGCCTAAATAGGTTATTTCCTTTTCATCCCAATAATTATTCTGTTATAAATAAAGAATGATTCCGGATTTTATTATAGCTTTTGACTGTCTAAGTAGCAGGTTGCTCAGGAAAAATGATAATAGCGAAACCAGTAGGATAAAACTGACCGCTTAACAGGCTAAAAAACACCGTCTATGACCATCAAATTATCGATTAATGACAAGAGATCACCCACAAAAAACCCGTTCCGGACATTAAGCAAAAAATCACCTATCCATATGAATTATATGCAATAATTAACATTGTCGTGTAAAAAAAAACGGCTTCATACTTTTAATATGTATGAAACTATCGCGAGGACTGTGAAGTCATTCGTGATTTTTAAGCCATTTTTCCCTAAATTTATTTTTTTTTAGCCATTTATCAACTATAGTCTTAGCAGTCATAGTTTACTTTTAAAACCATTTAGGTGCATGGAAAGATGAAAAAAAACACCACATTAGCATTAATTTGCGCTTCTCTTTTTTTACTTCAGGGCTGTGCTAATGTTAAGAAAGCGGATAATTCCGCGATTAAAAACAAATCTGTCCAAAATAATCAACCCACTCAAGCAAATCCACCTGTTCAAACAGCCCAGCTTGCTGCGTTACAACAGTGTCTTAATGATGCGGATACATTAATTAAATTAGATAAGAAATATCAAAAAAATTATAATGAACTATATATATTAATTAATGATGCGAAATTTTACGCGTCATTATCTGGCGAAACATCTGCAAGTGTAAGAGCAACTATCGCACCGCTGTTTGAATATGAAGTTAATAATAAATGCAATGATATATCTCAACAATTGATTGAAGCATTTAAATATAAAATCAAGCAAACTTCAATGTTAAACGGTAATTAATGATGAAACCTGTTGGAATTCCATTCCGCCATTTCACTTTAATAAAAGGAAGTGTGAAAGCACTTTTTTTTTGTTCTCTGATTGTACCGAACATAGCTATCGCTAACAGCGAAGGCTTTCTGGACGATATATCAAAACTGGAAATGAAACAGCCCCCTCTTAACCAAGAGGGGAGTGGGACGAAGACATATCAAAGCAATTCCGAGCTTGCGGCAACCGCCGCGCAGCTGAAACTGGAAGAAACTACACGCAGACTTTCAGCTCAAATCGCCACGTTAAAACAGCAACAACTTAACGAAAAAAAGACTGCCAATGCCCTGAGAAAACAAAATGCTGAGCTAACAGCGGCTGCAGCGGCTGCACAGAAAAAACTCGACGAGACTACCCGTACACTCTCTGCCCAAATAGAGACTCTGCAACAACAAAGTGGTAGCCAGGATACTGGCATACTGAATAAAAAAAATACTGGACTTACCGCTGCCCTAGCTGCAGCGAAAAAAGCACTGGATGATACGACTCGAACACTTTCGACTCAAATTGCCAGCCTCAAACAGCAGAATGCCGATCTTAGTGTTACGACACAAAAACCACGGGATAAAAATACCAGCACACTTTCAGAGCAAGTCTCTGCCCTCAACAAAAAAAATACCGAATTAGCGGCAAGCGCGGCTGCGACACAGAAGAAACAGGATGAGGCTGCCAAGGCACTGGCCGCTGAAATCGCTACTCTGAAACAGCAAAATGCTCAATTACAGTCCGGTGAAAAAGAAACCATCACCACCCTGAATAAGAAGAATGCCGATCTGACCGCTGCTCAGAAGAAGCAGGATGAAGCTGCCAAAGCGCTGACCGCTGAAATCGCCAGCCTGAAACAGCAGAACGCTGACCTCACAGCTGCAACAAAAAAAACGCTGGATGAAAACGCCAGAGCACTTTCAGAACAAGTGTCCGCACTCAATAAAAAAAATGCAGAACAAGCAGCCATTGCCGCTGCTGAACAAAAAGTCCAAAACGATGCGACCACCATCCTGGCCGCTGAAATCACTCGCCTGAAACAGCTGAATGCTCAATTACAGTCCGGTGAAAAAGAAACTATCACCGCCCTGAATAAGAAGAATGCCGAGCTGACTGCCGC
>CANRKT010000078.1 GCA_947631255.1 uncultured Enterobacteriaceae bacterium
AGGCAATTTAAAATGCTGCTAAATCTTACTCAACGGTCACGGACTTCGCCAGGTTACGTGGCTGGTCAACATCGGTACCTTTGATCAAGGCAACATGGTAGGACAGCAATTGCAATGGTACGGTATAGAAAATCGGTGCAATCACTTCTTCAACGTGCGGCATCTCGATGATGTGCATATTGTCGCTACCGGTAAAATTCGCATCCCGGTCAGCAAAGACATACAGCTCGCCACCGCGAGCACGGACTTCTTCGATGTTGGATTTCAGTTTTTCCAGCAGATCGTTATTTGGCGCAACGACAATAACCGGCATGTCAGCATCAATCAGTGCCAGTGGGCCATGCTTCAGTTCACCTGCAGCATAGGCTTCCGCATGAATGTAGGAGATCTCTTTCAGCTTCAGAGCACCTTCCATCGCTATCGGATACTGATCGCCACGGCCAAGGAACAGAGCGTGATGTTTCTCGGCAAAATTTTCCGCCAGGGCTTCAATGCGCTTGTCCTGAGACAGCATCTGCTCGATACGACTTGGCAACGCTTGCAGACCATGAACGATGTCATGCTCAACGGAGGCATCAACGCCTCTCAGACGGCTCATCTTCGCCACCAGCATCAACAGGACTGTCAGCTGGGTAGTAAAGGCTTTGGTGGAGGCTACGCCAATTTCGGTACCAGCATTGGTCATCAATGCCAGGTCAGACTCACGTACCAGAGAAGAGCCGGCGACGTTACATACTGCCAATGAACCAAGGTATCCCAGCTCTTTAGCCAGACGTAAAGCTGCCAGCGTATCTGCCGTTTCTCCAGACTGCGAAAGAGTAATGATCAGGCTATTACGGCGTACCGCAGACTTGCGATAGCGAAACTCAGAAGCTATCTCAACGTCACAAGGAATTCCTGCGAGTGACTCAAACCAGTAACGTGAAACCATACCGGAATTGTAAGAGGTTCCGCAGGCAACAATTTGAATATGTTCAACCCGGGCCAGTAACTCATTCGCAAGCGGTCCCAGCTCGCTTAAGTCGATTTCACCCTGGCTGATACGCCCGGTAAGGGTATTTTTGATAGCATTAGGCTGCTCGTAAATCTCTTTCTGCATGTAGTGGCGGTAGATACCTTTATCACCCGCGTCATACTGCAAATTAGACTCGATATCCGGACGCTGAACTTCTTCACCCTGATGATTAAAAATAGTGACATGACGGCGAGTAACCTCAGCGATATCGCCTTCTTCCAGGAAGATAAAGCGACGGGTCACCGGCAGTAATGCTAGCTGATCAGAAGCAATAAAGTTTTCACCGACGCCAAGACCGATAACCATCGGGCTGCCTGAACGAGCCGCTAACAGTACATGAGGATCACGAGAGTCGAGAATAACAGTACCGTAAGCGCCGCGTAATTGTGGAATGGTACGCAGTACCGCGTCACGTAAAGTGCCACCCTGCTCTAGTTCCCAATGAACTAAGTGAGCAATCACTTCAGTATCGGTTTCTGAGGCAAAAATATAGCCACGCTCTTTCAGAAGCTCGCGTAACGGCTCATAGTTCTCAATGATACCGTTATGTACCACCGCAATAGGGCCGGAAACATGTGGGTGAGCATTCGCTTCAGAAGGTTCACCATGGGTTGCCCAGCGAGTATGTGCAATACCAATTCCGCCATTCAGTGCAGTTTCTGCTGCGGCTTCTGCCAGATTGTGTACTTTACCCAGACGACGTAAACGCGTCATCTTTCCTGCATCATCGACTACGGTCAGACCGGCTGAATCATACCCACGGTATTCCAGACGACGAAGACCTTCAGTCAAAATTTCTGAGATATCACGCTGCGCTACTGCGCCAACAATTCCACACATAAGTTGTAATTCCTGAGAATGACGTTTCCGTCATAGGTTGTTGTCGCTGACCTGCATATTCCGGTATACCCGGAGCCCCGAGCCTTGTAGAGAGTGGGGTTATTATTTTTACTACTCGCGGAACGGGCTATTTTCGAGAACAACCTTCATTCCTGGTCTCCTGCCTAAAGGGCAGGAGGATATCAAAATGTTACTTTTTCTTTACCGGACGCTGCCAGCCATTCACCTGCGTTTGTTTTACGCGGCTAATAACCAGTGCTGATTCATAAACATCCTTCGTTACCGTCGTACCGGCAGCAATGGTTACACCATTACCTACAGTGACGGGAGCAACCAGCTGAGTATCAGAACCGACAAAGACATCATCACCAATGATTGTTTTATGCTTATTAGCACCGTCATAGTTACAGGTGATAGTTCCGGCACCGATATTGACGTTATCGCCCACCTCAGCATCACCAAGGTAACTCAGGTGACCCGCCTTGGAGCCTTTACCCAGGCGCGCTTTTTTCATTTCGACGAAGTTACCCACATGAGCACCTTCTGCCAGTTCAGCACCGGGACGCAGACGCGCAAACGGGCCAATAGTACAAGAGGCTTCAAGACGGGCATCTTCGACAACGCTATAAGGACTTATCTCACAATCGTCACCAATCACTGCATTTTTAATCACACAGCCAGTACCGATTTTCACACGATCACCCAGCACAACGTTGCCTTCGATAATCACGTTCGTATCAATATCGACATCAAGTCCGTGTGTCAGCTCACCGCGTAAATCAAAACGTGCCGGATCGCGTAACATCACCCCAGCCAGCAGCAGTTTTTCTGCTTGCTCGCTCTGATAAACACGTTCCAGTCGTGCCAGTTGCAGACGATTATTCACCCCTTCCATTTCACTCAGTCGTTGAGGATGAACGGTCGCGATTTCATGTCCTTCCTGATAGGCAAGAGCGATAATGTCGGTGATATAAAACTCACCCTGGGCATTATTATTATCAAGATTACCTAACCAGCGCTTCAGATCAGCACCATTAGCAATCAGGATACCGGTATTGATCTCGGTAATTTTGCGCTGCTCTTCGCTGGCGTCTTTTTGTTCAACAATACCGACGACTTTGCCATTTTCACGGGCAATACGTCCGTAACCCGTTGGATCATCAAGCACTGCCGTTAGCAGCCCAATCCCCCCCGCAGGCTTCGCCGCACGCAGACGTTCAAGTGTTTCAACAGCAATTAATGGAACATCGCCGTAAAGCATCAGAATATCTTCGTCATCAGCAAAGTAAGGTGCAGCCATTTGCATTGCATGACCCGTACCAAGCTGTTCGGCCTGTAATACCCAATTTAGTGACTCATCATTCAATGTTTGCTTTAACAGGTATCCACCATGGCCATAAACCAGGTTCACATGCTGTGCCCCTAGTTTTTTTGCCGCATCAATAACATGCTGCACCATGGGTTTCCCTGCCAAGTTATGAAGTACTTTGGGAAGGTCGGAATACATGCGAGTTCCTTTGCCTGCTGCAAGGATAACCACGCTCATTGCACTGTTTGCCATACGTATCCTGAATCTGTTGAGTGAGAGAAGTTAAGCGATTTAGCGTTGAAAATTCTACATATTTTGCACTAAAAAATGTAGAACCAAAAAAATCCTTGGTAGAGCACTATTTCACCCCGTTATTTCAGCATTTACCTTAGCTAACGAAGTGGAAGGCCAAATACACGGTTAAATATCTATCTTTAATTTTCTATCTATATGTTTTATTGCTTATTTCACGGGGGGAATAAAGATAACTTCCCCCCTCTAAATATCACTTAATCAGTATAATCCCGCAGAGGATTTACTGTAAGAGAGTCAGTGTTAGATAAAAAATGCTACCGTGCCAGTCATTACTCTTGGTAACGATTCTCTTTCAGAAGAGTCCAAGACTATCAGGAGCAAGGATAGCGACCACGGAAATAAGTAACATATTAATAATTACAGAGAAATAGTTAGATCGCCTAACTTACTAATCAGCGCCATATTTTCACTGTAGTCAACCGGGCAAGCAATCACCGTGACTCCGGGTTCTGCCAGCGCTTTATTTAATGTTGGTAATAACGCTTCGGCACTGTCGACCAAGTAAGCAGAGGCACCAAAACTTTCAGCATACTTAACGAAATCAGGATTTGTGAAATCGACACTGTCATGCGCCCCTTCTTCAATATCCATTTTCCATTTAATCAGGCCATAACTGCCGTCGACCCAGATTAAAACTTTCAATGGAATATTCTCGCGTACTGCCGTTTCAATTTCCTGAGAGTTCATCATAAAGCTGCCATCGCCCATGACAGCAAGAACCTTTTTATCCGGGCAAGCTAAATACGCGCCAATCGCCCCAGGTAAAGAGAATGCCATGGTGGATAAACCATTAGATGTCAAACAGGTCAGAGGGGAATAGGTCGGATAGAGACGGGCCATCCACATTTTAATCGCACCGGTATCCGCGAGCACAATATCTTCATCGCCTAAGGCAGCTCGAATATCCGTGACCACTCGCTGAGGTTTTAATGGGAAGTCATTACTCTGCTGGCCTTTTTCTAACTCATCTTCCAGTAAGGCACGAATAGCAGCGCGATCAGAGAGTCTACTAAGTGGTTGTTCCCCTAATGCACTGCTCAGTGCTGCCAGGGTTAAATTAATATTGGCTTCAATACTGGCATCAACCTGATAGTGTTTATCGGTATCCGGGGAGAAGGTATTGATATGAATTATTTTTTTGTTGGCTTGCGGATTAATACGTACCGGATCGAACTCTTGTAACTCATAACCGACAGCAAGAATAACGTCAGCTTCATCAAAGGCGAAATTTTCATAGTCATGATGCATAAAACCAATAACGCCTAACGCCAGTGGGCTACGATCACTAATAACCCCTTTGCCCATAAAGGTGGTCGCCACTGGAACCTGATACTTTTCGGCAAATAACGCCAACGCTTTGGCGCTATCAGTTCTTGCAACACCGTGACCCGCCATAATGACTGGGTTACGTGCAGAACGCAGGATCTTCACTGCCTCATCAATAGCTTCTGGCGCAGGATAGGTTTTAGCCTGCGTCTTCGCTGGTAATGGAATCAATGGTAGCAGCCCGGATGGTATTGGTACGCCTTCGATATCCTGAGGAATAGCCAGATAGGTGGCACCCGGACGCTCTTCCTGGGCCAGTTTAAAGGCTTTACGTACCATCTCCGGTAGTGACTCTGGTGTCAGAACGGTATCAGCCCATTTAGTGACCGGTTTAAATAATGCGACTAAATCAACAATTTGATGGGACTCTTTATAAATACGATTCAGGCCGACTTGAGCAGAGATAGCAACCAAGGGGCTAGAGTCAGTTTGCGCATCAGCCGTTCCCAGTAACAGATTTATTGCCCCCGGCCCCAGTGTCGCTATGCAGACCCCAGCTTTACCGGTTAAACGACCATAGATATCAGCCATAAACGAAGCACCTTGTTCATGGCGTACTAAAATAAAACGGATTTTATCTGATGCAGCGATAGCCCTGACTAATTTAATATTTTCTTCACCGGGGATACCAAAGATATATTGAACCCCCTCTGCTTCTAAGCAAGAGACAATAAACTGAGCAACATTTTTTTGTTGATTAATCATAATGAGCCTCTGTTAAATATTAATTAATAAAAGTTCAGCTAATGTGTGTTATCTCAGACAGTCTTTAAGACAGAAAATCTCATTATAGGGACGAATAGACACAATAATCTTATTCCCGATCATCAGGGATGATTAAGTCATAGGGGAGGGGGTACTGAGTGACGTGCAAAACTAAAAAAATGCCAGCCGATTAGGCTGGCATTTATCTTTCAAGAAAATCATTACATCAGCTTTTTGGTTAACTCGATAACTCGCAGTTTTGCGATCGCTTTAGCCAGTTCAGCAGAAGCCTGAGCGTAGTCCACGTCACCGTGAGAGCCATGGATGTTTTCTTCCGCTTGACGCTTCGCTTCCAGGGCCCGAGCTTCGTCGAGATCCTGACCGCGAATTGCGGTGTCAGCCAGAACAATGACGTTATCTGGCTGAACTTCTAACACACCACCGGACAAATAGATGAATTCTTCTTGTCCGTTCTCTTTAACAATGCGGATCATACCAGGCTTAATGGCGGTAAGCAGCGGCGTATGACCAGGGAAAATACCCAGTTCACCTTCGCTACCTGTTACCTGGATCTTTTCGACCAGACCAGAGAACAAACGTTGCTCCGCGCTGACGACATCCAGGTGGTAAGTCGTTGCCATATCACCCTCCGATTAAGGCGTTAAAGTTTTTTAGCTTTCTCAACGGCTTCGTCGATAGAGCCAACCATATAGAACGCCTGCTCTGGCAGATGGTCGTATTCACCGTCCATAATGCCTTTAAAGCCACGGATGGTATCTTTCAGAGAAACATACTTGCCCGGAGAACCTGTAAAGACTTCTGCTACGAAGAATGGCTGAGACAGGAAGCGCTGGATCTTACGCGCACGTGCTACAACCAGTTTGTCTTCTTCTGACAGCTCGTCCATCCCGAGGATAGCGATGATGTCTTTCAGTTCCTGGTAACGTTGCAGAATAGACTGCACGCCACGCGCAACGTCATAGTGTTCCTGACCCACAACCAGTGGATCTAGCTGACGGCTGGTTGAGTCCAGCGGGTCTACTGCTGGGTAGATACCCAGAGAAGCAATCTGACGGCTCAGTACCACGGTTGCATCAAGGTGAGCAAAGGTGGTGGCTGGTGATGGGTCAGTCAAGTCATCCGCAGGTACGTATACCGCTTGAACAGAAGTGATTGAGCCAGTCTTGGTGGAGGTAATACGCTCCTGCAAGACACCCATCTCTTCTGCCAGAGTTGGCTGATAACCTACCGCTGAAGGCATACGACCCAGCAGAGCTGATACTTCAGTACCGGCCAGGGTATAACGATAGATGTTATCGACGAACAACAGAACGTCACGGCCTTCATCACGGAACTTCTCCGCCATGGTCAGACCGGTTAGCGCAACGCGCAGACGGTTACCTGGTGGCTCGTTCATCTGACCGTATACCAGAGATACTTTATCCAGTACGTTTGAGTCATTCATTTCGTGGTAGAAGTCGTTACCCTCACGAGTACGCTCACCCACACCGGCAAATACAGAATAACCGGAGTGTTCGATTGCGATGTTACGGATAAGCTCCATCATGTTAACGGTCTTACCCACACCCGCACCACCGAACAGACCGACTTTACCGCCTTTAGCAAACGGACACATCAGGTCGATAACTTTGATACCGGTTTCCAGCAAGTCCTGAGAACTAGCCAGTTCTTCATAACTTGGTGCTGGACGGTGAATAGCCCAACGCTCTTCTTCACCGATGTCGCCTTTCATATCGATAGGCTGACCCAGAACGTTCATGATACGTCCCAGAGTCGCTTTACCAACAGGTACTTCAATTGGGTGTTGCAGGTTAGTCACGACCAGACTGCGACGCAGGCCATCGGAAGAACCCATTGCGATGGTACGAACGACACCGCCACCAAGCTGCTGCTGAACTTCCAGCACCAGACGCTCATCACCATTTGTCACCTCAAGGGCGTCGTACACTTTTGGTACGGCATCCTGAGGAAACTCGACGTCCACTACGGCGCCGATTACCTGGATAATCTTTCCAGTAGCCATCTTGTTGAATCCTCTACGTAATTCGTAAACCTGGTTATACCGCGGACGCGCCACCGACGATTTCGGTGAGTTCCTGAGTAATGCTGGCCTGACGTGCTTTGTTGTAAACCAACTGCAGCTCTTTAATCAGGCTGCCGCCGTTATCAGTAGCAGCTTTCATCGCCACCATTCGTGCGGCTTGCTCGCTGGCCAGGTTTTCTACAACGCCCTGATAAACCTGAGATTCCACATAACGACGCAGCAGGGTATCCAACAGCGCTTTAGGATCAGGTTCATACAGATAATCCCAAGTTTTCTTCTCCAGCTCACTTTCGCCTTCTGCCGGTGGTAATGGCAGCAGCTGAGTAATCGTTGGAGTCTGAGACATCGTGTTAATAAATTTGTTGCTGACAATATACAGCTTGTCCAGACGGCCTTCATCGTAGGCCTGCAACATCACTTTCACCGGGCCAATCAACTCAGACAGTGATGGCTTATCGCCCATACCTGTCACCTGAGCAACAATATTGCCGCCCACAGAGTTGAAGAAAGAGACGCCTTTGGAGCCGATCAGGGACATATCACACTGAACGCCTTTGTCAGACCACTCTTTCATGTTAGCCAGCAGCTTTTTGAACAGGTTAATGTTCAAGCCACCGCACAGACCACGGTCAGTGGACACCACCAGGTAGCCCACGCGTTTAACTTCGCGTTCATCCAGGTATGGGTGTTTGTATTCAAGATTACCCAGAGCAAGATGACCAATCACTTTACGCATGGTATCTGCGTAAGGGCGGCTGGCTGCCATTCTTTCCTGCGATTTACGCATTTTAGAAGCGGCGACCATTTCCATTGCTTTGGTGATCTTCTGCGTGTTCTGGACGCTTGCGATCTTACTACGTATCTCTTTTGCGCCGGCCATGACCTTCTCCTCAATGCCTTGCGGCTTGCCCTAAGACAAGCCGCAAGATTTTACCAGGACTGTGTTGCTTTGAAGGAATCGAGGATGCCTTTCAGCTTGCCTTCGATTTCGTCGTTATAGCCACCAGTTTGGTTAATTTCTTGCATCAATGGAGCATAGTCACGGTCAACGTAAGCCATCAGAGCAGCTTCGAAGTTACCGATTTTTTCCAGCTCAACATCTTCGAGATAACCACGTTCAGCAGCGAACAGAACCAGAGACTGCTGCGCAACAGACATCGGCGCATACTGTTTCTGCTTCAGAAGCTCGGTCACTTTCTGACCGTGACTCAGCTGCTTACGGGTAGCATCGTCAAGATCTGATGCAAACTGAGAGAATGCTGCCAGTTCACGATACTGTGCCAGAGCGGTACGGATACCACCGGACAGTTTTTTCATGATCTTAGTCTGAGCGGCACCACCAACACGGGATACAGAGATACCTGGGTTAACAGCAGGACGAATACCGGCGTTAAACAGGTTAGATTCCAGGAAGATCTGACCATCAGTAATCGAGATTACGTTAGTCGGAACGAACGCGGAAACGTCACCAGCTTGCGTTTCGATAATCGGCAGCGCAGTCAAAGAACCTGTTTTACCTTTAACTTCACCCTTGGTGAAAGCTTCAACGTACTCGGCGTTAACACGCGCAGCACGCTCCAGCAGACGAGAGTGGAGATAAAAAACGTCACCAGGGAATGCTTCACGACCCGGTGGACGACGCAGCAACAGGGAAATCTGACGGTAAGCAACGGCCTGTTTGGACAGGTCATCATAAACAATCAGTGCATCTTCGCCGCGGTCGCGGAAGTATTCACCCATTGCACAACCTGCATACGGAGCCAGATATTGAAGTGCAGCAGATTCAGACGCCGTCGCAACAACTACGATGGTGTTAGCCAGTGCGCCATGTTCTTCCAGCTTACGTACCACGTTAGAGATGGTAGAAGCCTTCTGACCGATAGCAACATAGATACATTTGATACCAGAGTCGCGCTGATTGATGATGGCATCAATTGCCAGAGCTGTTTTACCAGTCTGACGGTCACCGATAACCAGCTCACGCTGACCACGGCCGATTGGAATCATCGCATCGACAGACTTATAACCAGTCTGTACAGGCTGATCGACTGATTGACGCTCGATAACGCCAGGTGCAATAGCTTCAACAGCTGAGAAGCCGTCGTGGTCTAAAGCGCCTTTGCCATCGATAGGTTCACCCAAGGTGTTCACCACACGGCCTAACAGGCCACGGCCAACCGGTACTTCAAGAATACGGCCAGTACACTTCACTTTCATGCCTTCGGCAAGATCAGTATACGGACCCATAACTACTGCACCAACCGAGTCGCGCTCAAGGTTAAGTGCAATAGCGTAACGGTTACCCGGCAGGGAGATCATCTCACCCTGCATAACATCGGCCAGGCCGTGTACACGGATAATACCGTCACTTACAGAAACAATAGTACCTTCATTATGAGCTTCGCTCACAACATTGAACTGAGCGATACGCTGCTTGATCAGTTCGCTGATTTCGGTGGAATTCAGTTGCATATGCTCCAGTCCCCTTAAGACTGCAAGACGTCTGCCAGGCGATCAAGACGGCCGCGTACGCTACCATCTATGACCATATCACCCGCACGGATGATGACACCTGCCATTACAGACTTATCAATTTTGCAATTCAGCTTAACTTTGCGTGACAGACGTTTTTCCATCGCGGCATTGATTTTCGAAAGCTGGGTATCACTCAACGTACTGGCTGAAGTCACTTCGACTTCAATCGTGGCCTCAAGGGCCGCACGCAATTGAATGAACTGCTCAAGAACATCAGGAAGCACTTTAAGACGACCATTTTCAGCCATAACCCGAATCAGGTTCTGGCCATTGGCATCCAATTGCTCACCACAGATAGAGATAAACGACTCTGAGAGCGTTTCTGGTGCTAAAGCACCAGACAGGAGCTCTGTCATTTGTTCATTGTCAGCAACTTCTGCGGCAAAAGCGAGCATATGCTGCCAGCCTTCCACGCTGTTGTGTTCGACGGCAAAGTCAAAAGCTGCTTTAGCGTAGGGACGAGCTACCGTAACAAATTCAGACATCGGCCCCTCCCTCCTTACAGTTCAGCGACAAGTTTATCTACAATGTCGCTGTTAGCAGCTTCATCAACAGAACGTTCGATTATTTTCTCGGCACCGGCTAAAGCCAACAGAGCCACCTGCTTACGCAGTTCTTCGCGAGCGCGTGAACGCTCTGCATCGATCTCTGCCTGAGCCTGTGCAACGATTTTAGTCCGTTCCTGCTCTGCTTCAGTTTTCGCTTCATCAAGGATTTGAGCACGACGTTTATTCGCCTGATCAATAATCACTTGAGCATCCGCTTTAGCTTGTTTCAGCTGGTCGGTCGCGCTGGCCTGTGCAAGGTCAAGGTCCTTTTTGGCACGTTCTGCAGAAGAAAGTCCGTCAGCAATTTCTTTTTGACGTTTTTCGATGGCAGCGATTAACGGCGGCCATACATACTTCATACAGAACAGAACAAACAGGACAAACGCGATGGCCTGGCCGAGGATTGTTGCGTTAAGATTCACAGCACAATGCCTCTTTATTAGTTAACGTTTGATATTGCTTTAAGTTAATTAAAAGCAACGTTCACTACGCGACAGCAAACATCACGTACAGTCCCAGACCGACCGCGATCATAGGGATAGCATCCACCAGACCCATTACGATAAAGAACTGAGTACGCAGCAGAGGAATCAAGTCCGGCTGACGAGCAGCGCCTTCCAAGAATTTTCCTCCAAGGATGCCGATACCGATTGCAGCACCGATTGCCGCTAACCCCATCATAATAGCGGCAGCCATGTACAGCAGATCCATATTCAGGTTTTCCATGACAGTCTCCAATTTATTTCAGTTAAAACGAACGTAGTAGTGGATAAAATTAATGCTCTTCAGACGCCATCGACAGATAGACTATCGTCAGAACCATGAAAATGAAGGCTTGCAATGTAATGATCAGGATGTGGAAAATGGCCCAGGGTACATTCAGAAGCCATTGTGACCACCACGGCAGCAAGCCAGCAATCAGAATGAAAATCAACTCACCGGCATACATGTTACCGAACAGTCGCAAACCTAATGATATAGGTTTAGACAACAGGCTTACCCCTTCAAGGATTAAGTTGACAGGAATTAATGCCCAGTGGTTGAACGGCTGCAGCGTCAGCTCTTTCGTGAAGCCGCCAATGCCTTTCATTTTGATGCTGTAGAATAGAATCAGGATAAACACACCCAATGCCATAGAGAGAGTGACGTTCACATCCGCAGATGGAACAACACGCAATGCAGGCAATCCGAAGACATGCTCACCAAGCATAGGCAGCAAGTCGACAGGGATCAGGTCCATCAAGTTCATCAGGAAGACCCAGACAAAAATTGTCAGAGCCAGAGGAGCGATAACTTTACTTTTGCCATGGTACATGTCTTTAACATTACCATTAACAAAACCAATCACCAGCTCGATTGCTGTTTGGAATTTGCCCGGAACACCGCTGGTTGCTGTTTTAGCAACTTTGCGGAAGATCATCAGGAACAACAGACCCAGAACAACAGAGACAACCATGGAGTCTAAATTGAGTGTCCAGAATGTGGCCGGGGCGTTATGCGGATCCACCAGCGAAAAAGTACGCAGGTCCAACTGAAGATGCGTCAGGTGGTGGCCTATATACTCTTGCGGTGTAGAGATTTCTCCTGCAGACATTACTCTTACCCTTTGTTGTTAATTACAGCTGGTGCGAGTATCTGCACAACCAGCACCGAAACCCAAGTGACTATCAGCGGCAATAAAACCGCTTTAAAGTATGCCAACGCCAAAACCAGAATGGTAAAGGTCACTAACATCTTAACGATTTCACCCAGAGCGAATGACCAGGCTATACGTCCCTTACCGGGTGTATGTACCTGATGACGCCAGGCAAAAAAAGCAAATAACACATTTGGCAACCAGACTGCCATTCCCCCGCCAACTGCTGAGGCGCCCCAAATAGGGTCATTAAAGTAAAACAGCAATCCTAAAGTCATCATTACTACAAACTGCAGGGATAGAAGCTTACGCGCAACATTTCCACTGTAAAGCGACGCTGACATGAGTTTCTCTACTCCTGTTTCCGTTGAGGAAGGTCGCGGGTTGTAATAAGACTGTCTTTGCGACCGAGAGTCAAGCCTCAAAAAGCGAGCAAATTATACGGTGCGGCCCAGTGATTTCAAACAATAAGTAGCGAAAAGATGAACAAATATTTAAATATTTATCTACACGCCATTTTTATTACTTTTAATAAACCACTCAAGGCACCTGACTCATGTCAGATGACTGAAAATCACTTGCGAAAAAACGTGCCAACGATCACAAATCCTATATTTTACTGAGTTCGCCTTTTTCATCGTCACTGAAAGCTAAAAACATAACACAATGATTAATATTAATTAATTGAAGAAACCTTATTAAAACAATACAGATACACAAAAAAACCTTTATTTGACATTCCCGTTAAGGCTTTAACATTTAATCAATCTGTGATTTTGCTTATTTTTAGCCTG
>CANRKT010000079.1 GCA_947631255.1 uncultured Enterobacteriaceae bacterium
GCACTGACCACAGCGTCATTTTCTGACAGCTGGGCATGGCGACGAGCATGCACCACTGCACAATATTTACAGCCATTAACAATAGAAGCGCCCAGTGCGCCCAGCTCTCTGTCAGCGCGATCTAATCCACCCTCAACATACATAATGGCGTTAAATAATACGGTACGTGCCACATAGCTTTCCGGATCATGAACCAAGGTACGTACATACTCGGAAACCTTCTTATTAGAAGGCGTTACCGCCATGGCTTCCAGCTGAACAGGCGTCGCTTGTGCCACTTCAACAGGCGTAATATAAGGATGCCAGTGTAAAGGCTTTAGCGTGACAGAGGGGATCATGATGACCTCAGCAGACGTAAACCCGCAATCACACGAGTCTGGAAATTAACAAACGCAATCAGTTCAGAAAGCGCTACTATCTGTGCATGACTAAAACCAGCCTGCTCCAGTAAACGAATGTTTTCCTCTGTCGCCTGGGCTGGGGACTGCGTGACCATGTCAGAATGACGGGCCAGGGTTGCCAGCGGCTCAGCAAGAGTATGTTCACCACGACCCAGCGTTTGCAGTGATTCTGATGGCTGATACTGCGCAAGCTGAGCCTGGTAATCCTGCTGTAATGCATGGTCGTTATTCAGCGTTGCAATACGAAGCGCCAGGGCCAGACGTAGATCAATCCCCAACCCTTGGTCATCATGCGGAGCTAACACGGATTGCAGGCATTGCTCTGCACCGTTAACAAATTCAGGGCGTTGGCGGCGAGTAAGCGCTAACGTATCTTCCGGTAACAGCCCGGCTGCTCTATCAATCGCGTCACTCACAACGCATTCTCCTGTTTAAGTAAGGGGGTTGAGTCCACCCATTCATCGCCCTGCAGTTCAGGAATATCGAACGCCTGTAAACTGGCATAATGTTGTTCAACATCTTCGGCAAATAGTGAGGCGATAATGCCGCGAGCCAGACGATCGGCCCCGGCACTGACCGCAGGAATATCGCCTGAAACCTTGCCGTGGGTCAGCATGGCGGCATCATTGAAACAATAGATATGTGCAAGGAGCGGACACTCACCGGGCGTCCGCTCGCGGAATTCAAATGAAGGCCCCAGGTCCGGGGCTTCCAGCATGCTCTGACGCGCATTGCCCATTTCACTGTTATAACGTCCATCAGCCCAGCTACGGATATAAGGAGCAATAGCGGCAAACTCCGGACGCCCGTGAAAGTTATTGGTGAAGCCCGTCGCCGCTATCAAATAGTCGTAATACAACGTGCCCTGAGTGGTGTTTAATTGCAGCCCATTTTCCTGTTGTTTAACACTGTTCACGCCACAATCAAGGAAAAAACGCGCATTTTCATGTCTTGATACGCGTAGCGTAGAAGAGCGCGGCGGTGGTGTCTGAGTAGATGCGGTGTAATCGACAAATTTCCATTTCCAGTCATCCGCCAGCAGATGCATACCGTGAACCACACCCTGGCTGCCGATACCGGTCATTTTATTTATGCGTGGCATGGCTTTACGACGAATGATCAAATCGACTGCCGCTGCGCCATTTTCTAGGGCAGTGGCCGCGTTATCCATCGCCGAAGCACCCGCACCCAAAATAGCGATCCGCTTGCCTTGCAAAGCATCAAAATCAATGTCATCGGCGGAGTGAGCCCAGAATTTACGGTCGATACCAGAGAGGAAATCAGGCACTGCAAAGCCGCCCAGTCCTGAACGGCCAGTAGCCAGAACCAGACGACGGGCATAGACTACTCCGCTTTGCGCCCCACTGAGTTCCAGCGCCAGCAAGCCATCAACGGGAGTAATTCGGGTCACACGTACATTATTCTGTACCGGCAGATTCAAAACCTTGCGATACCAGACCAGGTAGTCCATCCACTGATCTTTAGCTATTTTATCCAGCGCCTGCCAGGCATCAGAACCCCACTGCGCAGTGAACCATGCCCGGAAAGTCAGCTGAGGCAGCCCCAAAGCCGGACCATGCAGGCTTTTTGGCGAGCGTAAGGTTTCCATACGCGCAAAAGTCACCCACGGACCTTCTAAACCAGCAGGTGCCGCGTCATAAGCCACCACATTGCTCACGCCGGATAGCTGTAATTTTGCTACCGCCGCCAGGCCGCACATTCCTGCACCAATCACGACCACATCACGCACCGGAACACCCTTGTATTGATGTTCAGGCACCCAGGATTTAGCTGGAAGTTCAAGGTATTCCAGATCTTGTCTCAGCTGAGCTTCCAGCGCGACCAGACCATCGGCAGTATGTGTCATATCAGTATTCCCTGGAGTAAACGGCAGCGTAGGCTTGCGAAAATGGCTAAATCACATTATTGACTATGCATTTTCACTATATGCATAACGCATAATTCACCACTAATAATTTTAAAAACGCATAATAAGAACTAAGGTTTCGCATATTCCTCTTGACCCGAAATAGAGTCAAGGAGGAGGCTCATATTTTAACCAATCGATTTATTATATCTTATGCAATAAAAGATATAAGGTGCCGGAGGAACCCGGAGACTCAAGACCTTAATCCTGATTAATTAACCGCATGATGCGCTGATGTTCACCCGCTGGCAGACATTCAAACTCAGGCAGCAGGCGTGTCGCAGCCGTCGCCAGCGCTTCAATAAGTGCTTGTACAGGCGCTGAAATTTGTCGTCCTTGTGGTGTGGTGACACCAAAGAAATACGGAATTTTTTCGACTAAGGGACGAATAACGACTCCCGGCACAGGAACACCCCAGCCCGTTACCGGCTCAAGAATAGCCACTCCCAGCCCCGCCCTTACGCAACCAAGAATATTCGCTGAAGAGTTGGTTTCAATCGTCTCAGATAGCGGCGCTTTGATCTTTTTTAACGCCTTTTCATAACGCCCACGTAGCCGCTGCGGACTCCAGGGCACAATAAAACGCCGCCCAGCCAGTTGACTCAATTGTAACTCGGGTTCTGCTACCAGCGGATCGTTTTCAGGTAAGGCCACCACACAACTCGACTGCCCTATCCAATGCAGCTCCAGAGCATGATGTTCTAAAGGCAAACTACACAGACCCAAATCCGCACTGCCCGTAATAACCGCATGCGCTGTTTGTTCAGCGGAATCACTCAGAATTTGTACTTTATTCTGTAAATTCAGCGCCGCTAACGCCTGGGGGAGTAACCCTGCAGCCAGTGCCGGGGTCGCAGCAATATTTAACGGAGGGTGTTGCTGGTGAGAAATCTCTGTTGCTCGCAGGCGAACTTGCTGTAATGACAGCAGCGCTTTCTGCACATACTGATAAAGCTGTAAGGCTTTTTCCGATGGGTGGATACGTGGGCCATTACGAATAAATAGCGGATAACCCAACGACTGTTCAAGCTCCTGAATCTGTCGCGAAACTACGGGTTGTGAACGACTCAACGCTTTTGCTGCTGCAGTAACACTCCCGGCAGAAATGACCGCCGAAAAGGCTTCCAGTTGCCGTAAATCCAGGTCATTTAAGATTACCATCGGATGCTTTTTCCTGACTTATTGACTCACTCCCGAACATAATACGGGAAAAAAGCCATCATAGAGAGAGTCGGGACAGTTCGCCACTACCCGCTAATATTAGTATCAGTCAGGCCTATTTACAGAACCAGCGGTAAGCGACGTTAATCTGAATTTCCTTGACCAAACGGCGTGGAACGCCGAAAAGATAACCGAGGAGCATCATCTTAATCAGGTGAACAGGGTCAATCGCCGGGCGACCATTATCAGGGTAGTAGAGATGTTTCATGGCATCGCGAATAAATTCAAAGTCGATGGCAGCATCAATTTTGCGGACTAGGTGGTCTTCTGGCACCAGTTCATCAAGGGTGATGGTTTCAAACTGGTATTGCTGGGGAGAGAGTTCTTTGAGTATGGCAGTCAGTCCATTTTTTGTACTGACCTTATTAGATCAAAGTCCTGGCCTTACGGCCAGGACTTTGTCAGCAATCTGAGGTACTGCTATATAGCAGTACCTCAAGCAATGCTCTAATCATAATCTAAATAAATAACCATTGACTGAGAGTATGATCCGGGTTCAAGGCCTGAAGCACCAGTCACTTCCGCGTTAATAGTTTGCGTTGTTGTACCTGTATTAGCGGAATATGTTACCTTACTGGTTCCATTGGAGAAGGTTACAGGTATTGTTAAGCCCGCCTCTTGGATAACATTATCTTTTCCTGAAGCTGCCCTAATGGTTCCTTTAACAGAAGTGTCTCCAGTACATTGAGTCGTCAGTACTGTTGAACCTTTTCTTCCCAGCGCGTTAGTAACATCTAACGAACCTAAGTTAATTGGACCAGAAACAGAGAAAGTGCATCTTATATCCGGATCTGGCGGTTCTATCGGCGTCGTGGGAATAGATACTCCTACACCTAATACACTACCTCCGTGACAATTTAAGCCATAAATATCAGCATAGGGAACGGCATTAGGCGCCTGCCCGGCAGTATGCACATAAACCTGTTTTCCTCCTGGCATCGTATATACACCAGCAGGCCCGTTGGTTACGTAAACTTCGGCAGAGAGCGATGAATTGCTGTAGTTTGCATTAAACTGTGGTTGCCCGCCATCGATACCACGCCAGTTAGTCTGGGCACTGACCCCGGCCTTAAAACCATTTGCATACAGGGCACCCAAGGTATTAATAATATTACCACTGACGCCCGGCTGCATCACGGTCCAGCCGACATAAAGTTGTTTATTACTTGTCTGATTATCATTTAAAAATACACAGCCATTACCTAACGCATTATAAAATGATGCATCCACCGTCAGAGTAACAACGCCATGATAACTATAATTCAATGTGGAAACGTTATAACTTTGTCCATTAGGTCCCACACCCACCCAAGGTTTATTCGCATCCTGAGTAATAAAACCCTCTCCCTGACCTTCGACTTTGATACCAGGGATTAAAACTGCAGAACCGGTAACCAGGTTAAAAATACGTGAAATATTTACATAGATATCAGCCTGAGCTACATGGGTAACACCGAGCAGTAATATGATAACCTTACTAATTCTTTTCATATAACAATTCCACCTGGTCAATAAACTCAATCGATTTATTCATACTGCAGTGTATAGACCATAACCGCTGAGTATATTCCTGGAACAATAGTTCTATTTACTATTGCATCATTTTTACCCTGAAGAAAGGCATTCATATGTAAAGTCATATTCCCTGCTTGTATTTGCTCTGGATATGTATATTCCGTATTGAGTAATATTGGTTCACCATTCAAAAATTCAAAAGCAATTCCTGCCCCCTTAGCCTCACTGCTCGGGGTAAATTCCAGCAGTCCTTCCGGATCTGCACCAACCTCTATAGGGGTCAGCTTAAAGGTAATATTCGTTGCTAGTGCAGGATCGCAATCCTCAAGGGTAAACGAAAGCAATTTTGGCGCAGTGCGCTTAAAGCGATACAGCGATTTTGTCGGTACTTCATTCAGGGAAACATGAAGATTCTCCTTCCCAGGCGAAACGGTGCAAGGTAACGCTATGAGTGTACCGCTATAATTAATATTTGTTGATGTATCAGCCTGAGCAGTTGTTGATAACAGCAATACTCCGCCAGCTATACAGGCTAAGTACCTCATTATATATTTTTTAATGTGCATAGCGTTTTACCTTTTACTATGGATAACGTATTTCTACAGTGCCTATTGCGGTAAAAGGCCCTTCAAGTAGTACTAAATTGGGGTCAGGATTTTTAACGGGTACGGCTGTCAGTGTAACGGCTGCAGGTACGCCACCAGACAATATCTCAGTATGGTTAGCATTATTTGGTTCAACGATATCGCCATTACTTCGGTACAACATTATCCCCAAACCATTCCTGCTCGTTTGTAATGCCCTTTCATCAAAGCCGGCCATCATGCCATCATAACCAAAGAACAAAGTAACACCACTTCCCATGCTTACATCACATAAAATATTTAATGTAAAAGTTTGCGCGTAGCGAGTACCATCAATTTGCGTAATACCGACATCGCCAAAATTTATAGTAATAGGGTCATTATCCCCCGAGACAACACAGGGAGGATTAGTTTGCAAAGTTCCCTTAAATTTTACCTGTGCGGAATTAGCAGGAAAAACAACATGTAGCATCAACAACAGAAACAGAAAGAAATGTGACCGGAAGTGAGAAATAGATTTCATTATTCATACTCCACGCTGAACGTTGCTGAAGCAGAAAAATCGCCATCATCAAGGCCACCATTACCAGCCTTCACTGGTACAGCGGTAAGGGTTGGTTGATCATTATAGTTAAAACTTACCCATGAATTCATGGGCATATCGACTCCTCGCTGCTTTAAGCGAATACCTAAATAACGTTCAGAGGTAGAAAGTAGGTCACTGTTAAATGAAGCACCCACTCCGGAAAACTGAAGTTTTAGCGGCGGATTATCTACAGCCGCATTGGCATCACAGGTAAGATTGTAAATGATATCTTGTGCATAGCGGACACCGTCAATATCAGTGACATTCATTAAACCAAAATCCACAACAATATCTTGATCGTTATTTACAGAACATGTTTTTGTCACGATATTAAATGTTACATTAAAATTAACTATATCCGATCCTGCGAGACTACTAACGTTAAACATTAACAGCGGGACCAAAAAAAATGGGTGGTATTTTATATTTATATATTTTTTCTTCACGTGAAATGCTCCATTATTCGTATAACATTTCAAATGAAATAATAGCAGAATAGGCATCCGGCGACAAATCATCCGAGACACGCACAGGTGTTACATAATAGGTAAGTACATTGTCACCAGGAGACAATAACAAAGGATTACTTTTGGTATTTAATGACAATGCATCACCTTGCGAGGTGCTAATTTCTAAGCCAAGCCCTTGAGCACCAAAAACTTTTGCGTACTTCGGCATCAGAGGAACTGTTTCTGCTATAAAGCGAATTTTTGCTGCCGGTTGCTTACTGCTCCATACTGCATCGCCTGTATTTGAGTTTTTCAATAACGTATTCATCTCAATACAATCGAGCAGCGTGATGTTGAAAGGAATCGAATGAGCTTTTGACCCCACTTTAGGCAAACTGGCCGTTTCCGTATTACCTAAATCCACGGATTGGCTCGCTGATTCCATAGCTAATCGACACGGACTCTCTGTTAAAGAACCTGATACATACAACACACCATTAGCCCCATCGACATTCCAATTATCCACTGGGCGATAATAGCGACTGTTATCATCTGTCGATGCAATACTCAGCCCTGATGCGGTCACGCCAAAAGATAATAGTATCGAATTTAAAAACCATGCTGTTGTATGTTTCATCTCTATATACCTTTATTTATCAAACAGTTTACGGTTTTTCCGTTGGGACTACTTGACATGAATCCCCCTGACATTTGAAATGCAGAGTTGGTCGTCCGCCATAATCATTAATGTAGGTTAGGATTGGGCTATTTCCCAGTGCCGCTGAACTTAAGCCTAACGGCATTTCTTCAAATGGCGGCACCATCACAGGAGCAAAATTTTTATTTTTTTCTGCACTACCGCTTCCCGCAGCGTAAATAATTGATACGTAATAAGGGGTCGGATTTTTTACTATCACCGTATTCCCTTTTTTACTCAAGGTTAATTTTTCTTGAGGCGGTACACCATATTTATTAATTTTAATCGACTCTGGCCGATAAAATAATTTGACTCGTGTTTGCAAAGCAATTTGTAACGTATTTGGCTTGTCGCTTTTTGGTGGAATCTCACGCAAATTGAAGTAAAACAAAGATTCCCTGTCTTGCGGAAAACTCTTTATTGCAGGTAATGCTTCGATTTTTATTTGACTTGATTTCCCAGGTTCAAGACGTTGAACAGGAGGCAACACAACTAAAGGTGACGTGATTTTTTCACCATTTTTATTTTCAATCCAGCCCTGGGCCAAATAAGGTAACTTACTGTTATTGTTTGATATATTCATGACGGTAGATTTACTTCCACCCTCAAAGACAACCCGTGTACGATCTAAAGCGACTGCTGCTTGAGCGACCTGTGGCAAAAGCAAGCTACCTAATAATACACTTGTTGCAAAAATACCGTATCGATTCTCTTTTTTCATTACAAATTAACCTTTTTATTATATCCAGGCCATTTTATTATACTCAATACTTCATTGTGATGATTTAAAATCCATTGACAATAAAGCATAGTAACTTTTATATCACTGAGGTACGCATTGCAATGTTAATTCTGCATATTTATCTGCAATATGAGCAGGGAAAGTAATATTACAAGCACTATCTTTGCTCCAACGAACCGTCATCACACTACCAGGATTTATCCCACTAATGTATGTACTTCCTTCGTCTCCAACGATACCAGTATTTTTATTATTGGTATTCGTGACTTGCGCACCAAAAGGTGGATAATTGCCATCAGGAAGGCGTATCATAACCATCATTTTACTTCCTGATATGACAGGGAATTTACGGAAACCGACAGCACCTTCTGTCAAGGTTACGTTAGCAACGGTCTGGGCAGCGTCCATATCATCAGGTAATTCATTTAAATCAATGTAAACTTTGCTACGATAATAGCTATTCACATCGCCAACAATTGCTTTACCAAATGAATTTGACTCAACAGGCGCACCATATCCTTTAATAGGGACATTTGCCACGCCATCCGTATCAACAAGCATTCGTGTTCCTCCCATCGTATTCATACGATGAAAGCCCGCCCCATCAGCTGTGATTGTCAGACCACCGCTTGCAGAAAGTCCATAAGCACTGTATTGATTATGCTGATAGCTTGCATTTGCGCTTAAGCGTGCAATATCACCTTGATGCGTAATATAGGCACTACCCGATGTACCTCTTCGACTGGTACCGCTACTCAATTGATAATTCGTACGATCATTTAATTGGTCATAATAGCTTACCCGATTTAAAGTATCGTAACGTGAACTACTCAGTGAATATCCGACATTTGCCCCATTCTCAAGCGGCATTGAAACGGATAAAAACAGACTATCATCCTTCACGCCGTTATACATATTACGGTTAGCTGACAAACTCATACTCACATTTTTGACGCGGCCAATATCAAAATATTTAGATGCTGACAGACTGTAATAATCTGTTCCTTTCCTGTCCCAATACGTTTGGTGGTTGTAGCTGAGAAAAGCAGAGAATCCTAATTCCTTAAAATTCTTACTTAAAGATACAGTATAGAGTTCTTTACTTTTTCCATATATCGCACCATGATTACGGGCTTGTAGGAAATCAGCCATACTCATGTAATCACGTTCAGCAAATCGATATCCTGCAAATTGAATTTGGCTGTCTATTGAATCGAATCGTTTTGCATAACTTAACCGATACGCTGAGCCCGTAAAATTGCCTTGCTCTTTTAATTTAGCAAACGACTGTATGATGTCAGCGGATATTGCACCAAACATCAACAAGTCCCTACCAATACCTAAAGATAAAGCGTTATAATTTTTACTGTTTAAACTACCACCGAATAATGACCAACCATTACTGATCCCCCAAGAAAACTCTCCAGTAATAAAATTATCACCTTCATTTTTTCTATCAATATTGCTCGGTTTTCCTAAGGCCAATTTATATTGTAACTGCCCAGGTCTGGTTAAATAAGGTAAGTTCGCAGTATCAAGTGAAAACTCCTGCACTGAACCATCTTGCTCTTCAACTTTGACATCCAGTTTACCACTGATGGCATCATTCAAATTTTGAATACGAAATGGTCCAGGCGCGACCTGTTCACTATAAATAATACGGCCTTGCTGACTAATAATTACCGTAGCATTGGTTTTAGCGATACCGGTGACTTCCGGAGCATAACCACGCAAGTTAGGAGGTAACATATTCAAGTCGGAACGTAAGCTAGCACCCATAAAGCGGAACGAATCAAAAATATTCGATACCAAGTAATCTTCACCGACAACTAATTTTGCTGCCAGTGATGGCACCGCGCGGTAAGCATAAAAGCGGGTCCACTGAAATTTAGTATTGACGGGTTGGTCCGAGCCTGTCGCGTGATTAAGCCGTCCCTGCCAGTCAGCACGCGCACGCCAAGCACCAAAGTTAATACCTGTCACACCATTACCGTTCAAAGCATAGCTATTATGATCGCCGCGATAAGAACGATTAACATTCCCATTTAAATTATAGTCAGCAATGAGCGCACTAATGCCCTGATCCCAACGAGATGGTGGATCCCAGTTTGGTGCAGTATATTCCATATATGCCTGCGGTATACTGACATATAAAGACGAAGTTGATAAGTCAGTCCGTAACTGGAGGCCTGGCAAACTATTGATATCAAGACACTGCCCATCATGCCACCAAGTTAACATACGTAATGAATCAGCTGTCAGAGCTAATTTATCTGTAACTTCTGGTGATAAACAAGCCATGCTTCCATCAGGATCATCTGGTGGAGCATAGAAAGGAATAGACGTCTCTTCCAGAGTATCGTTATTGACCTTAAGTTCTAAGGAATAAGTACCCGGCATAATGTAACCAGCACGCGAGAACTGTGATAAGTTGATATTTTCTTTGTCTTTCACATCCAATACGTCTGTATTGAACTCAATCATATCGGCAGCCAATGCATAATTAGCTGTTGAAAAGCAAGCAGACATTACAGCCAATGATAATGATGCTAGTCGAAACATGCAGATATTGCGTAAAGACATAGAAAAGACACCTATTATGCATTCAAATAAGCGCACATCAGTTAATAATAATCGACTTTAAATCGAATAGTACTCTGATAAGTGCCTGCACGTAATGGTTGATTATTTGATACTAATTTTAACTTGTAACGTAAATGCATCGTCCCAGGAAAAATCTCTTGTTCAGGCAATGCGTCACCGGGGATAACTTGGCGGTTATTTTCATCTTGCATGTAGATTCCCACGCCACTGGCTTCACCAAAGACTTGAAATAATCCATTTTCAGATTCCCCATCAAATGTCATTCGTAACACTGACCATTGTTCTGCTGGTTTTCCTGGTCTTTCTGATTTGCCTAAATCACAATTAACTAAATAAATATCTACATCACGATAATCCCCCTCCCCCTGACTACGAATAACCCCCAAAGGAAGAATGCCCATATCAATAGATTGTTCTTTAGACTCCATAGATATAGCACAAGCGGTATCAACGATTTCTCCGTTCATCGATACAGTTCCATGTCCCATGGTACTCGCGTATGATGTTGATAGGACAAGGCTACAAGAAAGTAGAAAAAAATAATCTAATCTAAATATTCTCACAGCCTTATCCTTATATTAAATCAACCGGAAACTAAATTTATTCGTAGCTCATCGTAAAGTTAGCTACAGACTGAAATGCACCAGCAGTGATGGTTGAAGCAGTGCTACCAGGGAAACCTTGCAGATATGCAGAGAACAGCAGAGTATTATCACCATCTTGCAGGGTAATGGTTCCTGCAGGTTTAGTCTTATCGTTAATAGTAACGAGCTCACCATTTAAACCAGAGATAGCCACACCAGCACCAGCAGCAGTGCCTTGAATTGCTAACAGGTTAGGAGACTCAGCACCGGCGATCATGGCGCCAGGACCACTAAAAGTTACACTAGCAGTAGTTACTGGATCGGTAGCACCTGTTGGAACGAAAGAAGTATCACAATCTACCAGTTCAATTTTAAATGGAACTGGAGTAGAAGTACCCGCATCTACCAGCTGAATTTTTGCAATCTGACCCAAATTAACAGTCTGATCGGTAGATTCAGGTGCAATACCACATGCGGCCTCAATAATAGAACCTTCAAACGTAACAGTACCTTGTCCTGCATCTATTGGTGCTGCAAATGCAGTTGAAGTCATTACACTAGAAACCAGTGCTGCTAATATAATCTTTTTCATAATCCGCCTCTGTAAAAAACAATTTTATGTGTTAACAAGTTATAGCTGTTAGTCTTACTTCTGTTGCAATAAGACATATTGGTTTACTACATTTTAATGTTCAGTTACTACACATTATTACGTACTGATATATATTCTCATTTAATAAATAAGAAATTAAAGCGCACGAATTAATTGAATCATAACCCCCCAAAAAAGATATTTGAGGTAGTGCGTTTTCAGTAAAATTATATTTAGCAACTCAGTGAATGAATAATAGGTTAGCTATCATTGTGATTCTGAGCAACTATATTATTAATAATTAAAAAATACTTTACATTTCGCTACGCCATTTGTTTATTAAATAAAGTCAATATTACCTTGTTGTAAGATAAAAGCATTTTAATTTAACAATTGCATTTAACATTAACCTTATCTTTATCGTTTCAATAATGACATTGTCTATCTTACCTATAAAAATAACTTCGTATTAACCAAACAACCTCATTTACTCTAAGCGTAGACGCAGATTTTTTTTTGTCAAAAAAGATTTCCTAACTTTAAACTTACAATAGTTCAATTATTATACAGAGAGATTAAAAATCCCTTTAAAATCAATTATAAATTATTTTATTTCGTTAAGATGATTCTTATGTATTTTTTATTAAAGATATTCGTGAATAACAAGTTGTAAGAAATCATGCATCCTTACACGTTATTTCATAACATTTCCTTCATGTTAAACCTTAAAGATAATATGGTTATAAACCTCTCACCCACATCTATACGTATGAAAATGATTCAGGGTTCAGATTGGACAGTAAAAAATCAGGAAATTGTTCTCAGGATGATACGGTCAGCCGAGTTTGCACACAAACGCACTACAGCAAAGGCTCTGTGTAAGAGACAAAGGCTTTGCAAAGCCGTATTGTTAAGTCAGGAAGCTTAGCGCGTATAAGCAGATATTATTGGTTTCGATAACTTTCAGAATGCCGATCCAGCTACTCATTTGTTCTCTTCTGCTAATCAGTACAGCCAGCCGTAGGTACTCCTGTAAAATCACCAAAGAAAAAGCCCCGATGCTTAAGCATTGGGGCTTACCGGTAAATCTTAACAAAAAGACGATGATATTTTTTAGAACGG
>CANRKT010000080.1 GCA_947631255.1 uncultured Enterobacteriaceae bacterium
CTTCATTGCAACAACAGCAGTTTAACTCGGCGATTGCTCAGGGTGCCAAAGTTATCGTTCTGGACCCGGTCGATTCACTTGCCGCTTCGGGCTTAGTCCACCAGGCGCAATCTCAGGGTGTTAAAGTTATCGCTTACGATCGTCCTATTCCAGATAAACCCGCTGATTTTTATGTTTCCTTCGATAACGAAGGGATCGGTTATGCGATTTCTCACTCGCTAGTACAGCATCTTAAAGATACGGGTGTTCCAGAGGGGAGTGGTGTACTCCAGATTAATGGTTCACCAACCGATGCGGCTGCAGGACTGATCCGGGATGGTATTCATCGCGGTTTAAAAGAGTCTGGATATAAAACACTGGCTGAATTTGATACCCCAGACTGGTTACCTTCTAAAGCTCAAGAGTGGTCAGCCGGGCAAATTACCCGTTTTGGTGACCAGATTAAAGGGGTTGTAGCAGCTAATGATGGCACCGGGGGGGGAGCGATAGCGGCATTCAAGGCCGCTGGCATGAACCCTGTACCTCCAGTCACTGGCAATGATGCCACCATTGCGGCACTGCAACTGATTATTGCGGGTGACCAGTACAACACGATTTCTAAACCATCAGAAATTGTTGCCGCAGCAGCGGCACAAGTCGCTATCGATTTACTGGACGGTAAAACACCGACAGCGACCACCACACTCTACAACACACCTTCTCAATTATTTGTACCCGCAGTCGTGACAGCTGAGAATATCAAAGCCGAGATCTTCGATAAGCATATTCAGACGCCTGCTCAGGTCTGTACCGGTGACTATGTTGCTGCTTGTAAAAAGTTAGGTATTGAGTAACGAATCCGCCCGGACTGAGTCCGGGCACATATTGGTGAGTTGAGGTGTAATCATGGCTGTTGATGCAATAAATTCCCCAAAGACAGGAGAGTTACTGTTAAAGCTGAGTAAGGTCTCCAAAAATTTTGGTGCGGTATCCGCATTAACTGATATTGATCTGGAGGTCAGAGCAGGTGAGGTGATTGCTCTGGTAGGGGATAACGGTGCTGGCAAGTCAACGCTGGTAAAAGTCTTAGCGGGTGTCCACCGACCGACGTCCGGAAATGTTGAGTATTGTGGTCAATCAGTAACCTTAAGCAGTCCAGGTAAGGCACTGGATCTGGGTATCGCAACGGTATTCCAGGATTTAGCGTTATGTGAAAACTTGGACGTAGTGGCGAATCTGTTTCTAGGTCAGGAGCTGCAACCCTTCCAGTTGGATGAAGTCTCGATGGAAGTCAGGGCCTGGACTCTACTCAAAGAACTGGCTGCCCGTATTCCGTCGGTACGTGAGCCGATAGCTTCACTGTCCGGTGGGCAGCGCCAGACAGTCGCGATAGCGCGCTCCCTGCTGACCAATCCTAAGATTGTGATGCTGGACGAGCCAACTGCAGCTTTAGGCGTGGCACAAACAGCAGAAGTCCTTAACCTGATTGATCGTCTACGGGAACGTGGCCTGGGTGTCATCATCATTAGCCATAATATGGAAGATGTACGTGCAGTAGCTGACCGTATCGTGGTGCTGCGTCTGGGACGTAATCAGGGGGTTTTCACGCCAGAAGCTTCCAATCATGAATTAATCGCCGCGATTACGGGGGCAACTGAAAACTCCGTATCACGCAGAATAGGACGTCGCGCCCAGATCAATGAGGGTGTGCTATGAGCAACTCTTCTTCTAAGCAGGAAAAAAATATGGCGATGCTCGATCGTAGCGATGAACGTGTCACTCACTCAGATAGTCTCTCCGGTGCGCTTAAAGCTTTTATTGGCCGTATTCGTTCCGGCGACCTGGGCATGTTACCTGTGGCACTGGGTTTAATTATTATTTCCACCGTCTTTTCAATACTGAATCCTGTGTTCCTGGCACCAGGCAATCTGGTCAACCTTTTATTTGACAGTGCCACTGTTGGTTTTCTTGCTCTGGGCGTGGTTTGTGTTCTGTTACTGGGTGAAATTGATCTTTCTATTGGCTCTATGAGTGGCCTTGCCTCAGCACTGTTTGGGGTCTTGTGGGTCAATATGGGTTGGTCGATAGGTATGGCAGTGCTTGCTGCGCTTATCTTTGGTGCTGCAGTGGGCGCGGTGTATGCCTGGCTTTTTAATCGTATGGGGATGCCCAGTTTTGTCGCTACCCTGGCGGGTCTATTAGCACTCCTTGGCTTACAACTGTATGTACTGGGTACAACCGGCAGTATCAACCTGCCGTACGACTCGGTCGTGGTGCAGTTTGGACAAATCATGGTGATGCCAGACTGGTTCTCCTATCTGGTGGCCTTATTACCGGGCATCGTGATGCTAATTGTCGGAGCGAATATGCGCTCACGCCGTATCGCTGCCAGTCTTTCTACAGAGCCTCTGAGTACACTGCTTTTACGGGCTGGCGTCCTGACGGCAGGGTTAGCTTTTGCTGCTTATTATCTCAACCTCGGCCGGGGGGTGCCCTGGATTTTTGGTCTGTTTGTTGTCATGACGATGTTGCTGAATTATGCACTGAAACGCACGAAATGGGGCCGGTCGGTCTTTGCTGTCGGTGGTAATCGTGAAGCCGCCCGTCGTTCTGGAATCAATGTTAAAGCCATCTACGTCAGTTGCTTTATGCTCTGTAGTACCTTTGCCACGCTGGGGGGTATCCTGGCGGCCTCACGTCTTGCCTCCGCCAGCCAACAAGCGGGAACGGGCGATGTTAATTTAAATGCGATAGCGGCTGCAGTAATTGGTGGGACCAGTTTATTTGGCGGCCGGGGGAGTGCATGGTCAGCCCTGCTAGGTGTTATTGTCATTCAGTCCATTTCGAATGGATTAACGCTATTAAATCTTTCCTCTTCCCTACGCTATATGATTACAGGTGGAGTATTGGCTATTGCTGTTATCGTAGATTCACTTGCACGCCGCTCTCGTGTCAGCCACGGGCGGGCTTAGTCTTAAAGGAGTTTCAAATGGGTGTTTCGATTGCAAATAAAGTTGCTGCCATTACAGGTGCGGCTTCCGGAATTGGTCTGGAGTGCGCCAGAACGCTGATTGGTGCAGGTGCTAAAGTGGTCCTGATTGACCGCGCAGAAGACAAGCTAAACGAGTTGGTAAAGGAACTGGGTCCGAATGCTATGCCACTGGTTGTTGACCTGTTGGATCCTAAAGATGTCGATAGCATCCTGCCGCGCATTTTGGAATTAGCTGGTCGCCTGGATATTTTCCATGCCAATGCGGGTGCCTATATTGGTGGTCTGGTTGCCGAAGGTGATCCGGATGTCTGGGATCGTGTATTAAATCTGAATATTAATGCTGCATTCCGTTCAGTACGCGCTGTACTGCCGCATCTGATTGAGCAGAAATCGGGTGATATCCTGTTCACCAGCTCAGTTGCCGGTGTGGTGCCGGTGATCTGGGAGCCGATTTATACTGCGTCTAAATTTGCGGTACAGGCTTTTGTTCACTCAACGCGTCGTCAGGTCTTTAAGCATGGTGTGCGTGTGGGTGCCGTATTACCCGGCCCCGTGGTTACTGCACTGCTCGATGACTGGCCACAGGAAAAAATGGACGAAGCACTGGCAAGCGGCAGCCTGATGCAACCTATTGAAGTCGCTGAATCAGTGCTGTTTATGCTGACTCGCCCTAGCCATGTCACTGTTCGGGATTTGGTTATTTTACCTAACAATGTTGATGTGTAAGCTGGAGCATTAATGAATAAGAATCAGGTCGTTATCGGCATTGATGTCGGCACTGGGAGTGCGCGTGCCGGGGTCTTCAATCTGGCGGGTGAGATGTTAGCCACAGCGCGACGAGATATTACGCTCTATCAACCTCAGCCGCACCATGCTGAACAATCATCGGAAGAGATTTGGACAGCGATATGTGATTCAGTGAAACAAGCCTTGGCTGAGTCTGGTGCTGCTCCTGGATCCGTCGCGGGGATTGGCTTCGATGCGACCTGTTCTTTAGTCGTGGTGGGCCATCAGCATCAGCCATTACCTGTTAATGCCGACGGTGATGCCAGACGCGATATTATTGTCTGGATGGATCACCGGGCAACAGAGCAAACGCGTCGTATTAACAAGATGGGTCATCCGGTATTACGCTATGTGGGTGACAAGATCTCACCTGAAATGGAAACACCTAAGCTGTTATGGCTGAAGGAAAATCTACCGGAAACCTTCAATGCAGCATGGCAGTTCTTTGACTTAGCTGATTGGTTAACATGGCGTGCAAGCGGAGATTTAGTCCGTTCTGTTTGTACTGTGACATGTAAATGGACCTGGCTTGCACATGAGAAACGCTGGGATGATAGCTACTTCGAGTCTATTGGTCTGGAAGAGTTTCCACGTGAGCAATATGCCCGTATTGGTCAGCACATGCAGCCACCGGGAACCGCTTGTGGGCAAGGATTGACTGTTCAGGCAGCAAGTCAGTTGGGTTTACTCCCCGGCACCCCAGTCGCAGTGGGTATGATTGATGCCCATGCTGGTGGTATTGGTAGTGTGGGGGTCGTTGAGGGGGCACTCAAAAATATGGCTTATGTCTTCGGCACCTCTTCTTGCACTATGACCACGACTGAGGAACCGGTATTTATTCCAGGCGTATGGGGCCCTTATTACTCAGCGATGGTGCCAGGAATGTGGTTGAGTGAAGGCGGACAAAGCGCTGCTGGCGCAGCTATTGATCGCTTATTATCTTTGCACCCTGCGGCGAGTGACGCAAAAGCAGAAGCTAAACATTTTGGTAAACCGCTGCCGGTATATCTGGCAGACTTGCTGCTGGAACAAGTCGAGGATATTTCTCAAGTCGTTACGCTGGCAGAAGGGATACATGTGGTGCCTGAGTTTTTGGGCAACCGTGCACCTTTTGCTGATCCTGATGCTCGTGCCATTATTGCCGGACTTGATATGGACGGCTCATTCCAGAACTTACTCCAGTTCTATGTCGCGGGTGTTTGCGGCATCGGTTATGGCTTACGTCAGATCCTTGAAGTACAGGATCAGGCCGGTGCACCAGTTGATAATATCGTGATAAGTGGTGGCGCAGGCCAGCATCCACTGATCCGTCAGTTACTGGCTGATGCCTGCGGAAAACCGGTATTGTCGACCAGTGCCGCTGAACCGGTACTGCTGGGAAGTGCGATTCTGGGAGCTGTGGCTGGGGGGGTATTTGCAACTCTGCCAGAAGGGATGGCGGCATTGTCCTCTGTTGATCTTCGTTATTTGCCAGATGCTAACGTTTATGAACAACATGAAAAACGTTATCGTTCATTTACTGTCTTGCAGCAGACCGCCAAAACGCTGGAAGGGTAGAAGGACTCTCTCTGATTGCTTTATGGTCGTTGTCATATTTTATCTCTTTATGATAGGTGACAGGGAGTCGCTAAATATCGTTTATCAGGGAGAAGTTTGATGTCTTCAATTGTCTGTGGAGTAGGGAGTGTTGCCTCTTCTGGCTGGGCATTTCTACAGCGTGCTACGGCATCAGTCTTTCACTCCCCCTGACTGGTGATCTTAGTCAGGTACAGGTTGTGCTGTTTTGGAGCGGGGGACGAAGGAAAAAACTACGCGTAAAAATGAAGATTTTTACCTTAGCCACTCTATCAATAATGTGACTGACCCCCTGAACAGCCGCTTTCCCGTCAGTGACTTGCCAGTACCCGTGAGGGCAGCAGAAATATCATTATGGCCCCTGTCACAAGGGTGATGCCATCAGCGATATCAAAAGCAGTCTGAAGGCCAGAGAACCTTCAGATTGCTGACTCTCTATCAATTCATTAACGCTCTTCCAGCGGATAGCTGCGGAAGCTCCACAGGCCGAGGGCTTTCAGACCATCCCGGTAAATACCCTGAATATCTTTCTGGTTCACCTGTTGCAGTTCTGACAGCGGTTTATCCAACGCGATAATGTCGTAGAAGTGGATATCTCGTGGACCGGTTTCCCAGCTGGCGAGCGTGAAAATGGCATCAGCGCGACGAATATGGCTGCCTGAACTGATCAATACCGCGTTTTTAATACGGTGTTTCGCCAGCGCATAGCGGCTGAACAGAGCATTTTCTACTGTTGAGCGGGCATAGTTTTCTGGATAAATCCGTTTAGCCTCAACGCCATGCTGTATTAGCCATTCAGCCATTAAATTCCCCTCAGTTTTATTATTCTGAGGCACACCACCGGTGACGATAATCAGAGCATCAGGTAATTCTTTGGCAATTTCGAGCGTTTTTTCCAGACGTTTAATCAGGATATCGTGCATTGAACCATCAGGATTCAGGGCATAGCCTAAGGTCACAATGGCATTACTGCCTTTGTCCGCTTTTAGTTTGGTCAAGTCTTCACTGGACAACTTATCGGTCAGCGGCATGGTGGTCACACGAGCGATCACTTTATAGAATTCACTCAATTCTTGGGCTTTTGCCGGATTGAGCTGTTGCAGAGTTTTCAGATAGTCATCACTTTCTTTACTTTGACCGGAGAAACGACTCCAGGCCGAAAGATAAATCAGGGCATCAATATCATCAGGAGCCGCTGCCAGGATATCGCGATAAAGCGCCAAGGCTTTATCAACATTACCATTATAGATATAAGCGCTGGCTGCACTGAACAGTAAGTCCTGGCGATAAGGTTCCAGTTTGTGTGCGGCCAATAATTTCTGTGCCACTATCTCAAGGTTAGAAGGCAGCTTAGCGGTAAAACCGGCATCGGAAGAGCGGGATGGATTTTTAAATGCCTGTAAGGCTTCATTGACCAGCAGATCAACCGCCTGGCGCTGGGTAACATATTCAGTATAGTTTGCCTGAGGAGGTGTAACGGTTGTGTCGGCGATACTTTGAAATGACAAAGTACATCCTAGTGCCAGTGCTATCAGGGTTTTTATCTTAAAACTCTGTGTAACCGTTCTATTCATATTTATTTCCATCGAGAAATTAATGATGCTGTAAAAAGGCTAAAACACTTATCGATACTATCAACGGCGTTTTTTTCTGCGTAACAAGCTTTATAATATGGGATTAAGACCCAATTATTTCATTTAAAGAAATAAGATTTTGTGACGCCATACAGAGAATGGGTAATCTTGAAGCCTTGTTCCAGTGTTTTGGTGCATGTTTTTTATGGTAAGGCCAACCCGTCTTGCACTGACTCCGTTGTAGGGTGTTACATCACCACGTGCTGTTCGCTGAATCACATCGTCTGTCTATGCTCATCTACAGGCCAGGCTCTGCACCGACAAGCAACCTGAATTATTTTGGATATCGCGGTTAATATCAATTTTCTCTCATAACTTTAGCTATTTATAATAATCTCTCCCATGATTTAAGATTTATCTACTATTTATATATCATCTTTATTATGGTCATATGATGACAGGTAAATAGTAAATGAACCATAGTCTGTCACAATTATTTATAGGGAGAATCATACTGTGTTAAGCCCCATGCATACCACATTATATACTGCTAATATATCTGAATCCAAAATGAATAGGGTGGAAAGTAATAGAGGGTTAATAAATTCAATTACACGATTAGAAAATGATATTGCTGATGGTAGTTGGAGTAAAAAGGCATATGCTGAAATGGATATTGAAATGATGCCATTAATGGTCGCCAGGGCGAATAAAAAATATCCTGATATGCATCTTGAGTTTTTGAATAACCCTGCTGATATTATTGGATTAATAGAAAGAAACCTTTCACAAGGTAAGGGTGTTTTCAGATGTATTACGAACATGGGTACGGATGGTATTCATTGTGCAGTTATAGATTGTAAAATCATCAATAATAAAATATCGTTAATATTATTTGATTCATCAAACAAGGTATGCTCAGGTGCAAATTTACTTGGTATCAGACTGACAGTAGCGCTGAAACGACATCTGATACCTGACTATTCTTTTGTAATGTTTGAAATGGATCTTCAGAGAAGTATTTCTGAATGTGGGATCTTCAGCCTGGCATTAGCAAAAAAAATTCATTGTGAATCTGATGAAATTGGGAAAATACATCAGGATAATTGTGCAGGAAAATTCAGTGAGGCATCAGGCTTTATCCCTTATAATAAAGTAGATGAATATTTACCTCCCTCTCTACTGAAACATGTACAGAGTATTACTCGTCTTAATAAATATATGGACATACATCCAGAACATAAAGTCAGCGTTGTTAATAAAAATGGTGAAAGTGTCACTGAGCGGTTTTTTAAAAATTTAGTTACGGTTAATCATAAACAAATGTCTGTTTCGCTACATAAAAAAAGGATTTATGAATATAGTTCGTTACTGAAAGTCTGATATTGCCAGCCATGCTTAATGGAATTAGCCTTATTATATATCTGTGATCCTTCAAGCTGCTCAGGTATTTCCTGCGCCTGTAAACTGGCAGTATCATGAATGTCTGTATTATTGAAAACTATTTCGGTATTTCTATCATTAATACAAAGGGCATATATGATGCCCCTTGGAAAAATAATTTCGCTGTCTGATAGCGGTACTTTATGATTCTTTACGTATTAATAGCACGCCACTTTCCATATGGTGGGTGTACGGGAACTGATCAAACAGCGCCAGGCGTTCAATGTGGTGTGTCTGGCTCAGGGTCTCGAGGTTTTCACTCAAGGTGACTGGGTTACAGGAAATATAAAGAATGCGTGGGTAGGCTTGTACCATGCTGAGCGTCTCTTTATCGAGTCCACTACGTGGCGGATCGACAAAAATGGTTTCGCACTGATAGCTGCTTAAATCGATCCCCTTCAGACGATTGAACTCACGCTCACCCTTCATCGCCTGGGTAAACTCTTCCGCTGCCATACGAATAATTTCAACGTTTTCAATCTGGTTGGCGGCAATGTTGTACTGCGCCGCAGCGACCGATGGCTTGGCAATTTCAGTCGCCAGTACCCGGTTAAAATTACGCGCAAGTGCCAGTGAAAAGTTACCGTTACCGCAGTACAGTTCCAGCAGGTCACCGCGTGAGTTTTGGGTCACATCCAGCGCCCACTCCAGCATATGAATATTTACCGCAGCATTAGGCTGGGTAAAACTGTTCTCGACCTGGCGATAAATCATATCCTGGCCGGCAACCGGCAGGCATTCATCAATATAATCTCTGTCCAGTTCAATTTTGGTTTTAGTCGCCCGCCCTATCAGATTCACATTGAAACCCGCAGCCCGCAGGTTATCGCGTAGCGCCTCAGCCTGATGCTGCCACTCTTCATCAAGCTTACGATGATAAAGCAGTGAAATGACCGCCTGGCCACTGAAAGAGGTGAGATAGTCAATCTGAAATAACTTGTGACGTAGGGCGGGGATATGACGAACGCCGTCCAATATCGCAGGCATCAAGGCATTAATCAGTTCGCTGGCAGCCGGAAAACTGTCAACGCGAATACGACCTTTGGTTTGTTGGTCAAACATGATGTGGTAGAGGTCATCGCCATCATGCCAGATACGAAACTCTGCGCGCATTCGATAGTGGCTCACGGGAGAGCGAAACACCTCAGGCGTGGGGGCTGAAAAAGGAGCCATCATCGCTTCCAGGCGTGAGACTTTTTCAGCGAGCTGGTCGTCGTACTGCGCTATCGGGAGAAGTTCAGGGGTCATGGCAAGCTATCCAGTCGTCAGTTAATACTTATTACGCGGCGATTGTAGGGCTTCAGTCGGGGATGTCCAGCCTGATGTCAGTAGAAGGTTATATGGAAGTCTGGACATCTATCTAATATTGACGCTAGCATGTGCCTCTCCGGCCTCCTTGAGTTAAAAGGGAACCCAGTGCAATTCTGGGGCTGACGCGCAGCGGTAAGGAACGACAAGATGAATGCATTTTGCAGACACTGCTTTAAAAGTGGGAAGTCCTCATCTGAAATATGTCACCAAGCCCGAAGACCTGCCGGACTAACGTCGCAATAAACATAGCTATCGCGTGCTATCTGCTATGTCTGCGGCATCCTGGTATAAAGTGGATGCGCTATAAATGATGATTAAGCAACTTTCGCTGCTGTCGGTATTATCCGCCACAGTGTTTTCCGTCTGGGCACAAAACAACAATTCTGCAGATAACCTCGTGGTTACTGCTAACCGTTTTCAGCAACCGACTAATACGGTGCTGGCCTCTATCTCAGTGGTTACGCGCGACGATATTGACCGCTGGCAGTCTAAAACGTTAACCGATGTCATGCGCCGCTTACCGGGTGTTGATATTGGACAAAATGGGGGGATGGGGCAAAAGTCATCACTCTTTATTCGTGGTACTAACTCCAGCCATGCATTGATTCTTGTTGATGGTATTCGCCTGAATCAAGCAGGGATCACGGGTTCCTCCGATTTGAGCCAATTTCCTATTTCTCTGGTACAGCGCATTGAATATATTCGTGGGCCACGGGCTGCTATTTATGGCTCAGATGCGATTGGCGGTGTAGTCAATATTATTACCACGAGTGATAAAATAGGTACCATGCTGACCGCAGGTATAGGCTCAAATGGTTACCAAAACTATGATGCGGCAACCCAGCAAAATTTGGGGGATGACACCCGCGGGACTCTGGCAGGTAATTATACCTATACTAAGGGCTTCGATGTTGTGGCAGAAGGAAATTACGGAGACCAGCGGCAGCCTGATCGTGATGGATTTATGAGTAAGATGTTGTTTGGGTCTGTTAATCACAAGTTTTCTGATCAGTTCAGCGGTTTTTTCCGTGGCTATGGCTACGACAATCGTACTGATTATGATGGCTTCGCTGGCAGCGGTGAGATTGTCGATACCCAGCAGATATATAGTCAGACATGGGATACGGGCCTGAACTTTAACCATGATATTTTTCACTCCCAGCTCATCTCCAGTTACGGACGTAGCAAAGAGTACAATTTTGATCCGCGCAAAGGCCGTTATGACTCAACGGCCTCACTTAATGATATAAAGCAATATAATGTGCAGTCGATCAACAGTATTGATGTAGGTAAAGGGCATATTGGCGCGGGATTGGACTGGCAGAAACTCACGACAGAGCCGGGAACAAATTCTCTTGCTGAGGGTTACACACAGCGTAACACCGGTATTTATCTCATTGGGTTGCAGAAAGTTGACGATTTTACTTTTGAAGGTGCGGTAAGAAACGATAATAACTCTCAGTTTGGTCACCACGGCACCTGGCAGGGCAGTTCTGCATGGGAGTTTATTGATGGTTATCGTTTCATCGCCTCTTATGGTAGCGCATTTAAAGCGCCAAATTTTGGACAATTATACGGTGGATGGGGTGGCAACAGTCAGTTAAAACCAGAGAAAAGTAAACAGTGGGAAGGCACATTCGAAGGTATGACGGGTGGGGTAAACTGGCGTGTTTCTGGTTATCGTAACGATATTGAAGATCTTATCGATTCGAATTTTGACACCGGATGGCAGTATTACAATGTCAGAAAAGCCCGGATCACAGGTATTGAAGCGACGGCTTCATTTGATACCGGCCCTCTTGGACATGAAGTGGGGTATGACTATATAGATGCTCGTAACAGTGAGACCAATGAATCACTCTTACGTCGAGCAAAACAGCAGGTTAAATATCAGCTAGACTGGCAAGTTCAACAGCTAGACTGGAGCCTAACTTATCACTATCTGGGTATTCGCTATGATGAGGATTACTCAACTTACCCGGAGCAGTCGGTAAAAATGGGCGGCGTCAGTCTGTGGGATATTGCTGTCTCATATCCAGTCACCTCACATCTCACAATTCGTGGTAAAATAGCCAACCTGTTCGATAAAGATTACGAGACAGTTTATGGCTACCAAACTCCAGGACGCGAATACTATTTGTCTGGCGGCTACACCTTCTGATCCGCGCCCTACCGTGCTGGTATTTGACTCCGGCGTCGGTGGGTTGTCTGTCTATAATGAGATTCGGCAACTGTTGCCGAATCTTCATTATATTTATGTCTTCGATAATGTTGCCTTTCCTTATGGTGAGAAAAGCGAAGAGTTTATTGTCGACCGCGTCTTATCTATTGTCTCTAAGGTACAACAACAATCCCCTCTTGCTCTGGCGGTGATCGCCTGTAATACCGCAAGTACAGTTTCTTTGCCTGCCCTGCGTGAAAAATTCAACTTTCCGGTTGTTGGTGTGGTTCCAGCAATCAAGCCTGCAGCGCGTATGACCGCTAATGGTGTGGTAGGGTTACTGGCAACACGTGGTACGGTAAAACGCCTTTATACTCATGAGCTGGTTGCCCGTTTTGCGACAGAGTGCAAAATTGAGATGCTCGGTTCGGCAGAACTGGTTGAACTGGCTGAAGCTAAATTGCATGGTGCGCCAGTATCCTTGGATGAGCTGCGTCGTATTTTACGTCCGTGGCTGCGAATGGCTGAGCCGCCAGATACAGTGGTATTAGGTTGTACTCATTTCCCTCTATTACAAGAAGAGCTACTTGAAGTATTACCGTCCGGTACGCGATTAATTGATTCTGGTGCTGCAATTGCTCGTCGTACGGTCTGGTTACTGGAACATGAAGCCCCAAATGCCGTATCGACAGATGAAAGCATTGCCTATTGCTTAGCGCTAACGCCAGAAACTGCACAATTAATACCCGTATTACAGCGTTATGGCTTTTCAAAACTGGAAAAGTTGACGCTTTCTGACCACTTTGGATAAAAAAACAACGGTCAGTAAATTATTTCAAATTAGGGGTTGTCAGGCTCAAAGAATTCCCTATAATGCGCCTCCACTGACACGGAATAACGGTTTACGAATCGCCGAGCCAGTCGAAGAAAAGCGAAAATAAACGCTTGACTTTGAAAGAGGAAAACGTAATATACGTCACCTCGCGGCAGCACAATAAGATGCTATCGCACTGCTCTTTAACAATTTATCAGACAATCTGTGTGGGCACTCGCAAGATTGATATCTAAAGCACTTTCGAGTGCCG
>CANRKT010000081.1 GCA_947631255.1 uncultured Enterobacteriaceae bacterium
CTGGTAGCGATAGGCGAGATTGGCCTGGACTTGTACAGGGACACCCCGCAGCTTGATAAACAGCAGCAACTGCTGGATGCCCAGCTGAAACTGGCTAAACGTTATGATCTCCCGGTTATTCTTCATTCCCGTCGCAGTCATGACGTGCTGGCGGGGCATTTAAAACGTCATCAACTCCCATGCACGGGTGTGGTTCATGGTTTCGCGGGGAGTTTGCAGCAAGCTGAGCGTTTTATTGCCCTCGGTTATTATATTGGTGTCGGTGGCACTATCACCTATCCACGCGCCAGTAAAACGCGAGATGTCATGGCGGCTCTGCCTCTCTCCTCGCTCGTACTGGAAACGGATGCCCCTGATATGCCGCTTAATGGCTGGCAGGGTCAGCCTAATCGCCCGGAACGAGTTGCGCTTGTTTATCAGGCATTGTGTGAATTACGCCCCGAGTCTGCCGCTGAAATTGCCAGTGCACTAAAAGACAATACAGAAAATCTCTTTTCCCTCAGTCAATAAAGTGTGATCTATATCACTTCTAGGTGTAAATGTTTCCATTTATTACCTCATGCCTGTGATTAGGTTAACTATAAATTTGTAACCTACCGTTATAATTTCCCGTGCTATGTGCTGGCTAAATCGGCCGCATTTTCTAACCAAAATACACAGGGAATCTGTATGCAAATTCTCATCGGATTGATCGGCATGATCGTTCTGTTGCTGATAGCTATTCTGTTTTCTACAAATCGCAAAGCGATCAATCTCCGTACCGTGATTGGAGCCTGGATCCTTCAGGTTGGCATTGGTGCGCTGGTACTTTATGTCCCTGTGGGACGTAAAGTGTTGCTTGCCATGTCTGAAGGTGTTGCTAACGTTATCAGTTACGGTAACGAGGGTATCTCCTTTCTGTTTGGCGGACTGGTGTCGGACAAAATGTTCGAAGTCTTCGGTGGCGGTGGTTTTGTTTTCGCCCTCCGAGTATTACCGGTTATCGTCTTTTTCTCATCACTGATTGCCGTACTGTATTACATCGGCATTATGCAGTGGGTGATCCGTATCCTCGGTGGTGGTCTGCATAAATTGCTGAAAACTTCCCGGACTGAATCACTGTCTGCTACCGCTAATATCTTTGTCGGTCAAACTGAAGCGCCTTTGGTCGTGCGTCCTTATATCGCCACCATGACGCGTTCAGAACTCTTCACTGTAATGAGTGGAGGCCTGGCATCTGTAGCGGGTTCAGTGCTGGCAGGATACGCACAGATGGGTGTGCCGCTGGAATATCTGATAGCGGCTTCATTTATGGCGGCACCAGGTGGTTTGCTGTTCTCTAAATTGATGATGCCAGAAACTGAGAAGCCGAACGATTCTCCGCATCTTGAGTCAATGGAAAACGATCCCGATCGCCCGACCAATATCCTGGATGCCGCAGCTTCGGGTGCAGCTTCGGGTATGCAGCTGGCACTGAATGTTGGCGCAATGTTACTGGCATTTGTGGCACTGATTGCCCTGCTTAATGGCATCCTGTCCGGGATTGGTGGCTGGTTTAACTATCCTCAGCTGACCATGGAACTTATCCTGGGGTGGGTCTTCTCACCTCTGGCCTGGATAATTGGTGTGCCCTGGGCTGAAGCGCAGATTGCTGGTTCATTTATCGGCCAGAAACTCATTATTAACGAGTTTGTTGCCTATTTGAATTTTGGTGCCTATCTGAAAGATGAGGCTGAAGTTACTGCGGCAGGATTGCAGGTATTATCGACAAATACCAAAGCAATTATCTCTTTTGCACTCTGCGGATTTGCGAACCTCTCGTCTATAGCTATTCTGATTGGTGGGCTAGGCAGTATGGCGCCGAAACGTCGTCATGATGTTGCCCAGCTAGGTTTGAAAGCCGTTGTCGCGGGGACATTATCAAACTTGATGAGTGCCACGATTGCAGGAATATTTTTGGCGCTTTAATATTCGCCGAGCAATGTTATAATTTTAACATTGTGGCTTTGGTATGGCGAGTGACTCACTCGCCACTTTCTTTATCAGTAAATCAGTTATCCCGCTTGTTTTGTAGCTAAGGTCACATATAATCAGTGCAACATTGCAGTTCAAGCTTTGGCTTTTGTGACTCAGTGCACAGGTTCGCCTAATTTTGAATGTTATAATTATAACATCGAAGCTGATGGTGAATTAGCGGAAAGAAGGATCTTATGTGAGAAGTGTGGGTTTACTTCTCTTCTTCAAGGAACCAAGTCCGCTCCAACGTGTTGAGTTTTCAGGCCGGAGACATCTAGCCCTTTTGTTGGAGAGAATTATGACCGATTTAAATACCAGTAGCCTGCGCGCGCTGAAACTGATGGATCTGACCACCCTGAATACAGATGACACTGATGAAAAAGTCATCGCTCTGTGCCATCAGGCTAAAACTCCAGTCGGTAATACTGCTGCTATCTGTATCTATCCTCGTTTCATCCCGGTTGCACGCAAAGCCCTGAAAGAACAAGGCACTCCTGATATTCGCATTGCTACCGTCACCAACTTCCCTCACGGTAATGACGATATTGATATCGCTCTGGCTGAAACCCGCGCTGCGATTGCTTACGGTGCAGACGAAGTGGATGTGGTATTCCCATATCGTGCCCTGATCGCGGGTAATGAGCAGGTTGGTTTTGATTTAGTTAAAGCTTGTAAAGAAGCCTGTGCCAGCGCTAATGTTCTGCTGAAAGTGATTATTGAAACCGGTGAGTTAAAAACCGAAGAGTTGATTCGTAAAGCATCAACCATCTCTATCAAAGCGGGTGCTGATTTTATTAAAACCTCTACGGGTAAAGTACCGGTTAATGCGACACCAGAAAGTGCCCGCATTATGCTCGAAGTGATTCGTGATCTTGGAGTAGAAAAAACAGTAGGTTTTAAACCAGCCGGTGGTGTTCGCACCGCAGAAGATGCTGCGCAATTCCTTGCTATTGCAGATAACTTGTTTGGTGCTGACTGGGCTGACTCACGTCACTACCGTTTCGGTGCCTCTAGCTTGCTGGCCAGCTTGCTAAAAACTCTTGGCCATGGCGACGGTAAAAGCGCCAGCAGCTACTAATATTATTAGGTGGTGCCACAGGCACCGCCTTTTACCTCGAATTTTTGCAGGAGGTTCAGATGTTTCTCGCACAAGAAATCATTCGTAAAAAACGTGATGGAAAAGCTTTAAGCGATGAAGAAATTCGCTTTTTTATCAATGGTATCCGTGACAATACTATCTCTGAAGGACAGATTGCCGCACTCGCAATGACCATCTTTTTCAACGATATGAGTATGCCGGAAAGAGTGTCGCTGACGATGGCGATGCGTGACTCAGGTACGGTACTGGACTGGAAAAGTTTGAACCTCAATGGTCCTGTGGTTGATAAACACTCCACTGGCGGCGTCGGCGATGTGACTTCATTGATGCTAGGCCCAATGGTTGCGGCATGTGGGGGCTATGTACCGATGATTTCCGGACGCGGTCTGGGTCATACCGGCGGTACGCTGGATAAACTTGAAGCTATCCCAGGCTTTAACATTTTCCCGGATGAAAATCGCTTCCGGAAAATTATTAAAGATGTCGGTGTCGCTATCATCGGTCAAACCAGTTCTCTGGCGCCTGCTGATAAACGTTTTTATGCGACCCGCGATATCACCGCAACTGTTGACTCTATCCCGCTGATCACCGGTTCTATTCTGGCTAAAAAACTGGCTGAAGGATTGGACGCGCTGGTCATGGATGTCAAAGTCGGTAACGGTGCCTTTATGCCAACCTACGAGCTTTCCGGCTTGCTGGCTGAAGCGATTGTTGGTGTCGCGAATGGTGCAGGTGTACGTACCACTGCACTGCTGACAGATATGAACCAGGTGCTGGCTTCCAGTGCGGGTAATGCGGTTGAAGTCCGTGAGGCAGTACAATTCCTGACCGGTGAATACCGCAACCCACGTCTGTTTGATGTCACCATGGCGTTATGCAGCGAAATGCTCCTTTCCGGTGATCTTGCTCAGAATGATGCCGAAGCACGCGCTAAACTACAGGCGGTGCTGGATAACGGTAAAGCGGCTGAGATATTTGGTCGTATGGTTGCCGCTCAAGACGGTCCAAGTGACTTTGTCGAAAATTACGATAAGTACTTACCGGCAGCCGCTATTCAGAAACCGGTATATGCTGATAAAGCAGGGTTTGTTTCAGCGATGGATACCCGCACCCTGGGTCTTGCTGTGGTTTCAATGGGCGGCGGTCGTCGTCAGGCTTCCGATATTATCGACTATAGTGTAGGTCTGACTGATATAGCACGGTTAGGTGATAAGGTTGATACTTCACACCCACTGGCTGTTATTCATGCTAAAGATGAAAGTAGCTGGCAAGAAGCGGCCAAAGCAGTGAAGGAAGCGATCACACTTGACGATAAAGCACCACAGGAAACACCGACGGTATATCGCAGAATCAGTCAATAGCATATACTAATCTGATCGAATTTTTTCGAGCACAAGATGCGGAGAATACTATGAAACGTGCATTTATTATGGTGCTGGACTCCTTTGGTATTGGCGCGACTGAAGACGCAGTAAAGTTTGGTGACGTCGGTGCAGATACGCTGGGTCACATTGCTGAAGCTTGCGCCAAAGGCGAAGCCGATATTGGCCGTAAAGGCCCATTAAATTTACCCAACCTGACTCGTCTGGGTCTGGTGAAGGCGCATGAAGGATCTACCGGCCATACTGCTGCTGGCATGGACAGTAACGCTGAAGTGACCGGGGCTTATGCCTGGGCACATGAGTTATCCTCAGGTAAAGATACCCCATCAGGTCACTGGGAAATTGCCGGTGTTCCTGTGCTGTTTGACTGGGGTTACTTTGCAGACCATGAAAATAGCTTCCCACAAGAACTGTTAGATACCCTGGTAAAACGCGCTAATCTGCCGGGCTATCTGGGTAACTGCCACTCTTCAGGTACTGTAATTCTCGATCAGCTGGGCGAAGAACATATGAAAACCGGGAAACCGATTTTCTACACCTCTGCTGACTCCGTATTCCAGATTGCCTGTCATGAAGAGACCTTTGGTTTGGATAAACTCTACGAGCTGTGTGAAATCGCACGTGAAGAGTTGACCAATGGCGGTTACAACATCGGTCGTGTTATCGCTCGTCCATTTGTCGGTGACAAAGCAGGCAATTTCGCACGTACCGGTAACCGTCATGACCTGGCGGTTGAACCACCAGCACCGACTGTTCTGCAAAAACTGGTAGAAGAGAAGAACGGACAGGTTGTTTCTGTGGGTAAAATCGCTGATATCTACGCTAACTGCGGTATCACTAAAAAAGTGAAAGCCACTGGCCTGGATGCGCTGTTTGACGCCACTATTCAAGAAATGAAAGTCGCTGGTGATGAAACTATTGTCTTCACTAACTTCGTTGATTTCGACTCCTCCTGGGGACATCGCCGTGATGTAGCGGGTTATGCAGGGGGTCTTGAGCTGTTTGACCGTCGCTTGCCTGAACTGCTGGCGCTGATGAAAGAAGATGACATCATCATTCTGACCGCTGACCATGGTTGTGACCCAACATGGCACGGTACTGATCATACTCGTGAACATATCCCTGTATTGATTTATGGCCATAAAGTTAAGCCTGGTTCACGCGGATATCGTGAAACCTTCGCGGATATCGGCCAGACAATTGCTCAATACTTCGGCCTTTCCGATATGGATTACGGCAAAAGCATACTGTGATTCGCTTGGGCGGTGACATGCCAGCATGTCACCGCCCAATAGCTAACTGATTATATTAAGGAATGAATAATGGCTACTCCACATATTAATGCGGAAATGGGTGATTTTGCTGACGTAGTATTGATGCCGGGTGATCCACTGCGCGCCAAGCATATCGCTGAAACCTTTCTGGAAGATGTCCGTGAAGTTAACAACGTTCGCGGTATGCTGGGTTTCACTGGTACTTATAAAGGCCGTAAAATTTCTGTAATGGGTCACGGTATGGGTATCCCATCCTGCTCTATCTACACCAAAGAGCTGATTACCGATTTTGGCGTTAAAAAAATTATCCGTGTCGGTTCTTGTGGCGCGGTACGTGAAGACGTGAAACTGCGTGATGTGGTTATCGGCATGGGGGCATGTACTGACTCTAAAGTTAACCGTCTGCGTTTTAAAGACCAGGATTTTGCAGCGATTGCTGATTTCGATATGGTACGTAATGCCGTTGATGCAGCGAAAGCTCTGGGTGTGGATGCGCGCGTAGGTAACATCTTCTCAGCTGACTTGTTCTATAACCCGGATCCAACCATGTTTGACGTGATGGAAAAATACGGCATCCTGGGTGTGGAAATGGAAGCGGCAGGTATCTACGGTGTGGCTGCTGAGTTTGGTGCGAAAGCCCTGACTATCTGTACCGTATCTGACCATATTCGTACCCATGAGCAGACGACTGCTGCTGAACGTCAGACAACATTCAATGATATGATTGTGATTGCGTTGGAATCAGTACTGTTAGGCGATAAAGCTTAATTTTACGTTATTTCATGATCACCAAAAAGGCGCTGAAAATACTGTTTTTAGCGCCTTTTTTACGGCTCGCCGATCATGGTATTAAAAGTCCGAACCCGCTTTCTGTACCTTTTTTCTCTGATGTCGTTGCCTGTCTTCTGCTTCATCTCAATGTTACCGTCTTTAATATTCATCATTAACTTTAAACCCATGAGCCATGAATAGAGGGTTTATTCTTGAACGGCTTTGCAAAGTCGATGAACAAGGGTTTTTGTGGTTAACAAGAAGCAATAATGCAGGTAGTAGACGCCGTATACGGAACCGTACGTACGGCGGTGTGAGAGGACGACGGGAGTGATCCTGTCTCCTACTCAATATGTTTAATTATTATCGAACAGCTTCGGCAATCCAGAGTGCCAGTTCCCGCAACTCCGTCTCTTGTTCCGGAAATTCAGCAATAAGTGACTCGCACTCCTGTTGCAGGACATCACTACGATAAAGTGCGCTTTGCAGACGTTCAGCCAGCGCTTCCAGTGGTGCTGGATTCAGGCTGTCGCTGAACAATTGCGTGCGAGTGATATGGCCTTTTTCGACATCAAAGTGCAGCTCAATGCCCCCCCAGCTAAAGCGGTTATCCAGTAAATGGCTAAAGGCAGGAGCCTGACCAAAGTTCCATTCCCAGCTACTCTGGCGTGCGAACGTTTCCACAAAACCCGGTAAGTCAGGCAGCGCCTGAGGGGAGATATGTTCAGCCTTAACCTGTTCACCGTAGAGTGCAAAGAAAGCGCTAATGATACTATCGCATATCTGCTGGTGGGTAATGTCCGGGGAGATATCTGCGAGGTTAGCGACGCGAGATCTGACAGAAGTAATACCTTTAGCCTGAAGCTTTTTCTGATCCGGATTCAGGTAGTTTGCCAGCCGAGTCAGATCCGCATTCAGTAGCAGCGTGCCATGATGAAAGCCACGATCCAGGGTCTCTTTATAAGCGGAGCCGGAAATTTTACGTACGCCCTCAGCGGTTTCGACTTCTAAATCATTGCGCCCGGAAGCCACCGCATGAATACCCAGACTGCGCAGGGCGCTGATAATCAATTCAGTCGAAACACTTTTATTGTATTCCGGCTTGCCTGCCATAAAGGTGAAGCAGGTGTTACCCAAATCATGAAATACCGCACCGCCACCGCTGCTACGCCGCGCCAGACGTACATTATCCTGTTCCATACGAGCGGTATTACACTCTTTCCACGGGTTCTGGGCACGACCAATTACCACGGTATCGGCGTTACGCCACAAAAATAATACCCGCTGTGTAGTCGGCATTTGACGAAAGATAGTCTCTTCAACGGCGAGGTTAAACCACGGATCGTACGAGTCAGAAATCAGTAAACGCAAGCTGGACATAACAGAGTTCCTTTTCTCAAAAAGCGTAAAGACGTTCCCATAGTATGGGGCTATTGCGCTTATTGTGACAGATTAGTGTTTTTCGTCTTCTTCTTCTTTTACCTTATTATTTGCTGTAAGCAAAAAGGGCGATTGCTGCCAGCGCGTCCGTTTCCCTCCGAGCAGTGTACGGGCGAGAATAATCCCTATAGCAACGGCCAGCAGTAGCATCAGGCGTAAAATATTGGTGGTGTTATCAACCTGTTTGGCTTCTGTGGCGAGGGTATGGGTATCGAGCGTAAGGCGCAGATAACCCAGAAGATCGCTGCTATCTTCAATCGGTGAGACAATCTGTTTATTGAAGTAACTGCCTGCCTTCGGACCGTCGAGAGCCAGTCTGTCACGGACATTAATGGGCTCACCAGATCTTGCAATCTGATTACCGGAAATATCGTAGACGGCAGCGTCGAGTATCCGGCTATCTTTTGTCAGCGTATTGAGGGCCAGTTCAATATGCTTTTCATCGGGATTCTTGGTTTTCATTGCCGGAATAAGGTTAAAAGCAACCTGACGCGCCAGGGTTCGGGCCAGCTCTTCGAGTTGAACGGTACGTGCTTGCTGACCCCCGCGACTGAACCAGGAGGCACCTTGCATCAACGCGACTAAAAGTGCCAGGCAGAATAAGACAATCACTGCTTTATGTATGCGAAATTTAAATTTTATTCGTGACATGATGCACCTTTAGAAAATTGCTTACATTAATGTTGCCAGAAGCCGGGCGGACAAGGTAGCCTCATGCGGTGTTTTTACCCCTCCCTTGTCTGATACTGGAGCCGTAATGCTAAATAGTTTGACCTGGTGCGATCTACCTGACGACGTTTCTTTGTGGCCAGGATTGCCGCTTTCACTCAGTGGTGATGAAGTGATGCCATTGGACTACCGTGCCGGACGTACTGGCTGGTTACTCTATGGACGGAATCTGGATAAACCCTGCCTGACGAAGTACCAGAGTAAGCTGGGAGCCGCGATGGTGATAGTCAGCGCGTGGCGCGTGGAGGACTACCAGGTTATTCGCCTGGCAGGAACCTTAACGCCTCGTGCAACTAAGCTAGCGCATCAGATGGGGATGGACGTTGCTCCATTGGGTAAAATTCCCCACTTGCATACACCAGGCTTGCTGGTGATGGATATGGACTCCACAGCGATTCAAATCGAGTGTATTGATGAAATTGCTAAACTGGCGGGTACTGGAGAGAAAGTCTCTGATATTACTGAGCGGGCGATGCGTGGTGAGCTGGACTTTACAGCCAGCCTGCGTGAGCGCGTAGGTACCCTGAAAGGTGCTGACGCCAATATCTTACGTCAGGTTCGGGACGAACTACCACTGATGCCCGGTCTCAGTTCTTTAGTGTCGAAACTACAGGAGCTGGGCTGGAAAGTCGCTATCGCTTCTGGTGGTTTTACCTACTTTGCTGAATATTTACGTGATGAGCTTCATCTAAATGCCATTGTGGCGAATGAGCTGGAAATTCGTGACGGTAAACTGACTGGTGAAGTATTGGGACAAATCGTCGATGCTGACTTTAAAGCGCAAACCTTGCAAAACTTAGCCACAGAATATGGTATTCCTGCCTCACAGACAGTGGCGGTAGGTGACGGAGCGAATGACTTACCGATGATTAAGGCCGCGAGCTTGGGTATTGCTTATCATGCTAAGCCTAAAGTGAATGAGAAAACGGAAGTGACCATTCGTCACGCCTCTCTTATGGGAGTATTCTGCATTCTCTCCGGTAGTTTGATTCAAGAAGAAGGTTAAGAGGTATTCAGGTGGCAAAAGCTCCAAAACGCGCATTTGTCTGTAACGAGTGTGGTGCTGACTATCCACGCTGGCAGGGCCAGTGTAGTGCCTGTCATGCATGGAATACTATTACTGAAGTGCGCATTGCCGTCTCTCCTCAGGTTGCCCGTAATGAGCGGTTATCCGGTTATGCGGGTAATGCCGGTGTCAGCCGGGTGCAAAAACTTTCTGAGATAAGCCTCGAAGAACTGCCGCGTTTTAGCAGCGGATTTAAGGAATTCGACCGGGTACTGGGCGGGGGTGTCGTACCGGGCAGTGCTATTTTGATTGGTGGTAGCCCGGGTGCAGGTAAATCCACCTTGCTGTTACAGACTCTGTGTAAACTCAGCGAGCAGATGAAAACGCTGTATGTCACGGGTGAAGAGTCATTGCAGCAGGTAGCGATGCGTGCCCATCGCCTTGGTTTGCCCACCGGGCATCTTAATATGCTGTCAGAAACCAGCATTGAACAAATTTGCATGATTGCAGAAGAAGAGCAGCCCAAACTGATGGTGATTGACTCTATTCAGGTCATGCACATGGCAGATGTACAGTCATCACCGGGCAGTGTGGCTCAGGTGCGTGAAACCGCCGCTTATTTGACGCGCTTTGCCAAAACCAAAGGGGTGGCGATTATTATGGTCGGCCATGTCACGAAAGACGGCTCACTGGCCGGACCGAAGGTACTGGAACACTGTATTGACTGTTCAGTGATGCTGGACGGCGATGCAGACTCACGTTTTCGTACCTTGCGTAGCCATAAGAACCGTTTCGGTGCCGTGAATGAGCTGGGGGTCTTTGCTATGACAGAGCAGGGGCTACGGGAAGTGAGTAATCCTTCAGCCATTTTCCTCAGTCGTGGCGACGAAGTGACTCCGGGGAGTTCAGTGATGGTGGTCTGGGAAGGCACAAGGCCTTTGCTGGTGGAGATTCAGGCTTTAGTGGATCAGTCGATGATGTCGAATCCACGCCGTGTCGCCGTGGGGCTTGAGCAAAACAGACTGGCGATTTTGCTCGCCGTATTGCATCGCCACGGTGGTTTGCAGATGGCCGATCAGGACGTCTTTGTGAATGTGGTCGGCGGTGTAAAAGTCTCGGAAACCAGTGCCGACCTGGCTCTGCTACTGGCGATGGTATCCAGTTTGCGTAACCGCGCACTGCCACATGACTTAGTGGTGTTTGGTGAAGTGGGGCTGGCAGGGGAAATTCGCCCGGTTCCGAGCGGCCAGGAGCGTATTGCTGAAGCCGCCAAGCATGGATTTAAACGGGCAATTGTGCCCCAGGCCAATGTGCCGAAGAAAACGCCTGAAGGGATGCAGATTTTCCCAGTCAAAAAACTGGCAGATGCACTTTCGGTGTTTGACGATTTATAATTAGATTTTCTGCTTATGAAATCAATGTATTGATTTCTGTGGATTAAGCAAGTCTGGAAAAAGGTTTGTCCGGACCCAGGCCATTGGGAGGCAGCATATGTCGTCATTCGACTATATCAAAACAGCTATTCGTCAACAGGGTAGTACACTACAGCAGGTGGCGGATGCTAGCGGGATGACGAAAGGCTACCTCAGCCAATTGTTAAATGCGAAAATTAAAAGTCCGAGCGCACAGAAGCTTGAAGCTTTACATCGTTTCCTGGGGCTAGAGTTCCCACGTCGTGATAAAAAAATCGGCGTAGTATTCGGTAAGTTTTATCCGCTCCATACCGGTCATATTTATCTTATCCAACGTGCCTGTAGCCAAGTAGATGAACTCCATATCATCATGGGCTATGATGAAACGCGCGACAGAGCGCTGTTTGATGACAGCGCGATGTCACATCAGCCTACCACCGGTGATCGTCTTCGTTGGTTGCTACAAACGTTTAAATACCAAAAAAATATCCGTATCCACTCGTTTAATGAAGAAGGGATGGAGCCTTATCCCTATGGTTGGGATGTCTGGAGCCATGGGGTCAAAGCCTTTATGGAAAGTAAAGGGATCGTGCCTGACTGCATCTATACCTCAGAAGAGAGCGATGCCGCGCAGTTTACCAAGATGCTGGGCATTGAAACGGTACTGATTGATCCTAAGCGTACCTTTATGAATATCAGCGGCGCGCAAATTCGTGAAGATCCTTTTCGCTACTGGGAATATATCCCGACCGAGGTTAAACCCTTCTTTGTGCGTACAGTGGCTATTCTTGGCGGTGAGTCGAGCGGTAAGTCGTGGATGGTCAATAAACTGGCCAATATTTTCAATACTACCAGCGCCTGGGAATATGGCCGCGACTATGTCTTTTCCCACCTCGGCGGTGATGAAATGGCATTGCAGTATTCTGACTACGATAAGATAGCCATCGGCCAGGCACAGTACATCGATTTCGCGGTAAAACATGCCAGTAAAGTGACCTTTATTGATACTGACTTTGTCACCACTCAGGCTTTCTGCAAAAAATACGAAGGTCGTGAACATCCCTTTGTTCAGGCAATGATCGACGAATACCCTTTTGATCTGGTTATCTTGCTGGAAAATAATACGCCTTGGGTGGCAGATGGTTTGCGTAGTCTGGGAAGTGATATTGACCGAAAAGAGTTTCAGGAGTTATTGGTCTACATGCTTCAAAAAAACAATGTCGATTTTGTTCATGTCGAAGAATCTGACTATGACTCACGTTTCCTGCGCTGTGTCGAACTGGTGAAAAAGATGCTCAACGCAGAATAATTGTTACCGCTAACTCCTCCCTGCAATAAGTCCTCGCTGGAGGTATTACTGTGATGGGAGGATAGCTATCCATTCCAGCCATAATATTTTATTGTGGTTTTCATTATTAAATAGATTAGTATTTCGGCCTTATTAAGGTTTTATATTGTACGGGGAGTATCGATAATATGAGTGTGTTTTTCCTTCAAAGGAGTGAGTATCATGCAAGCAGTAGATTTTTTTCGCGCGTCAGTACTTAACAGCAGCTCTTCAGCATTCTACCTGGCAGTAGATAACAATAAATATATTGGTTTTGCCCGTAAAGTCATTAGCGTCAAAAATGAAAATGCACATTGTCGATTGATTAGCTTACATAATGATTACAGGGAATGTGTGAAGGTGGAAAAAAAGATTGAGAAGTACGAAGCGTTATTATATATGCTTGAAAATGTCTACGGCATCCCTCCT
>CANRKT010000082.1 GCA_947631255.1 uncultured Enterobacteriaceae bacterium
CACTCACTTCTCCCATCACTGAAGGATTGGTGGTGGCCGTTGCTACCCATGCGCTCCCCGGCTCACGCATTGCCTGAATATCGGAGTTAGAGATATCAGCGCTATAAATTTTAACGTTATTGGATAAACCAGCTTCATCAACAGCAATTTTGGCCCCTTTGGCAAATTCATCATAGGGGGAGAAAATAACCTTAATATCTGGGTTAGCACGCAAAACTGCAGCAGCCTGGTCGGCAACCTGATTTGGAATAGGATTGCTCATAGTCCCAAAACGGGCAACTTCAACAATCCCTGGATTATTCTTTTTCAGGGTTGTGAAAACTTCATCCCTTCTGTCGAGAGGAGGAATTCCCGGAACATATACATAGGCCGCTTTCCAGTCTTTACCGTTATCTTTCATCGCCTGCTCAAGGGACAGCTCGGCTATCAAGTGATCGTCTTGGTTAATCTGTGGGATAGCCGGGTTTTGCGCATTGATATCGAAAGCGACAACCTTGATACCATTGTTAACCGCCATATCTGCCAGGTCTTTCAATGAGTCGGTAAAACCGTGTTGTAGAATGATACCGTCATAACCTTTCATAATAGCTTGTTCCAGCTGACTACGCTGTAGTGCAGCATCCTGACGCGCATCATAAACATCGACTTTAAACCCTAGCGCATCGGATTGACGCTTAACCCCTTTTAGATACAGTTCAGGGAAGTCTCCCTGTGATAAATACCTGACGTGTGCGATGCGTTTTTGCTTACCTTCAAACGGTGCTTTAGTTTCAGCATGAACACCTGCCGTACTCATTACGCCCAACATAACCGTACATAATAAGCCGAATTTTTTGATAGTTTTCATTATGGTGCCCTCTATTATCGACGATTTTTGGATAATCCAAAGGTGAACATCAGCGCAGCAACCAGTACTAGACCTTTAATAAAATCCTGGGTGTAGTAAGGCGTATTCAACATCGTTAAACCATTAAGTAGTACTCCGACAAACAGTGCTCCGATAGCAGAGCCCTGCGCGTTTGGCCGCGCGGCCCCCAGTACCGCATAACCAATCAGCGCTGCCGCAACCGCATCCATTAACAATGAGTTACCGGAGCTCACATCACCGCGACCGATACGTGCAGCCAGCAAAATACCGCCAATAGAGGCAAAGACGCCGGACAATACGTAAGCAACATAGCGATAGAATTTGACTCTGGCACCCGCCAGTCGGGAAGCTTGTTCGTTAGAACCAATCGCATACATCACACGACCATGGCGCGTTCTTTCCAGAAAGAAGTAAGTCACCACCGCCAGTACCAGCATGATGACTACCGGTACAGGAATAATGTCAAACAGACGTGCCCGGCCAAGGAACAGGAAAGCTTCGGTGAAGCTACCTTGTGCCGTTTCACCATTACTGAGCGTCATGCCGGTTGAAATAGAGCGCCCCTCGGTTGGGATCAGTTGCAGGCCCAGCAGCAAGAACATCATACCCAGTGTGGTCAGCAAATCAGGGATACGCATTTGTACAGTTAAGAAGCCATTAATTAAACCGACCACCATGCCCACACCTATCGCCGAAACAATCGCCAACGTGGTACCGCCATCAAAGACCACCATCACATAACTGGCAGTCATCATCGAGAATGCCGCTGTGGAACCGATAGAAAGATCAAATCCATTCACCGCCAGTGTGGCTGTCACGCCCAATGCCAGAATGGCAACAATCGATACTGATTGCAGGATAATCATCATATTTATGGTGCTGACAAATGCAGGTTCCGCGAGTGAAAATATAATAAAAAGCGTCACCAATAATACGATCAGTCCATATCTGATCATTATTTCACGCATATTTTTCATTAGTCATTCCTTCAGGTTCTTATTATTCAACGATGTCTTTTTCTGGCGCTGCAGCTATTTGATTGATAAGTAACGACATTTCAATTTTATCAACACGATGAATCCCTGCGAGATTGTTATGATTAAAAACAATAATTCTGTCAGCTATTTCTAATGCCTCTTCTATATCGGTACAGACTGCAATAGTGACTCTGTTTTGTGCTGTATTTCTTAATAACTCACCGATCTGTCTGCGTGACGATATATCAACCCCCTGGAAGGGTTCATTTAATAATAAAGCCTGACAGTCATCGAGCATCCAGCGGGCAATAATGGCCTTCTGTTGATTCCCACCAGATAAGGTAGACATTAACGCATCAGCATCCGTGTATTTAACATGGGTCCGTTTAATCGCTGTTTCGACGGTCTTTTTTTCTTGTTGACGATTTACGATTCCGCTACGACAGAATTTAGCGAGAAATGGCAGACTGACATTTTGCTCAATAGTAAAGTCTGGAATAATCGCATTATTACCCCTGTCTTCTTGCACCATAAAAATACCGCTCTCAATCGCATGTCTCGGATTTTTCGGTGACCAGGGCTGACCATTAAGCAAGATTTCACCAGAGTGAAATGGCTGCATACCAAAAATACCTTCCACTACAGAGGTGCAACCGGAAGATAATAGTCCGGTCAATACCACCACTTCTCCAGTTTTGAATTGCACATCAAAAGGACGTGAGGTTTCAGTTAAACGTATCCCTTTAAGAGCTATCACTTCTTTATGACCAACTACGTACTGATGACGAATTTCTCCGACCGCATGTCCGAGCATCGAGTCAACCGCCCCATCATAGTCTAAGGGTTGCTCAAATAACCCGACGATACGACCTTCTCGCAGCGTGGCGATTCTTGATGCTAAAGTTCGCAAATCTGACATGCGATGCGAAATATAAATAATCGCCACATTCTGATCTCGCAACTTTTTCACTGCGGTAAACAAATTTGCCGCCTCTTTCTCTGAAAGACTGGAAGTAGGTTCATCAAGAATCAATAACCGTGGTTTTTCTGAAACCGCACGTGCAATAGAAACCAGCTGTCTTTCCGCTTGCCCTAATTCAGAAACCGGCTGGTCTAACGAAAAATTTAATCCGAGATTATCGGCAATCTCTTTGGCTTGCTGATGTAATGCTTTTTTATTAATAACATGAGGAATACGGCCATCACACAACCTGTCCAGTAACAGGTTTTCTGCAATAGTCAGATCTTGCACTACTCCGTCATTAATAATTTGATGAACGGTGATGATCCCAGCTTTGCGTGCGGCCTGTGGCGTATCAATTTGGCACTCTTCACCATTGATATATATTGCGCCATGATCGGCAGTGTAAATACCACTGAGAATTTTTACTAACGTTGATTTCCCTGCACCATTAGCCCCCATTAAGGCCAGTATTTCCCCGCCTTGCAGAGTTAAATTAATATCGTGCAAAACGATGTTCGTACCAAATTGCTTCTTGATGCCGCGTATTTCAATGATGTTATTTTGTTGTGCTGACATCACAAGCCTCCATCTTTTTGCTCACCTGTAGTTTACATATGTAAAATATTACACTACAAATGTAAACTGTCTGTGACTAAGGTAACAATTCAACTTTAATCACTTCAGATGACAGGTAATTACGTGGAAGCGTGAAGCGAGTCATATTTTCTTGCAGATAAAAACTAATGATACAAAGTGCCAATCAAAAATATGCTACATGCTATTATAGATTGTGACTCCAATTAGTTGAATTTAATATAGAATGCGATATTTTAAGGTTTGATCATGGCTTGCGTTAACGTCCATTGCCACCGTTGCGTTCTTGCTTTGGTTTACCGCCATGGTCAGAATTCTAAAGGCCAAAGCCGTATGGCGCTGGTGTTCGGGATACAGTAAGAACGCTAAAAATCAGTATCAATTCCTTTATCCGTACTTTAAAACTCTCGCCAGTCGCGTATACCGACGTCGCGCTCATCTGCGAAATCGATGAGCAGTGGCGTTTTATCGGCAATAAGGGCGTGAAGACAATCAGCGTTCACGCTCAATTGAATTGTATGAAAAGGTCATCGGGTCTTTATAGAAAAACACATGTTCTATTGATTGCCGATTAATGGATGTCACTGGAGATGTAAATATAGTTTGCTTATGGGAAATTAATCGCTTATTTATATCTAAGATTTCTTTTAATCGCGTTAGAGCTGTAGTATTTAAATCATGGAGTTTAACGACAGGAAGCAAACGACCTGTTAATAAAGTGTGTGGTTTTTTTCGCGTTTGTCGAATTATAATGGCGCTTAAAAATAATCGACTGCAAATAGAGTATTTAACCTTCAACTAAAAACATGGATTGAGAATAAATGCTAACTTTCACAAGAGCGCCATCTCTCCCCATGCTTACCTTTATTTCTATGCAAAAAAACCGTTTATCCTTCACAGGATAAGTTGTTAGTGCAATTTATCCTGTGAAGTATGTCAAAAGAGCTGATTAACGACGGTTACCGAAAATACGCAGCAGCATCAGGAATAGATTAATAAAGTCAAGATACAGGGTCAACGCGCCCACGATGGAATACTTACGCATCATGCTGGTATCACGAGTATCAATTTGTTCACCGATATTTTTCAGTTTTTGTGTGTCATAGGCAGTCAGGCCAACAAACACAATCACGCCGATATAAGTAATCGCCCACATCAACGCATCACTTTTCAGCCAGAAGTTAACCAGTGATGCAAGAATAATACCGATAAGTGCCATAAACAGCATATTACCGAAACCGCTTAAATCACGTTTGGTGGTGTAACCATAGATACTCATAGCACCAAACATACCCCCGGCAACCACGAAGGTACTGGCGATGGAAGACGCAGTATAGGCGAGGAAGATACTGGACATCGTCAAGCCAGTCAGCGCTGAGTAAAGCATAAACAGTGAGGTGGCAAGCCCAGGACTTAGCTTATGGATCATGCCTGAAATAACAAACACCAGTGCCAGTTGTGCAATGATCAGACCAAAGAAAGTAATATTGCTAGAAAAAACAAACTGCATTACTGCTGGCGTGTTTGCGGCATACCAGGCAATAAAAGCGGTCAGTAGCAAACCACACGTCATCCAGCCATAGACTTGCGCCATAAAGGCCTGAAGGCCGGTATTAGCACGCTGAACGATCGTATCATTGGAACGTGGGGATCTGTCCATGATGTATCCTCTGAAGAGTGAAGTCTTGGTTCGGGCATAATGCCCTATATTCTGTGTAATATTAACACATCTTGAGCGGGATGCTGTTTACCAGCGATTCGCCGCCTTATCATCGCTTTCTTTTGCCTCAATCCAGCGTCCGCCTTCCTGCGTGGCTTCACGCTTCCAGAAAGGAGCCCGGGTTTTCAGATAATCCATAATAAACTCAGCTCCGGCAAAGGCCGCGTTTCGGTGGGACGAGCTGACGCCAACAAAAACAATTTGCTCGCCAGTATGAAGTTCGCCCACGCGATGGATAACCGTCACCCGTTGTAACGGCCAGCGCGTTCTTGCCTCTGTAATGATTTCCGCAAGCGCTTTTTCTGTCATACCCGGATAATGTTCAAGCGTCAGGCCCCTGACTGTATCGCCGAGATTATGATTACGTACCTTACCGGTAAACGTTACCACGGCACCGTCATCGTCACACTCAGCTAACCATTGATATTCCTCGCCCACCTGAAAATCATGCTGGCAGACCAGGATACGGGTGTTATTCATTCAGCCTCCGGTAACCGGTGGGAAAAATGCCACTTCATCCCCGTCTGCTAAAGGAGTATCAAAGCTTACCAGGGTCTGATTGACCGCTGCCAGCAATTTTCCTGACTCCAGAGCAAGTTCCCAACGATGCCCGCGCCCGGCAAGAGAGGCACGGAGTTGTTCAACATCAGCGTAGCTGGCTTCAAGTTCGACACTCTCGCAGCCGACTAACTCCCGAACCTGAGCAAAAAAGAGTACTTTAATCATGGGAGTCCACCTTAAAATCACCGGACTTGCCACCGCTTTTTTCCAGCAGACGTATCGGGCCAATAATCATGTCTTTTTGTACCGCTTTACACATATCATAAATGGTTAAAGCCGCCACAGAAGCCGCCGTTAATGCTTCCATTTCTACCCCGGTTTTACCACTCAGACGACAAACAGACTCAATGCGTACCCGGCAATGTTCTGGCTGTGCCTCCAGTTTAACTTCAAGATGTGTCAGTAATAATGGATGGCAAAGCGGGATCAGTTCCCAGGTACGTTTTGCGGCCTGAATTCCAGCAATACGAGCAGTGGCAAAAACGTCACCTTTGTGGTGTTTTCCTGAAATAATCATTTCGAGCGTATTACTGTGCATATTGATAAAGCCTTCGGCACGCGCTTCGCGTACGGTTTCTGCTTTAGCGGAAACATCGACCATGTGGGCTTCACCAGCGGCATTAATATGGGTGAGTTGTGACATAGCTTAATTCTTTATGTGAGGATGGAAGTTACAGGGACGTTGACGGGCATCGAGCTGATGCACAATGATGTTTTCCCATGCGGTACGACAGGCATTGGTTGAACCAGGCATAGCAAAAATTAATGTCCGGTTCGCCATACCCGCGACAGCCCGGGACTGAAGCGTCGAGGTGCCGATATCTTCGTAGGAAAGCATACGAAACAGTTCACCAAAGCCCGCAATATCTTTGTCAAACAGCGGCTGGATCGCTTCCGGCACCCGATCATTCTCAGTAAAACCGGTCCCACCATTAATTAACACCACCTGAACGCGTTCATCAGCAATCCAGTGCGAGATATGGGCACGAATGCGATAGAGATCTTCTTTTGTTATCACATTTTCAAGAACCTCATGCCCGGCCTCAATGGCCGCATCACGCAGATAGTATCCGGATGTATCATTGTCCGGAGTCCTATGACCGGACACCGTTAAAATAGCAATTCGGGCTGGAATAAACTCTGTACTCACCTGACTCATGAATGAACTCCTGAAAGCGTAATTTAGCCGCCGATAAATGACAAATTTTGGGTGATACCTGTATGGCCATCAAGCAGGAAGTGGGTCTGTTTTTTCTGCGCCAGAGCAGAGCTAATGCGTGCTTCAAGCTCTGCCTGCTGGCCGTCTTCTGCCAGTAGATCTCGTAAAGCAATACCCTGCTCGCCGAACAGACACAGATGTAAATTACCGATTGCTGAGACACGCAGCCGGTTACAACTGCTACAGAAATCTTTCTCATAAGGCATAATCAGGCCGATTTCCCCTTGGTAATCAGGGTGACAAAAGACTTGTGCCGGGCCATCACTACGCTGGCGGATCTGATGGATCCACCCCCGGGAGAGCAAAATATCACGTACCACTGTTCCCGAAACATGGTGTTTCTGAAACAGACTACGCCCTTCCCCGGTTTCCATGAGTTCAATAAAACGTAGCTGAATGGGCCTGTCTTTGATCCAGTTTAGAAAGGTGTCTAACTGATGATGGTTGACATCGCGCATCAACACCGCGTTGACTTTGACCCGTTCAAAACCCGCCTCAAAAGTCGCATCAATACCCGCCATCACCTGATGAAATTTATCTTGTCCAGTAATAGCATGAAACTGACGTGCATCCAGGCTATCAAGACTGACATTCACAGCCGTGAGGCCGGCTTCACGCCAAGTTTTGATATCACGAGCCAGACGGTAACCATTCGTGGTGACAGCCAGTTGATGAATAGTTGGATTTTCACGAACGGCGGCGATTATCTCGCTAAAATCGCGTCGCAGAGAGGGTTCACCACCTGTCAGACGTACTTTCTCTGTTCCCATACTGGCGAACGCACGCGTCACCCGACGTATTTCATCCAGGCTGAGAAAACTTTTGTTTGCTACGCCCTGCGGCTTATAGCCATCTGGCAAGCAGTAGCTACAACGAAAATTGCAAACATCGGTTATAGACAGCCGCAAGTAATAAAACTTGCGCGCAAAAGCATCGGTAAGTTGAGTCACTGAATACACCTTTCCAAAATACGGGAGATGCAGTCATTTCTTCCTGCACCCTGGTGGCTAAAACTGCCACGGCCAGGGCACCTTATCGTCAGACTTAGGTGCCAAGGCTGAGTGTGTCTTTGAGATAGTAACCTGACAGAATGTCTTGTGCTATCTCATATTTCGATATATAAATAATTATACATCGATGATATTCCTCAATATAATAAAAAGAATAGCCCTAAATGCGAGCTTTCAGGTTGATGTACATCATTAAGAATAGGCTGATATCATCTTTTTGTGGTTTATACGCTAGCTTAAGATCGTTTTATGCCTTCTAATCTGTCGAAACGAGATCAATACCCTTGTCTGCTCCTGATACAGGGCACTTTCGACACTACTCGTAAATAGAACAAGTCATATAGCCTGATGGGCCAGCACTTAAAAAGGATAAGTATGCGTAATCGTACGCTGGCGGATCTTGACCGGATTGTCGCCTTAGGTGGAGGACACGGACTGGGTCGGGTGATGTCCTCTCTGTCATTTCTCGGTTCACGGTTAACCGGTATTGTCACGACCACCGATAACGGTGGCTCAACAGGACGCATTCGGCGCTCTGAAGGCGGTATCGCCTGGGGCGATATGCGTAACTGCTTAAACCAACTCATCACCGAACCCAGTGTTGCTTCGGCGATGTTTGAGTATCGTTTTGCGGGCAACGGTGAGTTATCCGGGCATAATCTTGGCAATCTGATGCTAAAAGCGCTCGACCATCTGAGTATACGGCCGCTTGAAGCAATAAACCTTATTCGCAACCTGCTAAAAGTAGAAGCGTTTTTAATTCCCATGTCCGAATATCCGGTTGACTTAATGGCCACGGACAGCCAGGGCAATGCTATCTATGGTGAAGTGAATATTGATAATCTGGCTGAAGCCCCTCAGGATTTGATGCTTTATCCCAAAGCGCCAGCAACACGCGAAGCACTGGACGCCATTGCAGAAGCAGATTTAGTGTTAATCGGCCCCGGCAGTTTTTATACCAGCCTGTTACCCATTCTGTTACTTGAAGAGATGGATCAGGTATTACGGCGCACCCCGGCTCCGGTGGTCTATATCGATAACCTTGGCAAAGAACTGAGCCCTGCAGCGGCAAGCCTTTCTCTGAACGAGAAATTAGAGATAATGGAACAGCATATCGGCAAACGGATCATTGATGCGGTGCTGGTCAGCCCACAGATTGATGCCAGCCAGCTGGAAAACCGACTGATTATTCAGCAACCGCTGGAGGCCTGTGATGTTAAATATCGCCATGACCGCCAACTGTTACGTGCTGCATTAGAACAAACTCTACAGCAGCTAGGGGGTTCTGTCTCATTAAGACAAGCACCTAACTACACTTAGGTTTTTAGTGATGCTCTGACAATGTCTCTTATCCGAAGTCTCCATCTCCGTTGATATCATCGCTCAATGCGTACGCCGCTACAAACGCCCTGTCAGCTATAAATGGCCTATTGTCGAAAGCGACATCAAAAAGTCCCATGCTTTTTATGCTTTACCTCTTATTTTACCCGTTACAAGCAAATGGGCTAGAATAAGAGGTAAAGCAAGGGGTAGATTTGACGACAAACTTGGAATTTAGTCGGCATTTTTTTCAGCTGCACTCATCACTGATATCGCTTTATTTTCTAACTTCGCAAGCAGTGAAAAATCACTTAATAATCGCTGACTTTTTCCTGTAAAAAAATGATCGGCCCTACCGATGCGTTATCAATACTCTGGCTTAATCTCCTGCCTAATTCATGATATTCCTCATCATCCGTACAATGGTACAAATCTAATACTTGCTGGCATTGTTCTGGCGTTCCACGTTCTAACGCCCAACGTATCAGCTCTGAAAAAGTCAGATCTTTTGGTTTCCATCGTTTTTTTTGGTGTGACATTAACGTCTTGAATTTTTCACGTCCTCGATTGTATTGTGCAGCCCCGATCACCGGATCTTCACAACGAACTCCCTGCACCGGTCGCTTATCAAACGACAATTCCCATAAATTTAATTCATCGATGTATTCGTAGTCTGTCGGCAAAGCCAAACGAAATAATTGAGACATAGTGACCCTATCCGCTAATGTGTGAACAGAGAAAGTATAAAGCTTTCGGGAAGTTCCGATTCTTCGACGTGAAACACGTTCACCCCTTGCGCTGAGTGTTGCAAATTGAAAAGAGGAGGTTTTCTTTGTTATACCCTGGGTGGCGCAAAGTCGAGATGATTATGACATCACTTCGGCTCTGCTAATCTTATCTTGTGCATTCATTGCTAAATGATTAGACGTCACAATCCAGTCTTAGCAATGGGAAGCGAGTATCTACAGAACAATTTCTCCGGTTGATAGCGTAAAATACCCGTAAGAGAATTTGTCGCCATCTGACGTTGTTAATGCGACAGAACCCCCACCCCACGTCGGGTTATTTTCCTGCATCAGGGCAGCTATGACAGGTTTCAAGACCCGGAACGACTTAGTCATGGTACAAGTCGCTTCAATAAATCTGCCGAATCCGATCAAACAGCCAGAAACGCAGATATAAGCAGCGCTGTCCATGTCTTAATCTTCAATCTTCCTTATCGTCTCAGTGAAAAGCCAATCCCCTTAATCAACATAACCAATTGTAATTAATATATAAAACTCCCAGTGATTGATTCTTGGTTGAAGAACATTGGCACCGATGATAAACGTGTAGGCCACCGTATAACCCAATAGCAAAGGATAATGACAGGGAAGATAACCAAAAGGCTCTGACAGGTAATAGCAAGATCTGTGTCAGATACTGGATATATTAACCTGTTCGATATATGAACAATCCGCTTGTCGTTATCATGCGCCTGGCTACTGAATACCGGCTCAGTGCATTTCTATTGGTATAACGGACAATATTTATTCCACCTCCCTGTTTTTAAGGAAGAAATACTGTGTTTCGCCAGGACGCGATTGATAATCAAAAAATGAAATGGCGCGGTCGGGCGCTTCTCCTTCCCGGTATCCCTTTTTGGCTCACCGCAGGATTATGCCTGTTTTTTCTCATCGTATTTCTCACCTTTATTATCGCCGGCACCTATACCCGACGGATCAATGTGACCGGTGAAATCAGTAGCTATCCACGTGCCGCCAACGTTTATTCCGGTGTTCAGGGCGTGGTTATCAAACAATTCGTCACTGAAGGGCAAGTGGTGAGGACTGGTGATCCCATTTACCAGATAGATGTCAGCAAAAGTACCAGCAGTGGCGTGGTCAGCGACAACCAGCGACGAGATATAGAGAGTCAGCTGGAACGTATCACTCAAATAATCAGCCGACTAAAAAATAGCAAACAAGCCACTCTCGAGATGCTGGAAAAACAGAAAGTGCAGTATACCAGCGCTTTTATTCACTCTTCCGATATCCTCCGGCGAGCTCAGGAAGGGATCCGTATTATGAAGGAAAATATGGATAACTACCGACATTATCAGGCCAGAGGACTCATCAATAAGGATCAGCTCACCAACCAGGTCGCACTGTATTACCAGCAGCAAAATAATTTCCTGAGCCTGTCCGGCCAGAATGAGCAAAACTCCCTGCAGATCACTGCCCTGGAAAGCCAGACTCATACCCAGGCCGCCGGATTTGACAACCAGATTTACCAAATGGAGCTGCAACGCTATGAACTGAAAAAGGAGCTGCAAAACATTTATGCCACGGGGAATGTTATCGTCCGTGCGTTAGCTGACGGGCGCGTCAATTCGCTGAGTGTTACAGTCGGACAGATGGTCAGCGTCGGTGACAGTCTGTTGCAGGTGCTCCCGTATGAAATAGACCACTATGCCCTTGTACTCTGGGTGCCCAACGATGCCATGCCTTACATAACTACTGGAGACAAAGTCAACATACGTTATGATGCTTTTCCGGCGGAGAAATTCGGCCAGTTCGCCGGCACCGTATCTCTTATCTCCAGGACCCCAGCCACGCCGCAGGAAATGCTGACCTACCAGGGGGCACCCAAATCTCTGCTGACCGCCGCTGTACCCTACTACAAAGTGATTGTCAGACCTGAGAAGCAAATCATTGCTTACAATGGAAACAACCTGAGTCTGGAAAACGGCATCACAGCACAGAGCACCTTGTTTCTGGAAAAAAGGAGGATTTATCAATGGATGTTATCCCCGTACTACGACATGAAACACAGCGCAACGGGGCCGGTGAATGAACAGTAAAACACCTTTAAAAGCCCTGCTGGATAAACTGGATCTGAAACTGTGGCGACGCGTTCCAGTCATGCACCAGACTGAGTCGTCAGAATGTGGAATGGCCTGTCTGGCCATGATAGGTGGTCACTATGGCAGGCATATCGATCTGTTCACCCTGCGTCGTCAGTTCAACCTTTCTTCCCGTGGGACTACGCTTGCCAGCGTCAGAAGTCTGGGGTCTCAGATGGGCATGGAAACCCGGGCGTTATCGCTGGATCTTGATGGACTCAGCGCACTGAAACTCCCCTGTATCCTGCACTGGGACTTTAATCACTTTGTCGTACTGGTTAGCATCCGAAAGGGGCGTTTCGTTATCCATGATCCTGCCATGGGGCGGAGAACTGTCGGGCCTGAAGAGATATCACAGCGCTTTACCGGTGTGGCGCTTGAAGTCTGGCCCGCCAGTGAATTTTTGCCGGTAACCGTAAAACACCGGGTGAAGCTGCGCACGCTTATCCATAACATATATGGGATCCGCAGTACGCTGGCCAAAATTTTTTGTCTGTCGCTGGTGATTGAAACTGTCAGCCTTGTGATACCGGTGGGCACTCAACTGGTCATGGACCACGCCATTCCCGCAGGTGACCACGGCCTGCTCACCCTTATCTGCACCGGCCTGATGTTTTTTATCCTGCTGCGTGTTGCGGTCAGTATGGTACG
>CANRKT010000083.1 GCA_947631255.1 uncultured Enterobacteriaceae bacterium
ACCAAAGAGAGGACACAATGCAGGGTTCTGTGACAGAGTTTCTAAAACCGCGCCTGGTAGATATCGAGCAAGTGAGTTCGACGCACGCCAAGGTGACCCTTGAGCCTTTAGAGCGTGGCTTTGGTCACACTCTTGGTAATGCACTGCGCCGTATTCTGCTCTCATCGATGCCGGGTTGCGCGGTGACTGAGGTTGAGATTGATGGTGTACTACATGAGTACAGCACCAAAGAAGGCGTTCAGGAAGATATCCTGGAAATCCTGCTCAACCTGAAAGGGCTGGCGGTGAGAGTTCAAGGTAAAGATGAGGTTATTCTTACCCTGAATAAATCTGGCATTGGCCCTGTGACTGCAGCCGATATCACCCATGATGGTGATGTCGAAATCGTCAAGCCACAGCATGTGATCTGCCATTTGACCGATGAAAACGCTGCTATTAGCATGCGTATCAAAGTTCAGCGTGGTCGTGGTTATGTGCCGGCATCTGCCCGAATTCATTCGGAAGAAGATGAGCGCCCGATCGGTCGTCTGCTAGTCGATGCTTGCTACAGCCCTGTAGAGCGTATTGCCTACAATGTTGAAGCAGCTCGTGTTGAACAGCGTACTGACCTGGACAAGTTAGTTATTGAAATGGAAACCAACGGCACTATCGATCCTGAAGAGGCGATCCGTCGTGCGGCAACCATTCTGGCTGAACAACTGGAAGCTTTCGTTGACTTACGTGATGTACGTCAGCCGGAAGTTAAAGAAGAGAAACCAGAGTTCGATCCTATCTTGTTGCGCCCTGTTGACGATCTGGAATTGACTGTCCGCTCTGCTAACTGCCTGAAAGCAGAAGCTATCCACTATATCGGTGATCTGGTACAGCGTACTGAGGTTGAGCTACTTAAAACGCCTAACCTTGGTAAAAAATCTCTTACAGAGATTAAAGATGTGCTCGCTTCCCGTGGACTATCTCTGGGCATGCGTCTCGAGAATTGGCCTCCGGCAAGTATCGCTGACGAGTAACCAGATCACAGGTTAAGGTTTTACTGAGAAGGATAAGGTCATGCGCCATCGTAAGAGTGGTCGTCAACTGAACCGCAACAGCAGCCATCGCCAGGCTATGTTCCGCAATATGGCAGGTTCACTGGTTCGTCATGAGATAATCAAGACGACTCTGCCTAAAGCGAAAGAGCTGCGCCGCGTAGTTGAGCCGCTGATTACTCTTGCCAAGATTGACAGTGTTGCTAATCGTCGTCTGGCATTCGCCCGTACTCGTGATAACGAGATCGTGGCAAAACTGTTTAATGAACTGGGTCCGCGTTTTTCAAGCCGTACCGGCGGTTACACTCGTATTCTGAAGTGTGGCTTCCGTGCTGGTGATAATGCTCCGATGGCTTACATCGAGCTGGTTGATCGCGCCGAGTCTAAAACAGAAGAAGCTGCTGCAGAGTAATTTGCAGAAGTGAAATAAAAAAACCGGGCTTGCCCGGTTTTTTTATATCCAAAATCTGAGCGATTTGGCTTAAGGTTATCAGGTGATGATTTTAACGAGGAGGATAGTCATGTATCGTATTGGAGAGTTAGCCAAACTGGCCGAGGTTACGCCTGACACTATTCGTTATTATGAAAAGCAAAATATGATGGATCATAAAGAGCGTACTGAAGGTGGGTTCAGACTGTATAGTGATAATGATTTACAGCGTCTTAAATTCATTCGCTATGCTAAACAGCTCGGTTTTACGCTGAATGCGATTCGTGAGTTACTTTCTATTCGTATCGAACCTGAACAGCACACCTGCCAGGAATCTAAAAGGATTGTGCAGAATAGACTCAGAGAAGTAGAATTACGTATTAATGAATTACAACATATGCGACAGTCGCTACAGCATTTGAATGATGCATGCTGTGGAACTGCACATAGCAGTATGTATTGTTCTATTCTTGAAGCCCTGGAACAGGGAGCAAGTCGTCACAACGAGCAACCACAGGGTGGTAATTAATCGCTATTTGTTAACGAAGGAAATGATATGAAAAATAGTTATCGCCATCAGAAAGGGCAGATCAATGACAATGCTCTTCAGGCTTTACTCCACGACCCTTTATTCAAAGTCCGTGTTGAGAAGAACAAGAAAGGAAAAGGAAGTTATCAGCGTCAGGAAAAATTCGGCAAGGGTAAAAACTGGGAGGCCAGTGGTAAACAAGCAAATTGTTTCTTTACCACTGGCCTCCCGGGCATTCAATAATTCAAACTGTTAATGACGGTCATTCTGTTGCTTTAACAGATCACGGATCTCACTCAGCAATACTTCTTCTTGTGATGGGCCAGCTGGCTCTGGTTCAGGCTCTGCTTTCTTCTGATGTAGCTTATTAATAAGTCTGATGGCCATAAAGATTGCAAAGGCAACGATCACAAAATCGAAAACACTCTGTACGAACGTTCCGTAATGCATCACAACGGCAGGCACATCTCCACTGGCATCACGTAAGGTGATCGTGAACTGTTTAAAATCGATCCCGCCGATCAGTAAGCCGAGTGGAGGCATAATGATATCCGCGACCAGCGATGAAACAATTTTACCAAAGGCACTACCAATGATGACACCAACAGCTAAATCAACGACATTTCCGCGCATGGCAAAATCACGGAACTCTTTTAACATACTCATTTGACTCTCCTCAGGTCTATGAATAAGTCCTATTTTAACAAAGGATTATTTTGAATATCTGGTACTTATGAGTTTATTAGAAAAACAGGATGTTGTTTGATAAATATTTGATAAATTTTTAACAATTCAAACAATCTGTCACTCTTTATAAGAAGAATGGGCTTGGCTGGAACAGACGTTCGACATCGCTGACAAATTTCTTATCCGTCAGAAACATGATGACGTGGTCGCCTTGCTCGATACGCAGGTTATCATTGGCAATCATGACCTCCTGGCCTCGTACTACAGCACCAATAATCGTGCCAGGTGGCAGTTTGATCTCATCGATAACTCGGCCCACGACTTTTGAGGTACTCTCATCACCATGTGCTACGGCCTCGATGGCTTCAGCAACACCACGACGCAATGATGATACGCTGACAATATCAGCTTTACGTACATGTCCCAGCAATGCAGAAATGGTCGCTTGCTGAGGAGAAATGGCAATATCAATCACACTACCCTGAACTAAATCGACATAGGCTTTACGCTGAATCAATACCATCACCTTCTTTGCTCCCATACGCTTGGCGAGCATAGCTGACATGATATTCGCTTCATCGTCGTTAGTGACGGCTATAAATAAGTCCACCTGATCGATATGTTCTTCATCGAGCAGTTCCTGATCAGAAGCGTCCCCATAAAAGACAATGGTATTTTGTAGTTTTTCGGCTAACTCAGTCGCTCGTTGCTGATCACGTTCAATCAGTTTTACACTGTGATCTTTTTCTAACTTTTGCGCCAGGCCGGCACCAATATTACCGCCACCGACCAACATAATGCGCTTATAAGGTTTTTCCAGTCGCTGTAATTCGCTCATCACCGCGCGAATATGTTGTGAGGCCGCAATAAAGAAGATCTCATCTCCGGCTTCAATAATGGTGGAACCCTGTGGACGGATGGGTCTGTCATGGCGGAAGATAGCAGTAACGCGAGTTTCAATATGTGGCATATGTTCGCGCATGGCTGACAAGGCGTTTCCTACCAGTGGGCCACCATAATAGGCTTTGACTACCGCAAGACTGACCGCACCCTCAGCAAAATTGACGACCTGGAGTGCACCAGGATATTCAATCAGACGATAGATATTATCGATAACCAGTTGTTCTGGAGCAATCAGGTGGTCAATAGGAATGGCATCAGCACTGAATAGTTTCTCTGCATCACGTATATAGCTAGGTGCACGGATGCGAGCGATACGATTCGGGGTATTGAACAGGGAGTAAGCCACTTGGCAGGCTATCATGTTGGTTTCGTCTGAACTGGTGACGGCAACTAACATATCGGCATCGGCTGCTCCGGCTTCATTCAAGGTACGGGGGTGGGAACCGTGTCCCAGAACCACCCGTAAATCGAACTTATCCTGTAAGCTGCGCAGCCTGTCCTGATTGGTATCAACAACGGTGATGTCGTTGTTCTCACCCACTAAATTTTCTGCCAGCGTACCGCCGACTTGTCCGGCACCTAAAATGATTATTTTCATTTTGCATCACTTAATGAGTGAGTAACCTGTAACAGGGGTTGGTGTCAATCAGCGCTTGATTAACTTAGCGTAGAAGAAACCATCGCCACCAGTGATAGTTGGTAAATTCTGGCGGCCCGGGTTTTTGACATCACCGGTTTCAACCAAAGTCGCATCATCATGTTGACTCAGAAACAGACTGACTTGATCTTTATTCTCTTCGGGTAACACTGAGCAGGTCGCATAAAGCAGCGTGCCGCCCGATTTTAAATAAGGCCATACCGCTTCGAGGATCTCTTTTTGCAGTGAAGCTAATTCCGCGATATCTCTGTCACGACGCAGCCATTTGATATCCGGATGACGGCGAATAACCCCAGTGGCAGAACAAGGGGCATCAAGTAAAATTCTGTCAAATTTAGCCCCTTCACACCATTGCTGTGGAAAACGCCCGTCACCTTGTTTTACCTCAGCTTGCTGACCTAAACGTTCAAGGTTTTCATGAATGCGTTTAATACGCTGGGCATCGATATCAACCGCCATGACTCTGGTCGCTGGAGCACGCTCAAGAATATGTGTGGTTTTCCCGCCTGGTGCAGCACAAAGGTCGAGAATAAACTCGCCATTTTTTGGAGCAAGGAGATCCACACATCCTTGAGCCGAAGCATCTTGCACTGTGACCCAGCCCTTATCAAAACCTGGCAGAATTTGTACCGGAACGGGCGAATCAAGTAATACGGCATCAGAATATTCAGGATGGATTTCCCCCTTCAGACCCGTTTCTTCCAGTAATTTTAACCAGGCTTCACGAGTATGGTGCTGGCTATTGACCCGCAACCACATAGGTGGGAGCTGATTATTCGCATCAATAATAGCCTGCCACTGATTCGGGTAGGCTTTTTTCAGGCGCTGTAATAGCCATTGAGGATGAAGGTAATGGCTTTCATCTTTGGCAGCAGCAGCCTGCAGTGTTTCTTGTTGACGTTGAAACTGGCGTAATACGCCATTGATTAAGCCTTTAAATGATTGACGCTTAATTGCTACTGCACCTTCCACCGTTTCTGCCAGAGCGGCGTGAGCGGGGATACGGGTATAGAGTAACTGGTATAAACCCACCAAAATTAAGTAATGGACAGTCCGTTGTTTCCCGGTCATCGGGCGTGACATCAGCTGCTGAACAAACCATTCCAGCTGTGGCAGTGTACGTAATACGCCGAAGCATAATGCTTGTAATAGCGCTCTGTCTTTTTCTGGCACTTTCAGCTGTACTGCGGGTAAAACCTGGTTTAATGATTGTCCTTGTTCGACAACCTGTTCAATGGTTTGTGCAGCAATACTGCGGATATTCACGTTTTTTTTCATAACTCAGCTCTGGGTTTCCAGCGCAATAAACAAAAATGCCCAGGATAAACCTGGGCGTATAAGGGGGGCGTAATCAGGCGAGAACCGTGCCAGGTTCGAACCATTCCCGACGGGAATTTAATAGATCCTGAGCTGTCATCGCTTTCTTGCCTGCAGGCTGAAGTGATTCCAGGTTCAAAATGCCTTCACCTGTGGCAACCTGAATACCCTGTTTACTGACGGATAAGATAGTTCCGGGCTTTGCATCTGTCGGTGTTGTGATGACAGAGGCTGACCAGATTTTTAGTGGCTGACTATCAATTTCTAGCCAGCTCATTGGCCAAGGATTAAAAGCCCGGATACAACGTTCTAACTGTGCAGCAGAAAGTGACCAGTCGATACGTGCTTCTTCTTTACTGAGTTTTTCAGCATAAGTCGCGAGTGAGTCATCCTGAATTTCAGGTTGAGCACTTCCACTGGCAAGCTGTTGTAAAGTATCCAGTAACCCCTGAGGCCCCAACTCTGCAAGTTTGTCATACAGGGTTGCGCTAGTGTCTTCTGGGTGAATGGCACAAGCGAGCTTATGCAGCATAGCACCGGTATCAAGACCGACATCCATCTGCATAATCGTCACGCCAGTTTCGCTATCACCGGCCCATAATGAGCGCTGGATTGGCGCAGCCCCACGCCAGCGTGGTAGCAAGGAGCCATGCACATTGATGCAACCCAGACGAGGTAATGAAAGCGCTGCTTTTGGCAGAATCAAGCCATAAGCTACAACAACCATAACATCAGCATTCAGGTCAGCAACCAGCTGTTGATTCTCAGCCTGGCGCAAGCTCGCGGGTTGGAATACCGGAATATTATGTTTTTCAGCCAGCACTTTTACCGGTCCGGGCATTAACTTCTTACCGCGTCCAGCTGGGCGATCCGGCTGAGTGAAAACGCCGACAATCTGATGTTCGGAAGAGAGCAGAGCGTCAAGGTGACGCGCAGCAAAGTCCGGGGTTCCGGCGAAAATAATGCGCAATGAATCTGACACGTTAGCTCGAGTCCTTAATCTTTCGCTTTCAGACGATCAAGTTTTTCAACTTTTTGGCGAATACGTTTTTGTTTTAATGGCGAAAGATAATCAATAAACAGTTTACCCATTAGGTGATCCATCTCATGCTGAATACAGATGGCCAGTAAACCATCGGCTTCAAGTTCATAAGACTGCCCGTTGCGATCGAGTGCCTGAATTTTGACTGTTTCAGCACGTGGTACTAGTGCACGCTGTTCAGGAATCGACAAACAACCTTCTTCAATCCCGGTTTCGCCATTCTTTTCAAGCAATACAGGGTTAATGAGCGCGAGCTGCTCTTCGCGATTTTCAGAAACATCAATCACGATAATACGCTGGTGAATGTTGACCTGTGTTGCTGCAAGGCCAATGCCTTCTTCCGCATACATGGTTTCAAACATATCGTCGACGATACGTTGAATATCTGTATTCACTTCTTTAACTGGCGTCGCGACTGTACGAAGGCGCTCGTCAGGAATATGTAACACTTGCAAAACTGCCATAAATATCCAGAGCTATGTTCAAGAGTTAAAAGGTAGATACCCTCTATTCTAGACATTTCCCTGACTGATTGACAGCATCAGTGACTAATGGCAAGGATTGCTTTCATCATCTCTGATAGGGAGAAAATGATGTCACTGACGGAGATTTGGTTACGTTTGATGCTGATTCCCAGCCTGGATGGAGAGAAGTGTCTGAAAGTTGTTCATTTTTTGAAATCCTGCTCGGTAATCAATGATGAAAGCCTGATTGCCAGTGGCTTGAATGCGAAAAGCCGTAGCCTTTTTAATAGTTTGACATCGCAACAGCTGGAAGTGAGCATGCACTGGCTTGAGCATCCTCATCACCATCTTATAACGGCCGATAGCCCTGATTACCCTGCACCATTACGCGCCATTTCACATTTTCCCGCCGCGCTGTTTATTGCCGGAAATCCCGCAGTACTCAACCAGCATCAGCTGGCTGTTGTCGGTAGTCGTAATCTTTCTGATTATGGCGAACGTAGCTGCCGTCAGTTTTGTGAAACGTTGGCAAGGGCGGGGCTGACGATTACCAGTGGTCTGGCTTTGGGAATTGATGGTGTAGCGCATCGTGCGGCTTTGAATGTTCAAGGCCAGACCGTTGCGGTCTTAGGTAATGGTCTGAGCAGTATCTATCCGCGGCGTCATAGCCAGCTTGCGGCACAAATTATTGAACAAGATGGCGCCGTTATTTCGGAACTCCCGCTTCCCAGTCTTCCTCTGCCTTACCATTTCCCCTGGCGGAATAGGATAATTAGTGGCCTGAGTCGAGCCACCTTTGTCGTGGAGGCTCATGACCGGAGCGGTTCTTTAGTCACTGCTCGTTATGCAGCAGAGCAAGGTCGTGAGATTTTTGCACTCCCCGGGCTGGTGGATAGTCCTGGTAGTACCGGACCTCACAAATTGATTCAGCAAGGTGCAAACTTGGTACGTTACCCTGAAGATATCCTCGATTATTTGGGATCTGAGCTGCGCTGGCTGGATATTTTGCCGACAATATCAATATATTCATCAAATCAGCCTGACAGTTTATTGCCAACGTCTGAACTGTTGGATAACGTAGGAGATGAGGTTACACCTGTTGATGTCGTCGCTGAACGTACCGGCCAACCTGTGCCAGAAACGGTAGCCCAATTACTCGAGCTGGAGTTAGCAGGATGGGTAGCAGCCGTACCCGGCGGCTATGTCCGATTAAGGAGGGCATGCCATGTTCGACGTACTGATGTACTTATTTGAAACCTACATTGACAACGATGCGGATCTACATGTCGATCAGGATAAACTCACACGCGATCTGACCGAAGCCGGTTTTGAACGTGAAGATGTTTATAATGCGTTGGTGTGGCTTGAGAAGCTTGCCGATTATCAGGAGGGGCTGACTGAACCCATGCAGTTAGTGTCAGACCCGCTATCAATGCGTATCTTTACCGCTGAAGAAAGTCAACGTCTGGACGCCGATTGTCGTGGGTTTTTGTTATTTCTTGAGCAAATACAAGTGTTAAACCTCGAAACCCGTGAAATGGTTATTGAGCGCATTCTGGCGCTGGATACCGCCGAATTTGAACTTGAAGATCTGAAGTGGGTGATACTGATGGTGTTATTTAACATTCCCGGATGTGAAGACGCCTATCAGAAGATGGAAGAATTACTCTTCGAATCAAATGAGGGTATGCTGCATTAATTGTTTCGCTTTTGTATGAGATACCATGGCTAAATCTGCACTTTTCACGGTGCCAACACATTCATCCTGCCCCCTTTGTGGGGCAGCTCTAGTCATTCGTTCCGGTAATCACGGCCCTTTTCAGGGGTGTTCTGCTTACCCTGCGTGTGATTATGTGCGTCCGTTAAAAAACCAGGCGGATGGACATATTGTTAAAGTGCTCGATGGACAGCATTGCCCTGACTGCAAGGGTTCGCTGGTGCTCCGTCAGGGGCGCTTTGGTATGTTTATTGGCTGTAGTCACTACCCTGAATGTTCTCATACTGAGGTTATCGATAAACCTGATGAAACGACCATTCCCTGTCCGCAGTGTCTGAAAGGCCATCTGATCCAGCGTCGTTCTCGTTATGGTAAAACGTTCTGGTCTTGTTCTGGTTATCCTGAATGCCAGTTTGTTATTAATTTCCAACCACGCGCTGGCATCTGCCCGCACTGCCAGTATCCTCTGCTTATTGAAAAGAAAACTGTGCAGGGCATAAAATGTTTTTGTGCCAGTAAACAATGTGGAAAACCCATACCTTCGGAACAACTCTGTGAATAATCCCTCTCCTGAAGATAATCTCTTACAAATAGTCGATGTTCTGAAGCAACAGCAGGTTATCGCTTATCCTACGGAAGCTGTATTCGGCGTCGGCTGTTCACCTGACAGTGAACTTGCCGTGATGCGGCTGCTTGCTTTAAAACAACGGCCGGTAGAAAAAGGATTGATCCTGATTGCTGATAGTTTTGAGCAACTGATACCTTATATAGATGATAGTGCATTAACCGATGAACAGCGCCAGACCGTTTTTGCACACTGGCCAGGCCCTGTTACCTTTGTGTTTCCGGCACGGTCTAGTACGCCTAAGTGGCTGACTGGACGTTTTAATTCACTTGCGGTTCGTGTAACGAATCATCCTCTGGTGAAAGAGCTATGTCAGGCATACGGTAAACCATTGGTTTCTACCAGCGCTAATTTGACCGGGCTTCCTCCTTGTCGTACGGCAGATGAGGTTTATCAGCAGTTCGGGAAAGACTTTCCGGTATTGGAGGGTGAAACCGGTGGACGTTCTAATCCATCAGAAATTCGTGATGCACTGACCGGCGAATTGTTTCGTCAGGGGTAAATATGGAAGCGTTTGCTGTTTTTGGTAATCCCGTTCAACACAGTAAGTCCCCCTCTATTCATCAGCGTTTTGCTGAGCAGCTAAAGATAGAACATCCTTATGGGCGAGTACTGGCCCCGGTTGATGCTTTTACTGAAACCCTGGAAGCTTTTATCGCGGCTGGAGGGCGTGGGGCCAATATTACGGTTCCTTTTAAAGAGCAGGCCTTTTCCCGAGCAGATGAACTGACTGAACGTGCCTCCCTGGCGGGAGCTGTTAATACTCTTAAGCGGCTGGACGATGGTCGGTTGCTGGGAGATAACACCGATGGAGTCGGTTTAGTCAGCGATCTTGAACGTTTAGCGTTGATCCGTCCGGGTGATCGTATTTTATTGATAGGTGCTGGTGGCGCGGCACGAGGTGTTATCGCGCCACTGCTTGAACTCAATACCCAAATTACTATCACCAACCGTACCTTTGCTAAAGCACAGGCGCTGGCAGCGGTCTTCAGCCAGACAGGATCTGTACAGGCTGTAGAAATGGAGAAGCTTGATGGCGAGCATTTTGACTTGCTCATCAATGCGACTTCGAGCGGTATTAATGGTGATATTCCAGAATTGCCGCTTTCACTGCTGTCATATTCAGTCCGCTGCTATGACATGTTTTATCAGCAGGGGCTGACACCGTTTCTGACATGGGTGGTAGCACATGGTGTGACTGAATATGCAGATGGTCTGGGAATGCTGGTGGGACAAGCGGCCCATGCTGTTTTATTGTGGCATGGTGTATTACCCGAAATTGCTCCAGTGATTGCTGCCTTACAACAGGAAATGACTGCATGAACCAGGCGATTCAATTTCCAGACAGTGAAGTATGGGATGAGAGTAAACAGGCCATTTGCTTTACTGCTTTGGTGACTGGGTTTCAGGTTAACTGTGCGGTGAGTGGTGTATGGATTGCCAGCCAGTTTGGTGGCAATACGCCGGAACAGTGGCTGACACAGTTCCGGTTGCATCGCTGGGATCTGGAAGATGAGTTTGAGTCACTAATTCGTAACGAAGAAGAGGACTCTCAAGGCTGGTACTGGCTATCTTGAGCCAGATACTCATTTTTCCAGTTTACATAGTTGTTAGAAGAATACGTCAGCCCCTGCAGTTCATTTTCTGTTAAGGGTCTGATTTGTCTTACTGGGTTACCTAAATAGAGGAACCCACTTTGCAGATGCTTATTTTGTGGCACCGTAGTCCCGGCACCAATTATGACATCATCTTCAACGATAGCACCATCGAGCAGAATCGATCCCATCCCGACTAAGACACGATCACCTAGAGTACAGCCGTGAAGCATAGCTTTATGACCAATAGTCACATCCTTGCCAATAATAAGTGGATTACCTTCCGGTTTGTAGGAGGACTTATGGGTGACATGCAGCATACTGCCATCCTGAATATTCGTCCGTGCTCCTATTGTTATCTTGTTGACGTCACCACGAATAGCAACCAGTGGCCAGACGCTAACATCATCCGCTAGCTGAACATCACCAATAATGACACAGCTGGGATCAATCATTACTCGCTGGCCAATTTCTGGGAAAGTGTTTTGGTAGGCACGTAATACTGCGGACATAAATACCTCGGCATGTTCATTGTATAGCAAGACTTTGGCGGCTTTCTTGGGCGATGGCAAGGGAGGAAAGTACGGAAAACAACAGAGATCGAACATCTAAGCAGCGAAAAGGATGAAAAACAGGCATTCAGAAAAAAAACATGAAAAAGTACTTGTGCTAAAAATCGGGATCCCTATAATGCGCCTCCATCGACACGGAACATGTGAACAACTTCACAATGTAACGTGAAAGATAAGAGAAAAGATT
>CANRKT010000084.1 GCA_947631255.1 uncultured Enterobacteriaceae bacterium
GGGTATACGCCGATATGGCGAGAGCCTATAGAAACATCATCATGGTGTATTGATGATGTTTCTGGGGATCCCTCAGGACTCAGGGGGTAAACCTTCCTGTAGTGCATTGCTTAGCGTCTGCTTAACTTTCCCGAGCGTGTTTTTCAACTTCAACTACGGCAGCAAATGAGACGGTCTTAAAACCGTGCAGGATAGGCCATATCTACAACGTGTTTACTATTTGAGCACACACGGTGATAGGACAGTCACCTTTCCGATAAATGGTGAACCGTCCCTGACGAACAACAACATGAACGCACATCTCTTCATCGCCTGATCAAAGTAGCTGCCAACTATTTTTCGCCTCAACATTGATGTTTTTTTACTAACAATTTCGACTACCTCCCGAAGCGACCACAACAAATAAAATATTGGTTACATATCAGTCTTATATCACCGGAGTAAGTTGACTTTTGATAAGCTATTTCAAGATATTAATAGCTGATCATGCTTCCCCAAATTGCTTACTTATAGCAAAGTCATATAGCATAAACTGAAGGGCGAATTGTTAAATCATACCGTGACTGAGCTGAAGAACAAGCATAAAAACCATATAATTAGCATGGTTTATGTGTTTTAGTTGAATGATAAATAGACAGTATAAAATCCAATAGCCGCGTTCAAGCGATTAATTTTTTGATGAGCTTAACAAGCACGAGCAGCAATGTCGGCAAATCCACTTGGTTGCTGGAAGAATATGATACCTTCAACACCTAGCGGATTATCTCCGCCGTTGGCAGAGAACCATTCAGCGTTGTTAGCTAACAGTTATAAATTTAAATTAATAGCTAGAAGAATCTATCTCGGGGTAGATCATCAACATTACTTACTCTAAACCACGTTACACATGGCCTCCGGCGCAGCGAAGTCATCAAAAAAGAGTATTATAAAAATATGTTGAATTCCGCCTTTAAGAAGAAAGGTTGCCTGGAGATCGTAATGCCGTTGACGATACAGCGCACAACACGGGTATAAACAGCCATTTCATTGATAAATAACTGAATGGCTGTTTATATTCAATCAAGATAATGGTTCATTAATCTTTTCATAGAGATAAGGTGATGTGGCCTTGTAAGTATCCCTGCAAAAAGAACCATTCACTTTTAGAGATCTTCCGACATACTGAATATGTCCCCAGAAGGAGATCGCCATGCGTAAAGTACGATCCACCGAACACCAGATTATCGCCGTTCTGAAATCAGTCGAAGCCGGTCGAACAGTCAAAGATGTTTGCCGTGAGGCCGCCATTTCAGAAGCCAGTTATTATAGCTGGAAGGCAAAATATGGCGGTATGGAAGCGGCTGACATCAAGAAAATCAAAGATTTGGAAGATGAAAACAGACGTCTCAAACAGATGTTTGCTGACCTGAGTCTGGAATGGAGGGCATTGAAGGATGTCATTGAAAAAAAGCTTTAAAACCAGTGATAAAGCGTGAGCTCACCGGTTATCAGGTCTCGCAGTTTGCGATGAGCGTACGTCAGGCATGCAGGACATTATCACTGAGCAGGACGGTCTTTTTCTATCAGCCCGATATCCGTCGTGACGAACCGGTGGTTCAGGCATTGACGGAAGCCGCTGAACGCTATCCGCGATACGGTTTTAATGAGGGCTTCTTCAACTACCCAGCTTGTCGATCTGCCCAGTTCCATAGCCAATTTCTCCACCTCCGTCGCAAGTGCTGTGGGAAGTTGAATACTGAGAGTCTGTTTTAGGTGCTGTTCCATATTCCCTCCTTTATAGCTAAGCACTAACCGGAGATATCCAGCCTTTACGCTGCAAGGTTTCTATCGCTAATGTTATCTGACGAGGAGTGAACTGACGCTTACGCTCATTCCAGGCGTAAATATATTCTGCGATCGAATCTGGCGAATTCAGTGCTTCATGCCTTATCGTCCAGTGAACGGTCGCAAGTAACTCTAAGCCAAAAGGCGACTCAAAACCGGCGACCAGATCAGCCACTCTCTGAAAGCGATGCTGAGTCTCTTCCTGCTGTTCCAGAAAAACTTTCGCCTCTTGTGCCGCTCCGGGTATCAGGCAGAGGGGCTTATCAGGTATAGCTCCGCTATCGGAATATCCAGACACTAAGTGACCTTCAATAGCATTGAGTACATGCCTCAGATTTTCAGCATAGGGTCCGTAATGGGCTTTCTGGAATTTTAGACGTAATGGTTCACCAGACTCCTGCATAAAGTACATCAGTTTATGCAGTTCAAGCAGGGAGACAAACGGGTCTAACAGACCATTAAGGTAACGTTGCATTAATTCAACCAATGCAGCCCGTCCAGGCGTCATCTTCGGTACTTCAGTTTTATGCACCATACGCTCAGAAAGAGGCGCACCATTAGGTTCATAGATCAATACCTGTACCTCTTTCAAAGGTTGAACAGCAGCTTCAATAAGGGGTTTGACTTGCTGCCAGTCCAACCCGCCTAAACCACTTCCCAGAGGAGGAATAGCAATTGAGCGAATAGCATAGCGTTGGATTACCGCTACGAGCTCATCGAGGCCTGCTACGATATCTTCTATGCGGCTTTTCCCTTTCCAATGACGTTTAGTCGGAAAATTGATGATATAACGCGGCCCAGTTAACCGACCCGTATCAAAGACAAACATTTTCCCCGGCACGACCTGTTCTGCTTTGCAGGCCAGCGCATAGGCTTTGAAATTATCCGGATAAGCATTTTTAAACTGCAGAGCAATTCCCCGTCCCATGACTCCTACACAGTTAACGGTATTAATGATCGCCTCAGCGTCTGACTGCAGGATGTCACCCTGTTTGTATTCAATCATTCTGAAATCCTCATCAGTAGTACCATTGGGATTGCACTTCAATAGGAGGCCGGTGCCCAGCTACTGGTAGCATATTAACAACATGTCCATAAGTTAAGGGGGAATGAACGCCAATACGTTCAACCAAATGCCATGGAAAGTGGTTTTCTATCAAAAATTCAACCTGTTTTGCTTCTTTAACACCATGACCGCCACTTCATTGATGTGTATTAATGGTTTCCCAGTTAAGCCTCACTTGATGTGCTGAGATTCATGGCTTCACTGGCTGCACGATATTCCCCCCTGTTCAAGGATCACCTGAGCACATCCCAGTTTAAATTCTGCGGAAAAAGTCCGCCTTATTTTGCCACTACCTAGTTACATGACTAAGGTACATTTTCGGTCCATGGGGCTTCATACCCTCTTCTGACGTCAGGTTGTATTGCAGGATGCATGGAAGTGGCGAGTACTCAATCGGTATTTATCTGAATTATTTTCAATTTCGCACTCACCTGTTTACCGAATACCTCCTCGTGGGCAAAAATGGGCAACTGGATTGATGGAAATTAGCATGGAGCGGTTATGTACAATAATAAGGAAGTCATCAATTATTTTCAGGCCAACAGGATCCTTGCACTAAAGCTCGATCATGCAGTTTCTGGCGTCGGTCAGCAGGTTACAAATCAAGTTGAAACCTTAGGAAAGGGCGCTACCCGTCTGCTGTATTACACATCCTGTTTTACCGATGAATATAATGATGTTTGTCAGCAGCAAAAGACTGAAGATCTGCGCTTCAGGAATGCCATTATTCGCATTATCCAGCAGGGTGACGTTGTCTATGAAATTCTTCGGATATATTTTGAAGAAATATTTAAATACAAAACTAATGAACAATTAGAGCATATAAAAAGAGCGCTTATGGCTGTGAATGTCCATATCGCTGCGAGTACTCTTACAAGTGCAGGCTATGCTTTAGCGGTCGCTACGAGTGTCCGCATTGGATTGAATTTAAGTGTACAACTCAGTGGCATTACAGGACGTGCATCTGGAACGACTGTCGGAGTTGTAGCTACATATGGGCTGGTCCAGAAAGCCGCGGACAGTGCCCATCGTTTACAAGTCCGATACCCAGCCTATTACTCTGCACTTTACATGCAAGAACTGGAAATGATGTATTTTCTGGTTGAACCGGTATTCGAGCGAGCGGGCGCACTTGAAGCGCAGTGGTCATCTGATTCCGGTATAGCAAACATTATCACCCGGATGATCCGATAATCATGATTCAGTCACTAAAGAAATTTCTACTAGGGCAACTCAGGTTTTTATCATCGCTGTACGGGCCTGTGATCCTCACGATTATTTTTGCATTACTTCAGGGATATTTTTTCCCTGATAGCCCTGTCTGGCCCATAGGTGTATTCGCCCTAGTTATGATTGTTATTTTTACGCGTTATTGTAAATGGTAACAACATGAATATCACAGTTATTAAATTATCACTGATAAGGAAATTGTATGTCTACTCCCGCACATTTATGGCTTGAAGATGAAAATGGCTCTCCGATAGTCGGTAGCTGCATGATGCCACTGCGCCTGGGTTCTATCGAGTTAAAATCATTCTCTCACGGTATAACTATCCCGGTAGATTCGAGCATGGGGAGACTTACAGGTACACGCGTTCACAGTCCTATCACGATAGTGAAAGAATTTGATCAGACAACGCCACTCCTGTACCGCACAGTCTGCGAAGGCCGAGCCATGAAGAAGGCAACAATCAAGATGTACCGTATTCTGGAATCTGGTATCGAAGCCGAGTATTTCAATATCATTCTTGAAAATGTCAAGTTCACAACAATTGCACCCTATCTGACGCCTAACGGTATGAGTAGCACTCATCTTGAAACGCTCGAATTGCGTTATGAGGCAATCACCTGGAAGTATACAGATGGAAATATTATCTACCGTGATTCATGGAATGAACGAATTACAGCGTGAGATAAAACATAAAAGAAGTTGGCCGAAAAATAAGTTTTACACGATTTTTTTGCGACCTAAATAATATCTGAGTATACATGTCACCCGCCGACTATATACTGGATTTTAAACTAGTGACAGACAGTGAACTCGAATGCCGACAACGTGAAGTATGACGGGTATATACCTATTTTCTGCCGTGCACGATGATAACACTTACACTTCAGCAGAAGAAATGTGAAATAGCTATTATGGCCATCCGAATACTGATTCACAAATCCATTTATCAGATATGGGAAGAATAAAAGGTATTGGACTTTCAATACCTTTACTTAATATTGCTGATGGTAATGGCGTGAATTTATTAATAGCGGAGATTTCGGAGCATAGAAAACGTCTGCTAGAGGGCTAAATAATTATTATGCTGGACTCTCGATCTCATTAATTCAGGAGCGAGATATGAATTTATCATCATAAAAAATAGCAACTCGTTTATGCGATTAATTAATAACATCTAATACCGTTTGACGAAAACAGCCATAAGCATCTTCCCAGGAAACAGGGTTTTCACCAAATACCATGGGTGTGACAAACTGCAAGTAACGTTGTTTATAAACAGGGTTGTTCACCAGTTCTTCCAGCCCCATTTTTAGTTCTTCAACAGGCGACTCGCAGAATTCAGGATACTGGGCACCGTAACGTTCAATATCCTGCTCAATGCATTCCTGCACGAAATGCTTTAAAACGGGAACGTCAGCTCCTTTTTCTCTAACAATACAAAAGTTGTCGTAGATATGACGCACCAGTGATTCATCCACCCCACGTTCAACATCGCGCACAGTTGCAGCCGTTCTGCGCATCATCGAGATGAGCTTTTCAGCCTGCGTACTAGTGATAGTGGCGCAGGGAAAAGCCCTCACTATTTCACCCTTCTTGGTGAGATCCATTACCAGTGAGCTAATAGCACGATTTTCCGCAGCCTCAAGTAAATCCGTTTCCATTAATTCAAGTTTGATAAATGGTCTTAAACAGGGAATTTGTGCATATTCCTGCGGATAACGCACCGGAATTTCATTATAACGGTACTCATCACGAGTAATCTTTGGATACGCTTCATCCATACGAAACGTACCTGAGACTGCAATCGTTTCGATTATGATCTGAATAATACGCTTACGGATGCTTTTACGCTGGTCTCTGGAATGTTGCTGGGAAAAATTGGCGACAGGGACAAGCTTAATGTCCACGTCTTCCGACATCCTGTTCAAAGATATTCCTGCTTTTGACAATGCTGTGCCTCCGGCAAAAACTAGCTGATGTGTGTCAAAGACCAGAGGCTGGAGCAATCGCAATAACTCAACGATGTAATAATCTTTTTCTACAATAGCAACAGATTCAATGCCCAGTGCGTCGGCAACATCCGGGAATAGCTTTGTTAAATCATCCATTTAATTTGCTGTTCCCGACCGATAATGCTCTCTTAAAACGTGGTGAGGTTTTGATTTCCAGTGACGCAGGGATCTGGGTAGATTTACCGCTATTATAGGCATTTGTTGCACCTACCAAGCGGTAATCCACTTTCAGACGTTCCAGCGCTTCAATAACTACCGCTGCAGAACCACCGGGAGCAGCGGGCATCAGCTTACCGGTAATCGCATTTTGCCGTGCTTTGGTGTAGACGCCATAGCCGACCTTCAGCAATTGCCCTTCTTTTACCAATTCACGTAATGCTCTGCCAATTTGATCGTAGCCAGCAAGATCTTTGAAATCGTCACGAGTGAAAACATAACGCTTTGAGCGTTTCAGTCGTAACTGAATACGGGCTTTTGTAGTCATGCCATCCTCCTTTGGTTATTTCTTAATCATAGCAAACATACGACACTTTTAACAGCAAACATACGACACTTAACTTATCTGGCAGCCAGCATACCCGGATAGTATTTCACGATAATTTCATTCATTTTCTCAATCAGTTCAGGACGTTTAAAAGTCAGATGCGCCGTGCCCTTCTGAAAGTAACGGATACTAAAAAACGCATCCTCATAGGTTTCCTTCGCCGGGTTATCACGAATATGCTCCATCAATCGGGTAGAGATATCTCCCCGATTATCCGGGATCGGTTTGCCATCCAGCAGATACAGCATTCTTTCCAAGTCTGCCAGCTGATCGCGCCGACAGCCCCAGTTAAGACTAAATCCCCGGCGGTTATGCGTCACCAGATTGTTGATGATGATCTTCTTACCAAAACGACAGGGACTATTGGTTTTATAATCCCATGACTGCCCTTTGAAAACATTGGTGATACCGCGTTCAAAGACTTCCCTTTTATTCAGATGTAACTGCTTAAAGGTACTGAGGATATTGGCTTCGCTAATGGCAGGAAGGTCGCCCTCTTCCAGGTTTTTATGCCACTGGTCACGGGTCTGCGCATCCATTAAAGCCTGCACCCTCTCTGTTGGTACAAACATTATCGAACCGGAAATACCATCATCTGTACCAACATCTGTTGGTAGATGCAGGTTGAAGTCGATTGACCTTGAGAGAGTTAATATAGCGGGAAGGCAGGTAATTGCTGGATTTCAGACATAAAAAAAGACCTCAGTTGAGGTCTATTTACGTACTGTTGGTGCGAAGGCCGGACTCGAAGTAACAACTCAACTTACTGATATCAATTATTTTAATTTTACGGTTAAGATCTTTATACCCACACTTGTACCCACAAGTGAAAAACCGTATAAAAAGAGAACAGTTTTATTGTTCTGTTTTCTACCTTCGCCAGAGCGAAAATACTGCTCTGGGTTTATCAGAATATATCATAAGCGCATATATTCGATTGGCTATAACCTACTGATAACCACGTTCCAAGTCATACAAATTTTTATCCCAACAAATTTCTGTGGATCATACGTTTTTCAACAAGTTGGCAAAATCAACCATATCTGCATGATCCACTACCCTGCCCTCATCAACATCAGCTAGCCCTTTCAGAATCTGTTGATGGTGCCGTTGTGTTTTCTTCACTATTGCCCTTAAGGCTTCTTCAACTACCCAGCTTGTCGATTTGCCCTGTTCCATAGCCAATTTTTCCACCTCTGTTACAAGTTCTGCAGCAAGTTGAATGCTGAGAGTCTGTTTTCGGTGTTGTTCCATATTCCCTCCTTTATGGATAAGCACTCAGCGGAGATATCCAGCCTTTACGCTGCAAGGTTTCTATCGCTAATGTTATCTGACGAGGAGTGAACTGACGCTTACGCTCATTCCAGGCGTAAATATATTCTGCGATCGAATCTGGCGAATTCAGTGCTTCATGCCTTATCGTCCAGTGAACGGTCGCAAGTAACTCTAAGCCAAAAGGCGACTCAAAACCGGCGACCAGATCAGCCACTCTCTGAAAGCGATGCTGAGTCTCTTCCTGCTGTTCCAGAAAAACTTTCGCCTCTTGTGCCGCTCCGGGTATCAGGCAGAGGGGCTTATCAGGTATAGCTCCGCTATCGGAATATCCAGACACTAAGTGACCTTCAATAGCATTGAGTACATGCCTCAGATTTTCAGCATAGGGTCCGTAATGGGCTTTCTGGAATTTTAGACGTAATGGTTCACCAGACTCCTGCATAAAGTACATCAGTTTATGCAGTTCAAGCAGGGAGACAAACGGGTCTAACAGACCATTAAGGTAACGTTGCATTAATTCAACCAATGCAGCCCGTCCAGGCGTCATCTTCGGTACTTCAGTTTTATGCACCATACGCTCAGAAAGAGGCGCACCATTAGGTTCATAGATCAATACCTGTACCTCTTTCAAAGGTTGAACAGCAGCTTCAATAAGGGGTTTGACTTGCTGCCAGTCCAACCCGCCTAAACCACTTCCCAGAGGAGGAATAGCAATTGAGCGAATAGCATAGCGTTGGATTACCGCTACGAGCTCATCGAGGCCTGCTACGATATCTTCTATGCGGCTTTTCCCTTTCCAATGACGTTTAGTCGGAAAATTGATGATATAACGCGGCCCAGTTAACCGACCCGTATCAAAGACAAACATTTTCCCCGGCACGACCTGTTCTGCTTTGCAGGCCAGCGCATAGGCTTTGAAATTATCCGGATAAGCATTTTTAAACTGCAGAGCAATTCCCCGTCCCATGACTCCTACACAGTTAACGGTATTAATGATCGCCTCAGCGTCTGACTGCAGGATGTCACCCTGTTTGTATTCAATCATTCTGAAATCCTCATCAGTAGTACCATTGGGATTGCACTTCAATAGGAGGCCGGTGCCCAGCTACTGGTAGCATATTAACAACATGTCCATAAGTTAAGGGGGAATGAACGCCAATACGTTCAACCAAATGCCATGGAAAGTGGTTTTCTATCAAAAATTCAGCCTGTTTTGCTTCTTTAACACCATTGCCACCGCTCCATTGATGCGTATTAATAGCTTCCCAGTTAAGCTCCCCCAACTGTTCCTGCTGGCAGCGATCTTCAAAGTAATAGGACCCGGCATTAGATAATGTAAATGCCCATCGCTGCTCTTGTTGTTCTGCCCAGGCTATCGCAGTGTAAAGGTCAACCTCAAGGTGCAAAATCGGCCCCTGACCACCTCGATAAGTCAGTTCCTGATGATTACCTCGGTATATCAAATAGAGCATGACGGAGCGCGGGCAAAAATAGAATGGTACACACTGCCCGACATATAAATCAGGATGACTATCCAGCTGTAGCTCATTCAGTCTGCGCTGTTTAATGCTACCCATGCCAATCATCGTACCCGCCCCATCACGCGCCGAGATTTGTTCATCTGATAATAAGCCTTCAGCAATAACCGCGCTCAGTCGGTCCTGATGAAGAATATGATAAATCTTGGAACGTTCAGGGATAGGCATATCAGCATTCTCCTTTCAACATGCCAATACTAAGAATGGAATCATAACAAAATTTTGTATCAGGGCGAGGCAAATTCCCATGTATAGAAAAGCAGAGGTTAGCGTGCTGCCAGCATCCCCGGATAGTATTTCGCGATAATATCATTCATCTTCTCAATCAACTCCCGACGTTTAAAAGTGAGATGTGCCGTACCTTTCTGAAAGTAACGAATACTAAAGAACTCATCTTCATAGGCTTCCTTAGTCGGATTATCACGAATATGATCCATCAGTCTGGCAGAGATATCACTCCGATTATCAGGGATCGGTTTGCCATCCAACAAATACAGCATTCTTTCCAGGTCTGCCAGCTGATCGCGCCTCCAGCCCCAATTAAGGCTGAATCCCCAGCGGTTGTGCGTCACCAGATTGTTAATGATGATCTTCTTACCAAAGCTACAGGGACTATTAGTTTTATAATCCCATGACAGCCCTTTGAAGACATTGATGATACCGCGTTCAAAGACATCCCTTTTATTCAGATGTAACTGCTTAAAGGTACTGAGGATATTGGCTTCACTAATGGCAGGAAGGTCTCCCTCCTCCAGGTTTTTATGCCACTGGTCGCGAGCCTGGGCATCCATCAATGCCAGCATGCCGGACTTCAGCATCAAGTCGCGCCAGATACTCCGGTCGATATTACGCGTAATGGCGGACATCGCTTTGTCGGATGGCTCGGTCAACCAGCTATCATAGCGGTGCCCGGACTTCATAGCCCAGTCCTGCGCCGTTCCGCCGCCTACTTCTGAAGTGAGCCGGGATACTGTATCAAGCTGCTGGATTAGTTGCTCAATTTGAGCCAGTGCGGCATCACGCCCTTTCACAGTCCGTTCAATACTGGTCGAGAGAATAAGTTCATTGTGTTCCGTTAAGAGGTCAGATTCTGTTTGCATCGTTAATCATCCATAAAAGCAAACACGCCTGCCGACAGTGGCAGGCGCATTATGCGATCAATATAAAAAGGGGAAGGTTTGGAGATAAAAATCAGGGATAAGGCTCGAAGAATTCAGGTATTGATTAGACCGATAGCCCGTCTGGCTCTGAGGATATCGGTTGCTGTCAGAAAGGGACTTTGCTCCTGCCAGGTAAAACCTTTGCGATCTGTGCGTACCAGCTCATAGCGTTCCACCAGAAAATTCACCGCATCTACCAGCGTGATACCCGCATCGATATGTTCCTGAATCACTGACTCATCACAAAATGGAGTGTCATTCAGGCTCAGACCGTAATGTTTTTCCAGCAAAAAGGTCAGCAAGGTTTGCCATACATTCGAATGTGTTGGGCAGCACTTCGCTGCCCGTAAAGGAGTGACAGGTAGGGTTCTCATAGTGGTATTTCCGTGATGGTGATAAGTGTTGAAGATGGTGTTCTATTGCTGTTTGATTGGCAGATATTCCGGCGCAGGATGTCAGTTTAAGGTGAC
>CANRKT010000085.1 GCA_947631255.1 uncultured Enterobacteriaceae bacterium
CATTTGTGGCTGGGGCTGTCATAGAGAATAACTTCCTCAGCCCTGAAAGTGACATCGAAGGGCTGCAGGGCTATGGGATGATGGCGGCCCTGCGACGCACGGTGAGGAAATAAGCAGGCTACTCAATCTGTAAACGTGATGGCGGCGCAGAGTGATAATGTGCATCCGCTTCGGCAAAGCACTTTTGCATTGCTACTGAAGGTGCTTTACCTGCCAAACTGAACACCACGATGCCAATGCTGCCGAATACAAAGCCTGGAATGATTTCATACAGACCTAGCCAGGCAAATTGCTTCCAGACAATGACCGTTACCGCACCAATAATCATCCCCGCAAGCGCACCGTTACGCGTCATACGTGACCACATGACAGAGAACAGAACTATCGGGCCAAATGAAGCCCCAAAGCCTGCCCAGGCGTAGCTCACCAGACCAAGAACGCGGTTTTCTGGATCAGCCGCCAGTGCAATAGAGACCAGCGCGACAACCAGCACCATCACGCGGCCAATCCAAACCAGTTCTTTCTGGCTGGCATTTTTACGCAGAAACGCTTTGTATAAATCTTCAGTAATAGCACTGGAGCATACCAGCAGCTGGCAGCTCAATGTTGACATGACCGCGGCAAGAATAGCCGATAACAAAATACCGGCAATCCATGGATTAAACAGGATTTGTGCCAGTTCGATAAATATACGCTCAGCGTTTTGATTAACTGAACCTGCCAGTGCTGGGTTGTTATTGAAGTAAGCGATACCGAAGAAACCAACGGCCACGGCACCGGTCAGACACAGGATCATCCAGACCATACTAATGCGGCGCGCATGGATAATGCTATGGTGAGAATCTGCCGCCATAAAGCGCGCCAGGATGTGTGGCTGACCGAAGTAACCCAGGCCCCAGCCTATCAGGGAGATGATGGCAACAAAGTTCAGACCTTTGAACATATCCACATTCTCAATGCTCTTTTGTCTGATAACTTCCAGCGATCCCTCAAATCCGCCTACGCCAATAATGACCATCACCGGCGTCAGAATCAGAGCAAAAATCATCAGACTGGCCTGCACGGTATCGGTCCAGCTTACCGCAAGGAAGCCCCCGATAAAGGTGTAAATAATAGTCGCTGTCGCGCCTGCCCACAGTGACGTTTCATAGCTCATTCCAAAGGTGCTTTCGAACAGGTTAGCCCCTGCCACAATCCCTGATGCACAGTAAATAGTGAAAAATAGCAGGATCACCACTGCGGAGATAATACGCAGAATACGACTTTTATCTTCGAAACGACTGGAAAAATAGTCTGGCAGTGTCAGTGCATTATTATTGAACTCGGTGTGTACGCGTAAACGCCCGGCAACTAACGTCCAGTTGATCCATGCACCCAGTATCAGGCCGATGGCTATCCAGCTTTTTGAAATCCCCGACATGAAGATTGCACCCGGCAGTCCCATCAGTAACCAGCCGCTCATGTCTGATGCTCCAGCGGAAAGTGCGGTGACGAATGGACCCAGACGGCGTCCTCCGAGAATATAATCATCAAAGTTTTTGGTCGAACGCCATGCCAGCATCCCTATCAACAACATGGCAAAAATGTAGATACAAAATGTCACTAACATCGGTGTACTAATAGCCATCAGAACTCTCCAGAATTATGTATCGACAATACCGTGGATTGCCGCGTTATTACCCTGCCGGAACATGGCGAAGATATTTGTGTTTTCCCGGGCAAGGGTATCCTGTCGTAATCGATGCTCATCCATAATCGATTTAACATATTAGTTACACTAATTTTGCTCATGAGGAGACAGCAGTTTTCCAGAGGTTGCACTCTCTCACGTTTTTTCGGTTGCACCTTTTAAAAAATGTTAACCGGCGCAGAGAAAAAACTTTGTCATTTTTCTCGCGTTCTATAAACGATCAATATATTAACAATTCATTTATTAGTATTAAATTCATTAGCATGCTTGTAAATCGGCTCGTGTTTAACGCGGTTGCACAAGGTTGCAACTGGGTGGATATGTTCTGGTAACGCTTAGTACAACAGGAGTAAACAGCGCGGGGAGCCACCACGATGGAGGGTAATTAAAGCGCCGGTTATGAACTGCATTCAAAAGGTTAACCCCCGGTTAAGGGGTACTGAAGGAAAGGAGGAAAGGGGTAAAAAAATGCCGGTAACCTCAGGTTACCGGCATTGGATATAAGTCTTAACTGTCAGGGCATATCATGCCTTGATATACCGTCTTATTTAACTGACATACCCGGTTGTGCACCGCTGTCCGGGCTTAACAGGAAGATATCTGAACCGCCAGGACCTGCGGCCATTACCATACCTTCTGAGACACCAAAACGCATTTTACGTGGTGCGAGGTTGGCAACCATCACCGTTAAACGACCTTTTAGTGCTTCAGGGTCAGGATAAGCGGCACGGATACCCGAGAAGACATTACGCTTCTCGCCACCCAGATCCAGCGTCAGGCGTAGCAGCTTGTCAGAACCTTCAACAAACTCTGCATTTTCAATCAGCGCAATACGCAGGTCGACTTTGGCAAAGTCATCAAAGCTGATAGTGTCACTGATCGGCTCATCAGCCAGCGGGCCGCTAACCACAGGGGTTGACAGGGCTTTGACTTCTTCCTGAGAGGCTTCAACCAGTGCTGTAATCTGCTTCAGATCGATACGGTTATACAGCGCTTTGAAGTTATTCACTTTGTGATTAACCAATGGGCTATAGATGCCGTCCCACTCCAGTTCAGTATTCAGGAAGGCTTCAGTACGTGCGCTCAGTGAAGGCAATACTGGCTTCAGATAGGTCATTAACACCCGGAATAAGTTGATGCCCATTGAGCAGATAGCCTGCAGTTTAGCATCCTGACCTTCTTGTTTGGCGACGACCCAAGGGGCTTGCTCATCCACATAACGGTTAGCACTGTCAGCCAGTGCCATAATCTCACGTACTGCGCGACCAAACTCCCGATTGCTCCAGGCTTCACCAATACTTTCTGCGGCATCAGTAAAGGTTTTATACAGTTCAGGATCAGCCACTTCGGCAGCTAACTGGCCGTCAAAGCGTTTAGTGATAAACCCGGCATTACGTGACGCGAGGTTAACGACTTTATTCACGATATCGCTGTTAACACGCTGAACGAAATCTTCCAGATTCAGGTCGATATCATCGATATTCGGTGTCAGCTTCGCCGCGTAATAATAACGTAAGCTGTCTGCATCCAGATGTTTCAGCCAAGTACTCGCTTTAATAAAGGTACCGCGCGATTTAGACATCTTCGCGCCATTCACCGTCACATAACCGTGAACGAACAGATTCGTCGGTTTACGGAACTGGCTTCCTTCCAGCATTGCAGGCCAGAACAAACTGTGGAAATAGACGATATCTTTGCCGATAAAGTGATACAGCTCGGTATCAGAGTCTTGTTTCCAGTATTCCTCAAAGCTTGAGGTATCCCCGCGTTTATCACACAGATTTTTAAACGAGCCCATATAGCCGATAGGCGCGTCCAGCCAGACATAGAAGTATTTGCCTGGTGCATCCGGAATTTCAAAGCCAAAGTAAGGGGCATCGCGGGAAATATCCCACTGTTGCAGACCCGACTCGAACCACTCCTGCATTTTGTTCGCCACCTGCTCTTGCAAGGCACCGCTACGGGTCCATGCTTGCAGCATTTCACTGAATGCAGGCAAATCGAAGAAGAAGTGCTCTGAGTCACGCATCACTGGTGTGGCACCCGAAATGGCGGATTTAGGCTCAATAAGTTCGGTAGGACTGTAAGTGGCGCTACACACCTCACAGTTATCGCCATATTGATCCGGCGCTTTACATTTCGGGCAGGTGCCTTTTACGAAACGGTCAGGCAGGAACATGCCTTTTTCCGGATCATAAAGCTGCGAAATAGTGCGGTTTTTAATAAAGCCGTTCTCTTTCAGGCGGCCATAAATTAATTCAGAGAGCTCACGGTTTTCTTCGCTGTGCGTTGAGTGATAGTTATCGTAACTGATATCAAAACCAGCAAAATCAGCCTGATGTTCCTTGCTCATTTCGCTAATCATCTGCTCGGGGCTGATACCTGACTGCTGTGCTTTCAGCATGATAGGTGTACCGTGCGCATCATCCGCGCAGATGAAGTCTACCTTGTGGCCGCGCATTCGTTGGTAACGGACCCAGACATCAGCCTGAATATGCTCCAGCATGTGACCGAGGTGGATTGAGCCGTTTGCGTACGGCAGGGCGCACGTTACCAATATTTTTTTCGCGGTTTGAGCCATAGTAGGAATTGCATCTTCTGAATAGAAAAGGGGTTTCGATATTACCGGATTGGCAATTGTTTAGCAAAATCCAACGTAAAACAGCGCTCAATATGAATTGCAGTCACGCTTTCTGGTATGCTTAGCAGATTGCAATGTCCGTTAAAACCATAAGGAGTTGGGATGAATTCGCAATTACCATCCAGCTTATCCCCGGAGCAACTGAACGTAATTGTTGCCGGAACCCTGGCTAATTTTAAACATCCGACCTTAAAACATAATCTCACCACGCTAAATGCGTTACATCACATCGTTATGCTCAACGGCACACTGCATATTGAATTGCAGTTACCCTTTGCCTGGCGTAGTGGTTTTGAAGCGCTGAAACAAAGCTGCAGTGACGATTTATTAAGTCTGTCGGGTGCCAAAACCATCGAATGGTCACTGCAGCATAAAATCGCTACCCTGAAGCGGGTTAAAAACCAGCCGGGCATTAATGGTGTGAAAAACATTATTGCTATCACTTCGGGTAAAGGTGGAGTAGGGAAGTCAAGCACTGCCGTTAATATGGCTCTGGCGCTTGTCGCGGAAGGTGCAAAAGTCGGTATCCTTGATGCGGATATTTACGGGCCGTCTATTCCTAATATGCTGGGAACTGAGCATCAGCGTCCGAGTTCACCAGACGGCAAGCATATGGCGCCGATTGAAGCCTTTGGACTGGCAACGAACTCCATTGGTTATCTGGTGACAGACGAAAACGCCATGGTCTGGCGTGGGCCGATGGCCAGTAAAGCGCTACTGCAGATGCTCCAGGAAACACTGTGGCCTGACCTGGACTATTTAGTCATCGATATGCCACCCGGCACCGGTGATATTCAGCTAACGCTGGCACAAAATATTCCAGTGACCGGTGCGGTAGTGGTCACAACACCGCAGGATATCGCGCTTATTGATGCCAAAAAGGGCATCGTGATGTTTGAGAAAGTTGAAGTGCCGGTTCTGGGTATTGTTGAAAATATGAGTATGCATGTTTGCAGTCAATGCGGGCACCATGAACCTATCTTTGGTACTGGTGGTGCTGAAAAACTGGCTGAGCAGTATCATACCCAGTTACTGGGGCAACTGCCGCTGCATATCACGCTTCGGGAAGACCTCGATGCCGGTACACCTACCGTCGTCAGTCGCCCGGAAAGTGAATTTACCGATCTGTATCGTCAGTTAGCGGGACGTGTTGCAGCGGACTTATACTGGAACGGTGAAATTATTCCGGGTGATATTGCCTTCCGCGCAGTATAACCAGACTTGGAATTACAGCGGGGGGCAAGTTTGTTCCCCGCTGACTACCAGCCAAGAAAAACAGCTGCGGTTTACATTACAATATTATCGCAGATCTATATACTGTCCGTTTTAAATACCGAGATTTTGCTCCATGCTAAATAATGATGTCTTGCGCAGCGTGCGCTACATGCTGAACCTGAATAATGATCAAATCGTTGCCATTCTGGCGTTAACCGATACTGAGGTATTGCCTGCCCAGATAGCCACATGGGTAAAGAAAGAGGATGAAGAGGGATTCAGCAGCTGCCCGGATATCGTTATGGCACAATTTCTTAACGGCCTTATCTATTTCCGTCGCGGTAAAGAAGAAGGCAAACCCGTGCCAAAAATCGAACGCAAAATGACCAATAATATTGTGTTAAAAAAACTGCGTATTGCTTTTGAGCTGAAATCAGACGATGTACTGGCAATCCTGACTGAGCAGGGCTTTCGTATTTCTATGCCGGAAATCACGGCTATGATGCGTAATTCGGATCATAAGAATTACCGCGAATGTGGTGATCAGTTCCTGCGCTATTTCTTACGTGGTTTAACGCAACGTATTAAGCCGTCAAAACCTGAGTAATCAGCTTTTGTACTAATGGCTACCTTCTGTCGGTCACTAATATATCCGAGTTATCGATAACCGATAATTGCAGTACTTCGTGACTTAATTTAATGACAGACAAGGCTCGATTCCATTCGGTTTAGCAACGGGAAGTATGGCGCTTCCCATAGAGAACGGATAGTTAAGAAGAAAGATCCCTGAATGAAAAGGTATCTGGCTCACTGGCAGCGTTAACGTTCTCTGTTTATCGGATATTCTGAACTCTTTTTTGTTAATGTTGAAGTTATCGCAAGAGTTAAGTCTGACGACAGTTCAGGTTATAGATGGGTTTTCTTACAGAGACAAATGTATAGTGCGCTTCAACAACATGAGCGGTAGATATATTATTGGTTATCTACTATTCAAAATGTTTAAACCTCACCCATAGATTGCTTCAAATTTGTCCTTATTGTTTTAGATTAAGTGATTGACTGATATAGGTAGTCATGTTGTGTTAAACATGGGGCGCGATAGAATTAATTAAACTGAATATTATATTAATATTAAACAGTAAAACACTCTGCCAAAAATAGTTTGTGATCAGCATAATCAACTTCCCAATATCGGTGTCAGACTACATCAGAGATCTAGATCTTTTGGTGACTTTGTTAAATGCGTTATCCGTAGACCGTCCGGATTATGAGCCGTTCATCGTGACCTTATACTGAACGAAGATATGATGCTATATAATGTTACAATTGGCTAAAATTAATTATACTATTTATTAGATATTTTAAGGCGAATATAAAGAATGTTAAAAAAATTAGAAGGTAAAGTTTCCTCATTCAGATCCGTTTCTAAGTGGAGGGTGCAGTTTGAACTACAAGACATTAATAAAATTATTGAGCTTACAGTATCTGATCCTTGGGTGATTAATAGGGGGGACACTATAATAGTGTCTGGAGAAGAGGATGTGACAACAGGGAAATTTATTGGTTATGCCTATCGTAACAAAACAAAAGGAATTTTTGGAAAATATGATGCAAATATTATCTCTGGATATATTTTTGTAGTGGTGGGAATATTATTTTTCTGGGCAATATTTCCATTATTTACACATGTTCCAAGTGGGTTACGTACTATAGCTTTAAACAGGAAAGTTAATCGAGCAGCATCAATGGTTTAATTATTTTAAGAAAACTGATGTGTTCATGTCCACTCCCCGTTATCTGAGACAGACCTGATTAGAGTTTTCTCACTGTTTTCGGTATGTCTTCAGGGGAAGATGCCCCACAAACTTTCATGTGTACGACTCTGGTTATAATCCCGCTGGCAGAACCCTGCCATCTCTCTGACTTGACTGAGTGATCCAGACAAAACGGCCTGAATCAGCAAGCTTCAGGATATTGACAATCTGAGTTTCAGTAAATCGGAATTTTTTATTTTTGCAAGCAGTGTACAGACTGAAAATAAAATTGTAGCTGACTTATTAAGTGGGAAATAAACTATTATATCCTTGTGTGTTATGGGACACTTTTTACGCATCCCTGATCAAATAATAATTAAAGATTATGTAGATGCTTTATTTCTCGCATTATGTTCAATACTGTCAGCAATTGTTGATATCTCAGTGATGGGGATATTGTTTTTTACAAGAGAAACCATTGCATTAAGGTAAGGGACCATCGTTGCAAATAATATTTTATATCCTGAACAAAAATAAGAGATATTGGCACCCGTGCCTTTGTTAATTCGATGCTTAGGACACCCACCATTACAGATAACTTTATAATCACAGGACTGGCATTCAGCGGAAAGGTTTGATTTCTCACCAGAGAGTTTCGGTGTTGCTATAGTATCAAAATCACTATTGAAAACATTTTCAATTTTAAAATCAGGATAAACAAAATGGTCACATTCATAAATGTCACCGTTTGACTCAATAACGAAGTTATCGTGACAAACTGGCTGAAATACACAACTGGTGTGTCCGTGGCCGAGAACACAGCTGATAAAACTCTCGAACTGCCTGATGAATATATCGCCGACATCATGCTTCACCCAGTGTCTGAATATGGTTGACATAAATTGGCCGTACGCCTTCGCGGGTACAGAAAAATTCACTATATCAAAACCCGTATTACTGGTGAATTTATCATTAGGAACTGTTGTCTCAAGTAATTCAATAAATTGCATATGCTTACTGCCAATGCTTTTTAAAAAATCATATACTTCCATAGGATGAGAGACATTAAAGTTATTAATTACCGTTAATGTGTTAAATTCAACCTTATGTTTATTAAGTAATGAGACTGCACGCATCACCTTATCAAAAGTGCCTTTTCCAGCCTTGTTTTTTCTATATCTGTTATGCAGCTCTTCAGGGCCGTCAATTGAGATGCCAACCAAAAAATTATTCTTTTTTAAAAAATCACACCATTCATCATTGAGTAGTAACCCATTGGTTTGCAATGCGTTAAAAATATTCTTACTTCCTTTGTATTGTTGCTGCAGGGCTATCGCTTTACGAAAAAAACCTACCCCTGCCATCGTTGGTTCACCACCTTGCCATGTAAAATGAACATCAGCTGAAGGGGATGATGTTATATATTTGATGATAAATTCTTCCAGAACCTTATCATCCATCCAAGTTTTGTGCTCAAAGATGAACTCTTTTTCTAAATAAAAACAGTAGTCGCAATTAATATTGCACTGAAAACTGGTTGGCTTAATTGTGAAATGCATAACATCATCCTTTAAAAACGACAGGCGATTAAACCTGTCGTTTTAATATTACATATCTAATGAGCTTTTAATTTTTTCAAATTTCTGTTTGTTGATATCATTAATCGGTGGTTTGCTGGAACTAATGAATTCCTTCACAACACCTTTCATTTCTTTTACTACTTCAGGTTTTTCAGTAGCGAGGTTATTTGTTTCCTGTAAATCGGTCACTTTATAAAGACCGAGCTTGTTATCTTCAATGGTATAAACTAAGGAATAATCCTTATTTCTGACCGTGTAAGAAAACTCACTTAAATCTTCAGTGTTAGGGTTGTGCGGGTAATCATCAGACTCATGTCGCACAAATTTATGATAACCGTCCCAGAATGGAATGTTCTTTTCATCAAACCAATGAGAATACGCGGTGATCCAGGTAAGGTTTTTATGCGGTTCTGCTTCTGTTTTGACTTTTTCCACACCTTTTTTATTTTTTGCAATATAAGGGAGTAGAGACACACCATCTAAGTTATCAGGTGCTTTAATCTCAGCAGCATCCAGCGCGGTTGGGAAAAAGTCCATTGAAGACGTCAACTTATCAAAGTCTCCAGTTTGTAGTTTTCCTTTCCACCACATAAAGATAGGAGTATGAACTCCACCTGGGTTCGTCTGACTCTTATACCCTTTTTGATCACCATTTAACGGCAGCGGTCCATCGATAACGGCCCCGTTATCAGAAGTAAAGAGAATTAGCGTATTATCAAGCTGACCATTTTTCTGTAGCTGATCTAACAGTTTTTTAACGCCCTGGTCGACAGAATATACTGAGGCATAGAAGTTATCTGCGGTTTTATTTCCCGTATTAAAATGCTTTTGATATTCATCTGGCGCAGCATCATCATTCGGTAAATGTGGTGCGTTATAAGCGAGATACAACATAAAAGGCTCATCCAGCATCTTCGCTCTATCGACAACACCTATCGCTTCATCAGTTAACTGATCGCTGCTGTATCCTTTGGCAGGAATGCGTTCCCGGTTTTTAAAGAGAGAAGGTGAATTATAATATGCGATACCTGCCGCATGATAACCCATGAAATAGTCGAATCCTCTATTCTGTGGCTGCCATGGCTCATCAGAATAGGTGATAAAGTTATCATGGTAGTCACGGGTTTGTTTTTTCTCATCAATAGGAACATTACTGATTTTAGATAAATGCCATTTACCTATAGCGGCGGTGTAATAACCATGTTTTTGGAAAAGCTCGGGTAAGAAAAGTTCATCTAAGGGAATGCCATCCTGAGCATCGGTATTGGAATAAATACCATAACGTGCAGGAGAGCGTCCGGTCATGATAGCAGCCCGGGAGGGGCCAGATACGCCATGAGCCACATATCCGTTGGTTAAACGAACCCCGTCGTTCATTAGTGCATGTAATGTTGGGGTCGATTTTTTAGCGGCCTCAATGGCTTGTTCTATACCTATCTTGTATGTATCAACAACCTCACGGTCTTGCATTGATTTCGGATCAAATGAACGGTCATCAAATGGAAGTTGACCATACCCCAAATCATCAACGGTAATAACAATAATGTTTGGTTTGCCTTTCGTGGAGTATTCTGTTGGTGTGAAGTCTGAAAACGCAACATTCGTCTGTGTTGCTTTAAGTTTTACATCATCAGCAGCTATAGCACCCATACTCAACATTCCAGTCATCGCGATCGATAGTGAGGAACTGAGTAATTTTTTCTTAAAAAACATGCTTCATCTCCAGTAAATGAGAGGTATTGTTATTTTT
>CANRKT010000086.1 GCA_947631255.1 uncultured Enterobacteriaceae bacterium
CGTTAAGGGAGTTATTTTATATTGTTGCTGAACAGAATAAATAAAAGTGTTCATACCTATCAAACTGTGAAATTAACAGACAATACTTGTGTGATTTATCATGGATAATAAAAAAGAGATTTATTTATTAATGTTTTCACCTGAGAAGTCTCTTTAAATGCAATGTTAATGCGTCTTTTTTCTGTATTGTCTTATTTTATAAGTAATATATATCTAGTGTTGAGAAAGTATTTATAAAATATTATTACGGTTATCTCTTTAGTTTCATCACCTGTTTGTTTTTGTTACACAATACTATTTTCACTATCCTGCCTACTCTTTCTACACTCTGTATGAGATATTTTATTTTAGCAGCGTCTGATGCGTTATTAATACAGTCCCCAGTATCTGAGTAACGTAAAGCACTCCACACAGGAAAGTGCAACAGGATAAATTATGGTCCGGGAACGACAGAAATCAATGATATCCAAACAACCAATGGAGCCATCGCTAATCGTTTGGCTGATAGCCGGAGTGATGGGTCTGCTAAGCGGCATGCTACTATGCTGGCTGTATACCCATCAGTTACTGGGTCCATTGCAGGCTTATAATATCCGTGCACTATCCGCTATACCCCTGCTTATCTGGCTTATTCTCCTGTGCCTGCGTGTCTGGCTGTATAATATGATGTTTCATCGCTACTGGCGTGAATTTAATGAAACGGAAAAAAGGCAGAAACGAGGGGGTAAATAAGCAGGATATTATCTGTTTATTTAACATAGCGGGCATTATTATCGGGATGACTGACCAAGATGAAACTTATACTCTCACCGTTAAATGAGCGATATAGCTGGAAAGTCAGGAACATTAGCAGGAATGAAACTGAAAGCACGGTAGTTTTTTTGATATATTTCTACGATGACCTGATGAGCGCATATTTCAGATGCGTAATGTTTTACTGTTGTCAGTCCTGATGGATCACAGAGATTATCTCTGTGATCCATCAGTAAGTATTAAACTTCTGCAGGTGAGGTAATGTGCAGGTACCAGGCATTCAATACTGACTGCGTTTAAATGCCAGTATTACCCCCCGGTTTTCAGTTTCTGATAATAAGACTCATACAGCATACTGGCGTCACCGACATCGTTCTGCCACTCTCCAGCCTCAATCACCGCGGGATCTGGATACAGTGACTTATCTCCAGACACTTCTGGTGGTAATAGCTTACGTGCGGCAAGGTTAGGTGTTGGGTAGCCAATGGTCTCGGCGACTTGCTGGGCGACTTCCGGACGTAACAGGAAGTTGATGAATTGCAGTGCGCCATCAACGTTTTTAGCATTGGCCGGAATCGACAGGTTATCCATCCAGAAAATACCGCCTTCTTCTGGCCAGACGATTTCCAGCGGTATTCCTTCCTCGCGGGCGACATAGGCAGAGCCATTCCACAGCATTCCTACATTAACTTCACCTTCCATATAAGGATTCGCCGGATTGTCGGAGTTAAAGGCGGCGACGTTAGGCATCAGTTTTTGCAGTTCGTGATAGGCGGCTTCTATTTCTTTCGGATCTGTACTGTTACCAGAGTAGCCCAGTTTACGCAACGCCATCTGGAACACTTCACGAGCGTCATCGGTCAGCAGCAAGCTCTGTTTGTACTCTGGCTTCCATAAATCAGCCCAGCGGGTGATACTTTTTGGATCCATCTCATCGGTGTTAACACCAATGGCCGTGGCACCCCAGATATAGGGGACAGAGTAGTCATTGTTGGGGTCAAAAGGTTTATTCAGCATCTCGGGGTCGAGGTTACTAAAATTTGTTAGCTTACTTTTATCGATTTTCTGAATCATGCCCTCTTTACGCATTTTATCGACAAAGTAGGTTGAAGGAACGACCAGATCATATGCGCCATCCTTATAGGTTTTAAGCTTGGCGTACATGGTTTCATTCGACTCATAGGTTGAATAGATAACCTTGATCCCAGTTTCTTTAGTAAATTGCTCTAGTAGACCGGGCGGCACATATTCCGTCCAGTTGTAGAAATAGAGTGTTTTATTGTCGTTAGCTTGTGCGTTCCCCAAAACCAGCGCCAGAGCGCCAGCGGTCAGCAGGTGGCGTGACCATTTTTTCATTTTAACGTCCCCTGGGTTTTTGTTTTATCGCGAAGAATCAATTGGCTGGCGATAACCATCACCAGTGATAGCAATAACAGAATGGTGGCCAGCGCGTTCACTTCCGGTGATACGCCCACTTTTACCATCGAATAGATTTTTAATGGCAGAATTTCATAACTTGGACCGGTGACAAAGGAAGAGACCACCACGTCGTCCATCGACAGGGTAAAACTCAGTAACCAGCCTGCGGCAACGGCTGGCATCGCCAGTGGCAGAAGGATCTTCCGCAGAATAACCAGTTCACTGGCACCTAAATCACGTGCTGCTTCCAGCATTCTCACGTCGAAACCTTTAAGCCGTGAATAGACGGTCACCACCACAAAGGGCAGGCAAAAGGTAATATGGGAAAACAGCAGCGACCAGAAACCGAGTGAAATTCCAAGCAGCATAAACAGCACTAACAGTGAAATTGCCATCACGATATCGGGTGACATCATCACCACAAACAGCATGCCTCCGACAAAAGGCTTGCCACGAAAATGATACCGATAGAGTGCCACGGCGGTCAGCGAACCGATAAGGGTGGCAGCCGTAGCAGAAAAGACCGCAATAGTGAGTGAATGGCGGGCAGACTGCAAAAGGCTGTCATTGTTCATCAACAGGCGGTACCAGTCGGTGGTAAAGCCCTGCCAGTTAATGCCAAATCTGGAACGGTTAAATGAATTAACGATAAGCAAGATGATCGGAATGTACAGAAAGGCATAAATCACCGACATAAATCCTGCTTTGAAGAGTCGCCCTTTCATGACAGCTCCTCCTTTTTATTCAGTAAGCGGGAAGTATGCCAGTACACCAGCAGCATCAGTCCCATCACCAGTGTCAGCATAATGCTGGTGGCGGCACCAAAGGGCCAGTCACGAATATTAAGAAACTGACTTTTAATCACATTGCCAATCAGCAGGTTTTTCGCCCCCCCCATCAGATCCGAAATATAGAACATCCCCATTGCCGGTAGCATCACTAACAAACCACCGGCAATTATGCCAGGCATCGTTAATGGAAGGATAATTCGCAGGAAGGTTTGTAGCTTACTGGCCCCCAAATCTCGCGCTGCTTCAAGTAAGGGTTTATCGAGTTTTTCAATACTGGAATAGAGTGGCATCACCATAAAGGGCAGCAAAATATAGACCAGACCAATGATGACAGCGCCAGGAGTAAACATAATTCGTATTGGGGTATCTATTACGCCAGCCCATAATAGAAATTCATTGAGATAGCCTTTGGTACTGAGAAATAGTTTCAGACCGTAGACGCGAATCAATGAGTTTGTCCAGAAGGGTACAATAAGTAAAAAGAGTAATAGCGGCCGTATACGAGCAGGCAGGCTGGCGAGAAACCAGGCAAAAGGATAACCGAGTAACAGACATACCAGCGTAGCTATCAGCGCCATATTCAAAGAGTGAATCAGCACCTGAGCATAGAGTGGGTCAGCCAGACGAGTGTAGTTGTCCAGGGTGAAGACCATGCTGACGAAATTCGCATCATCCCGCGTCAGAAAGCTGGTGCCGATTATCAGCAAGTTTGGCAAAAAGACAAACACTAACAACCAGCCTACCGCCAGGCTGATAACGATATATTTAAATTTATGTGAGCTCTGCATCGGACAGTACTACCTCCCAGCTTTCAACCCAAGTAACCGCCATTTTTTGATTTAATGAATGGTCAAAATCAGGATCGTCTTCGTTAAAGAACTCACTCACCATCACCATTTTGCCGTTTTCCAGTTCGACAGTAGAGTCAAGGGTCATACCTTTATAGTTACGTTCGCGGATATAGCCAATCAAGCCATCAGATTCGCTATTGTCGTTGATCTCCTCGACGCGTAAATCTTCCGGACGTAACAACACCTTCAGTTTTTGGCCAGGTGTTACCGGTTTTTGAGCGTGGATATGGCATTCACGACCTTCCACCTGCGCCAGAACGCGCAACTCATCAATGCGCTCGATGACCACAGCATCAAAGATATTGATCTCGCCGATAAAGCTGGCGACAAAGAGATTTTTCGGTTCTTCGTAAATTTCGCGCGGGGTGCCGTCTTGTTCAATCTTACCGTTACGCATCACCACAATACGATCGGACATGGTGAGGGCTTCTTCCTGATCATGCGTGACAAAAACAAAGGTGATACCGAGTTTACGTTGTAACGCTTTGAGTTCGTTTTGCATCTGCTTACGCAGTTTATAGTCGAGGGCAGATAATGATTCATCGAGGAGTAGCAGGCGAGGTTTATTCACTACTGCCCGGGCAATCGCCACACGCTGTTGCTGCCCCCCAGAGAGCTGGTGGGGTTTACGTTGAGCAAACTCTTCAAGCTGTACCATCTTCAGGGCTTCATTCACGCGAGATGGAATGTCGTTGGCGGGTGTTTTTTGCATCCGTAAACCAAAAGCGACATTTTCAAAAACAGTCATATGAGGAAACAGGGCGTAACTTTGAAACACCGTGTTGACGTGACGATGTTCTGCCGGAACGAGGGTAATATCCTGATTATCCAGAGAGATAGAACCACTATCGACCTGTTCAAGACCGGCTATTAATCGTAAAACTGTTGTTTTACCACAGCCAGAAGGTCCCAGTAGCGTCAGAAACTCACCATGACCAATAGTGAGTGAGAAGTCAGAAATGACTGCTTTGCCATCAAAACGCTTAGTTAATGCCGTAAGCTCTACCAACGGCGCAGCGTAAGGTTGCTGTTTTTCCAATTTTTACACGGTCCCATCAATAACGTATCTCTAAAAACAGATACGGGGTTTGTGATTAACCACCTTGAGGTTTAACACATTAAGTAAGGGCTGGCATTCTACGGGAAACCGCGTTCATCGCCAATCATTGATATACCCGATGAAATAATTAGATATCAGGCTAAATGATTTGCGTTCAGCCGACCTAACTATGATATGACGCAATATTTACTTCCTCAGCCTTGTTAATAATAGAAAAAATTAACTATGGAGGTGAAAGCCATGGACGAATTATTAGATCGCTTTCTGGAATATATCTCTTTTGATACCCAGTCACGACCTGGCGTGAAGCGCACGCCCAGTAGCCCGGGGCAATGGAAACTATTACAGTTGTTGCAACAACAGCTGACTGACTTGGGATTGACGGATATCAGTTTAAGCGAGCAGGGTATTCTAATGGCAACACTGCCTGCGAATGTGAGTCATAAGACTCCCGTCATTGGTTTTATTGCTCATGTTGATACCTCGCCGGATTTCAGCGGGAAACATGTTCAGCCGCAAATTATAGAAGGCTACCGGGGTGGGGATATTGCTCTGGGTAATGGAGACGAAATACTGTCCCCTGTGATCTTCCCGGTATTACATCAGTTATTAGGGCAAACATTAATTACCACAAACGGTAAAACGTTGTTAGGTGCGGATGATAAAGCCGGTATTGCTGAAATCATCACTGCACTGGATATATTAACAAAAGGCAATATCCCCCATGGTGATATTCGGGTCGCCTTTACACCAGATGAAGAAATTGGCCGTGGTGCGGCATTTTTTGATGTGGATACTTTTGGTGCTGACTGGGCCTATACTGTTGATGGCGGCGGGGTCGGTGAACTTGAGTATGAAAACTTCAATGCCGCAGAGGTAAAAATTGAATTGGTTGGTAATGTGGTTCATCCCGGCTCTGCAAAAGGTGTGATGGTGAATGCAATAGCGCTGGCTGCGCGTTTTCATGCTGAACTCCCGCAGGAGGAAACCCCTGAATGTACTGAGGGGTATCAGGGTTTTTATCATCTGTATAACCTGAAAGGCAATGCGGAACACGCACAAATGCACTATCTGATCCGTGATTTTGATACCCAGCAATTTCAGCTGCGTAAGAAAAAAATGGTTGAGATAGCGGAGCGGGTAGGGAAAGGTCTGCCACCGAAGTGCTATATCGAACTGGTGATAGATGACAACTATTACAATATGCGTGACAAAGTACTCAGCCATCCCCACGCTTTAAAAATTGCCCGCCAGGCGATGCTCGCCTGCAATATTGAGCCGATAATGAAACCGGTACGTGGTGGAACGGACGGCGCACAACTCTCTTTCAAAGGCCTGCCTTGTCCTAACTTGTTTACTGGTGGCTACAACTATCATGGCAAGCATGAGATGGTGACTCTGGAAGGTATGGAGAAAGCCGTCAATGTGATTGTGCAGATAGCGACACTGACCAGCGAGGTGACCCCTGATTAGGAAAGATAATTGCGGTAGCCGACTTCAGCTACCGCAATCATGATTAGTCTTCGAAATACCAGTAACCGCTATTGACCAGCGCTGCCAGTAAAATGAGGAAGGCAGGATCATCCAGAGCATCAGCAAAGTGTTCTGCGCTCAGCGTCAGATGACTGGCAAGGGCTTCCAGCGCCTGACTTTGTGGGCTTTCCAGCTTCTCACCATTGACATAAACTTCATTCGCCACGCGTAAAACACGCAGACCACCGGCACGCGTCAGAACATCTCCCTGATGTAAGGCGTCAGCAATTTCATCGGCCTGGTAAGGGGGCTCTGGTGGTGCGAGATCCAGCTCATGGCGCGACTGACTAATAAACTCACCAAACCAGTCATTAAAGGTTTCCGGTTGATTTAGCATGCCGAGCATCATATTGCGAAGTTTATCGACTTCTTGCGGCAGAACATCAGCTGGATGCTCGCGCTGTGGCACCTGTGGGTCGCTATAACGCAAGCCACCGAGTTCACGCTGTAACACAAAGTCAGCGAAACCACTGATCAGTTCACGACTGCTAGGTGCCCGGAAACCCACTGAGTAGTTGAGGGCATTTTCCAGCGCATAGCCTTCATGTGGAAAACCAGGTGGAATATAAAGCACATCACCGGGTTCCATTTCTTCATCAATAATAGCGTCGAAAGGTTCTACTTGCAGCAGGTCAGGATGTGGGCAGTGCTGTTTCAGCGGCGCTTTTTCACCGACCCGCCAGCGACGACGACCGAGACCTTGAATAATAAAAACATCATACTGATCGAAATGTGGGCCGACACCACCACCCGGGACAGAAAAAGAGACCATCAAGTCATCAATACGCCAGTCCGGCAGAGCCCGGAAAGGGGCCATCAATGCACTGGCAGGTTGATGCCAGTGATTAACGGCTTGAACCAACAAAGACCAGTTATGTTCGCCCAGGTGGTCATACTCCTGAAACGGACCATGGCTGACTTGCCATTTACCTTTGCTATGGCTGACTAGGCGGCTATCAACTTCACTTTCCATCGCCAGCCCGGCCAGTTCATCCGGTGAAATAGGATCGATAAAGTTTGTGAAAGCACGCTTCAGTATCACTGGGCGTTTTTGCCAGTAACGTTCAATAAAATCTGGCCAGTTTAAATCAAGCTGATAATCCATAGTGGTTACCTTGAGGGTGAAAATAATGCTGTCTGGGATTGTAACGGATGATAGTCTGACTGACGGTATCTTTTTATTCTATTTCCTGCGAGAGGTGCTGATGAGAAAAAATGATCTCCATCCGCGTGCCTCCCAGCGGGCTGACACCGATGATAATATCACCTTCATACTGAGAGACCAGTTCTCTTACCACTGAAAGGCCAATACCCTGACCCGGTCGTAACGTATCGGCTCGCTGCCCCCGGTGAAAGACGACTTCACGCTGGCTTTCCGGAATACCTGGTCCATCATCTTCAATAATAATATGCAGTGTATCATCGTGTTGTTGAGCGGAGACTTCAACGAACTCCAGACAGTATTTACAGGCGTTATCCAGCACATTGCCCATGACTTCCATAAGATCATATTTTTCACCGACAAATGTTATTTCTGGAGAGATATCAAGAGTGATACTCACCCCTTTTCGCTGGTACACTTTATTGAGAGCAGAACATAGGTTGTCCAGCAACGGGGCGACAGAATGGAGTTCCCGGCTGAGCAATTCCATATCACCTCGCATACTGGCCCGATGCAGATAATAGCCAATTTGCTGAGAAATGCGGCTTATTTGCTCGAGCATTTCTGGCTCAGCCTGATCAAGGTTTATCTTATTACCTCGCAGCGACCGCAGGGTCGATTGCAATACTGCTAACGGCGTTTTCAGGCTGTGAGTCAGGTCAGTCAGAGTGGTGCGATATTTATCATGACGTTCTCGTTCGGTACGTAACAGTCGATTAAGGTTCTGTACGAGACTGGTCAGTTCCGGTGTTGTTTCTGGGTTGAGACTATTACGATCGCGTTTTTCCAGCTGGCGTACTTCCCGGGCCAGGGCTTCAATCGGGCGTAAACTCCACCATGCTGCCAGCAACAGTAACGGCACCACTAATAACAGATTCGCCAGTAATACATAAATAAACCAGCTCCATACCATATAGGAACGTTTAAGCTCTATCGGGATGGTATCGACCATGACAACGGTCACAGCAGGCATACGGGAGGTGGCCGGATACTGATTGACGGCTATCGAGTGAGTCACTTCATAATCATCATCAGCTTCAGCGTCATACATCATTTCCAGCTCGACCAGCCGCTGTTTGTCATCCCCCAGCAGAGCGCTACTGGTGGCGTAGTTAGCTTCCAGTTCAAAAAAACCATTATCTTTCAGCCACTCTTTGCGGATTTGCTGCTCGATATAAGGCACATCACGCTGAGCCCACAGCAGCTTACCCTCAGTATCGTAAATGAGCGCCATTGCCGGACTTTGCAGATTTAAATCACTGGAAAGCGCGACATCCATCTTTCCGTTTTCCCAGCGGGCCAGCGTATAGATAAGGTTGCTTTCGCCACGCAGTAACCGGAAGGTGGTTTTATCAAAACTGACGCTGTAACCGACCAACGCGACCAATCCATAGGCCAGAGACAACACCATCACCACTGCCGCTGTCGCCAGTAAAAAACGGATCCGGAGTGACAGCGGCAACTGTTGACGCAACAGGTTTTTCATGAGGGCAAGTCAAACCTATAGCCTTGCCCGCGAACAGTGGCAATGACTTCTGTGGCATATTCGACTTGAATTTTTTTGCGCAGGCGCCCCATCAGAACATCAATGGTATGGCTTTCACGCAGTTCAGCATCGGGATAAAGTTGCAGCATAAGAGAGTCTTTACTGACCACTTTACCGGCATTACGGATGATGGTTTCCATAATGGTGTATTCAAAAGCGGTCAGCTTAATTAACTGGCCATTAATCGACAGTTCGCGGCGAGACAAGTCGACCTGAAACGGTGGATGAGAGATAAGCTGTGAGGCCAGGCCACTGTTACGCCGCATAAGTGCCTGCATTCGGGCGACAACCTCTTCGAGATGAAAAGGTTTGGTCACATAGTCATCCGCTCCGGCTCCCAGTACCTCGACTTTATCCTGCCAGCCTTCGCGGGCAGTCAGTACCATAATAGGGATAGTCACATCGTGGCTACGCCAGCGACGAATTAAGCTTATGCCATCTTCATCAGGTAAGCCTAAATCGACAATGGCGATATCCGGAGTATGTTCATTCAGAAAGTAATCTGCTTCTTTAGCATCTTCCGCGGCATCAACTTGATGACCTCCTTCGCGTAGCTGTACCGTGAGGTGGTGGCGGAGCAAAGCATTATCTTCGACGACCAAAACGCGCATCACTTTTCCTTGGTAAATAAATGGCCGCTATAGTTTAACGCGAATTGACAGGGAGCAGGAGGGTGGTGATGGATAAATCTTGAGAGAGGCCTTCCATAAGAGAAGCCCCTCATAGATGAACTGCACCCCAAAAGTTGGACACCCAACTAAGTAAGGTGCAGTTTTTTATGGGAAGACAAAAGCATTCTCTTA
>CANRKT010000087.1 GCA_947631255.1 uncultured Enterobacteriaceae bacterium
GTAGTCGGTGTGGAAGGGACGGCGTATCCGTCAAGCGGCTTTGGTAAAGAACCGCAACAGCGTTCCCGCCAGGCGATGGTCTATGGGCTGGTGGACTACCAGCTTGCAGAAGAGCTGACGGTGGGCGGGTCTTTGAGTCTGTTGCGTAATAAGGACAAGCTGGAGCGCAATGGTCATCTGGAGAGTGATACCTGGCAGGTGGGTCTCTACGGTTTATACAATCAAGCGGGTCCGACATGGTTAGGCAGTGAAGTGACAGCAGGACGTTCATCCATTGATACCCGTCGTTCGGTATTCTTACAAGCGAACAATGGCCCGGTGCTACTGAATAACCAGCTGGATGCCCACACTAATGCGCAATTTTTTGCTGCACGCTTGAGTGGTGGATATGACTTCTCCTACGGGGATCTCCGTACTGGTCCAACTGCCGGACTGGATTATGCACATTATCGCGTCGATGGCTTCGATGATAAAGGTGACCTGCGTACCGGTGTTCGTTATGAGAAACAGAGTCTTAACTCCGTTGAAGCAAATCTTGGCTGGCGTTTGTATGGCAAAATGGACTTGAGCAACACCATGTCACTTCAGCCTTATGCGACCCTGTCCTGGGTGCGTGAAATGGGTGACGGACTGAACTCCATCTTTACTGTTCAAGACCATGCAGAGGGTGTCAGCCGTCATATCAATGTCGGTAAAGCGGATAAAGATTTTGGCCGTTCAACCGTCGGTGTACAGTGGTTGGCGACCGAGAATGTTAATCTTTATACCGAAATGAGCACCCGTTTCGCGCATAAAGATGGCGAGCAAACGCACTACAATATTGGTGCACAGTGGCAGTTCTAAGCTGATTGAAGGTCGTTAATCACCGGGGCTTTTAGCCCCGGTTATCTGATGATATGGCCTGATTAATTCTTTCAATGGCGGTGAGGTTTTCTGCCATGGTTTCGCCCAGAACCTGTACTGCTGTTGAAGCATCTCTGTTCTTCATGGCCAGATAGATTTTGATGTGGGCATCAACACTTTCCAGCGTAATTCCCAGTGCCCGGTTTAACTCTTCCAGGTAGTAGTAATAGCTGTCTTTTATCGACAACATGACGTTATAAAAAACTTTGTTTTTTGAGGCTTTGGCGATGGCCAGATGAAAATCGAAATCGGCTTCTGAATATTTTTTATAATCATTTTTATTCACCAGCATCCGGTTAAGCGCTTGTTCTATTGAAAGAATATCCTCTGTTGTTGCATAAACAACCGCGAGTTCCATACATTTAAATTCCACCGTCTGGCGGAATACCATCATATCGTGAAACTCTTCTTTACTGAGATTCATTACCGGACGCAATCTGTTGTTCAGGGTTTGTGGGGTAAAATCCTCGCTGATATAGCTTCCGCTGCCCTGGCGCGTGATAACGATGCCGAGATCCCGTAATCGCTGTACCGCACTACGTACACTGACCCGACTGACATTTAACATGTTGCAGAGTTCTTGTTCCGACGGCAAACGGCTGCCCGGAGCCCAGTTTTCGTCAATCAGTTTTTGACGTAGCTGCTCAAAGACATCATTAACAACATTCTGTTTTTGTGTGGACTTAATGCTCACCAAAATTATCCTGTATCGAAATTTCAGACTGCTTGGCGTGAGTATATAACAGCTGTGAGCTAAGCATGAAAATACCTCTTAACATCATACTGAAAAGTCATATTGTCCTACATGTTAAAGTTGCATATTAAGTTAATCAAACCATCTGAGGTTATATTTTTATTTATAGCGTTATGCGCTGAGATTTTTAAAGTTCAATGAAATCATAAAATTAAAAAAAGCCCTGCTAATAAAAATCTATTTTGTGACTCTGTTTGCATAAATGAATGCTGAACGTTGATCTTTTACTCGGCTAAAATCATGCTCTAACCCCCTAAGTTGTCATACATATTTTATGATGAAAATAAGAGGTAGTGACTATGCATGCGTTATTTGATCTCAAGGGTAAAACAGCACTAGTAACCGGGTCTGTCCGTGGCCTTGGCCTGGCTTATGCCCAGGGGCTGGCATCTGCTGGGGCGCGCGTGATCCTCAACAATTCAAAGGGCGTCGGGCTACAAAATGCTGTGGATAAGCTACGTCAGGAAGGTTATGACGTCCAGGGGGCATTCTTTGATGTTACCGATGAAGTAGCGGTCGAAATCGCCTTTGCTGAGTTTGATGCCCAGGGTATTGAGATCGATATTTTAGTGAATAATGCAGGTATTCAGTACCGTAAACCGCTGGTGGAAATGGAGCTGGAAAACTGGCAGAAAGTGATAGACACCAACCTCACCAGTGCCTTTATTGTCGCCCGTGCGGCAGCAAAACGCATGATTGCGCGTGGTAAGGGGGGAAAAATCATCAATATGGGTTCACTGACCAGTCAGGCTGCCCGTCCGACCGTAGCCCCTTATACGGCGGCAAAAGGGGGAGTGAAAATGTTGACCTGTGCCATGGCAGCGGAGTGGGCACAGTTTAATATTCAGACTAATGCCATTGGTCCGGGTTATATCCAGACCGATATGAATAAGGCTTTGGTTGAAGATCCCGATTTTGACCGCTGGGTAAAAAGCAGCAACCCGTCACAACGCTGGGGCGACCCGAAAGACTTAATCGGTGCTGCAATACTCCTCTCATCTTCAGCGTCAGATTATATCAACGGACAGATTATTTATGTCGACGGTGGCTGGCTGGCGGTTTTATAGCGCTTAACGGTGAGTAAGGATCGCACTCCCCTTGTATCATTGATTGACTTCGGGGAGTGGGGGAGAGCAATTAAAAGCGGCTCTGGCTACGGTTATCTATGCCCATCCACCTGCAATCTGTTTACTGCGAAGTTTAAGCTGGCATAACATACTGGAAGCCTGCTCTGCATAGGGATGAAGAGCAGGGGCTCCTTTATTTTGCGGCTAACAAACAGAGTTTTCGTGCCACTTGATAAGAGGCTTCAAAAGAGCTGAGGGGCAGAAACTCAAAGCGCGAATGGAAATTATGTGCGCCAGTAAAGAAGTTAGGGGTTAATAAACCTTTTGCGGACAGTGCTGCGCCATCCGTTCCACCACGCATAGGGATCACTTTTGCGGGAATATTCAGTTCATCCAGTGCTGTAAATATGAGATCAATAGCACGACGGTCATCAGTAATAGCATTGCTGATATTACTATAGGTATCGCTTATCGTATAGTTAACTTGAGCGGTAGGATACTGAGAGGCAAACTTTTCTGCGATGTCGATAATTTGCTGTTTTCTTTCAGTAAAACGCGCTAAATCAAAGTCGCGAATATTGGCTTTTAGCACGGCTTCACTCTGGCTGGCTTCCAGTCCATTAAACCAGATATAACCTTCCCGGCCTTCAGTGTTTTCCGGCGTTTGTTGTCGGTCAAAATGGTTGATGTAATCTGTTGCCATCAGCAGAGGGTTAACCAGTACCCCTTTGGCAGACATAGGATGGCTGGTGACACCGGTAAAGGTAATTTCGGCGTGGGCAGCATTAAAGTTTTCATAGACGACTTCGCCTATTTCACAGCAGTCAATGGTCCAGGCAAAATCGACGTCAAATCTAGCCAGATCAAGTGCTTTGGCACCACATAAACCAATCTCTTCGTCAGGAACAAAGGCGACAACAATATCCCCGACCTTATCGGCTGCGGTTAAATTTTCCAGCAATGTCATGACCACGGTAACCGCGGCTTTATTATCTGCTCCAAGAACACTGGTACCATCACTGAAAATAATATCTTCGCCGCTATAACGTAGTATTTCAGGATGCTCTTCTATTTTTAACCAGATATTCTGCTGTGGATTCAAGCAAAGAGAATTCCCGGTAAAAGACAATATTTGCGGGTGTATTTCTGCTGATAAACCGACATCGACGGTATCAATATGGGTAATGAAACCAATCCTCGGTGCATCTGGAACATTACCTTTTCTTACTGCTGTTACCGTGGCAAATTCATCAATAACAATATCGTCAAGCCCCAGGGTCTGTAATTCATCTGCCAACAATTTTGCCATTTCTTTTTGTCCGGCAGTACTGGGTAAGGTATTAACCCGGGGATCGCTTTGACTGGTTATCGCCAAATAACGAAAGAAACGTTGCGTCAGTTGAAACTGTAACGGAGACGACATAATTGGATCCTTATTAAAAATAGCGGTATCTCAGTATCTGAATTTAATGTTATTTATGGCAAGAACTTTTATTTTTTTCTTGTGGGTTACAGAATTAGGAATAGGTATGAGAATAAAGAGAACCGCTCTTGCTATGACTGTTACAGCCTTAACATTCAGCGCCAGTGTTGCAGCAAACACGCTGGTTTTTTGCTCAGAAGGCTCGCCAGAAAATTTTAATCCACAGCTGTATACCTCTGGTACCAGTGTCGATGCCAGTGCTGTGCCGATTTATAATCGGCTGGTGGACTTCAAGGTCGGTACCACAGAATTAATTCCTAGCCTGGCGGAAAGCTGGGATATCAGTGAGGATGGTAAAGAATATACTTTCCATCTGCGTAAAGGAGTGAAGTTCCAGAGTAATAAATTCTTTAAACCGAGTCGGGACTTCAATGCCGACGATGTCATTTTTTCGTTTATGCGACAAAAAGACCCTCAGCACCCCTACCACAAAGTTTCGAATGGTAACTATTCAAATTTCAACAGTATGGAATTTGCCAAGTTGATTACCAGCATCGATAAAGTCGACGATAATACCGTTCGTTTTACCTTATCACGGCCTGACTCGCCGTTTATTGCGGCACTGGGCTGGTATTTTGCCTCGATTCTTTCCGCTGAGTACGCGGATGCGATGATGAAAGCCGGGACTCCTGAACGTATCGATATGGAACCTATTGGCACCGGACCTTTTGAGCTCAAGCAGTACCAAAAAGATTCGCGAATTCTCTATACCGCGTTTCCGCAATACTGGGAAGGGAAAGCCAAACTGGATCGTCTGGTGTTCTCCATCACACCGGATGCTGCCATCCGCTATGCAAAACTGGAAAAAAATGAGTGTCAGGTGATGCCATTCCCGAATCCTGCGGACTTACCGCGGATGAAGGAAAATAAAAATATTAATCTGATGAGTAAATCTGGCCTGAATACCGGTTTCTTATCTTTTAATACCCAGAAAGCGCCGCTTGATAATGTGAAGATCCGCCAAGCACTGGCAATGGCAATCAATAAACCGGCGATTATTGAAGCGGTATTTAATGGCAGTGGCACCCAGGCCAAAAATCTGCTCCCGCCTGGAGTGTGGAGTGCCGATGAAGCACGGGAAGACTACGCCTACGATCCTGAGGGAGCGAAGGCGCTGTTAGCAGAGGCGGGTTATGACCCGACGACGACGATTGATCTCTGGGCGATGCCGGTTCAGCGGCCCTATAATCCCAATGCACGTCGTATGGCGGAGATGATTCAGGCAGACTGGAAGAAGGTGGGGGTCAATGCCCAAATTGTCACCTATGAATGGGGTGAATATTTACAGCGTCTTAAGAACGGCGATCATCAGGCGGCATTGATGGGTTGGACTACGGCGACAGGCGATCCGGATAATTTCTTTGGTCCGTTGTTCACTTGTACGGCAGCACAAGGAGGGTCTAACTCTGCAAAATGGTGTTATCCACCCTTTGATAAACTGATTGAAGAAGCCCGGGCCGAAAGCGATCAGAGCAAAAGGGCGATTATTTATCAGCAGGCTCAGCAGATGATGCATGACCAAATGCCGGCGGTGATGATTGCGCACTCGACTATTTTTGAACCGGTGAGAGTGGAAGTGACGGGTTATGAAATTGATCCGTTCGGGAAACATATTTTCTATCAAGTAGACAATAAATAGACAACAAAAAGCTCTTCACGTCTCAGGTGAAGAGCTTTCTTTGAATAGGTTCGCGCTAGTCTATTATTCAATAAAAAGCCAGAATAAATAAAAATAATAGTGATTATCTACATATCATTTTATAAGCGTCTATATTTATCCTCAGTCATCATATTATTATTTACATCAGCTTTCTAATTATTACCCAAGTTGCTATATTGGTGAAAACCATTGATTGTTTAATGAATCCACTGATTGTTAAAAAAGAGTTTTTTATTTTCAGGCGGAGCGATATCTGTAACAACCTGTCCACAACTACGAAATAATAAGAGGCTCAGTCTTCATTCGTGCTGGTTATTTTATGCCGGGATCATGTTGATGTCTGACGATTGCTATTTATTTTTTATTCCTGGCAGGGACGACCGGATTGACGATAATATATCGAGTTTTGATAGATGAAATCATTAGTAAAGTATGGAATAGCATTGGGTCTTGGCTTCATCTTGCTGTATCTCATTCCCCTGAATGGCAGGGCGTTATGGCAGCCAGATGAAGTGCGTTATGCAGAAATCAGTTTTGAAATGCTGCTATCAAAAAATTGGGTTGTACCCTATTTTCTTGATTTGCGATATTTTGAAAAGCCCATTTTAGGTTACTGGATAAACAGCCTCAGTCAGTTTATCTTCGGGCATAATAATTTTGCAGTACGTTTTGGGTCGGTATTCTGTATTACGCTCAGTGCTCTGCTGGTGACCTGGCTTGCGTTTCGTATGTGGCGTGATCGCGCGATTGCAGTATTATCCGGCGTCATTTTTCTGACTTTCTTCCTGGTGTATAGCGTTGGAACTTATGCAGTGCTCGACCCGATGGTCACGTTATGTCTGACGGCGGCAATGTGCTGCTTTTGGGGGGCCAGTACCGCAAACACCACAGCAGCGAAGGTTGGAGGTTATATTCTACTCGGTTTTGCCTGTGGCTTAGGGGTGATGAGTAAAGGATTTCTCGCGCTTGTTATTCCTGTCATTGGTGTTTTTCCTTGGGTGATACTGCAAAGACGCTGGAAGGAATTATTTTTATTTGGCCCGATAGCAGTGGTGAGCGCGATACTGATAGCCCTACCCTGGGCCATGGCAATTGCCAGAGCAGAACCTGATTACTGGCGTTATTTTTTCTGGGTGGAGCATATTCAGCGTTTTGCTAAGGATGATGCCCAGCACAAAGCGCCGTTCTGGTATTACATGCCTATTTTCATCGTCGGCTGTATGCCGTGGTTAGGCTTATTACCGGGGGCGCTGAAACGTGGGTTTCAGGAGCGTAGTGCACAAAATGGCGCTTTTTATTTACTTGGCTGGGTTGTGATGCCGTTGCTTTTTTTCAGCATTGCCAAAGGCAAACTGCTTACCTACATTCTACCTTGTTTTGTTCCACTGTCGATTTTAATGGCTCGTCATGCGGTGATACTGGCTAAAAACAAGGCTCAGACCTTACGGATTAATGGCTGGCTTAATCTGGTATTTGGTATTATTTGTTTCGTTATTGTGCTTGTCGCTTTGGCTCCCTGGGGACCGGTGAAATATACCTTGTATGATGCCAGTGAAGTTAACAAGGCCATCCTGGCTAGTCTGGCATTTCTTGTCTGGGCGCTGTTTGGAGGGCTGACACTCTTCCACAATGAACGTCGCTGGTTCTGGGTTGCTTGTTGTCCACTGGGTATCGCGCTGCTGGTAGGATTTTCTATTCCAAATAATGTGGAGCACTCAAAGCAACCGCAAGCCTTTATTGAGGCGATACGTCCGCAACTGGCAGATAGTCAGTATATTATGGCGGATAGTATCGGGATTGCTTCTGGTATTGCCTGGCAGATGAAACGCAGTGATATCGATTTATATGGCGCTCAAGGTGAACTGAAATATGGTCTGGCCTATCCGGGTAATGAAGAACGTTTCACCACAGCGGAAAATTTCCCTCAGTGGCTGGTAAAACATCGTCGTACCGGGAACGTGGCTCTGATTTTACTGCTCTCTAATGGGGAACAGTTTGAGCAACTGGCGCTGCCAGCGCCAGATGATACTTATAGCGATGGGCGTCTGGTGCTATTGCAATATCTGAAACAACCCTGAATGGCGAATGGGGCGAAGGTTCATGGGGCATTTGCTTAATTTGTGTCTGTTATAGTGAACCTGCAGGCAGGATATTTATCCTGGAATGCGAATAGATAGCCTGTCAGTACACTGGCAAGCTGTTTTTTTCATCCTCGGGGGTTGTCGGGCTGAATGTTAGCTTTATGATAAGATGGAAATTTGAAATAAAGAGAACGTGCTATGCAACATATCATTGAAGGTTTCCTCAATTTTCAAAAAGAGGTCTTCCCAGAGCGTAAAGAGTTGTTCCGTAGTCTGGCTTCCAGCCAGAATCCTAAAGCATTGTTTATCTCTTGTTCGGATAGCCGTCTGGTTCCCGAGCTGGTGACTCAGCAAGACCCAGGGCAGCTTTTTGTTATTCGTAATGCCGGTAATATTGTTCCATCATTCGGACCTGAGCCGGGTGGCGTATCAGCAACGATTGAGTATGCGGTTGTTGCCCTGGGAGTGACGGATATTGTTATTTGCGGACACTCGAATTGCGGCGCAATGAAAGCGATTGCTTCCTGTCAGTGCCTGGATCAAATGCCTGCTGTTTCTCACTGGTTACACTACGCTGATGCTGCAAAAGCCGTAGTGGACAAGAAACACTGGGATAATGAAACCGACAAAATTAACGCCATGGTGGAAGAAAACGTTATTGCGCAGTTGAATAACATTAAAACCCATCCCTGTGTTGCCGTAGGTCTGCGTAACAACGCCTTACGGTTACATGGCTGGGTCTATGATATTGAAAGTGGAGGGATCCGTACTCTGGATAAAAACAGTAAAAACTTTATTTCACTGGCTAATAATCCGGATGCCTTCTTTGAGTAATCATTGAAGGGTTGAACGTTTCCCCGCTGTTATTACATGGTAGCGGGGGAGCTTAGAACGTCCCTCCGCGGCATTGGCCATAAAGCAACTTGCTTTTGATGTTTTATTGAACAGGTCAACATCAGGCAATGACACAAATTATCTACAGGCACAGATCCATTGTTAGCTGGGGGAACTATTCATTACCCCATTGATTCAAGAATGTCGCGATATCATCAATACGCAGCGCATTGATACCGGCTTCACTCGCCATCTCTTGCTGTGCTTCTTCACTGATTTCTTCGTTATTCATTAAACGGGTGATCAGTAGCTGAAAATAATATGCCAGAGCATCACGTTCGGACTCACCGACTGGCTTTGCCGATTCGGTCGCATACTCGTCGACAATATCATAAAATTTTAGTGGAATTTCATTGCTCATACGTTGTCCTGAAGGGTATTAACGGTTGCCTTATTTGCAAAAGGGCCTGTCGCCCAGTCTTTAAGTTACACTGTATCATGGTCCTTCCCGCCACTCTATTTCAGATGTGGAAAAAACCTTGCGGTTTACTGACAACAACTTTGTTTCTACCCGAAAACTTCGCCTTATACCGGGCTAAATCCGCTTTACGAAGTACGCTATAAACATCATTTCCGTTGTCCTCG
>CANRKT010000088.1 GCA_947631255.1 uncultured Enterobacteriaceae bacterium
ATGACTGGAAAGCGGATATTAAGAGAAAAGCTGACTATTTATAAAATGATAGCACTCTATGAGCGCAGTAACCCGGATGCCGTCTCCGATCCGGCACACTACCAGGCACTGTATGAATATGCCGTTAAACGACTGGATAAATGTGTCTTTGGAGAAGAGAAACCTGCTTGCAAACAATGTCCTGTACATTGTTATCAACCCGCTAAACGCGAAGAAATGAAACAAATTATGCGGTGGGCAGGCCCCAAAATGTTATGGCGGCATCCAATATTGACTGTACGTCATTTAATTGATGACAGACGCCCGGTACCGTTATTGCCTGAAAAGTATCAGCGTAAGAAATAAACGGACAAGCGCTCATTATTCATTGACCACTTTGTGATAATAATAGATGACTTACATTCTATTGATACAGGTTTGTCCGTTACTTATAGACAGTTCATATAATTGAAAATCAACGTGCTTGCTGATAAGTGTAGCCAGTTCATGAGAATGACTTGTCAGCCAAATCTGAGAGTATCTACTGGCTTCAGAAATAAGTTTAGCCAGAGCAGGTAACATTTGTGGATGTAAACTATTCTCTGGCTCATTCAGAACGATGAAATTTGGTGGGCGAGGGCAGAGTAATGCCACGGCCAGACATAAAAAACGTATTGTGCCATCAGACATTTCGCTGGTTTCTAGTGGCCGGGACAGACCTTTTCTGTTCATAAACAACATAAAACGTGCATTGTCGTTTTTACAAAAAAAAGAACACTCCGGGAATGCGGTTAACAAAATTTCGGTGAGCAGTTCAATATCACCAATTTCAACAATTGTCTGGAAAGCAGAAGCTAAATTTGAGCCATCGCTTGCAAGAATTGGCGATCTGAATCCAATTTGCGGTTGCCTTATCGCTGATTTTTTTGAAACGTCAAATTCATGATAAAATCGCCAGTTCTTTATCGTCTCTCTGACGTGTGAGATTTCGGGGTAGAGATGGGGTTCACCGAGTTGCCCAAAAACAGACTCATTCTCATAGATGGCATCTGTATGAGTTATTTTTTCACCATGTATATTTGACAAAAAAGCGACCTGGTTTTTTCGTTTAAGAACTTGCGATGAGGGGCGGCGCTTAAAACCCGCAGTCCAGATGTTTTCCTCTTTAACCACGGGATCTAACTTAAATAGAGTGGGATTAAAAGGGTCAGCGTCAGGAAATCCTACCTGTAATTCATATTCAAAATCATCTGTTTCACAGGACAAACAAATTCTTCGTGCTTTTTGGTTTGAGCCATTTGAGCCCGACCACATTGTATTCTGGATCCCGCCTTCATCACCGAGCATTTCTGAAAGTTGACCCGAAGCAGCGCCAGACAGAAGATGAATCGCTTTATAAATATTCGATTTACCACAGCCATTCGGGCCAAATATAATATTAAGTCTAGCCAGATTAAGCGATATATTCCGGACTGAACGATAATTATCGATATAAATATTGTGGATCATCTAAACGGTATCCTTGAAAAGTGCTCAGTATGAATGTTGTATTTATATCTATCATACTTCAAGTCCCCCAGGGCTGCTTTTATCAATCCTGCTGAATCACATAGTTTATATTATACTCATCGGCGCCGATTGACTCTGCGCCGATGAGTAACTCGAATTATTCAGAATATGCACATATCAGTGATTTATTTTTCGCCAGCAAGAAAGGGCGTAAATAGGCTACGGTATTCGAGAGTGGTAAGACATCCTTACTCAGTTTTATATTCAGAGTATTAATAATATAATTACGACGTATGGTAATACGTTGCCACAGTTCTGGATAAGTGGACTGAATTTTTTTCTGCAGTGACTCATCAGCGAGTGCGATACACTCTTCTGCACTGGTGCCGGTATAACCCTGGACTGAAGGAATAATATCGAGCTGAAATATCATGCCGCTTTTTAATATTTCTGCGGAGTTTTTATATATCGGTGAAGACATCCACTCTTCATCTGAGGTTAAATGACCTGGGTTAAGGTGCCAGCCATATCTGTCTTGCGGTAAGACCTCTTCAACGATGTTATACAGCTCACTTCCGGGTAAATTAATGGCGATACGCTCAAGCCAGGTTGCTATTGCGGCAAAGTAAGGTTTAGCTATACGGTCAAGATAGTCACTTTGGTTAGCAGGAAGTTCGCTCTCATCTGTGATCACAAACCCCGTTCTGCTGGAAAGCCCGCCTTTGAAAGCGGTAGTTAAGGATAATGGCAGTCCTTTCTCAAGGCGTTTATAAGTCGGATAAAGATTCGCTTTTTCAAAGCGAGGACCGGTTGTAGCAATCACTACAACGGTATTGTATTGGCCTTCTGCTGTGAGATAGCTACCCAATTCAGCTTCGCTGATATCTGGTTCAACCGCATCCATAGCATTGAGAATACAATTTGAGGCAAGATTGGCACCGTATTCATAATGGGCAATTTCATTTTCGTTGTTGGTGCTTCTGGCTCCCTTGTCGCCACTGATAAACAGATGTGCTGCATTTTCCAGACGAGCATGTGTCGAGGCACTATTTTTTATGGCATCGACGATAAAGTAGGGCAGATCGAAGAGTTTTTTATTATCGGCTAACGCAGAGCTAAACATTTTCCAGCCAACCAGACCTATTTTCGTCATCTTATCCAGGCCCACTTCTACAAACAGTTCTTCCAGCGGTTTTTCATTATCCATGGGCTGATTTGGCAGTGAAAAATAGGGGCAGTGCTTTAGAGATACCGCTAACCTTGAATGACTCGCCATTTTAAGATTTTCATTACCCAGGATGGCGGTTGCCTGACCCTTTTTATCCAGGATAAGTAACCCTTCCTCAAAGCGGGGAATAAAGCCCGTTAAGTATTCAAAGTTACCACCATGCTCCTTATCTGCGTAGATAATCAGTGCATCAAAACCTTCCTCAGTCATGCCAGCCAGAATTTTATTTTTACGTGCGAGCATGGTTTCATCGGTAAGAAATACTGGCGGAACTTGCTCAAATTTGCTGGGGGATTCGGTCTGCTGTAACTTAATGATTCTGGAGTTCATGTGTTACCTCATTGGTAATGAGTCGTCTGTATTCATTTAATAGATAAAATGAAAGCAGGGCCTGTGACTCCAGTTTAGCCTGGTTCTGATGACAGGGGGAGCAGAGCAGAGACATCCGGATGTCATATATGGGTATTCAGTCAAAACATCTTGTTCTGTTATGCAAGTGGATGAATATGCTGAGGTAGCTGACATCGATACGTCAGGAAATGATGTGTACCAGGATAGTCATCTATCGCGATGGAACCTATTTCGCCTGAGTAAGAAACGCAGACGGGCTACCCTCTTATCCTCATGTGTCGTTAAAGTATACCCACCAGAATACTGCGTAATGTAGCGGGGTAATCTTCATGTCTGACATATTCCTGAGATTGACTGTCTGACATGATCCCATAGGCGAGGGCCATCAATAGGCGAGCCGCGATTTCTTTATTCACTGTTTTTTTCATTTCATTGTTTTCTTGAGCATCATTGAATCGTTCAATGATTGAGGCGGCGATAATCATGTATTTCTTTTTAAGCATTTCGGCGACCTGCGGATTACGCATTCCTTCGGCCATAATTTCGACTACCAGTGCACGTTCATCACTGTCTTCATCAGCTAAAGATTGTGTGGATTCAATAAGATAGTCAATTATACTAATACCGTTAAGGGGCCCGTTGAGGCGTACCAGAGCGCGCTTTTGTGCTTCGAAGATAATGGCTTGAATCAAGGTTTCTTTGGAAGGAAAGTGGTGATAGAGCGTTCCCGGGCTGAGATTACAGGTTTGGCAGATATGTTTCATCGACGTACTGTGAAAACCCTGCTTTGAAAAACACAGTTTTGCCGCACTCAAGATCCTGTCCTGGGTGGATATTTCTCTGGTGTTTGTCTTTTCCATAAATAGGGCGACCCGCTGACTTGATGGTAACCGCAGTGTAACGAGATACTCCGCGACTGCCAACCTCTTTGGCCTCACTCCTGGTCAACCAATTAATCTTGATTTTAATCGTTATTCTCGACCTTCAATATTTACGGTTGGTGGTTTGTTTTTATCAATCGAACGTTCACTCGACAAAATATTGCTCAATAGTCAATCTGTAATGATCGGTTTTTGTGATGATTATTGTGTTTTTGAACTTGTGGTTTGCTTTTTTATGATCTGCATTCGAGATTTTTCTGTTTTCAGTTCTCTTATTTATCTTTCTGCTGGATAACTATTCATGACAAATAGCTGGTTAACAATTTTCACTTCAAGGTTGACCAATTTAACAAGTTAAAAAGGAGTCTTGAATGTTACGTCCGATAGAAACCTCATCACGTGAAATCAAAAGGCTGGATGGTCTGTGGTCATTTAGTGTCGATACCGAGGGCTGTGGGCATACACAGCAATGGTGGAAGAGTTCACTCACTGACAGTCGTCAGATTGCGGTTCCTGGCAGTTTTAATGAACAATTTGCTGATTCAGATATTCGTGATTTTGTTGGGGATGTATGGTATCAGCGGGATGTATTTGTTCCGAAAGGATGGGGCAGCCAGCGTATTGTCCTGCGTTTCGATGCAGTAACCCATTCAGGTAAAGTATGGGTAAACGATCAGGCGTTAATGGAACATCAGGGCGGTTATACTCCATTTGAAGCTGACATTAGTCATCTGGTTTCTCCCGGCGAGAATATCCGCATTACGGTATGCGTTAATAATGAACTGAGCTGGAATACTATCCCGCCTGGGATGGTGACCGTAGATGATGACGGCCGTAAACAGCAATCTTACTTCCATGACTTTTTTAATTACGCGGGTATTCACCGCAGCGTAATGCTGTATACCACGCCGAAGACCTTTATCGAAGATATTACCGTCGTGACAACGGTTGCCGAAAACGAACAGTCTGCCTCAGTTCACTGGCAGGTTAAAGGTAAGGGTGATGTGAGTGTTGAACTACGTGATAGTGACAAGCATCTGATTGCTTCAAGTACTGGAAGTCAGGGGGAACTTGTTGTCAAGAATCCCCATTTATGGCAGCCGGGAGAAGGCTATCTTTATGAATTACGAGTTATCACCAAGGCTGGAGATGACCATGATGAATATCCTCTGCGGGTCGGGATCCGGTGTGTTGAAGTGAAAGGTGAACAATTCCTGATTAACCATAAACCCTTCTACTTTACCGGATTCGGTCGTCATGAAGATGCCGATCTCCGTGGTAAGGGATTTGATAATGTATTAATGGTCCACGACCATGCCTTAATGGACTGGATTGGCGCTAACTCTTATCGTACCTCCCACTATCCCTATGCCGAGGAAATGCTTGATTGGGCGGATGAGCATGGAATTGTCGTTATCAATGAAACGCCCGCAGTAGGTATTAATCTGGCTCTGGGAATTACTTTTGCTGATGTGGATAAACCTGAAAAATTGTACTCCGATGAGGCGATTAACGATAAGACTCAGCATGCGCATTTACAAGCGATTAAAGAACTTATCGCCCGTGATAAGAACCACCCCTCAGTGGTGATGTGGAGTATTGCTAATGAACCCGATGCGAACCCGGCAGAGGCTCGCGATTACTTTGCTCCTCTTGCTAAGGCTGCACGTGAGCTGGATGGCACAAGACCGATAACCTGCGTAAACGTGATGTTTTGTACTGCAGAGACCGATACGATCACTGATTTATTTGACGTTGTTTGCCTTAATCGTTATTTCGGGTGGTATACCCAGTCAGGTGATTTAATTAAGGCTGAACGTGAGTTAGAGAAAGAGTTACTCGCCTGGCGTGAAAAACTACATCGTCCCATTATTATAACTGAGTATGGGGCTGATACGCTGGCAGGTTTACATTCAACCTATAAAGAAATGTGGAGCGAAGAGTTCCAGAATGATTTCCTGGATATGTACCATCGTGTTTTTGACCGAATTGATGCGGTGGTAGGTGAACATGTCTGGAATTTTGCCGATTTTGCAACATCACAGAATATTATTCGTGTCGGGGGTAATAAGAAAGGGGTCTTTACTCGTGACAGAAGACCAAAGTCTTCGGCCTTTGTTCTGAGAAAAAGATGGAAAAATACGCCTTATGGAGAAAAGCCTAAACAAAATTAATCAATTTATCTAACTGATTGATTTGAGTTGTAGAATGATTTTTAGATGTAAATTAGCGCTGTAATATAAACAGGTTTATTACAGCGCTATTAAAATGATCAAATCAGAATGATAAGTTTACATTTATTGAGTTTTACTCTTTATCAGGCAGGTTTTTATGAATCAACAACTATCATGGCGTTCTATTATTGGCTATAGTCTGGGCGATATGGCTAATAACTTTGCTTTTGCCATGGGAGCACTATTTCTTCTCAGTTATTATACCGATGTTGCTGGAGTCGGTGCTGCAGCAGCAGGAACAATGTTATTATTGGTCAGGGTTTTTGATGCTTTTGCCGATATTGCAGCAGGTAGAATTGTTGATAGCGTTAATACCCGATGGGGGAAATTTCGCCCTTTCTTGTTATTTGGTTCAGTCCCTTTAATGATTTTCAGTGTACTGGTGTTTTGTGTTCCAGCAGACTGGGAACACAGCAGTAAAATTATTTACGCCTATGTCACTTATATGGGATTAGGGCTTTGTTATAGTCTGGTAAATATTCCCTATGGTTCGCTGGCAACCGCCATGACTCAGCAACCCCAGTCTCGTGCTCGTCTGGGTGCCGGGCGGAGTATGGCAGCGGCATGTGCTTTTATTTTCCTCGCTTTCCTTATCGGTCCGAATATTACCAGTGGTGAGCCTGAAGAGATGCAACGTGCTTATTTATACTGGACAAGCATTTTTGCTGTAATAGGTGTCTTGCTCTATTTTATCTGTTTTAAAACAACACGTGAAAATGTCACACGTATTGTTGCTCAGCCCTCACTTAAAATTAGTCTTCAGACACTGAAAAAAAACCGGCCGTTGATGTTACTTTGTGCCGCAGCGTTATGCTTACTGATCTCAACCTTCTCTGTCACCGCATCATCCTTATTTTATGTCCGCTATGTGTTAAACGATGCTGGGCTATTCTCGGTGATGATATTGGTGCAAATGCTCATTGGTAGTGTGATCTCTGCGCCACTGGTACCTGTTTTAGTCCCACGTATTGGAAAGAAAAACACCTTCCTTATCGGTACTCTTATTGGTGCGATTGGTTACTTATGCTTTTTCTATTTCTCGGCACATTCTGCGACCATTGCCTTATCAGCATTTGCTATTGCAGCTGTTGGCCAGGGTATCGCGATGACGGTAATGTGGGCTCTCGAGGCTGATACTGTAGAGTATGGCGAGTATCTGACCGGAGTTCGTATTGAAGGTCTGACTTATTCATTGTTTTCATTCACGCGTAAATGTGGTCAGGCAATAGGGGGATCGATACCTGCCTTTATTCTTGGGTTAAGTGGTTATATTGCCAATCAAGCACAAACCCCTGATGTGATATTTGGTATCAGAATGTCGATATCTATTGTTCCATTATTATTTATTATCATCTCTTTTATTATCATCTGGTTTTATCCATTAACGGATAAAAGATTTAAGGAAATTGTCGGGGAAATAAATGAGCGTAAGAAAGTACAACAACAATTGATTGATGGTATCAACAGTTAATCACTCAAATAACGCTACCTGATACAATAAGAGCTTAAGGTTAGGCGATGAAAATATTAAAGGATTTTGTAACCATATTACTGGTTACGGCTTTTCTTTGTACCTCTGTTGCTGCCGAAAGAATAATTGATGAAGAAGACACCTTACGATTTAGATTAAAGAATGAACTTCGCAGGGCGAATAAACCCAGTGCAGGTGATGCAAGACATATTTATGCATGGGTTCAGGGTAGTATGGTTGATTTCAATAGCCGTTATTATGAAGATATTATCGGTGTTGAAGGCGGTGCTTATTATGTTTATAAACTGGGTGCGCGAAATAATATGAGCACCCGCTGGTACTTAGACGGTCATGATAGTTTTGGTCTGGCACTAGGCGCGCTGAAAATAAAGCCAGCGGATAATATTAGAATTAAAATCGGTCGTTTTGGGACGGACTATGGATATGGCAGTCTGCCGTATAACGTGCCATTAATTGCCGGTTCATCGAACCGTACGTTACCGGTTATTTCTGAAGGGGCATTAGGATATTGGGCTGTGACCCCTAATATTGATATTTGGGCTCTGTGGCGTTCACGCGTATTTACTGCTTTTGATTCTGAAACAGGTGTCAGAAATGAAGGTGTCTATAACGTTAACACTGGCTACTATGACAAACGACGTGCGCGGTCTTTTCTTGCCGCGAGCTTCCATGACAGCACAAGCCGTTACTCTGTCGGCGCATCGGTACAAAAAGATGTTTCTACTCAGCTGCAAGGGCAATTAGAGAAGCGTTTTTCCCTTTCAGAGGGATATGGTGTAAAGGGCGAACTGCGTGGGTTTTATGTGAAGCTTGATGGGGAAAGCCGTTCAGCCACTGCGCATAATGAAACGCCGATGATCAGTGGGCGGCTTAGCTGGATAAATCCTAAGGGTAGTCTGTTTGCCAGTGCGGGATACCTTAAACATGCTATCAGTGGTTCTGCGGTGGATACCGATCTTGGTTATCCCTTTGCTTTAAGTATCGACCGTAATAAAGAGGGCATGCAGGCCTGGCAGCTTGGCGTTAACTACACGATGACGCCGCAACTCACTTTCACTTTGGCTCCCTTTTATACCCATGGATACGAGTCCTATCAGCGCAATGTAAAAGTTATCGGCCTCGGTGTTTTGGGTGGGGTGGGTTATAACGTCGATAGCGGTTTATTAAAAGGAATGAATATCTTCCTTGCTGCAGATAGGGCACGAGAGAATAGAGAAGGTAGTACTCTGGGAAATCGTCTTAATTACTGGGATGTAAAAATGAGTGTGCAATATGATTTTACACTTAAGTGATCCTTGTGGCCTTTAATAAACATATCAACTCTATTATCTAATCATATTTTATCTCTGTGAAAGTTAAATATAAATATTTGGCTGGTTTTATATTTATGGGTTTATTCGCGTTGAATAATCCAGATATTAATCTCTATCCTTCGTGCATTCTTGGCGAGGGATAGGACAACAAGAGAGGAATTGAAGTATGAAACAAACCTGGCGCTGGTATGGCCCAAATGATCCTGTCTCGCTTTCCGACGTATGTCAGGCTGCTGCTACGGGCATCGTTACGGCTTTACATCACATCCCGAATGGTGCCGTCTGGTCTGTTGACGAGATCCAGAAAAGGAAAAAAATAATTGAAGAAGCAGGGCTTGAGTGGACGGTGGTAG
>CANRKT010000089.1 GCA_947631255.1 uncultured Enterobacteriaceae bacterium
ACCTTACTTTTTGGTGGAACACTAAGTAGATCACAACCTTCTATGCCTGTCTTTATTTATGGGGAACCGTCAGCCCTGAGTCCCGTCTTGCCAAGAGCATCGCTGAAAATTGCCTCGAAAATATGATGAATATTTATCGAAGACGTTTTTGGCGTGGGAGTATGGATTACGGTTTTTTGACGTTGAGCGTTTGGCTGAGTGGTTGCAGGTGCATTTATATTAAGGGGAAGAAGAATGAGAAAAAGCTGGACTATAAAGGAAGATTGTAAGCTGCTTACCTTGGTACGTCAGCACTTTTCCGCGTTGGTCAGCCATAACCGGCTGAATGCCACAATGCCATTTAGCCAGCAGCTTCACGATGCATTTGACTCACCTGATCGCGACGCCGCAGCATTGTTGTATCGACTCGAACAGGCAAAAATCCTGGGGTTTGCCAGCCGTCCTGGAGGCGATCCCACTAAACAGCTGTTTCGCTGTCTGATAAACAATGATTTGGCGCTATACGATTACAGCCTCACCTTTCCCACTCTCAGAAAAGCATTGCATCCAGATACCGTTGCAGCAGCACTAAACCACTTCACGAATAGCAATCCACACGAACCACTGTCCAATACTATCAATGAAATTGCAAAAGCCTTGCATCTTTCCTCCATGCAGATAGAAAAGCTTCTGATCGACAGTGGCCAAATAACCATCAATAGTTACCGTGAGTGTGAGCGTGTTGGAGAGATAACTATCAATAATAATCTGCAAGATCTCATCTCCAGGCAAATTCCTGACATAACGCTGGTTGAAGATATTAACGCTTGCCGCGCCCAGGTCTCTCAACTTTACCACGTGCATGAACGTGATGGCGCTGAGGTCATCTTCAGTTCCGATGGCACGGGATTCGGCAAAAGTTATGGCGTAATTCAAGGGTATGTCGAATATCTGGAGTGTTTCGCCAAAAACCAAAAGTCAGATGACCTGTTTCCCGAAGGTTGCTTTACCAACCTGCTGTTCATGTCGCCGCAAAAATCACAAATCGACCTGGATAGCAGCCAGAAAGACAAAATTCTGGCTTCTGGCGGTGAATTCATTTGCGTTCTCTCTCGTAAGGATATTGCCGATCTCGACTTTATGGACTGGGCCACGGGCCTGAAAAATCGCGACCGCTATATTCAGTGGTACGAAGGGGCGAAAGGTAGCAAATATATTGGCAGCGCAATGCGTTCGCTCAATTACCATGTCTCACAAATTGATCGCTGTGAAGAGCAGTTAAAAAAGCTGACAACATACGGTTCTCAGGATACCAACTACGAAAGAGAAATTCTTGAAGAGCAGCTAAAAAACTGTCGTCATAGTATCCGCAATACGATTGAGTCAGCCTGTAAATTACTATTTGGACCAGATAGTGAAAAAGCTTCCATTAAAGAGTACATTCGTCGCGGGCTCCAGGCGCGCCAAGAGCGAATGCAACACGTGGAGACAGCACGAAAACCAAGCAAGTCTGAACTAAGCGTACACGAAGTCTACTTCGAGCTTATCAAACAGGTATTGCCTTTCGAAGTTTGCCAGTACCGCCCGTCGGTGCTATTAATGACTACAAATAAGTTCGATACATCAACTTACCGACTGGCGCCTCGTCAGCGAGGTGAAGGCGTGCGTTTTGAGTCCGTAGGTTTCGACTTGCTGATTGGCGGCAAGCTGACTCCCAAAGATCCACAGATCAGCACCGTTGCGGCAGCTGGCCATACCGGGCAGGTTGCCTATCTTCGTGATGAACACTTCAGACGTAATCCAGACTGCCCTTTTCGCCAGAAAAATATTCGCTTTACGGTAATCATTGATGAACTACATGAAGCCTACACCCGTCTTGAAGAAACATGCCATGTAAAGCTAATCACACAGGAAAATAATCTGGCGCATGTTATCTCTGTCGCGGGACGTATTCACAATGCGGTACTCAGCCTGGAGCGCCGGAAAAAGCCCAAAGAAGCGCAAACGACCTTTGAGCAAGAGATGGTCAAATTCATCACCATCCTTCGAGATCTACTGGCGAAAAAGTGCGAATTATCACCCGGTACGACGCTGGGCTCGATCCTAGAGATGTTTCGCGACCAGTTAGGAGCATTCGAAGTTAACGGCGACGCCGCCGAACGCATCATTTCCATTACCCGGAATGTGTTCAGCTTTAACCCCAAAATGTACGTTAATGAAGAGGGCCTGAAACGCATTCGTATGCGCAACAGCGAAGGCGACATAACGCGCACCGAGCTGTATTACGAAGTCGAAAATGATGCCAGCGATACCAATCCCACCCTGCACGATCTGTTCCAATTGGTCTCCGTCATCCTCGCCGCCTGTTCTGATATCACCAACCGACACTTTAAGCGCTGGGTAAAAAATGGTGGCCAAGATAACTCCAGCAGCCAGAATACACCTTTGGGCCAATTTGTTGACGCAGCCAATAATGTAGCTGGAGTGGTGCGACATATCTTCGATCGCACCACCGATAAAAACTTGTTGATTGATCATTTCTACACTTATCTGCAACCCAAAACCGTATTCACGATGACGCCGATAGTTGAACTCAATTACGTGAACAGTGGAGCCGAGCGTACAATTATTCTGGCGTTTGAGATGGATCTGGTACAAGAGTTGCCTGAAGCCATGCTGCTACGTTTATTAACGGGCACGCACAATAAAGTGATTGGACTTAGCGCCACCAGTGGTTTTAGCCACACCAAAAACGGTAACTTCAATCGTCACTTCCTGGAGCGCTATAGCCGTGACCTTGGCTATCGAGTCATTGAACGTAAAAAAACAGATATCGATACGCTTAGAGCACTACGCGCGTTGAGAGCCAGTATCCGCAACGTCGACTTCAGGGTGTTCGATGATAAGCAGTTAAAATTGACCGATATCTACCAAAATTGTGAGATCTATCGCAGGACGTATGACAACTTTTTCGACGCGCTGAAGAAACCGCTGGAGTACGACCTGAAAAATACCTATAAACGGCGTCAGTACCAGCGGGAACTTGAAGCGTTATTGCTTGCCGCCTACGAGGGTAAAAACAGCCTGATTTTGTCCCTTTCAGGAACATTTAAGCGGGCCTTTATCAGCGCCTGGCGCACTCATCAATCAGCCTGGCGTCAGCAGTACGGTATGCACTCCCGGTGCGATGAAAAAACGGATAACGATAAGAAACATGACCAGATCCTGACCTTTACCCCATTCAAAGGGCGTCACACAGTCCATTTGGTCTTTTTCGATTCACCACTGGCTAATGTCGAAGATATTAGGCAAGAAACCTATCTCCAGAACAGCAATACCGTACTGGTATTTATGAGCAGCTACAAAAGTGCAGGCACCGGCCTCAACTACTTTGTGAAATACCATGACGGCGATATTAATGATATCAATGCACCACGTCTGGATGTCGATTTTGAGCGCTTAGTGCTCATCAACTCCTCGTTTTACAGCGAAGTAAAGGACAACAGCGGCAACCTCAATACATTACCTAACTACGTTACCGTGCTGAAACACTACGCTGATGACGATATTACCGTCCACAAGCTGGCTGATTTCAATGTTAATTTCGCCCACGGTGAAAACTATCGCCTGTTAATGGCCGAACATGATATGAGCTTATTCAAAGTCGTCGTGCAGGCCGTAGGGCGAGTCGAGCGTCGCGACACTCTATTGAAAACAGAAATCTTTTTACCCCGCGATGTGTTCCGTAATGTTGCATTCCAGTTCGCCGCTCTCAGTGAAGATAGCGGTAACGAGGTAGTATCAGAAAGCATGTCCTTGCTTAACCACAGCCTCATGGAGGAGTGCGAAAAGCTGAGTCAGAGCCAGTCATTTAGTGATGCAGAACAGCGGTATGCGTTTGAACAGGCTATCGTAGAAAATGGTCGCCGTATCGATGCTGTTCATAAGCGAGTCCTGAAAACCGACTGGATAAATCAGGTACGCGCCGGCAACCTTGAATATCTCGAATTGTGTAATTTATTCCGCGATTCTGACTCCTTTACCGATCCCATGCGTTGGCTGGAAAAACTTCAGGCTAATTCCTTGTATGCCGCCAATCGGCAAATGCAATCAATCCACCACGCCCTGTTTATCGACCGCCATCAGGGCAACCAAACTATTTTACTTTGCCACAAACGCGGCCCGGATGGACTTGTCCACAGAGATTATTCCGCCCTGTCGGATTTCGCTGGCGGCGCAAGAGAGTACCGGCCTGAGCTCACCCTCTTTCCGCAGTATAGAAACGATGTCGATTTTACCCCCGGCAACCTGGTCGGCGAGTTGATTCGTGAATGTGACAACATCCAGGAAACAGCATTCAAAAAATGGGTACCTAACCCCAGGCTAGTTCCGTTGCTTAAAGGCAATGTCGGTGAATATCTCTTCGATAAAGTGCTAAAAAGTTATGGCGTTACCCCACTTTCTTATCAACAGGTGTTTGAACGCCTTGAACCGCTAGTATATGAGTTTTTTGACCGCTTTATTGAAGTGGGTAACGACCTGCTCTGCATCGACGTTAAACGCTGGGCGACGCAGTTGGACGATTTAACGCGGGCAGAAGAAACGCTTGAGAAAAGCAACAACAAGATTCGCCAGATCCGTAATATCACCAGCCAAAAGGCAGATACAGAGGGGCAGAAACAGCTTCAGGCTGTGCTGGCAGGCCGTTACGAACGCATTCGATTTGTCTATCTGAACGTTGCCTACAGCCAGAATCCCAATAATCTGATGTGGCAAGATAACGTGGATCACACGATCCACTACCTTAACCTGTTGCAAACCGACTACCAGTACTATCAGCCCAAAAATCGAGAGAGCGGACGAGCTCAGGAAAACTCGAAACTGAGCATGACATTGGACATTAACCCAATGTTACTAACCCTGCTGGGTGTAGAAAAGTTGCCGACTAAAGGAAAAGTCTCATGATCCCTAATCTGAATGAACTGACGGATACTCCGATTGCCCGAACCAATTTGATCAAGCTTGAAGAAGATCAGCTGACGACTATCCAGCGTCTATTGGCCCCTGTATCTAATATCTATACGATAGACTTTATGGTTCAGCGCTTTACTAAAGAGCGAAAAGAAAAATCCGCTGATTACTATGCGCGAATTCATCAGCAGGTAAAATCTTGCGTGCGGCAGAAGCTTGGGCTGGAGGCCGGGCAGGAGGTAAAATATGAGCTGCATTGCTTACCAAATTACCATCACGTCTTTTTTTTCCTGGCGCCTGCAACTAACCCGAACAGTCGGGCTCATAGGACGTTGGCGGAACGTATTGAAACGCTTTGTCAGCAACTCACCGCTGAAAATCATGACCTATCTCGCCTGATTCAGGGATTATTTAGCCTGCATTTGAAAATGTTAATGCTGGAAAAAGCCAGTGAGCGCTTTTCGGTATCGCCAGCTTACTTCAACTCAACGCTTTACCTTAACGCTCGCCTGAGTCAGCCCGTCACACAAAAAAAAGGCACCGGGGTGATGGAAGCCTTTGAGCTCGACATTTATGCCTCAGAATATAATGAACTCGCTTTTACCCTGCACAAACGAAAATTCCTGGTCGAACCGGCGGATGAGATGCACCTATCCCTGGACGATACCAGCGTGTGGTTTAGCATCGATAATCGTCGGCTTAAAGCTCGGCGCAAACTTGATGCCCGTGATAGCAAACTGGATTTTTTTCGTGAGCGCAGCGGTTATGGCGAATGCCAGGCCTATACCTATAACGTGGTCATGAATGCTGCCTGCGTGCGGCTCAGTGAACTAGAGATCCCCCATCAACCTATCCCATTTCAGGCTACATACGAGGTCAATCAGTTTGCTACCGACCTCGATCAACAGCTGGCTAATACGCTGTTGGTGGTTAATAACGGCGTCGAATTCAGCGCCACGCAAGAAGCTTATTTCTTTGACGCATTAGCCAACCAGTTCCCCGGGTATAAACTCTGGCCGCTGGCATCGCTTAAACATTCTCAGCAAACCGGATTTGCTGGGCTGCCTGCCAATACATCTATTCTTGTACTCAATGCGGTAGATGAAGAACGAAGCAACAGCATCCGGCAGCAAGAGAATGAATCTGTTGAGTACAATGATTTCTATGCAGCCTTTACCGACGTCCGAAAACAACCTGAACTCAACTGGGATATTTATACCCAGCTTAAGTTAGATCGTTTGCAAGGGTGGCTAAATCAACAACCTCTGCCTGTGGTTTTACAGGGAATGAACATTGATCGAAAGTTGTTGGATTCGATTGATTTTATTAATGAACAATTGGTAAGCAATCCTGCGCAATACGAAATCGATCTTACGAAACCTCACAGTCGTCTCAAGTCTGCAGTTACCTTATTAAAAAGTAAGGTTCGCCGAACAAAAACCGAGCTATGGTTCAAAGAGAGCTTACTCAATCAACATAACATACCACTGCCAGAATTGGCGGATGGGCACTATACCGCCTATGCAGTACGCAAAACAAAAAGCTATCTCTCCCTGCTTGGATATGTTGAACTAAAAATAGAACGCGGCCAACTTAGGGTGGTTGATACCGGGATCGCTGAAGGTGAATTCGAGTATCTATCTGTTGAGCATCCATCTCTGGGACGACTAAAGAAATTATTCGATAAAAGCTTCTATCTTTACGACCACACAGCAGATGTGCTGCTTACCACCTATAACAGCTCCCGCGTGCCGCGCCTGATTGGCCCGGCGCAATTTAATATCGTCGATTCATATGCTTATCAGGAACAAGAAAAAGCGCTGGCGGAGCGTAAAGGTGATAAATTTAACGGGTATACCATCACCCGCTCAGCAAAATTGGAGCAAAATGTACTGCCCTATCTGATATCACCGGGCCGCTCGAAATACGACTCGTTGACCAAAACTCAGAAGATGAAGCATCACCATATTTACCTGCAACCGCATGAGAATGGAGTGTTTGTTCTGGTAAGCGATGCTCAGCCTACAAATCCTACTATTGCACGGCCTAACCTGGTAGAAAATCTGCTGATATGGGATGCTCAAGGTAAGGCCGTAGATGTATTTAACCACCCGTTAACTGGTGCTTACCTCAATAGCTTCACCCTGGATATGCTCAGGAGCGGCGAAAGTAGTAAGAGTTCGATTTTTGCCAAGCTTTCCCGATTGATGGTTGAGAACTAACACGGTCTATAACCTTCGTCCCTTGATCACGAATTCTCCCCCACCGACTCATGGTGGGGGAGTTGACCTAGCTCACTTTTTAACTATCACTGTTTGACATTTATGCGTTATTTCTGCGTATTACATTCCATTTTATCCCCGCTGACGCCACCTTTCATGTTATCTTTAAAGCCCTCTTTTTTATCGCAGTGTGCAGCGACATATCGCTCGGGATAGTGTTATCACCACTGCCTCATACAGACAGAAAAACCGATGAATAAGCAAAATTATGTGTCCACTCCCCATTATCTGAGACAGACCTGATTAGAGCTTTCTCGCTGTTTTCGGTATGTCTCCGGGGGAAGATGCCCCAGACTTTCATGGGGACGGTTCAGGTTATAATCCTGCTGCCAGAACCATGCCATTTCTCTGACCTGACTGAGTGATTCAAATAAATATTCAAAAATTACCGGTGAAATGAACCATTAAAACGTTCAATAAATCCATTCTGCTGCGGTTTACCCGGTTGAATATGGCACAGCGCAATATCATTATATTCACAGTAATTCAGTAAGTTAACCGATACCAGTCTTGGCCCATTATCAACTCTGATTTGCTGAGGTAGCCCGCGCTCTTCTTTCAGACGATTAAGTCCGCGGATCACTCTGCCGGTAAAAAGAGGCCCGTGATAACGAGGTCAGTTTACAAGCCGTAATAACCGACAGACCAGCAACAGTCAGCAAACTGGCGCAGGATTTTTTCGTGGGTTTACCAACCCTTTTTTGCGAAAAGCTCCTTCATGGCATGATTTTCGAGACTGACTTCAGCAAAGAGTTTTTTCAGCCGGGAGTTTTCATCCTCAAGCTCTTTTAATCGTTTAACATCATTGGCTTCCATTCCACCATATTTTGCTTTCCAGTTATAGAAAGTGGCATTACTGATCCCGTTCTGGCGGCAAATTTCCTCAACCTTCAGGCCTGAATCAGCAAGCTTCAGGATGTTAACGATCTGAGTTTCAGTAAACCGTGCTTTTTTCATTTTGACCTCTGCAAATGTAAAGGCAGAAAATCTAATTATAGCTGTCTCATTTTAGGGGGAGTGGACAACTACCTTACTTATAGTATATTAAGATTATTATTGAAAGAATCTATATTAGATAGTAAGAAAGTAGATGATAAGAGAATATATACAAAAAAATAGGGATATACTTAGAGTACGATGATATCTAATTTTCCATGAATTAATGATTGTTTTGTATGTTCTAAACTAGTGTTACAATTTAATTAGCCACCATCAATATATAATATTGATGGTGGCTAGAGGATGTGCAGAACGAAGTTGTTTATTATGATGGGAAATAATTTATTTATTTTCTAAACTATTAAGTGCTCGAACTAAAGAACGTCCTATAGCATAGGATAAATTAACAGGAACAGCATTACCTATTTGTTTATATTTAGCTGTCATTGGCCCTGAAAACTCCCAGTTGTCAGGGAATGTTTGAATACGTGCATACTCTCTTACTGCTAATGGACGAGTTTCTTCTGGGTGACAGCGCTCTGTTTGTTTTTGGGCTGGAGAACAAGTTAATGTTAGACTTGGTTCTTCCCATGATAAACGTCTTGCCATGCCTGTTTTACCGCCACCTAAATAATAACTTTTCTGCATATATTCTTTCTGAAGTTCTTCGGGGAGATCGCGCCAATAACCCCCTTGAGGTACTAAAGATAAAATTTCTTGTTTTCTTTTAGGATATTTTTGGCAATCAGATGTAGGTACATCTGTCTCAAATAATTCACCGGCCTTCAATGCATCACGCATTGTCATCACCTTATGATAAGGTGATGGCGAAGCATACTCAATCAAATCTACTAAATCTTTTCTAATAGCTATTAAAATAAGTCTTTCACGTTTTTGGGGGACTTGATAAAAAATTGCTTTCAGTACTTTGGCATTAACCAATGAGTACCCTCAGTGTCAGCATAGTTGTCACCCCCTCTGAAAACAAACTCGAGGGTGATGGAGTGACAAATGAAACGTATTT
>CANRKT010000090.1 GCA_947631255.1 uncultured Enterobacteriaceae bacterium
GAGCGGGAAACGAGACTCGAACTCGCGACCCCGACCTTGGCAAGGTCGTGCTCTACCAACTGAGCTATTCCCGCTTAGGGTGGTGCTTGGTATCAAACGCTAATCAAATTTGGAGCGGGAAACGAGACTCGAACTCGCGACCCCGACCTTGGCAAGGTCGTGCTCTACCAACTGAGCTATTCCCGCTCTGGTATCTCTACAGATTCTGATTATCAAATTCTGTATCGGTACGGGAGGCGAATTATACGAGAATTCTTTTTTGTCGCAAGCCTTTAAACGATTTTTTTCGATAATTCTGTTCGATTGATGATTTAATCAACAAATAGACCATTTAATCATCACAACCTCTTCGCCCCACGTACCTTTTATCTGCTATTGTGGCTTACTTAATGAAATGCTCACGGTAGTAAGCCAGTTCGGCTACTGATTCTCGGATATCATCCATCGCCTGGTGTGTTCCCTGTTTTTTGAAACCTGGCAGTATTTCTGGTTTCCAGCGACGCGCTAACTCTTTTAAGGTGCTGACATCCAGGTAGCGGTAGTGAAAGTAGGCTTCCAGTTCTGGCATATACTTAAAGAGGAAACGGCGGTCCTGGCCGATACTGTTACCGCAGATTGGAGAAGTGTTAGCGGGCACCCACTTTTTGAGAAATGCCAGTGTCTCTTGCTCTGCTGCCTTATCATCAAGAGTACTGGCTTTCACACGGTCGACTAACCCGCTGCCGGTATGAGTACGGACATTCCACTCGTCCATCAGCCCGAGCTGAGCATCTGACTGATGGACAGCAATCACCGGACCTTCTGCCAGAATATTCAGATTTGCATCCGTCACCAGGGTGGCTATCTCAATAATACGGTCATGTTCAGGATTGAGACCGGTCATTTCTAAATCAATCCAAATCAGATTGTTTTCATTGCCACTCATGCTATTTTCCTTCTTTCTGTGAGCCGCCCAGCGATGACGGTGGGTTAATTCAGGTGAGATTGTGTATCATAGTGCTTTTGCCCATTATGGGCGACCAGGAGTGAGTACGCTTGAGCAAAAATAAACTCTCCAAAGGCCAACAACGACGGGTAAGTGCAAACCATGAGCGCCGTTTAGTCAAAACCGTGGAGAAACACGATACTGATGATGCCCAGTTTGATGAAGGGCGTGAAGGAACGGTAATCAGTCGTTTTGGACAGCATGCCGACGTAGAATCTGCCGATGGTTCGGTTCATCGCTGTAATATTCGACGCACCATTCGTTCGCTGGTGACAGGCGATAGAGTGGTCTGGCGTCCAGCAAAAGAGAGCGCAGAACAGCTTTCGAAGAAAGGCATTGTTGAAGCCGTCCATCCCCGTACCTCAGTACTGACGCGCCCGGATTTCTACGACGGCGTCAAGCCCATTGCGGCAAACATTGACCAAATTATCATCGTGTCGGCTATTTTGCCGGAACTGTCTTTAAATATTATTGACCGCTATTTGGTTGCCTGTGAAACCCTCGATGTTGAACCACTGCTGGTCCTGAATAAGACGGATCTGCTCGATGATGAGGGCCGTGCATGGGTTGATGAACAGATGGATATTTATCGCAAAATCGGCTACCGCGTATTAATGGTTTCCAGCTACCGGGCTGAAGGCTTAAAAGCGCTGGAACAGGAGCTGATTGGGCGTATCAGTATCTTCGCTGGACAATCTGGGGTCGGTAAATCCAGTTTGCTGAATAATCTGTTGGGCTTAGAAAATCAAATTCTGGTCAACGATGTTTCAGATAACTCAGGTCTCGGGCAACATACGACTACCGCATCACGACTTTACCATTTCCCTGGTGGCGGTGATGTTATTGACTCCCCGGGTGTACGTGAATTCGGTTTATGGCATCTCGCCCCGGAACAAATCACCCAAGGCTTTGTCGAATTCCGAGACTATTTAGGTCACTGCAAATTTCGTGACTGTACTCATGACAATGATCCAGGTTGTGCCCTGCGTGAGGCCGTTGAACGCGGTGATATTGCTGAGACACGCTTTGTGAATTATCACCGTATTCTGGAAAGCATGGCTGAAGTAAAAACACGTAAAGGCCTTTCTGATAGCAAAGACTGACAATTAAGCTGGGTGTTCTGAATCATTTCAGTCGTTTATAGAACTTGCGACAACAGTTCTCTGGCGACTTGAAGTATGGCGGGTATACTCTCGCTCAGCTTTTCATTTAAGACATTTAGCCCGGAGGCTATTTTGTTAAACAAAATTAAACTTTCGCTCCAATATATTTTGCCAAAACTGTGGTTGACTCGCCTGGCGGGTTGGGGTGCAAGCAAACGAGCAGGATGGCTGACCAAGCTGGTCATCGACTTGTTCGTTCGGTTCTATAAAGTTGATATGAAAGAAGCGAATAAGCCCGACACCGCAAGCTATCGAACTTTTAATGACTTTTTTGTTCGCCCGCTGCGTGACGATGTTCGCCCTCTGAATACCGACCCGAATATTCTGGTGATGCCTGCGGATGGCGTTATCAGCCAGTTAGGAGCGATTGACGACGACAAGATTTTGCAAGCCAAGGGGCATGATTACAGTCTGGAAGCTCTGCTGGCAGGTAACTATCTGATGGCTGACTTGTTCCGTAACGGCAGCTTCGTGACCACCTATCTGTCACCCCGCGACTATCACCGTGTTCATATGCCTTGTAATGGTATTCTGCGGGAGATGATTTATGTCCCGGGGGATCTGTTCTCGGTAAACCATTTAACGGCGCATAACGTGCCTAATCTGTTTGCACGTAATGAACGTGTTATCTGTTTATTTGATACCGAATTTGGCCCAATGGCTCAGATTCTGGTGGGTGCGACTATTGTCGGCAGTATCGAAACGGTCTGGTCTGGTACCGTCACACCTCCACGCGAAGGTGTGATTAAGCGTAAAACCTGGCCTGCGGGTGAAAGTGAAGGTTCCGTAGCATTACTGAAAGGCCAGGAAATGGGCCGCTTTAAGCTAGGATCGACGGTTATTAACCTGTTTGCACCAGGAAGAGTCAATCTCGTGGAATCTTTGGAGAGTCTTTCCGCCACCCTGATTGGTCAGCCACTGGCGATATCAACGGATATCATCAGCGAACCTGCGATTCCGGTAGACGAAACCCTCGATCATTCCTCCGAAAGCAGCGACAAATAATTTTACAGGCAGACTGACGTGCGCGCGATTATCGTTTTCCTGATGGCCTTGTGCCTCAGCATGGGGGCGGCGCACGCAGCTGTCGTCCCCGATTCAAAACAAGTTTCACAAGACCTTGAACAGGCAAAAGCCGCGAAAAATACGCCTAATCAGGCGGAAATTGTCGAGTCTCTCCAGTCTGCTCTAAATGCGCTTGAAGAACATAAAGGTTCACTCGAACGCGCAGAACAGTATCAACAAGCGATAGATAATTACCCTAAATTGTCGCAAAACCTGCGTAAGCAGATTGCCGCTCTTGATGATGAGCCACAAAAAGCCCCCGCCAATCTGTCCAGTGACGCCCTGAACCAGGAAATACTGCAAGTCAGCAGTCAGTTGCTGGATAAAAGTCGCCTGGCGCAGCAAGAAAAAGATAGGGTCCGTGATATCACCGACTCGTTAGGCCAGCTGCCTCAGCAACAAACGAATATTCACCGTCAACTTAGCGATATTGAGCGTCGTGTTGAATCACAACCTGCCAGTGGTTCCGCATTAATTCAGGCCCAGCATACGTCCTTGCTGGCAGAGGCCGCGCGTCTGCAAGCCCAGGTCGATGAACTGGAGCTGGCACAATTATCCGCCAATAATCGCCAGGAACTCGCGCGGATGCGTGCTGAACTTGCGATCAAACAAAGTATCTTGCTGGACGGCTATCTTCAGTCTCTGCGTAATCAACTCAATACCCAGCGCCAGCTTGAAGCAGAAAAGGCCCTGGAAAGTACCGAGCAACTGGCAGAAGCCAGTGAAAATCTACCGCCAACGATTACTGAACAGTTTAAAACTAACCGCGCACTCTCCCAGTCGTTGAATCAGCAAGCTCAGCGTATGGAACTCGTTGCTTCTCAGCAACGCCAGGCCTATACACAAACAGTTCAAGTTCGTCAGGCTCTGAATACCTTACGTGAACAGGCTCAATGGCTAGGGATGTCTAATGTATTAGGTGAGGCTTTACGTGCCCAGGTCGCGCGTCTGCCAGAGATGCCGAAGCCTCAGCAGTTAGATACCGAGCTGGCTCAGCTCCGTGTTCAGCGTCTGTACTATGAAGATTTACTGAACAAACAGGCAGAATTACGTCAAATTCGTCAGCCAGACGGCGAACCGCTAACCGCGGAACAAACCCGTATTCTTAATGCACAATTGCGCACTCAGCGCGGGCTACTCGATTCCTTACTGAAGGGTGGAGATACGCTGATACTTGAGCTGACGAAACTAAAAGTCGCCAATAGCCAGCTGGAAGATGCGCTTAAAGAAGTCAACGAAGCCACTCACCGTTATCTGTTCTGGACATCGGATGTCAGGCCTGTTGGTCTGGACTGGCCGCTGGATATTCTGCACGCTTTACGCAGTCTGGTTTCGCTAGATACCTTTAGCCAGCTAGGTAAAGCCTTTATCATGATGATAACCAGCAAAGAGACGATAGTCCCTCTGTTTGGTGCGCTTATTCTGGTTGGCTTCAGCATCAGTTCACGTCGACACTTTACTCAGTTCCTTGAACGATCCAGCGCTAAGGTCGGTAAAGTTACCCAGGATCACTTTAGCTTAACGCTACGTAATGTCTTCTGGTCTATCCTGGTGGCCTTACCCTTACCGATACTCTGGGCGACACTGGGACACGGTTTACGCGAGGCCTGGCCTTACCCTACCGCGGTGGCAATTGGTGAGGGTGTCACAGCAACGGTTCCGCTGCTGTGGGCGGTAATGATTTGCGCTATTTTCGCCCGCCCGAACGGGCTGTTTATTGTCCATTTTGGCTGGCGTCGTGAACGTGTTGCCCGCGCAATGCGCTACTACATTATGAGTATCGGTTTTATTGTGCCGCTTATCATGGCGCTTATTATGTTCAACAACCTCAATGACCGGGAGTTTTCAGCCACGCTAGGCAGGCTCTGTTTTATTTTGGTTTGTGGCGCGTTAGCCATGGTGACTCTGAGCCTGAAACGCGCCGGGCTTCCGCTCTATCTCGACAAGCAGGGGAATGGTGAGAATCTTATCAACACCCTGCTGTGGAACCTGATGATCTGTGCCCCGCTAGTCGCAATTCCGGCAGCCCTGGTCGGCTATCTGGCAACGGCACAAGCCTTACTGGCACGTATGGAAACCTCTGTAGCCATCTGGTTTGCACTATTGGTTATCTACCATATCATTCGCCGCTGGATGCTGATTCAGCGCCGTCGTCTGGCTTTTGATCGTGCAAGGCAGCGACGTGCAGAGATCCTCGCCCAGCGAGCACGAGGTGAAGAAGATCCAACCCACTCCCACAGTACAGAAGGCTCTCTCGACAATGTTGATGAAACAGAAGTCGATCTCGATACTATTAGTGTCCAGTCGTTAAAACTGGTCAGATCGATCCTGACCCTGATAGCACTGCTATCAGTGATCATCCTGTGGTCAGGAATTCACTCCGCCTTTGGCTTCCTCGGTAATATTACCTTATGGGATGTCACTTCAAGCGCACAGGGAGTTGAAAGCATTGAGCCCATTACTCTCAGTTCCGTATTAATCGCTATCTTAGTCCTTATCATTACCGTACAACTGGTACGTAATTTTCCTGCGCTGCTTGAACTGGCGATTCTCCAGCATCTGGATCTGACGCCAGGTACCGGTTATGCCATTACCACCATTACTAAATATTTGCTGATGTTGATAGGGAGTCTGGTGGGCTTCTCACTGGTAGGGATTGAGTGGTCGAAACTACAATGGCTGGTCGCCGCACTGAGCGTCGGGTTAGGTTTTGGCTTACAGCAAATCTTTGCCAACTTTGTTTCTGGTCTGATAATTCTGTTTGAAAAACCGATTCGTATTGGCGATACCGTGACTATCAGGGACTTAACCGGAACAGTGGCACGTATCAATACGCGCGCAACCACCATCAGTGACTGGGATCGCAAAGAGATTATCGTGCCCAACCAGGCCTTTATCACCGAACAGTTTATCAACTGGTCGCTTTCTGACTCAGTGACCCGCGTGGTATTGACGATCCCAGCTCCGGCAGATGCTGATACCGAAGAAGTGACGAAGATTTTACTGGAAGCCGCAGAACGCTGTTCACTGGTGTTGGATAACCCACCACCGGAAGCTTTCCTGGTTAATCTCCAGCAAGGTATTCAGATTTTTGATTTGCGTATCTTTGCCGCAGAGATGGGACATCGCATGCCGCTGCGTCATGATATTCACCGGCATATCCTGCAAGGATTCCATGAGCATAATATCGAAATGCCATTCCCACCTGTACAGATGCGAATGGATAGCTTACGTAATCAGACACTAAAATCTGTTGGTAAAGGCACCACTATGCCAGGTATCTAATCACACAGAGAAACGATCAGTGCCTCATTGAAGGGGCACTGATCGTGACTGAAGTTTATTTCAGGATCTTAGGGATTTCACGCAGACACCACGCTTTAGCTTCTCCCATACTGTCGCGTCGCCAGGCCATAATAATGTCGATTTCGTGGTTTGTTTCAGGGCTGACTACCCGTAAACGACCTTCGGCAATATCGCGCTCAACCAGAGTATAAGGCATAGTTGCAACACCCAACCCGGCCAGCAGTGCCCGGCGCTTATTTTCCATTGAACTGATGGTTAAACGAGGCTGCTTATCCAGCAGTTCTACTGTCAGTACAGGCCTTTCACGAGCAGTATCCGCTATCGCAATACCGCGATATTTTATTCTGGTCGCTTCTGCAAGTGGTTCCGGTTCGAGATGAATCGGATGGTCAGGAGCGGCCACTTGTACATTCATTAATTTGTACAACTTACGGCTATTAATTTCTGAGGATGAACGAAAATGCATATCTGGGGCAATCACAATATCTGCCCGGCCTTGCTCCAGCCGCTCCCAGGATCCCGCCAGCACCTCAGAAACAATAGACAGTTGCGTCTTCGATTTTTCTGCTAATTTTTCGACTAACGGAAAGAGTTTCTCTGCCGGGATTAAGGCTTCAGTGACAATGATCAGATGCGTTTCCCAACCACGCGCAAGGGCTTCTGCATCAGTGGTTAACTTATCCGCAGCCTCGAGTAAAATACGCCCTCTTTCCAGTAACATACGTCCCACATTAGTAAATTTGGTTCGATGTCCTGAACGGTCAAAGAGCACTACGTCCAGCTCTTCTTCCAGTTTTTGCATAGTGTAACTGAGTGCCGAAGGGACTCTTCCCAGCTCATCAGCCGCAGCAGCAAAGCTGCCCCGTCTGTCAATGGCGTCCATTACTCTCAGCGCTTCCAGCGTTAATGCTCTCTCTTTTGCCATTTGAGTCTCATTCAGTAAATTTGATGATAGCGTGCAGATTAACTAGCTAACAATACGGCGTCTATACCTCTACCATAAGTATAGCTTAAAAAGAGGTAACCAATAATGATCAAAATAAGAACAGCTAAACAGTGTGGCGAGGCTGATTACGGCTGGTTAAAAGCACGCTATACCTTTTCCTTTGGGCACTATTTTGACCCTAAATTACTGGGCTATGCTTCTCTGCGTGTACTTAACCAGGAAGTCCTGGCTCCTGGAACATCGTTACAGCCCAGATGCTATCCCAAAGTCGATATTCTGAATCTGGTGCTGGAAGGGGAAGCCGAATATCGGGATAACGAGGGGAATCATATTCAGGTAAAAACGGGCGAAGCGGTATTGTTATCAGCTCAGCCAAGAGTCAGCTACAGTGAGCATAATATCAGTAAAAAAAATCCTCTGACACGTATGCAGCTTTGGCTGGAAGCCTGTCCGGAAGGAGAGAACCCTTTAATTCAAAAAATTACGCTGAATAATCAATCTCAGCAACTGATTGCAACGGCCGATGGCGGAAAATCGATGTTACAGCTACGCCAGGACATCAGAGTCCATCATCTGAACCTGAAAGCAGGCCAGCAACAAAGTATCCCATTACAGGGATCGCATGCTTATTTTCAGTCAATTCATGGTTCCGTCGCAGCTACTGCTAAGGGAAAAACAGTCAATCTAACCTGTGGTGATGGCGCATTTATCTGTGATGAACAACAAGTCACGCTGGAAGCCAGCACCCCATTAAAAGGTTTGCTGATTGATTTACCGGCTTAATTATAGAAATGTCCGTATGGTTTTACTGATACCCCGTATTTTCGCCGCTGGACGGGTTTCCCCTGCTCGATAGTGATAGGCCAATAGATTATCCAACTTTTGGGGGCCGTTCAGAAAGCCTGAGGTTTTACGGCACACCAGATAAAATCACTCTGCCCGCTTTTCAGGCCGCCTTTCCTTCTGCTATATGTTGTCGCTGATTTTTTACTCATCACCAGGAAGGAAATGCTATGCAAACCTATATCAGTAAAAACTTCACCGCTGAAAAGGCCTGGGGAGCAACTGACATTGCAAATTTTGACGGAACTACCGTCAGGTTACACTGGACGGATAAACCCTATAAATGGCATATCAACGACGGCCAGGAAGTTTTTGCCGTAATGGATGGCCAAATTGAGATGCACTACAAGGAAGCCGGTGAAATCAAAAAAATCCTGCTATCTACCGGAGATATTTTTTATGCCAGCGTCGGAACGGAGCATATCGCCCACCCAGTAGGGACCGCAAGGGTACTGGTGATTGAGAAAGAAGGATCTGTTTAAACTCTGGCAGTGATACCCGTACTCAATACTAACAATGATAGTAAACAGATAACGATATATCCGTATGGTTTTCACCAAACGGAGTATTTTTATCTCATAAGCTGAAATTAATTAATTAATTAATAATAATGGTTAAAGCTCAGTCTCCTTCAGATATAGAGTAAGGCGACTAAATAATCAGT
>CANRKT010000091.1 GCA_947631255.1 uncultured Enterobacteriaceae bacterium
TATACGCCGATATGGCGAGAGCCTATAGAAACATCATCATGGTGTATTGATGATGTTTCTGGGGATCCCTCAGCCCTTTCGGGCCATTTTTATTGAAGATTTGGACATGAAAGACTAGACGATATCTAACAGTTCAACTTCAAATACCAGGGTGCTAAAGGGTGGGATAGAAGCACCAGCACCACGCTCACCATAAGCGAGGTTGTAAGGGATAGTCAGTTCCCATTTAGAACCTACAGGCATTAATGTCAGTGCTTCAATCCAGCCTGCGATAACACCATTAACCGGGAATTCAGCGGGTTCGCCACGCTGTACAGAGCTGTCGAATACAGTGCCATCGACCAGTTTACCGGTATAGTGAACGCGTACATGATCAGTGCGAGCAGGAATGCTACCTTCGCCCTGAGTCAATACACGAAACTGCAGACCTGATTCAGTGCTATTCACGCCTTCTTTCTGCGCGTTAGCTTCCAGGTATTTCTGACCTTCAACAGCCAGCTCTTTTTGACGTTCCTGACGGACTACATCAGCACGTTCATGCACTTCACGCAGAGCGCGATGAACCACATCTACTGGTACTACTGGAGTATTACTTTCCAGCGCGTCAGTCAGGCCAGCAAGCAGTGCTTCTGGCAGTAAACCTTCTAAGCCAGATTCACTCAATTGTTGACCGATCTGTAAACCAATACCGTAGCTTGCTTGTGCTTCAACGCTGTCAAAAACAGGAGTTGTCATGGATTATCCTTTCATAGGGTTTGAATATCAGCGGCAAGCATAACAGCGTTATACCTGCCCGGTAAAATGCAATTGGCCCGCAGGTGACAAATCAAGATAAAACATGGAACAATGTATTCTACAGGCTCAGTGCGTTTAACCCTTTTAAAACGCATAAGGCATGGATTTATGGGTATATGAGGAGGTTAGCGATGCGATTCGACGTGAAACCCTGGTTGATAAAGATCTGGCACGCACCTGAACATTTCCGAATTCTGGACCCTCTTCCTTCCGCGCATCGTCGTGGGATAATTGCCAGTGTGATAGTCATTTCTGTTTGCGTCTTATGGCCTGCCGACTCACCGCCTCCTCAGCCTCAGGTTATCGCGTTGAATAACGAAGCGGCTCTGCCTTTGCAGCCTGATCTGGTGGTGCCTGCTTATGACAGCACAGAGAACAGTCATACCAGTAAAAGCCAGCCCATACCGCAAGCTCCACCAGCAGAAGCGGTCATTCAGAATAGTGACGATGAGAGTCAATGGCGTACCTATCAGATTGCACCGGGGCAAACTATGGCCCAGTTATTCCGGGATAATCATTTACCTCCCACTGATGTCTATGCCATGGTACAGGTCGAAGGAAGTGATAAAGCTCTGAGTAACCTGCAAGCAGGTCAGACGGTACGTATTCGTGAGAATGAAGATAGGGTCGTTATTGAATTATCGATTGAAAATGAAAAAGACAATAAACAAGTCCATTTCATTCGTCAGCATGACGGTAGTTTCAAGCTGGGACGCTAGTCTTAAGGCGTTTTTCTGAGCAGGCGGCAAATAAAAACGCCAGCACGAGGCTGGCGTTAAAAACGGTGTGAATAATTAATTATTCAGCAACAACGTTTACGATCAGTTTAGCGAATACTTCGCTGTGAACTTGGAAGTCCACTTCGTGCTCACCGGTGGTGCGCAGAACGCCGTTCGGCAGGCGAACTTCACTCTTAGCAACGTCAACGCCAGCAGCAGTTACTGCATCCGCGATGTCACGTGTACCGATAGAACCGAACAATTTACCTTCGTCACCCGCTTTAGAAGCGATAACTACGGATTCCAGTGCAGAAATTTTCGCAGCACGCGCTTCGGCAGCAGCCAGAACGTCAGCCAGTTTAGCTTCCAGTTCAGCACGACGAGCTTCGAAAAACTCCACATTTTTCTTAGTTGCAGGAACAGCTTTGCCCTGTGGTACTAAGAAGTTACGAGCATAACCCGCTTTAACGTTAACCTGATCACCCAGGCTACCCAGGTTTGCTACTTTATCAAGCAGAATAACTTGCATTACCTTATCCTCTCAAAGTCGTATTAATGGACCGTGACCGATTACTGATGACGATCAGTGTACGGCAGCAGAGACAGGTAGCGAGCGCGTTTGATAGCGCGAGCCAGCTGACGCTGATATTTAGCACGGGTACCGGTGATACGGCTTGGGACAATCTTACCGCTTTCGGTGATGTAGTTTTTCAGCGTAGCGATATCTTTATAGTCGATCTCTTGAACGCCTTCCGCGGTGAAACGGCAGAACTTGCGACGACGGAAATAACGTGCCATATGGCTAGTCTCCAGAATCTATCAAATCAATCTGCTCGGCATGCAATACCATTTTGTTCAAGCCATTTTTTGTCTGATGACAACTGATAAAACCATGAACAACCAATTGCGTGCCGACCGTTATACTGTGAGTAATGGCTTGGTTCGTCTGCCCGCTAACAATCACCGGCATTCGGCACCACGCCTGCCGGTTAAAACCGGCTTCCTCTTGTACAGAACGGTGCTCAAGCACGAACTGACAATGAGGAATTCCTGAGGGGCTGACCTTACGAAGCGGCGTCTTACACACTGTGCCAGACAACACTAACCGGTTGGCCATCATCAGAATTACTCTTCAGAATCCCCAGCATCTGCATCGTCAGCGGTTTCGCTAGCGAAATCATCACGGCGCTCGCGGCGTTCGTCTTTCGCTTTAACCATTGGAGATGCTTCGGTAACCGCGTGCTTAACGCGCATAACCATGCTACGGATAACGGCGTCGTTGAAGCGGAAGTTAGTTTCCAGCTCATCAATCACTTCCTGCGGAGCTTCAACGTTCAGCAGAACGTAGTGAGCTTTGTGCAGTTTGTTGATTGGGTAAGCCAGCTGACGGCGGCCCCAGTCTTCCAGACGGTGGATCGTACCTTCTGCTGCAGTAATTGCACCAGTGTAACGTTCGATCATACCCGGAACCTGTTCGCTCTGGTCAGGATGGACCATAAAAACGATTTCGTAATGACGCATCGAATTGCTCCTTACGGATTATTCAGCCTCCTGTCAGGGTCAGCCGCGGCCCATGGAAGCAAGGAACGTTGTTTGAATGGCGGCTGAAAAATTGACGCGTAATAGTACTTATACCACGGGCTAAACTCAAGGCCTGAGTGCATAAATAATGCTCAAAAGGGAAAGTAATATTTAATGCATTGAATTAAAGAGAGATAACTAAAAGTTTTTTTCAAAGAAAGTCGTGGCTGCACTCAGTGCTAAGGGAGTAATCCGGTGTTTTACACCCGGCTCCAGTAACCAGGTCAGCTGTGTATCAAGTTGCCGGCGGGTGAGTGCCTGTTGCAGACGCTGGGTTTCAATGGCAGGAACCACATCATCTTCTTCACCATGCCACAATAGCAGGGGCCGGTTACCCAGTCTGGCGAGTTGATGCTCAATATCATAGGTCGCTAATGCCGCCATCACCTTATCCCTCTCCCCTGGGGTGGGTGGGAACAGGGTTTGTGCCAGAGAAGAGAAATAGCCTGACCCCATCAGACAAGCAACAGCACGCACTTCGGGATGGCGCGCCATAATTCCCAGTGCCGTCATGCCTCCCATAGATGCCCCGGCGACGGCCACTTTATTACCTGCAATCCATGATCTTTCTGACACTAGCCGATGTACTTCGGGAAATTCATCAATATTTTTTTGCAGAATCGACCAGAATTGCCCCATACGTCGATTTTCGTCACCGGTAAAACGGGCGCCATGCTCATCGGCATCCGGCATAATAATCCTAAACCCTGCCTGCGCCAGGGCGACGGCAAAATAGCTATACACCAGCTTTGATGAGAGAAATCCGTGATAAAAAAACAGGGTGGGTAAGGGAGTATCACGTAATCCTGAAGGGGCAGCATGTAAAAACTCTCTTCCGCCAATTTTATCGAGATTAATCTCTATCACAGGCCATTATCCTTAATATTTGCTGCCAAAAAAATAAACGTCACCATCGATGATTAGCAAGATGAGACCTGGCTTGCAATTTTCATTTTTCGCTCACTAAAAAATGTGTCGAAGATAACAAATAGCAGGCTTATATCCTCACCGAAAAGACATTCAAACTATAATAAAAACATGATGAAATGGGGCTGAAGAGGCGACTCTCTCGGTTATCACTGACTGATTAATCGCGTTATATTTTAAGTCATTAAACTTTAACTGTAGCGAATGCGTTAATTAAATGTCAAATGCACCCGATTATTTTAACAAAGATATAGCGAATTTATCCAGAATCATTTGCCGGTAAATAGTCTGACGAATGATGGGTTAGAGTTTTACTGGCAATGATGCCGGTATCATTTCGAGCACTATCCCTGTTATTGATGAGCCTTTATTTCTGATGAATCTGTCTGTGCGTTATTAATAAATAAACGTTATCTATTAATATTTAAACATATTTTTACAGATAACCTCTTTATTGTGCACAATGAACTTCGAACTCAGGAAAGAATCGTAGTTTAATTCTGCAAAGAAATTTCCAGTGCTATTGGTATATGAATAAGAAGGAGCCGATAATGAAACGATCAAATACCTTAACGACCCTGCTACCCTCTATGGGATTACTCCCGCCCCTGGCACGCTCTGCAGAAGATGTCGTAGCAGACTGTGTCACCGGGTTAAATGAAATTGGCACGATGTCCGTCAATGACATGGTAGGCAGTCCGTACGATGTAGAAAAAGTTATCGCCCTGAAAGCCAGTGAACAAGGGGCATCCTATTACCGTATTATCCAACTTGAAGAAGATTTACCGACTGAAAGCTGGCAAGCACAAGTGATTATCTATGCCTGAAAATTTAGACCTCATCACCCATGGCGCGGCCAAAAAGGTTTTTAATGATATTTTCCGATAACAGCGTTTTTTGAGGATTAAACATCATTTGACACCAGGCCTCCGCCATCGGTGATGCAAGCGACTGAAGAACTTTCGTTCCACAAACCAAGTCAGCTAACTGCTGAGTAATGATTCTCGCCACCTCTCTTGAAGCTGATGCAATCGCTGCTGAATCTGCGACCAGTGATTATCAACGTATTGATTTCTCTTCTTCACTTTCTCAAACTCATTACAAAGCATCGCCAGAATTCCCGGCTTTTTACCCAGCATTCGCATAACATCAAGACACATGATATTTCCTGGACCGTCACAGATACTGTTAACAGGCATCTCTTGATACAATCGTGCTCATTCGCTGGCCTCGCTACCGTCTGAGCCACAAATGGGATACCCGCATAACAGAGACTGAACTTAGCGATTGGTGTCATTCAGGAGGATATTTATTGGCAAGATGCACACATTCTAAAGGGCTGTGCTTCCCTGTTGCTAACCCATTACTGCCATGTATTCACTATCCCCTCGCGGATAGCTGCCTCACGTCACGCAATATCTGACAGAAAAAGCTCACTGTCGCTCAAAAGCTCAGGTTGATTAAACACAGAATGCGTTTGCCAGCACATGATTGCTCTCCCAAAAAGGTTAATGGGACGACATGTTTAAGCAGCGTTCGTTAATACTACAGGGGCTCAGTCATCGAACCCCTGTCTATGATCCACGATTAACTGCGCTGGCGTACAATTTCAAACAGGCAAACCCCGGTGGCAACCGAGACGTTTAATGAGGAAACGGTTCCTGCCATTGGAATGCTGATCAGCTCATCACAGTGTTCACGGGTCAGCCGGCGCATACCTTCACCTTCTGCTCCCATGACTAAAGCAACGGGTCCGTTAAATTTGCTCTCAAACAGGGTATGCGTAGCTTCACCAGCAGTCCCCACTATCCAGACATTCGCTTCCTGTAACAGACGCATGGTTCTTGCCAGATTTGTCACCCGAATCAAAGGCACATTTTCTGCTGCCCCACAGGCAACTTTCTTAGCTGTGGCATTAAGCTGAGCAGAACGATCTTTCGGCACAATAATCGCATGCACACCAGCAGCATCTGCACTACGCAGACAAGCACCCAGGTTATGTGGATCAGTCACGCCATCAAGGATCAGCAAGAAAGGACGCTCATGCTCTGCGAGCAGATCCGGCAGATCGTTTTCTTGGTACTGCCGACCCGGTTTTACCCGCGCGATAATCCCCTGGTGTACTGCACCTTCTGCTTTGTCATCAAGCCACTGACGATTAGCAACCTGAATCACGACACCTTGTGCTTCCAAGGCTTTAATAAGCGGCATCAAGCGCTTATCTTCACGTCCTTTCAGAATAAACACTTCCTGAAAACGTTGTGGAGCGTTTTCAAGCAAAGCCTGAACCGCATGGATGCCGTAAATAATTTCACTCATTGATTTCACTCATTTCAGACCATGATATGTCTGTGTTGGTTTGTTGCTTTTACCCTGCCAGACATCCTGACAGGGATAACGATACACGGATAATAATGTCAGACTACTCGGATGCAGTCTGCTTTTTCGCTGCGCGTTTGGCCTTAGTGGCCGCCGCTATTTTACGAGTTTTGTCTGAAGGTGCTTTGGCTTTCTTCGGTTTACTGCCCGTTTTTTCAGGCTTCACTTTTGCGCTTCCCTTCTCGCTATTGCCTGCTTTTTCAGATTTTCCTTTTCCGCTTCCTTTCGCTGGACGGAATGCGCTATCCGGTTCAAAGTTTTTACGTTTTCCGGCCTGGCGACGTTTTGAAGAGGCGCCAGCAGGCTTTTTCTTCGCGCGGTCTTTTTCTGTTTTACCTTCACCACGTGGTACACGCTGGCTAGAGATCAGAGCAAAGTCGATTTTACGCTCATCCATATGGACTGCTTCAACACGAACTTCTACTTTGTCGCCGAGACGATAAGTTTTACCACCAGACTCGCCAATCAGCCGCTGACCCACCTGGTCGAAACGATAATAGTCGTTATCAAGCGAAGAGACGTGTACCAGACCATCGATAAACAACTCATCCAGACGGACAAAGAAACCAAAGCCTGTGACACTGGCAATAATACCGTTAAAGACTTGGCCTACCTGATCTTGCATGAAATCGCATTTCAACCAGTCAGTGACTTCTCGCGTCGCTTCATCAGCCCGGCGTTCAGCCATTGAACAATGCTGACCCAGTTGCAGCATCTCTTCCATGCTGTAGTGCCAGCCACCAGACTCAGTGCTATTTCCTTGATGCCCCTGCTCTTTCGCCAGTAAATACTTAATGGCGCGATGCAGCAGCAGATCAGGATAACGACGAATGGGTGAGGTAAAGTGCGCATAGGATTTCAATGCCAGACCAAAGTGACCGCGGTTTTCCGGATCGTAAATAGCCTGTTTCATCGACCGCAGCAGCATGGTTTGCAGCATTTCATGATCAGGACGATCGGCAATTGAGGTCAGTAAATCTGCATAATCACGCGGTTCTGGTTTCTGCCCACCCGGTAATTCTAACCCCAGTTCGGCCAATACCGAACGAAACGCGGTAATGGCATCATTACCCGGTCTGTCATGATCGCGGAACAAAGCAGGTTCATTGTTCTTTTCAACAAAACGCGCGGCTGAAATATTGGCGAGGATCATACACTCTTCAATCAGCTTATGCGCATCATTACGTACCGTTTGCTCTACACGCTCAATGCGACGCTCAGCATTGAAGATAAACTTCGCCTCTTCACTCTCAAAAGAGATCCCACCACGTTGAGCGCGCGAGATTTCCAGTGCTTTATAGAGATGATGCAGCTCTTCAATATGCTTCACCAGCGGCGCATATTGCTCACGCAGCTCTTGGTCACCCTGCAATACATGCCAGACCTTGGTATAGGTCAGACGAGCATGAGAACGCATTACAGCTTCATAGAACTTAGAGCCCGTCAGACGACCGCTCGCTGAAACCGTCATCTCACAGACCATACACAGTCTGTCGACTTGTGGGTTCAATGAGCACAGGCCGTTGGACAGTACCTCTGGCAGCATCGGTACCACTTGTGACGGGAAGTAGACCGAGGTTCCGCGGTTACGCGCTTCGGCATCCAGTGCTGTTGGTGGACGTACATAGTAGCTAACATCGGCAATAGCTACCCAAAGCCGCCAGCCGCCACCTCGTTTTTTCTCACAAAATACCGCGTCATCGAAGTCACGTGCATCTTCACCATCGATAGTCATCAGCGGTAAATCACGCAGATCAACACGTCCGACTTTCACTTCTTCCGGGACTTCTTCTTTCAGCCCTGCGACCTGAGCTTCAACTGCTGGTGGCCATACATAAGGAATTTCATGGGTACGCAGTGCCATATCCACTGCCATACCGGTTCCCATATTGTCGCCTAATACTTCAATAATCTTACCAATCGCCTTGGTACGTCGTGTTGGTCGCTGGGTCAGTTCAACCACCACCACAAAGCCCATACGTGCGCCCATAATATTTTCAGGCGGGATCAGGATATCAAAACTCAGGCGACTGTCGTCCGGCACGACAAAACCTACACCGGCATCAGTAAAGTAACGGCCGACTATTTGTCCTGTTCGGGTTTCCAGAACCCGGACAATGCGGGCTTCACGGCGTCCTTTACGATCAGCCCCTAAAGGCTGTACCAAGGCAATATCGCCGTGCATACACATTTTCATCTGCTCAGAAGAGAGGTAAAGATCATCTTTACGTCCTTCTACACGCAGGAAGCCAAAGCCATCACGGTGGCCGATAACTTTACCTTTGAGCAAATCCAGGCGTTCTGGCAAGGCGTAGCACTGACGACGAGTAAAGACCAGTTGTCCGTCACGCTCCATCGCGCGCAGACGGCGACGCAACGCTTCCAGCTGCTCTTCATCCGTAATTTTTAGGGCTTCTGCCAGCTCATCGCGGCTGGCTGGTTTTTCACGCTGGGAAAGAAGATCAAGAATAAATTCCCGGCTTGGGATCGGATTTTCATATTTTCCGGCTTCTCTTTCCTGAAAAGGATCTTTTGACATTGCGGTTCCTCCGTTGTCATCT
>CANRKT010000092.1 GCA_947631255.1 uncultured Enterobacteriaceae bacterium
CAATACAGCAATGAATGCTCTCATGAGGTTTCGGCAGGTAACGCCTTCAAGGACAGGAGAGCAGACTAATGGGAGCGATGGGTTTTTACCTGCGGGTAGGTGATCCTACTACCTGCGGGGGAAAGATACTGACCGGGGATGAAACGCTAAGCTGGTATGGTGTGGCGGGAGCAAGGGAAGGTGACGCCGTATCCTGTGGTCAGCATTCGGGAATGTACAGAATTCTGGGAGGGACGTCTGATACATGGGATGAAGGCCGCAGGTCGGCGGGAACGCTGGACAGTATGAGTTCCTGCCCGTGTCACGCACGGTTTATACAGACTATCCCTGACTGCTATATCAGGGATGATACGCCCGAAGAGCAGACAGAAAAGGCACAGTTGCTTGCTCATGCCACGCTGAGAAAAAAGCAGGAACAGCAGGGGACTGGAGAAAAACATCTGGCAGAAGAACGTGATCGTAACCGGGTATTCGCCAAATCCTGCCTTCGGGGTGAGGGCTGTAATGATGCCGGGGAAGAGCAAGAACCTCACACCCATTTTGCTTCAATGGCATTTTATCAGGCTATTTCTCCTGTTGATCCTGCATCCGATAATGAAGGGGTTCAACATGCTCAGACTGCCAAGAGAAAGAAACCTGTTGAAGATATTCCTGAACCCAAGAAGCGAAGTGCCCTGTATAAATGGTGGAATGGTAATCATGAGGAAATGGATTATCAGGCCGCAAAAGCCGCTGCTGTCAGTGCTGCTAATGCCCGGATGGCGGTTGAGGGAGCCAGTGTTCTTGGATTGGTTGGCGGAAGTGCTATTACGTCAGGAACCTGGGCGGTAAAACTTGGTGAGATGTCTACCGGACTTGGAAGAATTGCTTCCAGCGGTCCCGGTGCTCCCATAGCCGCAGTCGTGATGGGAATGATGCCCGGAAGGCTCAATGACGGCGAACAGGATTTTATTGACCGTATGCGTCTGGAACAGATGCGCGAAGCACCAAGCCGGGTGCGTTATACATGGGAGGAAGATGATAAAGGTAATCCGGTTCCCCACGGCTGGCACACTCCACCCGGTAAAGACAGGGTGCGTGTGCGTAAAATGGCATGGGATGAGAGCCGTAAAGCGTATACATTTACTACAGAGGAAGATCCGCGTATTACCCTCATCTGGACGCCAGACAGTTCAGGTGTCAATGTTCCTTCAAATACAGGCAACCAGAACCCGGTAAGGATACCAAATCCGGTTGTTGTTGATCCGTTGCCGGAAAATACCAGCATTGAGGCCACAACCACTCCGGCTCCGGAAGAAAAGAATTTTGCGGATTATATTCTTATCCTGCCGTTGCCGAATATTCCTCCGATTTATATTTATTTAAGTAAAAGACCTGAAGATCCTATTTGGACTAAGACTAAAACGTTAGAGCCAGTTAAAAATGCATATGAGCATTGGGTAAAACACGGACAGGAGTTTAGTGATAAATCATTTAACAATGCAAAGGATTATGTAGATGCTACTCACGATTTTGTTCGGGCACCATTAAATGGAATTTTAACAAAAACGCGTTCAAATGGTGATGTTCTTTTTTATGATCCGGCGACGAATATTTTTTCTGTAAAAACGAAAGATGGCGTTCCGAAAACTATGTTTAAACCTAAAGATGGAATAGGTTATTGGGAGAAACAAAAATGAGTTGCTTAATACATTTATGCCCTTGTTGCCATAAATATGAATTTTCGGAAGTTGGGAGCTATGAAATTTGTCCGATTTGCAATTGGGAAGATGATCCTATTCAAGAAGAAGATCCAAGTTATGGCGGTGGAGCTAATGTCATGAGTTTGAACGAAGCCCGTAAAGCCTATGCTGAAGGACGTAAAGTCAAATAATAGTTAACGCTGTCACCAATGCCACTGTTCTGGAGGTTACGAAGGGCAGAAGTGCCAGCGATATTTGGTCAAGATACCAAATCCGGTTGTTGTTGATCCGTTGCCGGAAAATACCAGCATTGAGGCTACAACCACTCCGGCACCGGAAGAAAAGAATTTTGCGGATTATATTCTTATTCTGCCATTGCCGAATATTCCGCCGATTTATATTTATCTAAACGCGGAACATAAATACTACACTCCGCCGAAAGAAAATCCTCCACTACCTGCGTATCCTGATGCCAAAAAAGCTCAAGCTAAAACACCTGTTAAGGGAGGGGGTAAACTACGTAATCGTTGGAAAGATTCAAAAGGGAAAATCTATGCGTGGGATTCTCAACATGGCACGGTAGAAGTTTATGATCGTTCAGGTCGCAATCATTTAGGTGAATTCAATCATATCACTGGTGAGCAAACAAAACCCGCAGATCCAACAAGAAAGGTGGAAAAATGACGATAATATATACTATTGATGTATATAGTAAAGTGGATGAGGCGTTGCTTCTTGAAATTGAAATCCCAGAGAATAAACCGTCAGATGTAGCTGAAATTATGGGATGGAGCGAAGAGGATAAAAAGGAGTTTTCATTAGGCATTGGTGTTTATAATATTAATGAAAGCCAAGCGATTAAATTAGAGAGCTTATGTCCACTCCCCCTAAAATGAGACAGCTATAATTAGATTTTCTGCCTTTACATTTGCAGAGGTCAAAATGAAAAAAGCACGGTTTACTGAAACTCAGATCGTTAACATCCTGAAGCTTGCTGATTCAGGCCTGAAGGTTGAGGAAATTTGCCGCCAGAACGGGATCAGTAATGCCACTTTCTATAACTGGAAAGCAAAATATGGTGGAATGGAAGCCAATGATGTTAAACGATTAAAAGAGCTTGAGGATGAAAACTCCCGGCTGAAAAAACTCTTTGCTGAAGTCAGCCTGGAAAATCATGCCATGAAGGAGCTTTTCGCAAAAAAGGGCTGGTAAACCCACGAAAAAATCCTGTGCCGGACTATTAACGGCTTCAGGTCTGTCGGTTATTACGGCGTGTAAACTGACCTCTTTATCACGCGCATCTTTTTATCGACGCAATACTGACTGGCGTAAAAAGGATAAGGCCGTCATCGATGCTATTCAGGCTGTTTTGTCTGAGTCTCCTCAGGCTGGTTTCTGGAAATGTTATTACCGTCTCAGATTTAAAGGTTTTAGCTTCAATCATAAACGTGTTTATCGTGTGTATTGCCGATTAGGACTTAACCTTAAACGCAGGATCAAAAAAACGCTGCCAAAACGTGAGAATAAGCCGTTATCAGTTGTAAATCTGCCCGATATTCAGTGGGCGCTGGACTTTATGCATGATGCTCTGTACTGCGGTAAGCGATTTAGAGCGCTGAATATTATTGACGAAGGAACGCGTGAATGCCTGGCCATTGAAGTCGATACTTCTTTGCCTGCAGACAGAGTTATTCGCGTACTTGAGCGATTGAAAAAAGAGCGAAGATTGCCCCAGCAAATCAGAGTCGATAATGGGCCAGAACTGATATCGGTTAACTTACTGAATTACTGTGAATATAATGATATTAAACTCTGCCATATTCAACCGGGTAAACCGCAGCAAAATGGATTTATTGAACGTTTTAATGGTTCATTTCGCCGGGAATTTTTGAATGCTTATTTATTTGAATCATTAAGTCAGGTCAGAGAAATGGCCTGGTTCTGGCAGCAGGACTATAACCTGAATCGTACCCATGAAAGTCTGGGGCATCTTCCTCCGGAGACATACCGAAAACAGCTAGAAAACTCTAATCAGGTTTGTCTCAGATAACGGGGAGTGGACATAAACATCTGCCGGGATAATCCCGGTTTTTTTATGTCCAGATCTATGACGGCGTATTCGTTCGGTGTCACACGACCTAGCACACCGCATGGCACACATCCGCACTTTAGGGCTTGTTTGTCGGGCTTTTCGCTGGCATTATCCAGGTCAGCAATTAACGGCGAGTTAATCGCAAGTTTTTGATTTTGTAGTACATGACTCGGGGTGCCCTTCCTGGTGAAGGCTGAGAAATACCCGTACCACCTGATCTGGATAATGCCAGCGTAGGGAAGTCAGATACCTGTCCGGTGTCCCTTCTTTCACGCCGGACAGGAGCTTTACATGATGCAACCTGACCCGCTCGATTTACCTGTATTACAGGCATTTCGTCGCTGTTCACCACTCGTTCACTGTATCACCAATGATGTTGTTCAGGCTTTTACGGCAAATATTCTGCTGGCCTTAGGTGCTTCACCCGCGATGGTGGTGGAGCCTGATGAAGCTGAACAATTTGCGGCTATTGCCGATGCCTTATTGATTAATGTCGGTACCCTGACCGCACTTCAGGTGCAGGCGATACACCGCGGGATCGACAGCGCACTGGCGGCGGATACGCCCTGGGTGTTAGATCCCGTTGCGGTGGGGGGGCTGACCTTTCGTACGCATCTTTGCCAGCAAATCATTCAGAAAAAACCCGCCGCTATTCGTGGTAATGCCTCGGAAATCATTGCTCTTGCCGGTTTGAGTGGCGGTGGACGAGGTGTCGACAGTACGGATAGTGCCGCCAGTGCGCTGCCTGCGGCGCAGACACTCGCCCGTCAAACGGGTGGCATTGTGGTAGTGACGGGAGAAGTCGATTATGTGACTGATGGCTCGCGTACCCGAACCGTGAGCGGGGGCAGTATTATGATGACCCGTGTCGTCGGAACGGGATGTGCTTTATCAGCCGTGGTGGCGGCTTGTTGTGCCTTACCCGGCGACAGGCTGGATAATATTACGGCGGGTTGTGGTTTTATGAAGCAGGCCGGTTCGCTGGCCGCACGGCAGAGCCAGGGGCTGGGGAGTTTTGCTATCCGTTTCCTCGATGCACTTTCAGGAATGGGGGAGGAGGCATGAAACGGATCAATGCCCTGACTATAGCGGGTACCGACCCCAGTGGTGGTGCTGGTATCCAGGCCGATCTGAAGACGTTTTCTGCGCTGGGGGCGTATGGTACCAGCGTGATTACTGCGCTGGTGGCGCAGAATACGCTGGGTGTCCAGTCTGTCTATCGGATAGAACCCGCATTTGTTGCAGCACAGCTAGATTCAGTGCTGAATGATGTCCGTATTGATACGGTAAAAATAGGGATGTTGTCTGAGGCGGCTATTGTTGAGACCGTCGCAGCCCAGCTTGAACGTTATCAAATCACCAGCGTGGTGCTCGATACTGTGATGCTGGCTAAAAGTGGTGATCCCCTGCTGGCGCCAGAAGCCGTTGATAGTCTGCGACGCTATTTGATCCCAAAAGTGGCGCTTATCACACCGAATTTACCGGAAGCGGCAGCTCTGCTGGATGCACCTCATGCCAGCAATGAAAAAGAGATGAAAGAGCAGGGCAGAGCGTTATTGGCCTTAGGTTGTCAGGCCGTATTATTGAAAGGCGGACATCTGACCGACGTAGAAAGCCCGGACTGGCTCTTTACTGCCAGTGGAGAGCAGCGCTTTACTGCTCCGCGCATAGCCACAAAAAATACGCATGGTACGGGGTGTACGCTTTCGGCCGCACTGACCGCCTTGCGACCTCGTCATAATGACTGGAATACCACAATACAACAGGCTAAGCGCTGGCTTTCCGGAGCATTGATACAAGCGGATAGTCTGGAAGTAGGGCAGGGGATTGGCCCGGTACACCATTTCCATGAGTGGTGGTAAGGATGATGATTTCGTACTGATACGGCAGCATTCTTTTTGCCAGCAATGTAAGCCTCTGTTGATATAGAGGCTTAAGAGATAAATGTGAAGTTCGCCAGATGGTCTATACCCGTCATACGTAACTGGGCAGTAAGAGAATATTATGCATAAGTAAGTGTGAAATTTTGCAAGTTAAAGGCATAGATGTAGCTGTTATAATGAACGGTGAGCAGATTAAAATCGCGGCCACTAGATGGTTGTATCATTATACGAGCGTTAATATCACCGGCTTGATATGATTGAATCAGCGTGTTGTCTTTATAAGCTGATATGGTTAATAAGCCATTAGAATTTAAATTTTCAATTATGGCTCTTAAATCAAAACTCACACTTTGCATATTATTTTTCTCAAAGAGGAGTCGCAAAGTACCGGTAGTATACGGATAGTTTACATAAGTGATCCCTTTATTCATGTCATCTTTCTGTACTGTATTGTTTAGAGAACCATAATTATTTATTGCTACCGAATAAGGTACATCACGAGAGCTGATGGTTATTTCTTGGAATCTTGTAGTATATTGATTGGGTGCTAAGGTCATAGGGCCGTACCCTTGAAAATCCTCAGTAACATTCCCTAGTGTACCAATCGGCCAAGGGGTTTCACGGGTAGGGATAAAAGTAGGCATATTAGCAAGCTGATAGGCTCTTGGTTTATCCGCTTCCCCAATACTCTGTCCATTAACATTTCGGCGTACTTCCGCTGATGATTGATAAATTACTTTTCTGGCTTCAGCGATACTGCCCACAGGCTGCATTTCGAGTAGTGTTCGCCAGAGATTAAAGGATAATGACTCGCCATATTCTTGCTGTTGTCTGGAATTAATATTCTGTCTATGCAGAGTTAATATTGCTACCCTAACGGGAATCGCCTCGCTTTCTTTCCATAGGTTGCGGGCATCAGTAATAGATTGTGTCGCAGGATTGTTACGTAATTGTACGAAAAAATCGATATTGATACTATGCTCAATTAATCTCTGTGCTAAATCATTTGCGAGATAATGGGTACCACTAAAGTTTGGTTTATGAGTTGTCGTTGGAAGTGTTCTGGCATAGAGTTTAAATTTGCAAAACTCATGACCAAATTTAAAAGGGACGCAACTCCAATACGGTTCTCCCAGAAGGGTATCCACTTTTTTGTCCATACTATTCAGTACAGCGGCTAACTCTGGGTTTTCTACCAGAAATCTATCCAGATTGCCACTCATGGCTGCGGCTTTAAAATTAGCCATATCAGTGGCATCGGAGGCAAAAAAAACTTCTGTATTTTGTAATATAAAATCCAGGGTAGTGCCATTAACCTCCTGGTCTATTGCTTTGTTTCCGTAAACATCAAAAAGCTTAATACCCACACCCACCGTAGAATTAAGGTCGGGAGCTGTTTGTGCAATATCGCTTGAGAATCTGACCCAGGCAGTATAACGCTTGCCGGGTTTAAATATACCAATCTGATATTTCTCAGGTAGATCATCAACGACCTGAAATGTGGCGGAAACAATACCATGAGTCTTGGCGAAAGCGGCACGTTTAGCGGGTGTTTGATTATTATTAACGATTCGTGGTATCTGTGTTTCATCAACAAACATACGGCGAATGTCTTCTATTGCAGTGGTCTCAGAGGCGGACTGGATTCTCTGATTGTTGAGTGGTGTTTCTTTACTATTGTCATCGTTCATAATATCACCTGTAAAAGTTATAATAAAAAAGATGATTGTCTGCATATTAACAAGCTAATTTACCTGTTAATATGCAGACTTATATTATTAACTGAGAATGAAAAAATGATTGTTTTTTACTTGCTTTAATAAATACCTCGGCATGACTTAAAATGTTACTCTCTTCCCATCTGGTGAACTTGCCAGAATAACTCTTCAGGCCATCGTTGTTCTTGTCGATAATATTGGCTAACCTCCTGACGATAGGCATCACGTATGGATTTTATTCTATTATCATACTGAAATAGTAAAGAACGGTCATTATCGTTTAATACAGCGTTTACCGCTTCCGCTCCGCGTAATCCGGTATAAATTGCATTATAGATCCCCTGTGAGGATAAAGGATCGAATGATACAGCCGCATCACCCACGGCTATCCAGTGTGAACTTACCGCTTGTTTAAGATAACCTGCAGTGGCTTCTATAATATGCAATGGTGTTGTTGATATATTCTCCTGAATAGCTTGTTTAGAAATATAGGTTGTGTCTTTCAATGCGGATATAAAATGATGCTTATTACGTAACAAGGATTTTGCGAGTTCTGCCAGCGTAAAAAATGCCAGCACTCGCTTTCTATCAGGCAGTCCGGCGGTGTACCACCACCCGGAAGGCGCTGCTTCCACAACACTACGCGTGTCCGGGTCATCACTCTCATACCAGGTATAGATTGCAAATAAAGGGGCATCCTTCTGCCTGACTGCACCTAATTGACCAGTAACAAAGGGTGAGCTGCCACTGGCATTAATCATCCATTGCGTGGAAATGTTGAACTTCCCTGCTTGTATATGTATCCCCTTATCGTTTTCGCTAAGAGAAGATAAGCGTTCTCTTAGTAAAAGCGTGCCTGAATCGACAGCAGCATCGCGCAGATTTTGATCAAAACGCTGTCTGTCAAGGTGCCATCCACAGCCATAAGGATCACGAATAAAGTCCGTTTCCCTTAACTTGTTCTCTCCCCAGCTAGATAAATTACCTTTATTCGTTAAGGAGGCCAAGTGTTCAACCCATGGCAGTAAACCCAGTTTATTCAGCATTGGACGAGCAGCACCCGGCAAACTTTCGCCTATTTTTTGCCGGGTAGTCTGACTTGCATCCAGCAGTACAACCTGTTTCCCATAAAGGGATAATCCTCTGGCTGCAACAGCACCAGCGGGTCCTGCTCCGACAACGACAGCATCACAATGCAGATGGGTTAACGAGTTCGTCTGAATTTGTCCCATTGTTCTTGAGTCCATCCCAGTTGTTTGAGTAGTGCCTCTCTGTCATCCACTTCGCTACTGCCTATACGGGTACTGAAAGCGGCAACAGCGGCAGGGAAAGGCTTCATTCCAGGTTTTAGCTGCTCAACAAACACACTGTCTCTCAGGGCGCGATCCTTATTGGAAGCCGGGCGACGCTGTACAATACCTAACTCATCAAAGCGCTCAACCGTCATTTGCATCACGGCCTCGTTATCCAGACCTTCTAATAA
>CANRKT010000093.1 GCA_947631255.1 uncultured Enterobacteriaceae bacterium
AAGAGAATGCTTTTGTCTTCCCATAAAAAACTGCACCTTACTTAGTTGGGTGTCCAACTTTTGGGGTGCAGTTCAATCAGGCTGGGGTTTTGTTTTATCAGATATACTTATTTACGCCAGTAACCCTGTAGAGCCACATCTTGTTGTAGTTCATGAATAATGATCTGCACCTGCTCATTATCATGAAATCCATCGACTACAGAGTGGGTTACATCGCCATAGTGGGTAATAACCAAGTGGCTTTCTGGATAGATTTCTTTGACTCTGGCTCTAAGTTCAGAGGTATAGGCTTCATATTGTTGTTCAGAAAGTTTTGCAATATCGGTATCAGCAAGACTGATTGTAATATCCATACAGGGTTCCTCAGGCTAAGCACCTTTTCTAAAAAGGCGATAAACAGATATCTTTGAGAATACTATCGAAAATTATACACCGTAAAGGTAATTTAAATTTTTTATTCTGTGATTAACTTGCCATCAGTTATATTAAGGGTGGTTACCGATGATATCGGTTTACCTTGATTATTTTCCCCACCTAAAAGATAAATATTATCCCCATAGTTAATGGAGACGCCGTAACCAGCAGGTTGGGGGATTTTTCCCAGAGATATCCATGTTCCATCCCGTAAACCATATACTTCATCGTGCCAGGTTTTTGTCAGCCCTTTATGAGCATAGAATTGATTATTAAGATAATTTTCCTTTGCACCTGGAAAGTTAGCACCACCAGCTACAAGCAACATGCCATTACTGATACCCGAAAATGCACCGGCTAAACCTTCCTGATATTTATTGCCGGACAGAGGAGGAAGAAGGGAGCTTGAGATCCATTTTAAATTATCTTTTTCCAGGATTGCATGATGAACGGTATCGGTCCTTAATCCTGGCTTGATTTCACCATTGATCAGTATTAACTGGTTAGCTTGTCTGATGAGTGATGAGCCTGCTGTACCAGGGAAAGGTTGTTCTCCGGCAGTACGCCATTTATTTTCTTGGGCATCGTAAATATACGCAGTTTTATTAAAATGATAGCTTTTGGCGGGTTTATCAAAGTACTGCTGAATGATTTTATTTTTAACTGTTTCACTGTCTTTGTTTTTTTCTATCTCCAGCAAGTAATTATCGAAGATATCTTTATTTACGCCGCCAAGAATTAATGCCTTATTCGCATCAAGTGGAGTACCAGTATGACCAGTCAGGCCGACAGGTGCTTCAGTGTTAACCTGTTCCCAGCTATCTTGTGATGGTGAATATTTATAGACATCACGCAAGACTCTTGGTGTTGATGAGTGATTTTCTTTACCGACACCACCAAAAACAAAAATATCACCGTCAAGCACCATCGAGATAGATTGGTCGCGAGCTGTGCCGGGGAAATTTTTTATTTCTTCCCATTCCTTATTATCTTTTTTGAGATCAAGTTTATACCATGATGAACCTGCGCTTCCCAGGCCAATATAGATCACTCCATTATTGTCTATAGCCCCTGTACCATTTTTTATGGGGACAGGAATATCAGGTAATTTTTCTGCATAAGCAGATGTTACGAGACAGGTAGAAACGAGAAAAGCCATTAAACAAATCGTTTTATTTAGTACCATCATATTTAATCCCAAAGAACAAAAAAAACGGAGTAATGCTCCGAAGTTAACGATTAGTTGGTGTTTTGTTCAACTTGATTAATTTGAAAATGTGATAGATAACAAAAACTATTCATTAAATATCTTCTCTGGAGATCTCGCCAAATATGAACTGATCGCATAAGTGGGATAGTGTATATCAGGTGAACGCTGGGGAGGTCTGGATCCAATAATCTACTGAACTAAAACCTTTGGTTTTCCCATAAAAAATACATCTTACTCAGTTAGGTATCCACTTTTGGGAAGCAGTCAATAGAAGGGAGTGTCGAAAAATAAATCTCAGCAAACTATCTGATCAAAAATAATCTAATACGCTATAAGTAAAGGGAGATTAACGAGTTTGCGATCAAAAATGGTCATATCAGATGACATTCTTATCTTAGTGCTTGTTTTATAAACTGTGCTGCCAGACCACTCGCTGTAGATCCCTTGTTGACAATGTTCACAGTTTTTTCTTTTATCCCTTGATGTAGCATTGCTCCAGAGTGTATTATTTTTTGGAGTTTAGCTTCGTTGAAATGTGGGAAGGTAAGTAAAATGTCACTCATAACCAAACTTGAACAAAGTGCCTGTGATAACGGCGGGTTAATCGTATCCTGTCAACCAGTCCCTGATAGTCCAATGGATCGCCCAGAAATTGTTGCGGCAATGGCTCAGGCTGCGGTTGCTTCGGGTGCCATTGCTATTCGTATAGAGGGTGTTGAAAACCTGAGAGCGACACGTCCGCTTATTCAGGTACCTATTATTGGGATACTTAAACGCGATCTCGATAATTTTGCTGTGCGCATTACTCCTTATCTTGAAGATATTGATGCTTTGGCCAGTGCGGGAGCTGACATTATTGCTATTGATGCCACATTCCGTCCTCGTCCGGTTGAGATAGATGCATTGCTGGAACGCATTCGTTACCACGGGCTACTGGCCATGGCAGATTGTTCCACTGTTGAGGAAGGACTGTATTGTCATAAGCATGGCGTTGAATTTATTGGTACGACCATGTCAGGCTATACAGGGCCAGTTACGCCGACAGAACCTGACCTGGATATGGTATCGCAGCTCAGTAAAGCGGGTTGTCGAGTCATTGCCGAAGGACGGTATAATTCTCCGGCTCTTGCGGCAAGTGCGATAGACCATGGTGCATGGGCAGTGACAGTGGGTTCCGCAATAACGCGTATCGAACATATTTGTCAGTGGTTTAGCGACGCAGTGAAACGTTAATTGGAGTGCCATATGAATACGCTTACGATTGATATTGGCGGCACCAAACTTGCGGCAGCGCTTATCAATGAAAACGATGAAATATTACAACGAAGAGAGATGTCGACACCGAGTAGCACCTCCCCGGCAGATCTTGAGTACGCTTTGTCCCAGTTAGTTAAACCTTATAAGGGTCTGGCTGGGCGAGTGGCGGTAGCTTCTACCGGTATTATTGATAAGGGAATTCTGACTGCTCTGAATCCCGATAACCTGGGGGGGCTTAATGCTTTTCCACTTCAGGCGACAATAGAAGCTCTTACCGGGTTACCCTGCCGCGTGTTAAATGATGCCCAGGCTGCTGCATGGGCGGAGTATTCCAGATTATCGGCTAGCGTACAGAATATGGCATTCATTACCGTCTCCACCGGTGTGGGGGGGGGAATTGTTCTCAATGGAGAACTGCTAACCGGACCCCACGCTTTTGCGGGTCATCTCGGTCATTGCCAGGCGGATCCTCAGGGTCCTATATGCGGTTGTGGGCGCATAGGATGTGTTGAGGTGATTGCCTCTGGTCGTGGAATTGCCAGTGCGGCGGTTCAGGATCTTGAAGGTAAAAATGCCAGAGAGATTTTTCAGGCGGCACAGTCAGGCCATGCACAGGCACAAAAACTGGTTACGCGTTCCGCTCAGGCTATTTGTCAGTTGATTGGTAATCTTAAAGCGTTACTGGATATTGATTGTATCGTACTGGGTGGTAGCGTTGGGCTAGCTCAAAATTATCGTGAACAGGTTGAGCAATTATTATCTCAATTACCGCCTGCTTACCATGTCTCTATTCTTCCCGCTCATTTTCAACATGATGCGGGTTTGATGGGGGCGGCCATGTGGCAAGCGAAATAGCCTTCAATAACTGAGACGAAATAAGGCCATTAATAATCTCGGTTATCTACCGCTGACTTATTAATAAAAATAGATAAAGGAGTGAGTATGTTATATCAGCTCCTTTCATCATTGATGTAGTGGTTTTATTTCTTATGCATGTGACATGACAATAAGTGCTAAATAATTCTAACCTAATGGTGACACTATGATTTTAGGCAAAATATCACAGCTTGATGCATCGATGGGGATCGATGAGCAGTTAATTACTATCATCCGTAAGGGACTGGCACTTCGCCCGGAAACATTGGATGCAGGGCGCTATGAAATTGATGGTGATAACGTCTTTATGAACGTTATGACCTTCGATACCGTAGAACATGATACTAAACGTTATGAACAGCATCGCGAATATCTGGATGTACAGATATTACTAAGCGGAAGTGAACGCATTGATTTTGGTCCGCTGGGGGCCGCTGTTGATCTGGATGATTATCATCAGGATGACGATTATCAGTTGTGTAATGTTGTCGAGCCTATGCAGACGCTCGCTATGGAGCCTGGTATGTTTGCGGTATTTCTTCCAGGCGAACCACATAAACCGGGTTGTATTACTCGCCACGGGCAGGTCATTTCAAAGGTAGTGATTAAAGTACATTACCGCTGCCTGTAAGTATTGCTCATTGCACATCACTTAAACATGAGACTATTGCTCGTTCGGTGATGTAAGCCTCTTCCCCTTTGCTTACATCGCGCTTTTTTTATCAACAGAAACCGGGTAGGCTATGAACTATTCGGTATTACCTCTTTTAACGTCAAAATAACCTGGTCTCAGGAGAACTATGCCTCCTCAATCCCCGCGTCTTAAACCCGGAAAAATACTTGATACGCTTGGTGCCATGCAAAATAGCTTAACGCGTACAGCTCAGCGTATTGCAGAGTATATTCTGCACTCTCCCCGACATGTGACGCAGTTATCAATCGCGGAATTATCACGTGAAACAGAGGCCGGAGAAGCAACCATTATTCGTTTTTGTCGAACGCTTGGCTATAAGGGATTTCATGAATTTAAAATGGATCTTGCCATCGAGCTTGCGACGTCAGAACCTAATAACAGTAGCCCTATGCTGGATGCAGAAATTACGTCATCGGATGATGCTCATACCATTGGCTTGAAGTTACAAAATACGATTAATAATGTCTTGTCTGAAACACTGAATCTGCTGGATATGACGCAGGTTACTAAAGTGGTTGAAGCATTACGTTCCAGCCAGTCTGTTTATATCTTTGGGGTAGGTTCATCCGGAATAACCGCTGAAGATATGAAGCATAAACTGATACGAATAGGCTTACGGGTTGATGCAGTGACCAATAATCATTTTATGTATATGCAGGCTGCGCTCTTAAAAGCAGGTGATGTTGCTATTGCTATTAGCCACTCAGGTGAGTCGCATGAAACGGTTCATACGTTAAAGCTAGCGAGGCAGGGAGGCGCAACAACAGTTGCATTGACTCATAATCTTGGTTCATCACTCAGCGAAGTCGCAGATTTTTGCCTGATCAACGGTAACCGACAGGGGATGCTACAGGGAGATTCTATCGGGACGAAAACGGCTCAGCTTTTTGTACTCGACTTGCTGTATACCTTATTAGTTCAGGCGGCACCGGAGCAAGCTCGCAAGAGCAAGCTACGTACTATGTCTGCACTTAATTTATCGTAATGAAGGGGACTGTCAGGTGGATGTAAAGCGTCTGCTACGATGGGGTTTATGATATTGACGATGATAAAACGGATATTACCCGGGTATTAGCCCGGGTAATATGTCAGGATTATGATTTGTTATCTACGATGGTATCTGTCTGACGACCTTTAATCATAGCTCCACTGAAGGGTTTACCGTCAATGGCGTCATGAGTACGGAGTGCTTCAGGGCGGATCCAGCGCTGTACGCGTGATGGCATATCCAGACCAATTAGCAGGATAACAATGAAGGTCAGTCCGAAGGACAGTGAGCCAAGTGAGGTTCCAAGATCCAAACGTTGGGCTACCAGTGCTCCAAGTATCGGTGCAATCGCTCCGCCTAATGCGCCGACGTTATAGGTGAAGCCCAGACCAGCCGCGCGCTGATCAGTATCAAAGTATCCACCAATTAATTTCGGCAGTATACCGGCAATACCCTGGCCAAGAACTTGTTGGAAGAACAATAGCCCGCCCAGTAACCACAGATTTTCACCACCAATTGCAAATACTGGAATAATCAGAAATTGTGATGCCAGAAGGCTATAGACGTACGCTTTACGCGTTCCTACCCAGTCACCTAAGAAGCCGCCGACAATACAGCCGACTGCCGCACCAAAGCCACTAAAGGAGAGCACACGGGCAACCTCAGTTGGGTCATATCCCAAGTCTGTTTTCAAATAGGTTGGCAGCAGTGCCTGGATTGGCCAGGAGTAGAGGAAAGCAAAGAGTACGATAATCATCAGCATTACGCCGGTAGGCCAGCGTTTGCCGGTACACTGCACCATATAGCTGATAAAGATAGCTGCGCAGATTAATCCCAGAACCGTGATGGTTAAAGGACTGCTCACTCCGCTTGCGAAGCAGAACCACAATGCCGCTGCAGCAATGACTGTTGTCGCGATATTGGTAGTGGCAATTTTTCCACGGTACAGAATATCTACCATGGTACGAACAGGGGTTTTCTCTTTCTGACGTTTTTCCCAGTCTTCGGCTTCTGGAATATTTTTCCGTAACCAAAGTGCAAAAACAATAGGTAAAATACCGATGAAAAATAGTGAACGCCAGCCCCAGATAGGGACAACGACGCTGTACACTTGGGCTGCGACAACTGCACCGACTGAAAAGCCAGAAATTAAGAAGCCGCTTGCTTTATTACGTAAATGTTTAGGCCAGCTTTCAATGACATAGGTGGCACTGGAACCATACTCTCCCGCCATACCGATACCGATAACCAAGCGCGCGATAAACAGTGCTGTATAGCCCGGTGCCAGACCACAAGCGAGAGTACCCGTTGAGAAGAGGACAATACTGGTAATCATTGCTAGACGGCGTCCATATTTGTCGGCCATCGCACCAATCATTAATCCGCCAAACCAGCGCGAGATAAAAGCTGCTGATATTAACGATGCTGCTTCTACAGTGGTTAAACCAAATTCAACCTTAATATCAGTCAATACTAAAGCAATAAGAACAAAGTCGAATCCATCCAGTAAATACCCAATCCATGCAGCGGAAAACGCACGCCACTGTGATTTATTTAGGTTTTTATACCAAACAGTATTATTTTTTATGGTACTCATCCTGCTCTCCTGTAACGAGCAATGCGTGTAGCGAGATAGAAGGTGACGAATTTTTCCTGAAAGCTGTATTTCGAAATTATTTTTGGAGCCAAACTCCGTGAGAACATATATTAAAAAACTAAAACTCCGCAAGGGTCTAATAGGCTATTTGTGAGCACTGTCAAAAACGATGAAAAGTTTTCAGAAACAGTTGACTCTGATTATGATGGCATTCAATTGCTTGTGTGCGGATGTTAAAAATCATATAAAACATATGGTTATCTTGTTCTTGCCGCTTAGTAGCTGTGGCTTACTTCACAGTTTGGTAAATTGGTGTTTGGGTTGATAGCGGCTCGCTTGCAACAGATAAGAAATGGATCTAGGATGGAGCATAATTTCATTAAATTTTATATTTAGAAGCAAAGCGCCACCGAGGTTAATATGAAAAAACTTACAGGTTTGATTGCTGCACCCCATACGCCTTTTAACGCTGATAGCAGTGTTAATTATCCCGTAATAGATCAGATAGCAGAGCACCTTGTAGCGCAAAAAGTGAAAGGTGTTTACATCTGTGGTACCACCGGAGAGGGTATCCATTGTTCCGTTGAAGAGCGCAAAAAGATCGCTGAGCGTTGGGTTAAAGCTAGCCAGGGACAATTGAGTATTACCCTGCATACCGGTGCATTGAGTATTGCTGATTCTCTTGAGTTGAGTCGCCATGCCGATACGCTGGATATTTTTGCTACCTCTGTGATTGGTCCTTGTTTCTTCAAGCCTGGTAATGTTGAAGACCTGGTTGAATATTGCCGTATCAACGCGCAGGCTGCACCGTCAAAAGGTTTTTACTATTACCACTCCGGTATGTCAGGTCTGAGCATCGATATGGAACAATTCCTGTTACTGGCTGGCGAACGTATTCCTAACCTGACAGGCATGAAATTTAACTCCAGTGATATGTACGAGTATCAGCGTTGCCTGCGAGTGAACAACGGTAAGTTTGATATTCCATTTGGTGTTGATGAATTTCTTCCAGCTGGATTAGCATGCGGAGCTATTGGTGCGATGGGTAGTACTTATAACTATGCAGCACCATTATATCATCGCCTTATTGAGAGCTTTAATCGTGGTGATATGAAGGACGTTGCCGCTTGTATGGATAAAGTTATCGCCATTATCCGCGTGCTGGTGCAATACGGTGGTGTTGCTGCGGGTAAAGTTGCCATGCAGTTACATGGTATCGATGTCGGTGATCCTCGTCGTCCACTGCGTCCTATGACAGCTGAGCAGAAAAAAGCGGCTCTTGAG
>CANRKT010000094.1 GCA_947631255.1 uncultured Enterobacteriaceae bacterium
TAACTTGTTCCGTAACACCAGCTATCACAGGGATTACGGAACATGTCAAAGAATACCACAGCACAATCAGCAATGCCCACGACTGGCTATATTCGACGTTTTAAAATGCCCGGATTGCTGGGCGTATCAATGCCTACTATTGACCGTTGGGTTAAGAAAGGGGTGTTGCCACGCCCGGTAAAACTCACCGATAACGTAACTGCGTTTGATGCCGTTGAGATTAATCATTGGCTAGCAGAACGCCGTGGAGGTTCTGCGCAATGACAAAATATACCCTGCCAAATCCATACCAGCGCCGAACCCTTTCAGAGGAGTACGGTTTCAAGTTTGACCTCTGTATTCGTGAAGACGAGTGTAACGAAATCAGCAGTCTTTCACGCTCCAGCCGCTGGAAGATGAAGCAGGAAGGGTGTTTTCCTCCTAGCTGCCATCTTGGTCGCAATAGCTGCGCCCGGCTTCTTTCTGATGTGTTTTGGTGGGTTCGTAATTCGCCTGCTGTTGAGAACGTAAACAATCCCTATAGCCGTAAATCGGCTTAACAGAAACGCAATGCAAGGTCTTGCAAATTCGTCTGATCAGCGAAAAGAAAATAACTTGCGGGCTTTTGCGCTAACTACTCAGCAATATTTATAACGCTGTCGCGGCGGCTCTAATTAAAGACTAATCGGAGCGTAAAAAATGGTATCGAAAAAAATTACTACCTTAACTGGTAGCGCCCAAACTCACTCTGAAACCAGCCAGAGTGATATTTCAGACAATAACTTTGCAGCACTAATACCCGTAGGCGTAAGCATAATTGGCGGCAAAGATATTCAATCTGTTAGCGGCCGTAATTTACATGAATTTCTTAAAGTGGGCCGTGACTTTACCAACTGGATTAAGGGGCGCATTACGCAGTATGGATTTATCGAAGGTATAGATTATGTGATTGTTGAAAATTTGACCTCGCCAAAACGGGCGAGCGCAAAATCTCGCCAGCAGATTGAGCGCGATTATGCTCTTAGCCTGAATATGGGCAAAGAAGTATCAATGGTTGAACGTAACGAGCAGGGTAAGCTAGCCCGTCAATATTTCATCGATTGTGAGAGCCGCCTGCGCCGTGTAGCCCCTGAAGAACACCAGGCGGCATTGCTTACATGGCGTAAAAATCGCGTAGCTGCCTGCGAAGACCACAAGAGCATGGCCGATGCCATGAAGGGCTATATCGAACGCACCGGAGATAAGCAACACGGCTTTGCCTACAGTAATGAATGCACGTTCCTAAATCGCTTGGTATTAGGTATGCACCCGCCAGTCTGGGCAAAACAGAAAGGTATTCCAACAAAACAGGTTCGCGACCATATGAACACAGATCAGTTATCCCTGTTGGCATATCTGGAAAATCGTAATTGTACTCTACTGGATCTCGATACTCAGACGGCGACCCGCAAGATAAAACTAACAGAACTGGCACAACGCTGGCTGGTTAAACGTGTGGTGACTGGTCATGAATAGGCTGATTACCGTCCAGAAAGAAGCTTTTCCCCTGGCTGGTCTGTTAAGTGTTGTTAAGTTTTTTGGCGGGAGTGAGTCCGGCAAGAACCTGTCAAAACATGACATTAAAACTATGCAAGAGGGGCTTTCTCGTCCGGTGCTTTATAAGGGGGAAAGGCTTTCAGTAATTACCTATGAAAATCATCATGGTACAGATTTGAACTATGCCCGTAATCCAGATTTGGCTTACGAGAAGCTCGTACCTCAAAGTTACGAGGTTAGCTGTGGCAATACAGCCGTTCGCCCACCAGCAACAGGCCACGCACAGAGTAAACCCACAGCACCAGGCTGGGAGGTGTACAACACACCACCGCACTCAGATGACTAAATGGAGAGAATGTAATGCCCAAGATAGCTGAATCACTGGAAGCCAAAGGTTTATACCGCAGGGCCGCTAACCGATGGGGCGAGCTGATGCGCCAGAACTACGATGACAACGGGCGGGATAAGTTAAAGCGACGGATGGATAAGTGCCTGGAGATGATAAAGCGCCCTCCTGTTCGCGCTGAGACGTTCGGTGATGTCAGCCGGGCAGCAACCGCAGCGCAGGAAAGAATGGGACTGGCACAACCGAAAGGTGAAGCATTCAGACTCAAAGGCGGTAAACAGGAAAGTATCAGTAAATAATCACAACTCATCAACACCCACAGATACGCCCCGGCAAGGATGCCACCCCTCCCTTTTTACATCCCTAAAAATGAAACAATAGATTGAATTGTTGCGTTTATTGCAATACAGTATAACTGTATAAATAAACAGCGAGATAATCATTATGGCCAGTAACCCAAAGTTCAAGCCTGTATTGCTCACCGATATTCAAATGGAAGCTATCAAGCGTATCCAGCAGCAACAACGCGATAGTTCAATGCTTAACGCGGCCCCTACTATCAGTGCTATTGCTCGCGGTCTGGTGGATAAAGCCTTACAGCAGATGGGACCGGAACAAAAAAAAGATGCCTGAAAATCTAGTCACTATCAGTAAAAAAATATGGCCCAGAGATTTAGCTATCCATGAAGCGGGTCACGGTATAGCGGCATGGTTTTTCGGTTATTCGAAAGTAGAGATATGTCTTGCTGGCACTGACCGGGTAGCAAAAACCTACATGCATGGAAAAGTTGATGGTTGCCGCGCCGTTGCTGCATGGAATATTAGCTATCCCCGCAAGACTGAGGAATTAGATAAATACGCCCTGTCATCATCAGATATAAGACAGACACTATCTGACAAAGTGTGTGAAGGGATCGTCTGTTCTCTGGCTGGTATTGTTGCTCAGTCTCGTTATACGGGAGAAAACGTATGTGACCTGATGGAAACAGCTGGTAAGTCTGATATGCGTGATGTCAGGGATATGGCAGAGGTATATCATGCTATTGGAGGAGTTGAAGCAAATATTCAGAGTAAATCACTTTCCCGTGCGCATGCATTAATTGACTTAAAGTGGTGGGAAATCATTGCACTGGCAAAAATAATTGAGAACCGCAGCCACATGCCAGACAGTAATTTTCATGCAATCATGGGCACAATTGACAGTTATACCCCTGATCTTTTGACACTGGATTATCTGGATGCAATACCGGTGGCTGTATGAACAAATATCTTATCGCCACCTATATTTTTATATCTTTGCCTGCCCTATCTGCTATTCAGTGCGGGCAGTTCAATGCGCAGGTTAATCCAAACTGGATGACAATCAATGGCGATACTGTTCGCATTACTGGAACTCAATTTTACGGCGCACAGGGTGGCTTTAACTATTCATCTGTCACGCTGGTGCCCACCAGCATCACCATCACTGACAGACAGTACAGAATAACGGCAAGAGATGGTAACGCTACGCTGGAATTGCTGACCAAAGAGAACCCACGCGCATACTCAATCGGGAACTTTGCGATTCAGGGTTAGATCAATTTAACTTTTGAGAGCAATAGTAACTTCCTGTGGAAAATGAATATGGTTGACGCTACTTATTATTCTAATCAAAAAGATACCATTCATAGCGGTAATGGCACTGCGAGTTTATCGGTATACCGTCAGAACCTTGCCGATAAAGCTGTCAGTAATAAAGTATCCGCTGTCGAACGAATCCAAGCCAGAATATCGCTTCTGGTTAGCTTTATTCCTGATGCGACGATGCCAGAAAATGAGTTATCCGGATTTCGTGAGCGTATTTCCGGGCTTTTCGCTGATCTGAATGACGGCAGTATTATCCCGATGGAGGCGCACCGAAGACTTAAAGGACTGGAGGACAAGGTTTACATACCGATACGCCGGACGGCAGCGGCGCAGTTCGACCAGCTTCACAATGACAATCCGGATATGTCTGGCGATATGTTGCTAAAAACACTGGTGGGTGATGAGGCTGACGAATACAGCGTGAGGAATCCGGAGGCGTCGAGATATTCGACGCTAGTAGCACTAATGAGGGCGTCACCCCGCGCGGATATTCTTATCAGCATGATACGTCAACGAAATGATGAATATCAGACAACTGTATTTAGCTGGCGTCCACTGGCGCTACCGCTGCAAGGTGTGTAGGGGATATTATGGCATCTATCCGGGAAGTTGGGTCGGAAAAACGTCTGCGTTATGTTGTTAGCTGGCTGGATAAAGAAAGCCGCACCGGACGGCGCAATACCTTTCGCAGCATCGATGATGCGGCGTCGCTTCTGTATCAACTGGAGGTATCGGCCCTCGACTGGCGAACGGCGGATAACGCAGAAGTGGTAAGGTGCTGGACACTGCAGAAACTGTCCTGGTTCTGGCTGGGGTATCAGCACGACAGACTCAACCAGAACAGGATCAGGGCAACCAGTTACGACCGCTACCGCTATTGTCTGTTAAACCTGCCATCTGATTTACTAAATAAAAACCTGAATAAAATCACTTCACGTCAGCTCAGCGAACAGCTTAACCGGCAGTCGCTGGTTTACATCGGTGCGGCATTTGCTTATCTCATGCGATCCGGGATGATTGCGCATAACCCGGTGAGCCAGAGTCGTTCGCCGACAGACAGGCCGTGGCAAATCCCGGATGAAGATACCGTAATAGCCATGCTGGAACGCGCAGAGCGGCGCGAAAAGATTTCTATCTGGCTGGGGGCTGCCTGTGGCCTGCGTATCAGTGAGGTGCTGGCGTTGACCTATCAGGATGTGAACGCTGATGACATTCACGTGCGAAGCCACCTGACCTCACGCGGGATCATTCGTGGTAGAAAGCGAGGCAAAGGCCGATCTGTTGATATGCCTGTTGGTCTGTATGAATGCCTTGATAAAACGCTGCTGGGTACCAATACGCCACTAATCGCCGGGACCAATGGCCAAAGACTCAGCCTGAACTACAGTACATCCGGCGTGATGAAGAGTCTGCTCTCTGAGTTCGGGATAACTCGCTTTCACGATCTGAGGCATTTTGCGGTGTCCAGCTTGGTAAAAAATGGCGTTGATATTCTGGACGTATCGGACATGGTGGGTCACTCCCGGCCGTCTGTTACGTTGAATATTTATGGGCATCTTTTCCGTGAAAAACCATCGCTCAAGAACGCTCTAAGAGGAGGGGTAAGGAGAATATAGTAAACTCCTTACTTTCCAGACGGTATGCGGGTTGAGTGGCAGAAAACGACGATCAGGCACTTTTAGGGTAATACCGCATTTTTTCATGCTTCCCGGATGGACTGGTTACAGAATGCGGAGAAATGAGGATTGTCAGGCCTTACAGCCCGAAAAATGCGGAGTTATGATCCTCTACAGGCCGCATTCTACCGTTGTTATTATGCCGCGGACTTTTTTGATATTCGTGTCCTCCTGCTATTTTTCACTGGCGATGAACTGAGAGGTTACAATGAAGAACGTTGCAAGCATTGAGAATGCCTTCCGATTTAAGGGAATTCATTGGACTTACAAAACCTTTTCCGATGTTTTACAGACGGTGCTTACCCTGCATAGGACCATAAGCAATCATCGTGTAGCGTTCCATTTTGGAGTCAGTGAAAAGGCAGTCAGAATGCTGAGGCTGCGTAGCCAGATAGCCGACAGGGTGATCCTGCAGCTAATCGACAAAGCAAAACTAATCAAGGACAAGCCAGCACAGTATTGTGAACGCGATCGATACCACACCCCACAGGCAGACAGTCAGGCCAGAAAAATACTCAATGCTGCCGAAGCAGAAAGGCACAGACAATGGGAAATCAGGTATACACAGAGAAAACTGAAATATCGCCGGGTTACTGATAGTGCGTCAAAGACTGTGCGGCTGGTGTCGAGCAGGCGGGAGGCTGTACAGCGCTGCAAGCAGTCAGGATTAACTCAGGTGCTGGCAGCAGAAAGGCTATCATGCTCAGTACGTACCGTTCGTCGTTACTGGTAGCCCACCGCCACAGAGTTACCGAAAGTAACGCACAACCCGCTTATAGGCATAATCCACGTGTTCTGACTATATATAGGCATGACATATCGTTTCTGGCTCTTATAGGCAGAACATAGGGTTTCTGCCTATAAATAAGATATAGACATAAACTGAGTGTTAGTTGTGGTGATGTTTATGACGAATATTGATCGCCCTGCTGAGTGAGTAGAATGGACGACAAAACTCTAACAGACTCGCTCTCGATAGTCTTTCACCTGCCAGCATCCCAACTGTTCACACGTTTTCAGGGTGGTTAACACGCAGATTATCAGGGAGAGAGATAAAAATATTTACGATATAATGATACCTTGTGACACTTCACGATTCCTCTTAAGGCGATGGATATGGCTCAAGATCTTACTACCTCCGCATATGGCCGACAGAACATACTTAATAACTCCTATGCACTCACTCATGCTGAAAAACATATGGACTTAGGTGGGATTGAGTTCAATGGAGAAAAAGTGTTCACAAAAAGCCAGCTGATAGAAATTTTTGATGTCAGTGAAACAACAATTGAACGCTATATTAATAATCACTTAGATGAATTAAAGAACAACGGATATGTTCTACTAAGAGGTAAATCACTCAAAGATTTCAAAGAGATAGCTGATGGTACCCTCATCAATGAAGGTACCAAAACCTCAATTCTAGGCATATTCAGGTTTCGATCAGTTTTGAACCTAGCAATGCTACTAGTTGAAAGCGAACAAGCCCGTGCTATACGAGCTCGCCTTTTAGATATTGTTATCGACACGCTGGCAGAACGTTCAGGCGGTCATACAAAATTCATCAACCAACGTGATGAAGACTACTTAGTTGCTGCGTTCAAAGACGAAAGCTATCGAAAAAAGTTTACTGACGCTTTAGATGAATATGTCGAAGGCAATAAATGGAAGTATGGGAATTTAACAAACTCGATCTACCAAAGCATTTTTCATGAAAATGCCAATGAATATCGTAGTGTTCTGAAGCTACACCAAAATGACAAGATTAGAGATACCATGTACTCAGAGGTACTGACTTTAATCTCTAGCTTTGAAGTTGGTTTAGCATATGAAATTAAGCAGAAAGCAGAAGAGCTTGGTCGCAAGCTTTCTTACAAAGAAGCAGAATCCATACTTAAGCAAATGGAGGAGCATCCCCTATATGAGCCAATGCTAGTAGATGTTAGGACTAAAATGGCCAGTAGAGATTTATGCTTTCGTGATGCCCTACATGAAAAACTTGAAGCCTATGTTAAGGCTGTTCCAGCAGGTGATTTTGAACGTTTTCTTGGAGAAAAGAGCAAGTCACTAGAGGAAAGACTTAACGATCCAGAAACCCTAGAAGTCTTTAAAAGACTGAAAGATCGTTAGGGGTATCAATGGACGATATAAAATTTAATTATTTTGACATAGACCACGCCATTCAAGTTCATGATTGGATTATTGAAAGAACTGGCGGTCTTAGTGGAATCAGAGATCAAGGAATATTAGAGAGTGCTCTTGAGCATATCCAAAACGACTGGTATTACCCCGGATTCGTAGAAAAATTAAGCCACTTGTTCTTTGCAATCAATAAATTCCATGCATTTAGTGATGGCAACAAAAGGTCAGGTATCGCCCTTTCAACATACTTTCTTGAGATAAATGGTTTCGGCCATTGTGTACAACTTTTTGTGCGTGAAATGGAGAATATCGCTGTTTGGGTAGCTGATGGAGCGATAGATAAAGAGTTACTCCAAAATATCATCCATGATTTGGTCTTATGCGAAGAAATACTTGAAACAACTAAACTGGAGCTAACTATTGCTGTAATGGAGTTTGAAGCTCAAAAGCATGGTTAAAACTCACGCACCCTGATTTTATGTGTACACAAGGGTGTACCTACTGAAAAAACGCATTATCAAAAAACCAGCAACCACGCTGCTTAGAGCCACCTACTCTACAAACAGATCCAAT
>CANRKT010000095.1 GCA_947631255.1 uncultured Enterobacteriaceae bacterium
CGCTACCAGTTTATTGGTCTTTTTTTGGAGGTACTGCTCCAGTATATCTAGATCGGAAAAATCATGTTTCTCTATCATAATGGGATGCAGTCCTAACGCTGCATAGAGAACGCTATAGTCTTCTGCAAGCTTTAATACCCGCTGAAAATATTGCGCCTCTACCGCAGGCACAATGATTTTTGTGACTCCGGCCTCCGCTGCACGCGCAATACTCTCACGCTCACACCCCAAAAATGGCGGAAAGTCAAAATGACAATGGGTATCGTAAAAGGGCACAATCACGCCAAATCCTTATCATCACGTAACGCATCATTTGCTGACTCAGCGCTTATCAACGAGGTTATTTCTGGCTGATTTTCCTGCTCTTTTTCTTCCCTGGCGACCAGCTCTTCAACCGCTGCTCTTGAAACCGGGCTCGACGAGGTATAACGCCTGATAGGAGGCTTATCCACCAACAATCGTCCCACGGTAGCAAGAAAATATCGTCCACAGAGCCGGCCCATTTTGTAGTCGACATTGAGTGCTGATAATCGACTCCCGAGGGCGTTACTGAGTAAGGGCCTGGGGGGATGGATTTCAAAAACACGCACATTATCCGGCGGGTTTTCAATAAAATGTTGGATCTGGCTATAACTCGTCTGATGGTGCTGGGCCATCATTAATAGCTGCTGCAAATGTCCCTCACTCAGCCAGTTTTCCATATGCTTCAGCCAGCGAGCAGGGTAAATAATTTGTGAAGGAACAGTACGAATAACCACTACAGTCTCGGCACCACGCCTGACGGCCTCACGTACCGGGATAGCATCACTAATTCCCCCATCCAGATAGTTCACACCGTCGATTTCGACACCATTACGGTAAAAGCCAGGAATGGCGCTGGATGCTTTAAGAATATTAAGCCATGAGTCGTGCGTAGGGGAAAAATAGTCCGCCTTGAAGTCGTCGCTGCGACAAGCGCACATATAGAACTCTTTGCCCTTATCGAACATCGCTTTCGCATGAGACATCGCCAGAGGTGACTGGCTGGCTGTCGAATCCATAAGCCAGTCGAGATCGATTAAATTTCCACCGCGCACAAAACGTAACGGATTAAAAAATTCTCGCCGGGTGGTATAGCCTGTGATCACATCGCGTGCATAGCCACGCTGGTTACAGAGATAGGATGAAAGATTCTGAGCGCCAGCCGACGTACCGAGAAGTAAATCAAAGGGATTAAAACCAGCACGCATAAATTCATCCAGCACACCGGCGGTAAAAATACCTCGCTGCCCTCCCCCTTCACAAACCAGCGCTATTTTACCGGTATGAAAAGGTGTCAGCTCAAGCGGTGCAATATTGCCTATGGTAACCGGTATTCTATGCCCCACGATGACGCCCTCAATAATTCAATAACCGTTATCTAATCTGGATTTTTAGCACAAAGCGCGGCGGGCAGGAAGACGTTGATTGCGGCATAAAATTAAAATGGCTGGCTGAGAAAGTGGTATCTGCTTGTTTTGCCGCTATCGTCGGCGACGGCCGGTAAACAGGCTGACCAGGAACAGAACCAGACCAATGACAAAAACAACTTTTGCAGCCCATGCTGCGGTACCCGCAAGGCTACCGAAACCTAATGCTGCGGCGATAATTGCAATAACCAGAAAAATAATTCCCCAACGAAACATAAGACTCTCCTTAACTATAGTAAAGTTCATCACCTTATGAATGGGCAGCTATTACACTGCCCAACAGGCAACACTTAGTTTTTATAAGGCCCTACTTGTCACTCTGCGGAACAGTAGCCGAAGTGTATTTTTCGTTTAACTATTGAACCACTTGCAGGTCATTCTTAACGCTTTTAACACCATCAATCGCTTTAGCAATACTTTCTACCTGTGCCATCTGGGCATTCGATGTGACATCCCCCGTCAACTGGACGATACCCTCGGTGGTTTTTACTCCAATATGACGTGAAGCAATATCTCCTTCAGCCAGTAATTTTGCTTTCACTTTGCTGGTAATAAGTGCATCACCGGTATAATCGCTGACCGTTTCTGACGCTGATTTACTGCCATCTTCAGAGACATGAAGCTTGTCGCTTACTGAAATGACACCTTCAACATTACCCGCGATAATAACGGCGAGTTCAGCTTCATTCTGACTTCTGACAAAACCACTTAAGGTCACGACTTTATTCTCGGTGTTAACCGTGATGTCAGTACTTTTGATATTTTTTTGGTCGATAAGCCCTGCTTTCACTCTCGCAGTAATGGCACTGTCATCCATAAAGTCACCGACCTGTCCCATTGAGCTGTCGATTTTTTTCCCGATGGATTCAATACCAGCCTCCGACTGCTGAACGATGGTCTGTTGTGCAAAAGCGCTCGCGCTTACCAGTGAAGAACCCAACACAACCGCCAGTAGCGTTTTTGAAAGAGTTGTCTTAGTCATCGCTTTACTCCTGTGTAGGTTTGGTCGTCATTGCAGCATTGCTTTTCCATTGAACGTCACATTCATGAGTGATTAGTATCCTGGTAACAATAAATCTAAAAATAACACGCTACAAATAACATGATTTATAATTTATTCGCCCAAGAAATTTGTCACCGACATATTAAATGTAGCAAATAATTGTGAAGAATTCTGGCGAGGTGTTCAAAAAAAGACCTGCTGGCAGGGAATTAAGAACATTCTGTATCGGACTGAACTGGCAGGAAAAGCGGAAGAGCGCGGCAAGAACCGCGCTCTGAAAGGGCGATTAGTGTTCGCGAGTTTTACGGAAATTCACTTCCGGATAACGTTCCTGAGCCAGGTTAAGGTTAACCATTGTAGGCGCAATATAGGTCAGATTATCGCCACCATCCAGCGCGAGTTGCATCTCGTTCTTGCGCTGGAACTCATCGAATTTCTTCGCGTCATCACTCTCTACCCAGCGTGCCGTTGCAACGTTGACGGACTCGTAAATCGCCTCAACATTGTATTCGCTTTTCAGACGCGCCACGACGACGTCAAACTGAAGGACACCAACCGCGCCGACGATAAGATCGTTATTCGCGACGGGGCGGAATACCTGAACCGCACCTTCTTCAGATAGCTGAACCAGACCTTTCAGTAACTGTTTTTGTTTCAACGGATCGCGCAAGCGGATACGGCGGAAAAGCTCTGGAGCAAAGTTCGGGATACCGGTGAACTTCATCATTTCACCCAACGTAAAAGTATCACCGATCTGAATGGTGCCATGGTTATGTAAACCAATGATATCACCCGGATAAGCTTCCTCTACGTGAGAACGGTCACCTGCCATAAAGGTTAAGGCATCGGAAATCACGACATCCTTACCAGTACGTACCTGACGCAGTTTCATCCCTTTTGCATACTGGCCAGAAACGACACGCATAAAGGCCACGCGGTCACGGTGTTTAGGATCCATGTTTGCCTGGATCTTAAAGACAAAACCGGTGAATTTTTCTTCTTCCGCAGTGACAGTACGGGTATTAGTTTTACGCGGCATTGGCGCTGGGGCCCATTCCACTAAACCATCCAGCATATGGTTAACGCCAAAGTTACCCAAGGCAGTACCAAAGAATACCGGCGTGATTTCCCCTGCCAGGAACAGTTCGCAATCAAACTTGTTAGACGCACCCTGCACCAGTTCCAGCTCATCACGCAGCAGAGCGGCCAAGTCTTCACCCACAGCACTATCCAGTTCTGGGTTATTCAGTCCCTTAATGATACGAACTTCCTGAATAGTGTGACCTTTACCGCTCTGATAAAGATAGGTTTCATCTTTATAGAGGTGGTAAACCCCTTTGAACTGTTTGCCGCAACCAATAGGCCAGGTTATCGGTGAACAGGCAATATTCAGCTCATGTTCAACTTCATCCAGCAGCTCCATAGGGTCACGAATATCACGGTCCAGTTTATTCATAAAAGTCAGAATCGGCGTATCACGCAGACGGGTGACTTCCATCAGTTTACGGGTACGATCTTCTACACCCTTCGCCGCATCGATAACCATCAGACAGCAGTCAACTGCAGTCAGGGTACGATAAGTATCTTCAGAGAAGTCTTCGTGCCCTGGAGTATCAAGCAAGTTCACCAGACAGTCATTGTACGGGAACTGCATCACAGAGGTGGTAATCGAGATCCCACGCTGTTTTTCCATTTCCATCCAGTCAGACTTAGCATGCTGGCTGGAACCACGGCCTTTAACCGTACCGGCTGTTTGAATCGCCTGTCCGAACAGCAACACTTTTTCAGTGATGGTTGTTTTACCGGCATCCGGGTGAGAAATGATCGCGAAGGTGCGACGTTTCGACACCTCTTGCAAAAAAGGAGACAAAGTCATGTTGAGATCTTCTTTGATATGCGCGCAGACATAAGCCACGCGTCGAGTAAACGTTAACTGGGGCTATTTTACCCCTATTCGGGGTTAAACAATCAACTATCTGTTTTACACAACAGTTGCTCCAATTCACTTAGTGTCGAGACTTGCCAGGTTGGTTGAATACCTTCCGGTAAGCTACGCCCATGCATATTCAACCAGCAGGTTGCAATTCCAGCATTGATCCCCCCCAGGATGTCAGATTCTGGGGTGTCTCCGACCATTAAGATACGAGAGAGTGGAGGGTTCCCCATTCTGGCAAACGTATACTCAAAAATCTTCAGGTCTGGTTTGGCAATGCCAACTTCTTCAGAGATAACCAGCAAGTCAAAATGGTTACTCAGACCAGTACGCTCCAGGCGGATTTGCTGTAGGGCAGTAAATCCATTAGTAATAATACCTATCTTCACTTTTCCCTGTAGGGCATCAAGCAAAGAGACTGCACCGGGTAATGGCGCACAAATATCGGCCATTGCCGATAAAAAAGCATCATTCAGTTCACTGGAGGGAACATCAAGGCGTTTAGCCCAACCTGCAAAGCGTTGCAGCTGAAGCTGCATCGCAGTGATAACACCATTCTGGTAATCCACCCACAAGGGGTTATTAACCGACTGATACTCCTGGAAATCATCCGCAGTAAAATTCACGTCATAGTTAACAAACATCCGCTGTAACCCAGCGAAAGCGTCAAAGGTAAACAACGTTTCATCCGCATCAAATAAAATCCAGTCCCAGTTCATCTAAATACCTTTTTATCGTATTAACCTAATGGTAATGCCATAACAATTGCATCTTCCCGCCCATCTTTAGCCGGGTAGTAGTTGCGACGGATCGTTGCTTCATTAAAGCCCAGGCTTTCATACAACGCGATAGCGGCCTGGTTAGAAGCCCGAACTTCCAGCCACAGTGTCGCGACACTACGGTTCTCAAGCTCGCTGATAATATGCTCAAGCAAAGCACGCCCTAAGCCCTGACGCTGATAATCAGGACTCACGGCAATATTGAACAACGTCGCTTCGTCCAGCACCACCTGTGTCACCGCAAAAGCAGCCATTTGGCCGTCAACGTCCAGTCGGAGGTTGAAATAGCGTTCGCCCTGATTACTGGCAAATGTTTTTTCACTCCAGGGAAAAGCGTGGCTACGTTGCTCAATAGCATACGCTGCCGCCAAATCACCTGGCTGTAGAGAAGAAATCTGGTTCATAGGCGCAAATTTGTTGCCATAACGCGCGTCGCTCCGCGCTATTAAGATAAAGTTCATCTAAGTCGACAGAAAGTAACTTAGCCCCAGAAATCGCTAACGGTACATCTACTCCCAGACACCAGCTGTTACACTGTCTGCCTGCCGGAAGCATCGCTGCACGTTCAGGTGTTATCTGAAGTACCTGGTTTTCTTGTAATCCCAGACTACGCAGAACATCCATCACAAAGGGATCGCTTAATACGCTAACTCTTTCTGTTACCAGCACTAAACGCATATCGGGAGGCAGCGTAACCGCGATTTCACCTTGTAACACCGCCGGACGCCGCAACCTCCACTGAGTGATGCCCAGCTGCTGTAATCGCAAGTCGCGTCGGGAAGGGTGAGTCATGGCAAGCCCTGTCGAGAACAATATTCGGGGGGCAAATATAGCAAATTCATCGAATTCACGCCATTAAACCTCTATACCCTTCATACTTCCAATGACTTGGGCGTTACTTTCGTTTATTTAACCGAATTACAGGGTTTATCTCTGCTCATCGGTTGAATAAACTCGGTGCCTACAAGCAATTCGAATTCTTTTGGGTATATACTTGCGTTTCTGATTTTCCAGGAGCTATTTAATGAGTGCGTTAACCCCGGCGAGTGAAGTTCTGCTGCGCCACAGCGATGATTTTACCGAATACCGTGTGTTGTTTGCCGGTGATCTACAAGACGACCTGCCAGCGCGTTTTGATACCGCAGTCAGTCGCGCCCATACCCAGCAATATCACCACTGGCAGGTATTAAGCGCGCTAATGGGTGACAATGCACAGTTTGGTCTGGTCGCCACCCCAGAAATAGTTGCTGATAGCAATACTCTGGTTTATTACTGGCCGAAGAATAAACCAGAGGCCCAGTTTCAGCTGATGAACATACTGTCCATGATGCCGGTGGGTTCTGATGTCTTTGTGGTCGGCGAAAATCGCAGCGGTGTGCGCAGTGCCGAGCAAATGCTTGCTGACATCTGCCCAATGACCAAAATTGACAGCGCCCGCCGCTGTGGTCTGTACCATGGTCGCCTAGAACAACAACCCGAATTTGATGCAAATAGCGGCTGGGGCGAATATCAAACCGATGGACTGACAGTGAAAACCTTGCCAGGTGTATTTAGCCGTGATGGTCTCGATGCCGGTAGCAAGCTGTTACTTTCGACCCTGTCTGCGCACAGAAAAGGGCGAGTACTGGATGTGGGTTGTGGAGCCGGCGTGCTTTCTGTCGCACTCGCCACTCAGTCACCGAAAGTTCGTCTAACGCTCTGCGATGTCAGCGCGGCAGCCGTGGAAGCCAGCCGTGCAACACTGGCTGCTAATGATATTGAGGGGGAAGTATTCGCCAGTAATGTCTATTCCGACGTTCAGGGGCGTTTCGATATGATCCTCTCTAACCCGCCGTTCCATGACGGAATGCAAACCAGTCTGGATGCCGCTTCACAATTGATTCGTGGCGCAGTGCGCCATTTGAATATGGGTGGGGAATTACGCATTGTTGCGAATGCTTTCCTGCCTTATGCAGCGATACTGGATGAAACGTTTGGTGAGCACGAAGTGCTGGCTCAGACAGGACGTTTTAAAGTGTATCGTGCGGTTATGGGACGCGGAGCCAAGAAGCGCTAATCTGTGTCTGGTGCCGTTTTTTGCAGCAATTAGCAAGACGGCACGAAATTAACTGTTGACGAAGTTGAGAAAACATCTAGAATTCGCCCCCGTGGTTGTGATGCTTCGGCATGACAGGTATGCGAAGGTGGCGGAATTGGTAGACGCGCTAGCTTCAGGTGTTAGTGTTCTTACGGACGTGAGGGTTCAAGTCCCTCT
>CANRKT010000096.1 GCA_947631255.1 uncultured Enterobacteriaceae bacterium
CGATTTTCCTTTGAATATTTCTTCCATCAACCACCAGTCATCACCAGAGATGCTGTTATTAAATTTTCTTTTCTGCCATGCCTGACGAGTATAATTAATTAACGAGTGGCTAAAAAATATCTTTTCTTCTGTAAGTGAATCGATATTCTGGATAAACTTTAATAAATCCTCCAGTGATTCATTTTTTAGTAACCAGCTGGCTTCAGGGAAGAAAGCATGCAGTGCAAAAAACAGTGAAATATTATTTTTCCCCAATAAAATGACCAGCTGCTGATTTTTATCACTGTAGTACTTTTTAATAGTATGTAATGCGTTAATACGCTCATCCGGTAAACTATCAATATCACAGAAAATACAGCGTTGTTCATTTTTCTGCACGGGCAAACGCAGTGTATCAATCAATTGAGAAAAAACTTCAAACCTTGAGAAGGAATAATTCTCTTTATATGGTGCAAAATCGGCTACCATAGAGCGTACACCTTCGGAAAAAAAGATGTTTTTAGCGTAAATAAAAAAATGACGGCTCATATTTAACCAACTTTATACTATATTACTGATAGTTTAGGGTGTAATTCGCCGTAGCGCGAAAAGCACCGGTTTGTAACTCTCTTTGGCTCAGCGCTTCCGGCTCCCCTTCCACAAAGGCTTTAAAATTTAATTTCATCTTATTATCAGTGATAGTCACCACCTGCGACGGCTCGTCTAATAAAATTGCCGTACCATCATTCTCTTCAAAACTGATACCAATACCACTGGCGGAACCGGTTGATAACGGGGTAATAGCCAAACGTCCTGGTAGATTCATATTCTTCGCCCCACTAAAGGTTACCGTAATAGAATTAAAGACTTTGGTACTGCAATTCTGAAGCTCGATAACAAATGGCTGGGGTGATGATCTTCCTTCCCGATAAAGGATATCGGTTGAAATTTCTTTAAAATCAACCGCAATATTTTTTGATGAGGGAATAATGCTGCAACCCTGCGCAACAACGGTACCCTTAAAATTGATATCCCCCCCAACCAAATCACCAACAGCGTAGACTGGGGCCGTCATTGATACAGAAGAAATCAATACTGCTGCAATAAATTGACGCATACTGCCCCCTTTACTGAAACTCAACGACTACGGTGGCCGATGCCTGAAAATCACCTTCAACAACGTCGGTTCCGGTCTTCGCAATCGGTGCAGCGGTCAGGTTCCAGCTTCCCTGATTGTTAGCAAACCCTGGGATATCATAGAATTTATTCGCGGCGACTAAATTCCCGCCAGAATCCTTAATCATAATGCCAAGATTCGAACGATCGACAGTACCGGTCGTCCCTAAATAATCGCTATTAAAGCTGGCTGTATCCGGCTGTTTAATGCCCAGGCGAATATTCAAACTACCAGTGGAAAAACTGCCTCCTTCGCATTTCACCGGGATCGGTACAGATTGAGTGTACTTAGAACCATCAAGCAGCGACCCCGTACCGGGAATGTTACCGAAATTAACAGAAATCGGAGTACCGCCGTTGATAATACATTTGTCCGGGACAGTAAATACGGCAGAAGTGATGTTAATAATTGACATAGGGGATGACCCCATCGCTGTCGTCTTATTACCCAGTCGTCCATACACTTTAGCAACCTCAGCGCCTCGAAGATTAATACCATTGATAATTGGCTTAGTTATCATAAAGGTCACCTTACCTGAACCACCGGTTCCAAAATCAAACACAGATCTTGCCGAAGGGGGTGTGCAGCTATTCTGATAAGCTTCATTCGATAAATTACTAAAGGGAACTGTAGGCGTAGCACCTGCATAGCGCCCCCTAATATCGATTTCAACTTTGACATCCATATAATCATTCAGCTTTAAATAACCTGGCGAATTTCCCCCCTGAAGCAATGATGCAGTCGCAGAGTAATATATAGGCTGATCAGAAAAACTTGTGGAGCACGCAAAATTAGCAGCGTATGTACTACCAAGATTAAAATTATAAAGATAGCTTGCCCCAACTCGGTTGCTATTAATATCTGCATTACCAAGATTAATGTAATACATTTTTGGTCCGCCGATCGGTGTAATTTCCCCGTCAATAGCAGCACTGGCATTCAGTGATGAAAAGACTCCGCAAAGCAAAATAACGATGCGCGAGACCTGTCCAATAACTATTTTCGCCATCACTGATACTCCATTTTTAAACGTAGCAGCCCGTTAAAATGACCGGCAGTCACGTTTTGCCCAGTCGATTCCAGAGCCGCATGAAAGATCTGACTGCTATCTCCGGACTTCACCAGAAGGGGTGACTGGGTTTGATTAATATCCAGCGCACGTCGCTGGGTGTCCAGCAGACGAATAGCGGCCCCTGATGTGGTACCTGTCAAATGCAATAACTGAGGATTATTTTCATCAGAATCCCCCATCATCGTCATCTGAACCGCTTGTTCGCCATTGTTGGTATAGCGATGTTTATGATCCCCAATGGTTTTTGCTGCGCCGCTGTCACGCGCTTGCGAAGCCCCTTTCAGGCAATCTCTGAATTCAACCCGGATCTGTGTTGGCTGGCTACGGTCGCCAGACTGATGAAAAGACCTCGCATTTATTTCACCCAGATCCACAGTTTGCAAACGACTCTCAGGAGCAAGAACACAAGGAGACGCATAAACGGAACCATGAAACATCACCTTACCGCCATCCTCGCTTTGATGATCCTGATCCTCATGTTGAGGTAGTGTCGGGACACTAATATCCGCCAGCGTTTGCTGACTGATGCTGAACAGAAACAGAGCTAATAGCGCTAAACGTGTTTTTATCATCGGGTTCCTCTCCGTTTACTCTTGCTGCGCTGACGGTATCGCTGTACAAATATTACCTTCACAGTGATATTTCAGTTCCGGATGACCACCGTAGTCATTCACATATATCATCGTAAAATCTTTGATACTGGGATCAGTCACGCTAAATTCCAAGCTGGATTTTGGCGCAATCATTATTCCCGGAAACTGCGTTATTTTTTCGCCCTTGATACGGTTTAAACTAATAATAGTAACGTGATAAGGTGTCGGATTCTGGGCGTTCATCTTATTACCCATTTTTTGAAATACGACCTGGTCCTGCCAAACGTCACTTTTATTTTTCGGTATAATTGCTGTCGGGCGATAAAACAATTTAATCCGCGACTGCATCGCTAACTGCAGAACATTCGGTTTATCTGGTTTCGGTGGGATCTCACGCACATTTAAATAAAATAAAGTTTCCCGGTCTTGAGGTAACTGATTAATACCATCTGTTTTAGTGACGCGTGCAACCCCTTTCTGACCGCCATTGATGCGCTGTAACGGCGGTAATACCAGCAGCGGTGAGGTAATTTTATTACCTTTACTGTCCTCAACCCAAGACTGAGCCAGGAAAGGAATATCCGGACTGGTATTACTTAAATTACTACTCGCTGAACTGTCTTTACCGGTGATAATTAAGCGGGTGCGATCCAGTGAAACCCCCGCTTGTGCGGTACTGCTTACAGCTGCCAGTATCAGAATACCCATCCAGCAACCTTTCGTTTTTATTGTGCTCATTTTTCACCTTTAATTACAGTGACTGTCATTTACAGGGCAATAACGCAGCTGTCGAACGACGTTCAATAGTAGGAGGAATAGTGACCTGGCACTGTGTTTTCCCGTTCCAGATAACTTTTAACGATTCAAGTGGATTAATACCTGCCAACCATGTTTCTCCGCCTTCCATGACCATTCCCACACTCACACCATCGTCATTGAAAACCTCAGCACCGAACGGTGGGTAGCTACCGTCAGCCAGACGAAGAATACTCATCATTTTCTCACCTTTAGCCATACCGAAAGCCTGGTAGCCGATGGCGCCTTCAGTCAGGGTCGAAGTACTGATGGCTTTTGCGGGTTCTATCGAATCCGACATGGAGTCCACATCGACGCGCGTATCAAAACGATTGTAGCTAACAATGTCCGGAACAACGGCGATACCAAAACTGTTCGTCCTTGATTTACCATCATTCAGCGGAACATCACCGACACCGTTGGTATTGACCATCACGCGTGCGGTATTGAGTGTTCCCCCCCCATTATGAAGTGCTGCACCGTGACGAGTCGCTGTTAAGCCACCGCGTAAAGTCGTACCCAGGGACACATATCCATTCTGCTGATAACTGGCGTTACTGTTGATCTCTGCATATTGCGCACGGCGCTGGTAATAACCGTCAAAATTAGCATTCCCGTTTTGACTCGCACCTGCACGTACCTGCCACAGATTATTGTAGTCGCTATTATCCGCATAAGAGAGCATAGGGCTGGTTTTGCCGTTACTGGTCTGAATGTCCAGACCAGTCCATTTGTTATCGCCAACCGGAATAGAAATCGAGAGCGCAATAGAGTCGTCTTTACGCCCTTGATAATAAGAACGATAGGCCGAGAGATTTGTTGTTATCCCACGAATATCACCGACATTAAATGCACGACCGACGGAAACACCGTAGCGATCCTGACTCCCGAGATTCCAGTAATTCTGGTGGGTATAAGTCAAAAAGACCGTTGTCGCTTTGCCCGGTTCGTTAGCCCAGAAGGTTTTATTCCCGGTGATCGTATAGACTTCTTTTTCGCGCCCAAGACCGTCGTAACCTTCATAACGCTCGTTCAAATATTGTGAGAATGAACGGAAATCCTGTTCAGCAAAACGATATCCGGCGAAGGTAATCGAGCTATTATATTCGTCGAATGTTTTCGCATAACTGAGCTTATATGCCATACCTTTAATGCGGTTTTGATCAGGCTGTCGACTGAAGGATTGAATGACATCCGCAGAGACAGCACCGAGTACGCTGAGATCCCGGCCAAGCCCAATGGAAAGAGCTGAATAGTGAGACCCCGCAGTTTGTAATCCGCCAAACAGCGACCACGCATTGGTCAGCCCCCAGGAGAAGTCACCCGATGCAAATCCCGGCCCCTGGAGTTTATGGCTATAGCGAGAAGGAGCCCCCATTGCGAAGTTATAACGCACATAGCCAGGACGCGTAAGATAAGGGATATTGGCGGTATTCACCTGAAAGGTGGATACCGAACCGTCCAGATCTTCTACCTGAACGTCCAGTGTCCCGCGCACCGAACTGCGTAAATCCTGAATATTAAACGGCCCGGCGGGAACCGTTGTTTCATAAATAATACGTCCGTTCTGGCTTACCGTAACCTTGGCGTTAGTTTTCGCTACACCACGTATTTCCGGCGCATAACCTTGCAAATTAGGAGGCAACTGACGCTCATCGGTGACGAGGTTAAGTCCGGTAAAACGTACGCTATCAAAGACCTGAGAATTGAGATAGATCTCGCCTACCGTCAATTTCGCAGCCATCATCGGCAACGGTCGATAAGCGTAGATCTGATTCATATTAAAATCGAACTGATGTTGCGCACTGTAATAGCTGGTCTGATATTCACCACGCAAACGCCAGGGACCGAGGTTCACCCCAGTTTGGCCATAGCCACTCAGGCTGCTATCGTTTTCATGTCCGTCAAACTGCCGGGTATATTGTCCGGTCAGACTATAATCAAATAAAAAGCCATCTATCCCTTGGTCCCAGCGCTCAGGGGGTGTCCAGCTTGGATCATTATATTTCATCCAGGCTTGTGGAATGGTGATATCTAATTCCCCGGCATAATTAGTCAAGCGACTGCCCGGAAGGCTGAGCACGTTGTAGCAATCGACATACGGCTGTTCGACCTTCAGCTTTGCCTCTTCTTTTAAGGCCAGTTTTGACAGTATTTCGTTATTAATACAGGCTTGGGTATGCTTATCATCTTTAGATGCCAGATAACGGACTTTTTTCTGTCCTATTGGCTGACCATTAATTTTAATGTCCAGCAGATATTCACCCGCAGGGACATAATTGTCGGTTGCAAAACGTGTTAAATCGACATTACCGCGATCTGCCGCATCTAAAACATCGCTATTAAATTCCACATCAGCTTCGGAATAAACCATAGGCGAAAAACAGAATATAAGGATCTGAGAGAGAATTATACGTATTATTATTCTTAGCTCTGTGGACATAACTATTCATCCCCGATCACTCAATAAAATATCGCGAGTGGTAGACAGATTAAAATGAGAATCAATGCTTATTTTTAGTTGTAATCCATAAAAAAGCGGGTAACAGCATAAAAGTTCCCTGCTTTAATATGTCTGTGAATAGGTACCAGTGAAGCCGTAAACCTCAGAGTATTATTCTCATCACTAAACAAATATCCCGAAGAAGGCTCACCGAAAGTTAAAAGCTCTCCGCGTTGATCGTAAATTTGTATTCCAAAACCATCGCTATCCCCTGAAGGCATAAGTATTGTCGAATCATTGATTGAGACATTACCGTTAAAAGTAATAGTAGCAAAAGCAACAGACGTTGATTGATGCTGACTACCAAAAGACTGACAGCCTACTAAATGAATCAGAAAAGGTCGTGTGAGTTTATTCTCTTGATTCAGATTAATATCACGAGCAGAGACATCACCAAATTCAACCCATAACTCTCGTGACTGCGGATCTATATCGCAGGCAGCAGTCACTAATTCACCTGAAACTGCTAATTCCCCTGGTGTAATATTCCCTCCCAAAGCATGACCGGAAAAAAGCGATACGGATATAGACAATGCCAGCCATGTATTTATCTCTGTACCCTTAATCATACTCAGAATTCCATATAATCTGGTATCTATCTCATAATGCGGGGAATTCACTCCCCGCATACAGCATTTCAGAATCGATTACTGATAAGCGATAGTGAAATTGATGGTCGATTTGAAATTACCCGCAGTTACAGTAGTGGTACCTGTAGTTCCTGTTTCTGCTTTCAGAATGGCAACAAAAGGAATGATACTGTCACCATTAACCAGAGTCACAGGAGTCGTAGGTGTACCCCATGTTACAGCATTGCTCGCACTGTCTTTCAGCATAATACCGGCGCCAGATGCAGAGCCAGAAGTAAACGCAGCCAAAGTAGTATCAGTTGAGTTAATAGACGTTGGGGTATAAGAAACTACAGCAGTCTGGGCTACAGTAGTGTCACAGTACTGCAGTTCGATATTTTTGGTTTCAGTTGCCTGACC
>CANRKT010000097.1 GCA_947631255.1 uncultured Enterobacteriaceae bacterium
TGCTCAGCAATCGCACCCATCAATGGACGTTTACCGGTATCCCGGTCTCCGCCACAACCGAAGACACACCACAGTTTGCCCTGACAATGCAGACGCGCAGCTGCGAGAGCTTTTTCCAGTGCATCAGGCGTATGAGCATAATCCACCACCACGGTCGGTTTTCCTACAGCACGGAACACTTCCATACGGCCACAAACCGGTTGTAACTGTGCGGCAGTCTGCTGTAATCCTTCCAGTGGATAGCCGAGTGCCAGCAAAGTGGCCAGTGCCATTAATAAGTTACTGACGTTAAAAGGCCCCATCAGACGGCTATCAATTTCGCCGTTGCCCCAGGATGAAGAAAAATGAATCAAGGCTCCGCCATCGTGATACTCAACGGCATCCGCCGCAACCCAATGCCCGGAGTCATCCGGCTGAATATTGCCTTCCATGCTGACGGCAACCGCATCAGGCAAGCGGCAGAGCCACTGGCGTCCGACTTCATCGTCGGCATTAATAATCGCCTGTCCATATTTATGGCTGGAAAATAACAGCCATTTCGCAGCACCGTATTTTTCCATGGTGCCATGATAATCCAAGTGATCGCGACTAAGATTGGTAAAGACTGAAGCGGCGAAATGTAGCGCGGCAACCCGGTGCTGCACCAGGCCGTGGGAAGAAACTTCCATTGCGCCAAAGGTCGCCCCTTGCGCCAGCAAATGGTCCAGGTCACGCTGAACATCTACCGCAGAACCGGTGGTATTTTCCGCCGTAACAACCTGCCCCAGTAGACCATTGCCAACGGTGCCCATTACGGCACTTTTTTCACCCAGCAACTGCGCCCACTGCGCCAGCAACTGAGTGGTCGTCGTTTTTCCGTTAGTCCCGGTGACACTGACCAGACGCATGGCCTGTGAAGGTTCATTATAAAAGCGTCCCGCCAGAGCAGACAGACGCTGTGAAAGCTGGCTGAGATAGATAACCGGCACACCGTGCATATCACGCACTTCGCCGTCTTGTGCTTCACCCTCAGCCTCAGCAATAACAGCAGACACACCTTGTGCGATAGCTTGCGGGATATAACGACGTCCATCTACCGTATGCCCGACAATTGCCACAAACAGATCGCCCGCAGCCGCTGTACGACTGTCGAGTGTCATCTCTCGTAATGCTCGCGCGGGCAGTTCCGCTACCCAAGGCGCAAGAAGGTCATGCAAATTACGATCTGCCACTTGATGCCTCTTTATGATTAATTACAAACTCGTTGTTTTTCTCTCCGTCTGCTAACGCATCCGGTTCAATATTCATGGTACGCAGCACACCGCCCATAATGGCGCCAAATATAGGTGCCGATACTGCACCGCCGTAGTACTTACCGGCTTGTGGATCATTGATAATCACCACCAAGGCAAAACGCGGATGGCTGGCTGGAGCGACTCCAGCGGCATAGGCAATGTATTTATTAATGTATTTCCCGTCCGGCCCCACTTTTTTGGCCGTACCGGTTTTAATCGCAATACGGTAGCCTTTAATCGCTGCTTTTACGCCACCGCCACCGGGTAAGGCAACGCTTTCCATCATATGTAATACTTTACGCACCGTGGCCTCAGGGAAGATACGTTCGCCCGGTACTGGGGGATCGACTTTTGTTATCGATAGAGGTCGATAAATGCCATAACTACCGATTGTTGCGTAGGCTCGCGCTAATTGTAACGGAGTGACCATTAACCCGTAGCCGAAAGAGAAGGTGGCCCTCTCTATATCGGCCCACCGTTTTTGTTCTGGAGGATATAAACCGCTGCGTTCTCCGATCAACCCCAAATTGGTCGGTTTTCCTAACCCAAAACGTGAGTACGTATCGACTAACGCTGAGGAAGGCATCGCTAACGCCAGCTTTGAAACACCAACGTTACTCGACTTCTGCAAAATCCCGGTCAATGTCAGTTCAGTGTAACGGGCAACATCTTTTATCTCATGGCCATTCACACGGTAAGGAACGGTATTCAGAACCGAATTTTCATTCACGACACCACGCTGAAGTGCTGTCATCACCACCATCGGCTTCACCGTTGAACCGGGTTCAAACACATCAGTAATGGTACGGTTACGCATCACATCTTTTTCAGTATCACCCAGGTTATTGGGGTTATAAGATGGGCTGTTGGCCATCGCCAGAATTTCACCAGTATTCACGTCGACCAGTACCGCACTACCTGATTCGGCCTTGTTGAAGGCTACCGCATTACTCAATTCACGGTATACCAGCGCCTGCAAACGTTCGTCGATACTTAAGGCAAGATTATGTGCAGCCTGGCTGTCAGTTGAAGAGATATCTTCAATCACCCGTCCAAAGCGATCTTTACGCACCACACGTTCACCAGGTTGTCCGGTCAGCCATTTATCGAAACTTTTCTCGACCCCTTCAATACCTTGGCTGTCGACGTTAGTGAAACCAATTAAGTGAGCAGTCACTTCACCGGAAGGATAATAACGGCGAGATTCCTGGCGTAAATGGATACCAGGAAGTTTAAGTTGTTTGATGTAATTACTGATATCAGGATTCACCTGACGAGCCAGATAAATAAAGCGACTTTTCGGATTACTGTTAACACGCGTGGCAAGCTGATCGAGCGGTGTATTCAAGGCATCGGCCAGGGCTTTCCAGCGATTGTCCAGCGTCACACCACCTGCATCATGTAGCTCTTTCGGATCGGCCCAAATCGCATTCACGGGTACGCTGACCGCCAGAGGACGACCCACACGATCGCTTATCATGCCACGCACGCTAGAGACTTCCTGTACCCGCAGTGAGCGCATATCCCCTTGACGCACCAACATATCCGGGTTGATAACCTGTAGCCAGGCAACGCGCCCCATCAGCAAAAGCAGAGCCAGCAGAATACAACCGCAAAGCAACGCAAAACGCCAACTGATAAAGTTGGCCTGAACTTCCGGGCGTTTTGATTTGGGCGTTTTTACTGCTCGTTTCATCTGCTACTTACATCCCTATTGCTGAACAACAATATTTTCCTGTGAAATATCAACATGTTGCAGGTTCAATTTTTCCTTTGCAATCCGTTCAACACGGCTATGATCGCCGAGCGCATTTTCTTCCAGAATCAGGTTGCGCCACTCTATCTCCAGCGCATCACGTTCTACTACCATTTGCTCACGCTCTGCTGTCAGTAGTCGCGTTTTGTGTGCAGTCGTCACGACAATAACAGCGGTAATAACAATCGCGACAAACAGGCAGATGGGTAATTTACCGTTACGCAATAAATCACCGCCGATGACTGCCGGCAGTGAATGGCGTTCCGGATTACCGACTTGAGCAAGCTGAGCAACCTTACTCAGTGACTCAGTCACGCGGCTAATCATGCACCGGTCCTTTCCGCAATACGTAATACTGAACTACGGGCACGGGCATTTTCCGCTACTTCTGCTTCACCAGGCATCAATTTACCTAAGGCTTTTAGCTGACGGCCACCCAGTTTATTCAACTGTGCTTCAGTCATCGGTATCCCTGCCGGCACCTGAGGTCCGCGGCTGTTTTCACGCATAAAGCGCTTCACAATTCGGTCTTCAAGCGAGTGGAAGCTGATAATCGATAACCGACCACCGGTGGCCAGTACCTCAAGGGAACCTTTCAGTGCCTGTTCAATTTCGTCGAGTTCACTGTTGACCCAAATACGCACAGCCTGGAAAGTACGGGTCGCCGGGTGTTTAAATTTATCTTTCACCGGCATCGCCTGACTCACGATTTGCGCTAACTCTTTGGTTCGGGTAATCGGCGGCAGTTCACGATTCCGCTCTACGATGGCGCGGGCAATACGTTTACCAAAACGTTCTTCGCCATAGGTTTTTATCACCCAGGCAATATCTGCTTCGTCTGCTGTTTGTAGCCATTGTGCGGCTGACTGACCGCGTGTTGGATCCATCCGCATGTCCAGTGGTCCATCACGCATAAAGGAGAATCCTCGCTCTGCATCATCAAGCTGCGGAGAAGAAACGCCTAAGTCCAGCAAAATACCGTCAATCTTACCGCTCAGCCCGCGCTCTTCAACATAAGTTGCCAGCGAGGAGAAAGGACCATGAACAATAGAGAATCGAGGATCATCAATAGCTTCAGCGGCAGCAATCGCCTGTGGGTCGCGATCGATTGCCAGTAATTGTCCTTTTGGACCTAGTTGGGACAAAATCAGACGAGAATGTCCACCACGCCCAAAAGTACCGTCAATATAGATACCGTCTGGACGAATATTCAGACCGTTTACCGCTTCATCAAGCAGCACAGTAGTATGTTTAAAAGTTTGCATATTATTTAAAATGACAAATCCTGTAGACTTCCCGACAGAGCATTCATAGACATCTGTGCAGCGTCAATATCTTCCTTGACCTGTTGATGCCAAGTCGCTTCATCCCAAAGTTCAAATTTATTAAACTGCCCGACAAGCATTATTTCTTTCGTCAGTCCTGCGTACTGGCGCAACACGGGTACCAGTAACAAACGTCCGGCACTATCCATCTGACATTCGCTGGCATGACCCAGCAATAGCCGTTGTACGCGGCGTTCTGCGGGATTCATACTAGATAAACGAGAAAGCTTCTGCTCAATGATTTCCCATTCAGCAAGAGGATAGAGAAGCAGGCTCGGGTGGTGGATGTCGATAGTACAGACCATCTGACCTTCTGAGATGTTCACCAGTTTTTCCCGGTAACGGGTCGGTACAGCAAGCCGCCCTTTGCTGTCAAGATTGACAAGCGTGGCCCCACGGAACATCCCCGTTACCCCCTCTGGTGGTAAACTACACCACTTTGCCCCACAAATTCCCACATATAAGGAGTTTACGGAGCATAGGAAAAGCTTGTCAAGCAAGGCATAGACTGTGACGAGAATAAATTCTTCTTCCCGGATGAGGTATTAAAGATATGGACAACAAATGTTTTGTCCGGATGAGAAAATTAACGTTATGAATATTTGAAAGAAAAAGACAAATAAGTGCAATTATTATTAAAAACGCAGATATCAAGGGCCACCAGACCATGGATCACATCGTATAAAATACCCGCAGATCTCTAAAAATTCCGTGTCAAAAAAAAACACGACAAACCCAGGTGTGGCGTGGTCTGGACAGTAATTCAGGATCGATTATTATTCCCTAATGACTCATAATCAGACGTTGAGCCAAATATGTGTGTAACAAAATAATACAATGTAACTTTTCACTTACGTTAGAGATAATTCCTATCAATGATAAATAGGGTTAGTAGAATTAAGAAACAATAAATAGACATAATCCCAATTGTTCTTAAATAATTTAAGTTATTTCCAGACAGCGTAATCCGATAGCCAGCGAATACAGACAAAATTGAGGATTCAGCTCAGGAGATTTGGCTTAATGACGTAGAAATAACAGCCCGGCAACTTAAAATATTCTGCCACATTTCAAATTGCCGACACTCTACTGCCCTTTAACTACGGCTTAAACTTCCGCGACGATAAAGGGTACGCCGAATACGCGTTAATCCAGGTTTGGGTTTACGTGGCTCATCAAGACTCGCCAGGACCAGTTCCAGCACACGCTCCGCAACATCACGGTGACGCTGGGCGACTGCCAGCACCGGACATTGCAGAAAATCGAGTAGCTCATTGTCACCAAAAGTGGCAATAGCCAGCTCAGAAGGCAGACGGCCATGGCGACGCAGAGTCACATCCATTGCTCCCTGTAACAGGGGAAATGAAGTGGTAAATAATGCCTGCGGCATATCGTGTGTTTCCAGCCATTTATCAAACAGCAGGGCCGCAGCTTCACGTTCATAGCTATTGCTATACAGATAGTCGACATTACGCGTATCCCCCTGCCAGGCAGTACGGAAACCTTGTTCACGTAAGTAACTGACTGACAGTTCGGGTAACGCCCCCAGATAAAGTACATTCTCTACCGGGAAGGTACGTAATTCTGTAGCCAGCATCTCGGCATCACTCTGATCTGACCCAACCACACTGATAAAGTGCTCAGGATCTAATGCCCGGTCGAGAGCGATGATAGGGAAAGCGCCGTTTGCCCAGCGCTGATAGAAAGGATGCTCAGGTGGCAATGAAGTAGAGACAATAATCGCATCAACTTGTCGCTGTAGCAGATGCTCAACGCAACGCATCTCGTTATCAGGCTGATCCTCAGAGCAAGCAATAAGCAACTGGTAGCCACGCTGACGTGCCTGTCTTTCCAGATAGTTCGCAATCCGGGTATAGCTGGTATTCTCAAGATCAGGGATAACCAAACCAATAGAACGCGTGCGCCCGGCGCGCAAACCTGCGGCTACCGCGTTTGGGTGATAGTTATGCTCACGAACCACCGCCATGACCTTTTCAACGGTTTTATCGCTTACGCGGTATTGTTTTGCCTTACCATTGATAACATAACTCGCCGTCGTACGTGATACACCAGCCAGACGTGCGATTTCATCCAATTTCACTGTAGCCCCTTACTTACCAGATTAGCAGTATCCATATTACACTCATGGTTACATTACTACCCTGGAGAATTCAAGTATATAGGCGAGCTTCGGGACAGAGAAATAATCTGGCTATTCGAATCGCACTACTTGTATGAATATCTTTTCTCTATTACATAGCCGTTCAGGTACAGTGATGCCATGTTAATAACACGGCATCACCTCTGGTGACTTAGCTCAGATCACCGCCATTAGTGGCTATCACTTTCTTATACCAGTAGCACGATTTTTTCCGTGTTCTGGCAAGCGTACCCTGTCCATGATTATCTCTGTCGACATAAATAAAACCATAGCGCTTACTCATTTCTCCCGTTGAGGCGGAAACTAAGTCAATGCAGCCCCAAGTGGTATAGCCGATTATCGGCACACCGTCCTTGATAGCCTCGCCCATTTCATGAATATGACTGCGTAAATAAGCAATGCGATAGTCATCTTCAACACGCCCGTCATAGGTCAGCTCATTTTTCGCACCCAGACCATTCTCCACCAAGAATAACGGCTTCTGATAGCGGTCAAAGATGGTGTTCATGGTAATACGCTGCCCTTTAGGATCAATGCCCCATCCCCATTCACTGGTTTTAATATGATGAAAAGCCTGCCGGAGT
>CANRKT010000098.1 GCA_947631255.1 uncultured Enterobacteriaceae bacterium
AGAGCCTGGTGATGATTACCGGGCTGGAAAACCCTCCGCTGGAAAGCCTTGAGGAAACCTCAGTCCCAGAAGACCTCCCCCTGCCTTTTCTCGAATTTGCTGAACAAATATTGCCGCAATCTGTCACGCGCGCCACAATCACGGCCGCCTGGCGACGTCCCGAGACAGATGCTGTACCGATGATTCTGGAGCAAGCCAGACTCACGCCTGCAATAGCCGAACAAACTTACAAAACGGCCTACCGGTTAGCCGAACAATTACGCGGCCAGAAAAATCTGTCTGGCAAGGCGGGGCTGATACAGGGATTATTGCAAGAGTTCTCACTCTCTTCACAAGAGGGAGTCGCGCTAATGTGTCTTGCGGAAGCGTTATTACGTATTCCCGATAAGGCAACGCGTGATGCATTAATCCGCGACAAAATCAGTAACGGTAACTGGCATTCTCATCTCGGCCACAGTCCGTCTCTGTTTGTCAATGCTGCTACCTGGGGCTTACTCTTTACCGGCCGCTTAGTCTCAACCCATAACGAAACCAGCCTTTCCAGCTCACTGAATCGCATTATCAGTAAGAGTGGTGAACCTCTGGTACGTAAAGGGGTGGATATGGCGATGCGTCTGATGGGAGAACAGTTTGTTACCGGGGAGACCATTGCCGAAGCACTGGCCAATGCCCGTAAGCTTGAAGATAAAGGCTTCCGTTATTCTTACGATATGCTCGGGGAAGCAGCTCTGACGGCTGACGATGCCGCAGCCTATCTGCTGGCTTATCAGCAGGCTATTCATGCTATCGGCAAAGCGTCCAATGGACGTGGTATTTACGAAGGTCCGGGGATCTCGATTAAACTTTCAGCCCTGCACCCGCGTTATAGCCGTTCGCAATATCAGCGTGTTATCGATGAACTTTATCCCCGTTTACTCTCGTTAACCTTGCTCGCTCGTCAGTATGATATTGGGATTAATATTGACGCAGAAGAAGCTGACCGTCTGGAAATCTCGCTAGATTTACTGGAAAAACTCTGCTTCGAGCCTGAACTCTCTGGCTGGAATGGTATTGGATTTGTGATTCAGGCCTATCAGAAACGCTGCCCATTTGTGATTGATTATCTGATTGATTTAGCTTCGCGCAGCCAGCGCCGTCTGATGATACGTCTGGTTAAAGGCGCTTACTGGGATAGCGAGATTAAGCGAGCCCAAATCGACGGACTGGAAGGCTATCCGGTTTATACTCGTAAGGTCTATACCGATATTTCTTATCTCGCCTGCGCCAAAAAATTGCTGGCAGTGCCTAATCTTATTTATCCGCAATTTGCTACCCATAATGCCCATTCTTTGGCTGCCATCTATCATCTGGCTGGGCAGAATTACTATCCTGGTCAGTATGAGTTTCAGTGTTTACATGGTATGGGTGAGCCGCTGTATGAACAGGTAGTGGGGAAAGTGGCCGATGGCAAACTCAACCGCCCCTGCCGTATTTACGCTCCGGTAGGCACACATGAGACCTTGCTCGCTTATCTGGTTCGTCGCTTACTGGAAAATGGGGCGAATAGCTCTTTTGTTAATCGTATTGCTGATACCACTTTACCGCTGGATGAACTGGTTGCCTGCCCTGTCAATGCAGTTGAAACCCTCACACTGAAGGAAGGTAAAACCGGGCTTCCTCATAGTAAAATCCCGCTCCCTCTGGGGTTATACGGCGATAGCCGACAGAACTCCAGCGGCCTTGATTTAGCAAACGAACATCGCCTTGCATCGCTTTCATCAGCGTTACTCAATAGCGTAACCCAGAAGTGGCTGGCGCTGCCTGTTCTGACTGAAGTGCAGAATGCCGAAGATTGTCAGGCGGTAAAAAATCCGGCCGACCATCGCGATATTGTCGGTTATAGCCGGGAAACCACGCCCGAAGAAATTTCTCAGGCATTAGAGAATGCCGTGAATGCAGCATCTATCTGGTTTGCCACACCAGCCGAGGAACGTGCCGCCGTACTGGATAAAGCCGGTATCTTAATGGCGAATCGTATGCAGCAGTTGATTGGTTTGCTGGTCCGTGAGGCTGGAAAATCCTTCAGTAATGCGATTGCTGAAGTCCGTGAGGCGGTGGATTTTCTGCACTATTATGCCAGCCAGATACGCCATGATTTCGATAACGATACTCATCGTCCACTCGGCCCGGTGGTCTGTATTAGTCCGTGGAATTTTCCGTTAGCCATCTTTACCGGGCAAGTTGCCGCAGCACTGGCCGCAGGGAATAGTGTTCTGGCAAAACCCGCAGAACAGACACCGCTGATTGCCGCTCAGGCTATCAGCCTGCTACTGGAAGCCGGTGTTCCTGCAGGCGTGGTACAACTGTTGCCAGGTCTGGGTGAAACCGTCGGGGCTACGCTTGTTAATGATACGCGTATTCGCGGTGTCATATTTACTGGTTCTACCGCAGTGGCAACGCTGCTACAACGTAATATTGCCGGCCATCTTGATCTTCAGGGACGCCCAATTCCTTTGATCGCCGAAACGGGTGGCATGAATGCAATGATTGTCGACTCCTCCGCACTGACGGAACAAGTGGTCGTCGATGTAATGTCCTCCGCGTTTGACAGTGCCGGTCAACGCTGTTCAGCCCTGCGTATTCTCTGTTTACAAGAGGATATTGCAGAGTCGACTCTGCAGATGCTACGGGGAGCCATGTGCGAGTATCGCATGGGTAATCCGGGGCGCTTTACCACTGATGTTGGTCCGGTGATTGATGAAGAGGCCAGAGAACGGATCGAACAACATATTCAATCCATGAGAACACAGGGACATTCGATTTTTCAGGCAACTTATGCCAGCAGTGCCGATGAGCAGGACTGGAAACACGGGACCTTTGTACAACCCACTCTGATTGAACTGAATAGCCTTGATGAGCTTAAACACGAAGTTTTTGGCCCGGTCTTACATGTTGTGCGTTATCCACGTCATCAACTCAATGCCCTGATAGAACAGATTAATGCCGCAGGATATGGCCTCACGTTTGGCGTACATACGCGTATTGATGAAACTATCGTTCAGGTTACTGATAGCCTGAAAGTCGGTAATCTGTATGTAAACCGTAATATGGTTGGCGCCGTCGTCGGCGTGCAGCCTTTTGGCGGCGAGGGGCTTTCAGGTACTGGGCCAAAGGCTGGCGGTCCACTTTATCTGTATCGTTTGTTAGCCCACAGTCCGGAGAAGGGTCCCTTCGCTAACCCGCACGCTTCGGCACCGATAGCACTTCCTGTCAGAGAGAAATTCCAGTCTACCTATCAGGTTTTAACCCAGTGGATAGCCTCCCATCATCCAGAATTGGAACCTGTCTGCGTGCGATTTTCGACACAAAATCAGTCAGGTACAATGAGGATCTTAACTGGGCCAACAGGTGAGCGCAATAGCTACAGCCTCTTACCGCGAGAATGCGTATTATGCCTGGCGGATGATGAGTCTGACCTGCTGGTGCAACTTGCCGCCGTTATCTGTGTCGGTAGTCGTATTTTGTGGACAGAAACGGCGATACAGCGCGCGCTCTACTCTCAGTTGCCTGCCCAGGTACAGCAACAAATAACCTTCTCTGCCGTTGAGACGGTATTAACCCAGCCGTTCGATGCTGTTATCTATCACGGAGATTCAGACAAGTTGCGTCAACTTTGCGAAAGTGTTGCCGCCAGAGAAGGCGCCATTGTCACGGTTCAGGGACTGGCTCGCGCTGATCGTTCGATTCAGCTGGAGCGCCTTTATCTGGAGCGTTCTGTCAGTGTGAATACTGCAGCTGCGGGTGGGAATGCCAGCCTGATGACTATCGGATAATAGAAATAAAAACCAGGTATGTATCCTTCATACCTGGTTGCTTACGTCTGCTACAAACCTTCTTGTGTCAGGGTGTTTTTTTTACCTTTACGTTTTAACTTCAGTTCGCTGACCAGAACGCCAAGAACAATCAGTGCGGCACCGACGAGTGCCAGCATCGGTAACCGTTCACCGGCGATCCGGCCAAAGACACCCGCCCAGACAGGCTCACCAGTGTAGATAAGCGTTGCTCGCGTCGGGGAAACACTACGCTGTGCCCAGTTCATCGTCACCTGAATAATGGCACTAAAAATCCCCAACCCTAATGCCACAATCATTAACTGATTACTGAATGGCGGGATGCTTTCACCGGCAGGTACCATAGTGGCAAAAGCAACGATTGAGGCGGTAGCAAGCTGCACAACGGTGACACGTTTAATATCAACCCGGCTGGCAAAAGCACTGATCAGAATTATTTCCGCAGCAATAGCCACTGCGCCGATCAGCGTAATGATTTCCCCGGTACCCAGTGTCAGAGAAGAGCCTTCTGGCCCAGCCAATAAAATAAGCCCCATAAATGCCAGCCCAACACCAAGCCACGACATCAGACCCGGCATTCGCCCGAGGCAGATCCATTGCAGTATTGGCACGACTGGAACATACATAGCGGTAATAAAAGCTGACTTACTGCTGGAGATAGTCTGCAACCCCCAGGTTTGTAAACTGTAACCAATAGCGATAGAGATACCTATCAGCACCCCGGCTTTAAATTCCAATAACGTTAGTCCGGAAAGAGATTTTATTGAAAATAATCCCACTACCAGTGCAGCAGTTGCAAAACGCAGTCCGACAAAGAAAAAGGGATCACTTAGCGTCATTGCATACTGTACAGCAAGAAAGGTTCCCCCCCAGAACATAGTGATCAGGATTAGCAGAGCTTCTTGAGGTTTCAGTGAAAAATAACGTGAAAATGACGCAGACATGAGTGAACCGTAAAAAGTAACAGTGGATGAATAAAGGCCTATAGTGCGATGTGCTGCATTCAGGTGCAATGGAGGATGGTAAATAATCTCAGTATTATCCTACACCGTCCACGATATCACCATTCATTAGAATAAAAGGTAATAGATCCAATTCGTAGAACATATGTTTTTCGATAAAAACTCCGATGTCTTTTTCATGCAGCTCAACTGAGCGAGGGAAGCATATGGTTTTGCGGGCCAGCCGTTTGATTCGGGTTCCTCTGGCATAGCTCCCTCCAGCCATCGCTGGTAATCATGCGGCGTGAGCGACCGGAGAAGTGGTTATCCGGCGAGGCGAGCGCTTTTTAACGCTCGTATAACTGTATTGATGCTGATCTTCAGCGTTCTTGCGGTATCCCGAGCTCCGGCTTCGTTGAAGACCATGTCAACGATCTGCTCTTTAACGCCAGGTTTCGGGCTTCGTTGGTATAGGTCAGCTGAAAAACGCGTTTACATGACTGACAACGAAAGCGCTCGTGTTGGGAAGAACTACGACCATGGCGATAAACTTCATCGGAATGACAAGCAGATCATTCATAATCTCTATTCGTTATCATCCCCTGTTTCAAGAAAACCGAGTTTAAATTCTTTTTTGTCCGCCAGAGAAACCATTTCAGGGCTTTCCGGATAGGAGGCAAGTAACGGGAAAAAGACGGACGAACCAACGATACTACGACTCTCTATGTCTTTCGGGCGTAGCGCCCATAGATTCTGATAAGTCATCGGTACTGATTTATCGTTAATCTGACTATTTCCGATATACAGCATAATATGTCCGGGAAGATAAATCAGGGTAGTAAAGGCTCTGCCGTGTTTCTCAAGATAGGCAATTCTGTCCTGAAGGTTTTCTTTACTCAAATCAACCATACGAGCAGTTGATTTTATTTGTGCTGCTGAATTTCTGGGTAACAGGATGCCAAATGGCATCATCAGGCTTCGTAGTTCTGATGAACAGTCATTATAAAACAACGTATTCCCCCAGCCATACGGCATACCACTCATCGACTTCATCAGCGTTGCGACATTGGTGCGCGTCATTGGCCAAGGCATCGCAGTGAAAACATCCTGAGATAAATAGACGGATTTAATCAGCGCACTGCCATCTGCTTTCCGCACCGGTATTAAGGCAGAAAAATATCCTGACCGATGATGTTCAAAGGGTAAGATCGTACCCAGGCGGGCGAGGAAATAAAATTGCTTACTCTGATGAACAGGAACAGGTTGCTGAATAAATGTACCAGAATTTTTCATCGCCAACGTTGTCCACTGTTTAACGAATGCAGGACTGACCGTTGCGATATCTTCACTTTTTATCCAGCCAGTGACAGCAGGTGAAATAACATACCGCCAGGCTTTATCCTGGCTCTCCGTCAGAATATATATCGGTGTCGCGGGTTGAATCGCTGACATTTGCAGGTAATCAAAGGGATATCCTTCACCCGCTCGTCGAGGGTTGTGATAAGCAGGCTGTTCGGTAGGCAATGCTCTTACCAGCGTTTCTCTGACTGTAATAGCCCGGGATGATGCCTGGTAGACTGTACTGATGGCACCTGTACTGTTATTTCTGATTTCATCCTTCCAGCGCGCAGTGTTTTGCCTGAAATTAGCCCCCCAGGAGAGGCTTTCTGGTAACAGTGACTGCCTGATACTGGCATCACGATTCTTTTCTGGTTTATTTTTCAGAATATGAGCAATATAACGGGCATTCCAGGGGGATTTATCCCCTTCACCTATACCGTAGTATTTTGATAATAAGCGAGAAAAATATTTTTTCTGGTAAGCCTGACTCATGAGGGATGTATCATTACCCTTTGCGGTAGCAGGGATCCAGTGTTCTACCTCTTGTGGGTAATTTCCCAATGGAAAATATGTTTTATTAGCATCAATATCGTCTGACTTTTTCTCTGCTGCTTGCGGTACTGAGCTCTGCTGATGTACCCCTGACGAACAAGCAGACAAAAATAATATTACCGCTAAAAATATAGACTTAAACAACTTTAGCAACAAATACCCCTTCATCTAACATTCCTTATATCAGAAAATTTTACCATAAGAAATCCAATGACAATGACAATGACAATGACAATGACAATGACAATGACAATGACAATGACAATGACAATGACAATGACAATGACA
>CANRKT010000099.1 GCA_947631255.1 uncultured Enterobacteriaceae bacterium
CCCATCACACCTACTGAGCGTACTGGCAGGAATACGGTGAAAGCCTGGCTCACTTTATTGTAGAGATCGGCTTTGTGCAGTTCTTCAATGAAGATAGCATCTGCGCGACGCAGCAGGTCACAGTACTCTTTTTTCACTTCACCCAGAACACGTACACCAAGGCCTGGACCTGGGAATGGATGGCGATAAAGCATGTCGTAAGGCAGGCCTAACTCCAGACCAATTTTACGAACTTCGTCTTTAAACAGCTCTTTTAAGGGTTCGACCAAGCCCATCTTCATCTCTTTCGGCAGACCACCGACGTTATGATGAGATTTGATGACGTGAGCTTTACCGGTAGCAGAGGCCGCTGATTCGATAACATCCGGATAAATAGTGCCTTGTGCTAACCATTTAACATCTTCCAGGCGCAGGGCTTCTTCATCGAAGACTTCAACAAAGACACGACCGATAGTTTTACGTTTTGCTTCAGGCTCATCAATTCCAGCCAACTGGCTCAGGAAACGATCTTCGGCCGCAACGTGAACAATATTCAGGCCAAAATGGTCACCGAACATATCCATTACTTGCTCTGCTTCATTCAAACGCAGCAGGCCGTTATCCACAAATACGCAAGTCAGGTTTTTACCAATGGCGCGGTGCAACAACATCGCTGTCACAGAGGAATCAACGCCACCCGACAGGCCCAGAATAACTTTATCGTTACCCACTTGCTGACGGATACGCTCGATTGCATCTTCAATAATTTTGGCGGGTGTCCACAGTTCTTCACACTGACAGATGTCACGCACAAAACGCTCTAGCAAACGCTGCCCCTGACGGGTATGAGTCACTTCAGGATGGAACTGAACGCCATAGAAGCGTTTTTCTTCGTTCGCCATAATGGCAAACGGACAAGTATCTGTACTGGCAACAGTGACAAAACCTTCTGGAATTGCAGTGACTTTGTCACCGTGGCTCATCCATACGTCCAGCAGCGACTCACCGTTAGCGCTGACAGCATCTTCAATTCCACGAACCAGTGCACTATCGGTTTTCACTTCAACTTGAGCATAACCAAACTCACGCTCGGTTGAACCCTGAACATGGCCGCCCAGCTGCATCGCCATGGTCTGCATGCCATAACATACGCCCAGAACCGGAATACCTGCTTCAAAAACATATTGTGGTGCACGAGGACTATTTTCTTCAGTGGTACTTTCAGGGCCACCGGAAAGAATAATACCGGTTGGATTAAACTCACGGATTTGTTGTTCAGTGACATCCCATGCCCACAGTTCACAGTAAACGCCTAATTCGCGTACGCGCCGAGCAACAAGTTGAGTGTACTGAGAACCGAAATCGAGGATAAGGATGCGATGTTTATGGATATTTTCCGACATTGACGCTAATTCCGAGGCAAGTGAAAAAGAAAATAAAATCGTCCGGCACTAAGGCCGGACGAGAGAAATCAGGAACCCATACGGTAGTTCGGGGATTCTTTAGTAATAGTCACATCATGCACATGACTTTCCTGAATACCCGCACCACTGATACGCACAAACTCAGCCTGAGTACGCAGTGCCTCGATAGTACCACAGCCAGTAAGCCCCATACAGGAGCGTAAACCGCCCATCTGCTGATGAACTATCTCTTTCAGAAGGCCTTTATAGGCAACGCGCCCTTCAATCCCTTCTGGGACCAGTTTGTCAGCTGCATTATCAGTCTGGAAATAACGATCTGAGGAGCCTTTTGACATCGCACCTAAGGATCCCATACCGCGATAGGATTTAAATGAGCGACCTTGATAAAGCTCGATTTCACCGGGTGATTCTTCTGTTCCTGCCAGCATGCCGCCAACCATTACAGCTGAAGCACCTGCAGCAATGGCTTTAGCAATATCACCAGAGAAACGAATACCCCCGTCGGCAATAACCGGAATACCGGTGCCTTCAAGCGCTTCTACTGCATCCGCTACCGCAGTTATTTGTGGAACGCCTACCCCAGTAACGATACGTGTAGTACAGATTGAACCCGGGCCGATACCGACTTTGACTGCGCTACAACCCGCGTCTGCTAATGCACGAGCCCCCACAGCTGTCGCAACGTTACCACCGATAATTTGCAGATCAGGGTATTTAGCACGTGTTTCACGAATACGCTGTAATACACCTTCAGAGTGTCCATGAGAGGAGTCGATCAATAATACGTCAACACCTGCGGCAACCAGAGCATCGACACGCTCTTCGTTACCAGCACCGGCACCCACTGCAGCTCCGACACGCAGGCGACCATGCTCATCTTTACAGGCGTTTGGTTTGCTTTCTGCTTTCTGGAAATCTTTAACGGTGATCATACCGCGCAGATGGAACTGTTCATCAACGACTAAGGCTTTCTCAACACGTTTCTCGTGCATTCTAGACAGCACGATATCGTGAGGCTCACCTTCTTTGACTGTTACCAGACGTTCTTTCGGCGTCATGTAAACACTGACAGGCTGATTCAGGTCAGTAACAAAACGCACATCACGTCCAGTTACAATACCAACCAGTTCGTTGTCTTCAGTGACAACCGGATAACCAGCAAAGCCATTACGCTCAGTGAGCTCTTTTACTTCACGTAAGGTGGTGGTTGGCAGCACAGTTTGCGGGTCGGTTACTACGCCACTTTCGTGTTTTTTCACACGTCTGACTTCTTCAGCCTGACGCTCAATAGACATGTTTTTATGAATAAAACCAAGTCCACCTTCTTGTGCCAGGGCAATAGCCAGGCGACCTTCAGTAACGGTGTCCATTGCCGCTGAAAGCATAGGTATATTAAGACGAATGGTTTTTGTCAGTTGGGTACTTAGATCTGCTGTGTTAGGCAAAACAGTGGAATGGGCTGGAACAAGGAGAACATCATCAAATGTCAGAGCTTCTTTAGCGATACGTAGCATGGCAATATCTCAACCTGGGGGTGAATGAGAACAGATAAAATATTGCCGTGGCATTATACAGAACGTAAGCGTTTGCATCTACTTTTTTTTACTAAAAACCTTGATAATCACGCCACTCAAGGTAGTATCGATCAGATAACCTACTGATTTAAAATTTGATCTAGCTCACATGTCGATACCTAATAGCTCTGCCATTTTTACTGTTTCCCGCCTCAATCAGACGGTTCGGTTGCTGCTGGAAAAAGAGATGGGCCAAGTGTGGATACGTGGCGAGATTTCAAATTTTAGCCAACCCTCTTCCGGCCACTGGTACTTCACACTCAAAGATAATACCGCGCAGGTTCGTTGTGCGATGTTTCGTAACAGTAATAATCGCGTGACTTTCCGCCCCCAGAATGGGCAGCAAATTGTGGTGCGCGCCAATATGACACTTTACGAACCACGAGGTGATTATCAGATAATCGTGGAAAGTATGCAGCCAGATGGCGCAGGATTATTACAACAGCAGTATGAACAACTGAAGCAACGACTGCTGGAAGAAGGACTCTTCTCCCCAGACTGTAAGCAGTCATTACCTAATCCAGCTCGTCAGTTAGGGTTAATTACTTCCAAAACCGGTGCCGCGCTGCACGATGTATTACAGGTTCTGGGTCGCCGTGACCCTTCGCTACCGATAATTATTTATCCGACCGCAGTACAGGGGGCTGATGCGCCACTGCAAATCGTCCGAGCCATTGAACTGGCTAACTTGCGTGGTGAATGTGATGTTCTGATTGTCGGACGCGGCGGTGGCTCACTTGAGGATCTCTGGAGTTTTAATGACGAACGGGTTGCCAGAGCCATTTTTGCCAGCAAAATCCCGATAGTCAGTGCTGTGGGACATGAAACCGACGTAACCATCGCTGATTTTGTCGCGGATCTGAGAGCACCAACGCCTTCTGCCGCCGCAGAGATGGTAAGCCGTAACCAGACTGAGTTATTGCGTCAATTACAAGCCCAGCAACAGCGTATGGAAATGGCGATGGACTATTATCTGGCTCAGTGTTCACAGCAGATAACTCGCCTGCAACATCGCTTACAGCAGCAGCATCCGCAACTGCGTCTGGCACGACAGCAAAATCTGCTGGAACGTCTGCGTCAGCGCTTACTCACAGCTACCGAAAATCATATTCGCCGTGGTACAACGCAGCAGCAGCGCCTGGCGAACCGACTTAATCAGCAGCAACCTCAGCCACGTATTCACCGCGCCCAGTCACAACTGCTACAACTTGAACATCGTCTAACACAGTTAGTGAGTGCAAAACTTAGCGAATCAAAACAACAATTTAGTAATACTGTTGCCCAGCTTGAAGGTGTTAGCCCACTGGCAACTCTGGCTCGTGGTTACAGTGTTACAACCGTGGATGATGGCAAGGTGCTTAAGAAAACAGGCCAGGTAAAATCAGGCGACAAGCTAACGACCCGCCTGAAGGATGGTTGGGTCGAAAGTCAGATTATCGCGATAACGCCGCTAAAAGTGCCACGCAAGCGTAAACCGACGATAACCGGTAAATGATCACTCTGTGACAGGAGTGAACTCAACACGCTTTTTCGAAATCAAGCCATGTCCGTTCTGACAGAAATAATCGACTGCACCGCAAGCTTTTAGTACCTGTAATTGTTTGTGGCAGTCCGGGCAGTGGGCCTCTAGCTTGAAATTCTGCTGACAGTGCTCACAATACGCCCCAGTCAGAGTCGGGACTAATTCATTTTGACAAACAGGGCAATTAACAGACATTGAAATCTCCTCAATAGATAAACAGAAAATATCCTTTCTTTTTTCTCCGTTATCATCAGCTTTTTTAGAAAAAAAGACATCATGCCGTGATTTAAGAATGATGACAAACCTTATGCGGGTAAACTTCTGCGTATTAACTCAATGAAAACAGCTCAATAATATCCTCTCTTTGTCATTGTTCTGAAATATACCCGTTACATTTCAAATTGTCTGGGAGTCACCTTTATCAATCCAGACGTAAACGCTTACAAACCACTTGCGTTATTGGGGATGTAAAGACCTGATTTCTTGGCTCGAGAGTGGTTAATAAAGCCGTTTAATTTATCGATAACAATAGCCAAACAATAACTGAAAACCTGCTACCACAGCTTATAAATAGCGAATATTGAAATTTAATTTAACCTGTAGCACTTATTATACGCAGAATTTCCTTTACTACTTAACTTTTAGTGAATAGCGAATGACTCATTAATCCATAAGGATAACCAATGAATACTTTCATAAAAAATACCAGAGTAATCATTTTACTATTGGTTTTATTAGGGGTAATAACATGCATTTACATCATAATAAAAAAACAAGAAAACAAAATAATTTCACCTGAAGTCATTTTAGAGTATGACATTAAAAAAAACATCATCATCCCCGTCATCATTAAAAATAAAGAATATCGTTTTTTAGTTGATACTGGAGCAAGCGTTAACATCATCAATGAAAAAAACGCTGCTGATATATCCACCTCCCTTTCATTTTCCGATCTTCACAGTAGCTATCAAAATTTCTTTTCAAATATAAAAAGCACTACCGGGATTATTGAAAAGGATAAATATAATTTTCTGAAACCACATCCTTTTTTCATTGGTACACAAGAAATAAGAGATGAGGACGTCTGGTTATCAATGGATCTTTCCTTATTTAGCCAGGCAATGGGTGTGGATATAGATGGTATTATTGGTATAGAGACATTCAGAAAGTTCTCCTGGCAAATAGATAATGTAAAAAAACGCCTGACAGTCACTAAAGATGCGCCATCAACCCGGAATTATCAAACATGTGATGGCTATAGAGATATGTTAAACAGCATGCCAACAATATGGTTCAAGTATAATAATATAGATAATATCGCCTTCATGATTGATACTGGAGCTGATGAGGGTAGTATTTCGAATGATTTGATTCATTATTTAAAAAACAAATCGCATTTGCAACCTGTTAACGGGCAAGCAAGAATGAATGCCAGTGGTGTTACATCAGACTATTCCAGTTTTATACTACGCGGCCTGATATATAATGGTATGCCCGTTGACGAAATAAAAGTTGATGAAAGCAAAAACCAAGAATACACCATGGGAATGAGTTTTCTATCACGTTTTGATCGTTATGCCTTTATTCCATCACGAATGATGTTTTGTTATGATGCTTCATCTATTCAGCAAAAATATATCCCCCCTGTACGTAACCTCTCAATACGCTATATTGATAAACATATAGAGCTGTTTTATAACACTGATGTAAACTTAATCGATACTGGATTAAATAATGGTGATGTCATATTAAATGTCAATGGCCAAAAGTATGCTCCAGAGCAGATTGATGACCTGAGAAAAGTATTAGCAGACACCCCCAAAGGATCATTAGAAATGACGATTCAGCGTGGTACGCAAAAATTAGCAATGCAGATCTAGCTATTGTACTCAATATATAGACTGGTCTGTGTACCTCACCAGCACCATTCAGTTAGGGTCTAGATATCCCTGGAATCACCTGATACTGTTCACTACCCCTATCAACTGGTGGCACCCATCAAGATACTACGCGCCAAAAAAAAGCCCGCACAATGGACTGACCCCATAAAGTTGGACGGTTCATGTTAAGCGGCTTTCAGAGCCTGGGTTCGGTATTCTACCGGACTC
>CANRKT010000100.1 GCA_947631255.1 uncultured Enterobacteriaceae bacterium
ATCCACGAGCGGTTAAAAAGAAGCCGCAACGTTATCCGTTGCGGCGTTCTTAGAAACTTAACTGACAAGCATTACGCCTTATGGCGCCTTTTTTATTGGCGTTATTTCAGTTATCAATCTGTTTTGTATTTATTTTATATCGTATTCTGGCGTGACCTAATAATGAGATTTCTCTCCATGAACTTACGTTTTTTTCGCTATAGCGGGCTGGTTGTACTCTTTTTTCTGCTGGTGGGTTGTGATAACCAGGAAAAGGCAGCATCGCGTAGCCTGGTCCTTGAGGGTAAGACCATGGGAACATACTGGCGTGTGAGCCTGGCTGGTGTGGACAGTTCGCAGGAGCAGGGCTTGAGAGACCAAATTCAGGCTCAGTTGGACGCAGATGATAGATTAATGTCGACTTGGAAAAATGATTCAGCATTATCGCGTTTTAATCAGTTTGATAGCACTGCGCCTTATCCTGTCAGCGAGGCGATGAGCGATATCATTACCATGGCATTACGTATTGGTGAGAAAACCGAGGGCGCCATGGATATTACAGTGGGGCCTCTGGTCAATTTATGGGGCTTTGGTCCTCATAACGCGCCGGAAAAAACGCCAGATGAGACAGAAATTACCGCAGCGAAAGCATTGACGGGTCTTCATCATCTTCAGGTTATTAATGCTTCGGATAAGCAATGGTTAAAAAAAGATCTCCCCAGTCTCTCGGTTGATCTTTCAACCATAGGTGAAGGTTATGCAGCAGATCATCTTGCCCGTTTAATGGAACAAAATGGTATCAGTCGTTATCTGGTTTCGGTTGGGGGAACCGTGGTCGCCAGAGGGATGAATAGTGAAGGACATGCATGGCGTGTGGCGATTCAGAAACCGACTGACAGGGAAAGTATGATTCAGGCCTTGGTAGATATTAATGGCCATGCGATCAGTACCTCAGGTAGCTATCTTAATTACTATGAACTTGATGGTAAACGTATCTCCCATATCATCAATCCACAAAACGGGAGACCGATAGAACATAATTTAGTCTCTGTTTCAGTGATTGCGACAACCGCAATGGAAGCTGATGGTTGGGATACGGGGTTAATGGTACTGGGAGCAGAAAAAGCGAAGCAAGTGGCACAGAAAGAGGGACTGGCCGTTTACCTGATTACCAGAGGAGAACATGGTTTTGAAACCTGGATGTCTCCGCAGTTTAAAACTTTTTTACTGAATGAGTATAACTGAACCATTGAGTTATCATTGTTTTATTAATCATTCATGATGCGAGACCGGCAAAATGGCGGGCTCATCTTTTTCCAGTCACTAAAAGGGAATAAAAATGAGAATTATTCTTGAAGTGAGGGGCTGGCTGTTTAAACTGCAAGCAGTGTTACTTTAGATGATTGAGCTATGGAACTTTTACGTGTGGTATACCGGCAGTATCGCTGGCCTTTTTTGATAGTCCTGTTACTCAGCCTTATTAGTGCAGCGTTGGGTATTGGTCTTATTGCCTTTATCAGTCAGCGCCTGATAGAAACCCCGGATCTTTCGTTATCCGTACTGCCTGAATTTTTGGGATTACTGCTGCTGTTAATGGCTGTGACGCTTGCTTCGCAACTGGCGCTAACGGCTCTTGGTCACTATTTCGTCTATCGCCTGCGCAGTGAATTCATTAAACGGATTATGGATACCCACGTTGAGCGGATAGAACGCCTTGGCGGTGCTACTCTGCTGGCCGGTTTAACCAGCGATATTCGTAATATTACCATTGCTTTCGTGCGGTTACCTGAATTGGTGCAGGGAATTATTTTAACGGTCGGTTCAGTTATCTATCTGGGATTATTGTCACCGAAGATGCTTTCTGTCACAGCTATCTGGGTGGCCATCACTATTCTTGGGGGCTATATCCTGGTCTCACGGGTGTATAAGCACCTTGCTGTACTGCGTGAAGTTGAAGATGAGCTCTATAACGACTATCAAACGGTAATTGAAGGGCGTAAAGAGCTGATGCTCAACCAGGAACGTGCGGAATGGATTTATAATCAGACTTATACTCCCCATGCTGAAAAATATCGTCGGCATATTATTCGCGCAGACACTTTCCATCTCAGTGCGGTGAACTGGTCAAATATTATGATGCTGGGTGCTATTGGCCTGGTTTTCTGGATGGCCAATAGCCTTGGTTGGTCAGACAGTACTGTTGCGGCCACTTTTGCGCTGACATTACTCTTTCTTCGTACCCCATTACTGTCGGCGGTCGGCGCTTTACCGACCTTATTAACGGCTCAGGTCGCTTTTAATAAACTGAATACCTTCAAATTGGCGCCTTTCGATCCCGCATTTCCTCATCCACAAGAAGCAACATCGTGGCAGACCCTGAAAATGCGAGAAGTCGTATTTCAGTACGAAGATAATAATTTCAGCGTCGGACCGATAAACCTCACCATTAAACGCGGTGAATTACTCTTTTTAATCGGTGGTAATGGTAGCGGTAAGTCAACCCTTGCGATGCTCTTGACCGGGCTCTATCAGCCGGTATCGGGAGAGATTTATATCGATGATCAACCTGTGACGGCGGAAAATATACAGGAGTACCGTAAGTTATTTTCGGCAGTATTCACGGATGTTTCGCTGTTCGATAAACTTCTCGGGCCTCAGGGGAAAGAGGCTGATCCTGCACTGATCGCAGACTGGTTAGCGTATCTAAAAATGACAGATAAGCTAGAACTGGAAAACGGAAAAATCCTCAATCTTAAGCTCTCGAAAGGGCAGCGTAAACGCGTAGCCTTACTGCTGGCACTAGCGGAAGATCGCGAAATTATTATGCTGGATGAATGGGCGGCGGATCAGGATCCTCATTTCCGTCGTGAGTTTTACCAGATACTCCTGCCGCTCATGCAGCAACGTGGCAAAACGATTTTTGCTATTAGTCATGATGATCATTATTTCATCCATGCCGATCGTTTGCTGGAAATGCGTCAGGGAGAGCTGAGTGAGTTAACGGGCTTTGAACGGGAGCAGGCATCTCGGGATGCTGTTGCCCGCACTGACGCTTAATCCAGCGAATTATTCTGGAGATAATGTCATCGGGATCCGGTGACATTTACCTGCTATACATCATCATCATACATTTACTGCATATTAATTGATGAGAACGGTGGTTTTGTTCTACCGATAAACGTTATTCTTATGCCGATTCAACGAACTACTGAGCGTACTCCACTGGATGAAGTCAGCAGATACTTTGGCCGATACTCGATATTTGCCTGTACCCCTCGACAATCCTCGCTTTGCGCCCGCAAACCATTTAAATGATTTAGGGTATATACTCATCAGAGATTAATTTTCATTTAATTTATATGTTTACCCGATAAACTAGAGCCTCTCAGCCAGGGAATCGCTTATTTATGACCGTTTTACGGAAATACAGTACGAAACAACGCGATATGGATCGCGCACGTATTCTTCATATTTTGCTACTGAATAAAACGGTAGCCACTGCCATTCTGGCAAAAGAGCCATTTGCAGAAGATCCCGATGTTGAGCAGGATATTGCTGAGGTCATTAAACTGGTTGCTCGGCTGCCCGCTCCTGACTTGGCTGATGTACTGGAAGCGTTACCTACCGAAGAACGCCTTGCACTCTGGAGTCTAGTCAGCGAAGAAAGGCGTGGTAGTGTACTGGTCAAAGCATCAGAAACCGTATGGTCTGACTTGATTGAAGATATGAGCGATAAAGCGCTGCTTAATATGCTGCGCCCGCTTGATTTTGACGACCAGATTTACCTTGCACAATATCTGCCTCGTGACCTGATGGGGCGATTTTTACCAACATTACCTCAGAGCGCCAGGGCGCAAGTACGCAAAATCCTCCACTATGATAAGCACAGTGTCGGCGCTATCATGGATTTCGAGGTCATCACTGTTCGGGCTGATATTACGCTGGAAGTGGTTCAACGCTATTTACGTATTCGTGGAAAAGTCCCACAAAACACCGATAAATTATTTGTTACACAACGCGATAATACTCTGATTGGTGAGTTAAAACTGACCACTATTCTGCTTCATCCTCCGCAAACCCTGGTCCAAAAAGTGATGGACGAGAACCCGGCCTGTTTTGCTCCGGAGGATAGTGACGAACAGGTTGCTCGTGCTTTTGAACGTGACGATTTAATCAGTGCCGCCGTCATAGACAGTGGTGGCAAGCTGATGGGGCGTCTGACCGTTGATGAAATAGTTGACTTAGTCTACGAAGAAACCGATACCGACTTGCGTCGGATGGGGGGACTGAGTGCCGAGGAAGACGTGTTTGCCCCGGTCAGTAAGGCGGTACGTACCCGCTGGGCCTGGCTTGCGATTAACCTGTGTACCGCATTTATTGCTTCCAGGGTTATCGGGCTGTTTGAACATACCATTTCTGAGCTGGTGGCTCTGGCGTCGTTGATGCCGATAGTGGCAGGTATTGGTGGAAATACCGGGAATCAGACTATTACTATGATTGTCCGAGCCTTGGCGCTGCAACATATTCAGGCAGGTAATATCTCGTTCCTGATGATGCGTGAATTAGGCGTTGCAGTGATTAACGGTCTGGTCTGGGGAGGCGTGATGGGAGGTGTCACTTGGCTGCTGTATGACGATGCCGCAATGGGTGGGGTGATGACCCTGGCCATGATACTCAACCTGTTACTTGCTGCATTGATGGGAGTCGTGATCCCGATGACCATGGCAAAACTGGGTCGTGACCCTGCGGTTGGCTCCAGTGTGATGATAACCGCCATCACTGATACCGGTGGATTCTTTATCTTCCTTGGTCTGGCCACCATATTCCTGCTCTGAAGCCACGCTTTTCTTCCTGCCCCTAAGCGGGCAGGATGTCAGTCTTTCCTGCTAACTTTGAGTTGTAGGTGATACTCAGTGCAAAAAAAATCCCGCACAGTGGCGGGATAAAGCGTATCAGGGCATAACTAATGAGGGTATATAGTAAGTAAGACAGAGGTAAATTAGTTTAGTTCACTGAATACACATATTAATCACATTCTATTTTGTTCACCTCGATAAGCGCTCAGCATAGTATCAACGGTTCCCATCCTCTTGGTCGCGTTCATTCATGTTTATAGCCTGATACTGGAAATGTTTCTGTAGGATACCCGTACTGCTTTTTCAGTAAAATTTTTAACTAACCTTATTTCTGACAAGTGAGACATTTCAGCCATCATCAATAATTCTGATACCACCAGTACAGGGCTACGACGGCCACAATATTCAGTACCACGATGATGAAAAAATATGTTTTAAAAGGCTGTTTTTGCGTTTTATGTCGAAATAACGCCTGACCGCAAATAGCGCCAGGCCAACCACCGACAAAGCCAAATAACAGCAAAGTCGATTCAGGGACTCTGCGCCAGGACGCTCGGGCGGCATACTTATCGGCACCATAAAGGGTAAAGGTCAGTAGGTTAATGAGAAATAACCAGGTTATCAGCGAATTAGCCTGAGACAGGCTGGCTGCAACTGCGAGTATCAACAGTAAGTAACAAAAATGTTTAAGGTTCATATTGTTCATCCTACGGGATCCCGAAAGCCGTATCTACCTGAGTGCTCAGTTTCTTAACGTTAAGAAAATTATGCCATTCCCTAAAACAGGCGCATTCTTAGCCGTTGTTTATTTATGGTCGGGTCTGAAACGACTATCAAACGGAAATGGATGACGGGAGAGATTGGCCCACCACTTCTGGATGTGTCCCGCGTTACTTCAGCTCCCGCTATGGCTTGCCGGGTAGCACGATACTATGGCGGAAAGCGTGAGGCTATCGAGGGTGAGTCTTTCAGGGTGGCATAGCCAGTTCTATTCAACTCAACAGGGCGATCAATATTCGTCATAAACATCATCACAATTAATACATCGTTTATAAATATCCATGACACGTATGTTACGCCTATGGATATTCAAGAGAACATATCCTTTTTTATCATCTGACTACAGTGATAACCCATTTTTCGGAAGTGATGATGATTAAGCCCACTTGAGTGGGCTTTTTTGTGGGTGTTGGCTGGCCTGTGATATGTCACGGTTGATTGCATGACTGTAAAGGATCATCTTTTAGATAACATTTTTATGGGTCGCAAGAATGGAAATTTTCTGGGTAGTTGTCGGCGTCATTCTTGCTGTAGTGATACTCGCAATTGGGGGGAGGGAATACTTTACGCACATTCGTCGCAGTATTTACCTCAATCAATCTGCTGTTCGCGGCGATCCCTTGCATCAGTTAGTGACAAATCAGGATAATTACCCAGAGTCAGAGTAGTACGCTTGCTAGTGCCCGGCTTGTAATAACGTAGTTGCCATATGGGGAATGGATTATCTGGTCCCAAAAATCCGGTTGTAAACAGTCAATACCGAATATTACAGACAACAAAAAACCCGCAAACTCAG
>CANRKT010000101.1 GCA_947631255.1 uncultured Enterobacteriaceae bacterium
ACTGTAAGGCGATACCATTTCCAGCGCTAACGTGTGAGTCGTTTCGTAGTGTTATATCTGTTATGTTTCGAGCATCACTATCGAACTCTCTGTCGTAAACAATAATGGCTGTATTATTGGCAGTGCTAATCCTTGAGTTATCAAGAGTGATATGATTGCTATCATATAGTTCCGAACTTCCAGCTAAAGTGTATATACCATAGGCATCGTCACCCGCTTTTAATTCTGTTCCTTCAGTGAGGGTTAAATTTCCACCTTCGGTTGTAATCACATGCATGCCTCTTGCACTTATTATAGAGTTGCTGACTTCAGTATCACCACCATTCATAAAAATGCCGTAACCATGCGAGAATATGTTACTGTTACTGACATTGGTTATGGTTTTATTCATATGATTTATGTCAACGTTGGTGAATATAGAGATGCCAAGAGCTTGTGAGTTATTTTCATTTTCTTTGCCTGCTATTATGGAAGTGTTATTGATACTGACTGTACTTTGTATGTTTGAAATCCCGTCACTGTTCCCAGAGATAATCGTCGATTTTTCTATCGAAGAATCAGAAGGAAGTCCAGTGCACATATGCTTTTTGATAAGTACACCTTTGCCAGTGCTATTCTCTATATGGCTATTTTGAATATTAACATCACTATCCTGTGCTACTATGGCAGCAAAAGCATGATGACTGGATAAGGTAGTATCCAACATTTTGAGATTTTTGGTTGTTAATTTATCTTTTGGGGCCAGTTGATGAAGATAAATATTACCAGCGATCTTTGCCTGATTGATATGGATGTCTGAATTTTTACCATTAATGCTACCAGTGAATTGGCTATCGGGAGAGATGTTTAACTTTCCATTAGCCACATTGATTTCTTCAGGATTCAATATGGAACCAAGAGTTCCATTAATATTTAAAATTTTCCCAATAATATCTTCTGAGCGATTAGGAACACTTACACTGGCTTGTGTTTCCATGGTTGATAAGGTAAGGCTAGATAGCAATGAGATATATATCACATTTCTCTTGAAGCTTGCTATAATATTCATAATAGAACTTTCCACTATATCATTTAGACATTTGTTGGGTAGTGTGATTTTTGAAACAAGATCGCGGCAGAGATGTCTGATTTTATTAATTCAGCATGATGTCAAATCATCCGCTCAATGTCCGCTAATAAAAAGCGTTATTCTGTTAATTTCATAACAAACACCTCCATTGTGTTCTTTAGTAAAGTTGGTGGACGAATTAATTTCCCAGCACCCACTGATGATCCTTCATTTCTATCCACATTAATCGTGAGATAATGCACTTTTTATGGTTTTTTTAATGTAATGAATGTTGATGGCGGCTGGGAACAGTTAAGTTCAGCATCACTCATTATATTATCTGTATGAATCAAATAATCTTAAGTCACTTGTTATGGGTGTAATTAGTAATATATTGTATATATGAAATGGTTGTTGAATTTGAAAATATATTCTTATTTTCATGAGCATGATTAAACAGAGAAGGATTAGAAAAATAGGGTCATGTGTAGTGGTTAACAAAAACTGGCCACGACTTTAGCGCTTTTCCAGAACAATCGTTCTGATTCATTCGGTGTCAAACCACCATTATATGGATGAGGTCTGAGCTGACTGTAATATCCTGTGATGTAATTCGTTATTGCCGTGCTGGTTTCGCTAAAATTCACGTAGCCATTATCCGGTACCCACTCTGTTTTCAGGCCTCTGAAGAACCTTCCATTGGACTGTTATCCCAGTAAATCCCCCGGCAACTCAGGCTTTGCTTTATCTGATACCTGCCTGAAATTCCTGCTGGTATAGAGGCTGTCTTGAAAGCCTTTATCTTTACAGAATTGAATCACGTCGTTATAGCGGAATAGAGTCCCCCTTTAGGTGGCAGAATCTCTTTTACTTCAGCAGGGATACTTACAGTGGCAAATGCGTAACACCAAAGAGCTTAGGTTAACTAAAGAGCAGCATGATAGCTCAGTGGATGGCTACAGTAGAGCCACTGCGATATCCAGAAAGACCGATGTGCAATGACGATGACGGAATGTTGATTTCTCAGGTCGTAGATTCCGTCATGTGCATTGACAAGAAAGCGTTTGGCATACTGCTAAGTTACTACTCGCATGGCTCTACTGAGTACGCAATTGCATCCTACTATCACAAGACCGCAAAGTATCACTCAGAGGCACTGAGCGTTTATCTCGACCGTCACTATCCACGTGCCGAAGGGAGGTTGCGGATATCCTGAATGTAGCTAGATTCATTATTTATCAACCTCTGCAAAACGCCTTCATTGGTCGCAAACGTGTAGGGAAAATTAAGCATGTTGCATGAAACGTGTTGACATGGTTGAGCAATAATTAACACATAAGCTGCCTTTAGTGACTCTTAAGTTGCCCAGGCAGCTTTTTTATTGCCTAAGTCCCACCAAAGTCGCCATGTGTGGCATTTTTTATTTGCAGCAATTGCTAGCCATATTGCTTTATGCCATTGTTGCTAAGTATTGAGCACATTAAGCCAAAAGGGTTAGGCGGCAGGCTTTGGCCTGGGTGCAGGGTTCAATTCCCTGAGTGTGTCTCTACTTACTACAAGAAAAGTATTTATCTGAAAGGTCGCCATGTGCGGCCTTTTTGCATTCAGGATTCAGCACTTTCAAGAATTTTTATTGCACATGAATTTCATTAGTGAAATCTGAGTCCGTTAATTGATGAAAGCCATAAAAAAAGCAGAGCAGAAAGAAACATGATCATGCATAAAAATGAAATAAATAGCGACTTACGATTTCCATTCGTAAATTTAAGGAAAAAATGCAATACGAAAGGGAGGGGGATAAGAAATCCGAATATTGCAGAGTATGTTAATAAACGCTCTAAATCATTAAACATAAAAAATTCCATTTAAGTAATCGCATTCAAATTACCACTCAGCAATATAAACCACAAAAAAAAGTATGTAATTAAATGTCTTTTCGTTTGCGCTTATCTCCAGCCGAATTACTTCTCAACACTCTCTGTCATGTAGCGGTACGGAATGAGCGCAAACCAAAAGTAAACGACTAACTAACAGCTTCCGATAACCGGGGGTGAGACTATGCGTATGCCTGATAAACAGCCCGACACCTGGGCACAACTCATTTTGTGGCTGATGTCGATTAAAGAGCAGGGCATCGGCGCTTTGCTGGCAGGTGCAATGGCCTACCTGCGAGGCAAGTACAACGGCGGTAAGCGCTGGCGCATCTTAATAGACGCAGTTATGTGCACAATGATTGCCTGGTTTGTTGTTCGTGACATTCTTGATTTTACGGGAATGAAAGCTGATCTCGAGTATATAGCTAGCGTATTTATCGGATATGTTGGCGCTGACTACTTCGGCAATCTTCTTCGCCGCATCATCGGCAATAAAACAAGCTCGGGGGCAAGTGATGCAAACCAGTAGCAGGGGCATTGCCCTGATTAAAGAATTTGAAGGGTGCAGACTGACTGCTTATTTGTGTCCCGCTGACAAATGGACCATAGGCTACGGCTGGACGTATCCAGTTGATGGCAAGCCCATTAAACGGGGCATGACCATTGATCAAACCACAGCTGACCGACTGCTTAAAACGGGGCTGGTTGGATATGAGAACGACATCCTGAAATTGGTCAAAGTGAAGCTGAGCCAAAGCCAGTTCGATGCTCTCGTATCATTCGCCTACAACCTCGGCGCTCGCGCGTTATCAACATCAACTCTGCTGAAAAAGCTTAACGCTGGCAATTATCGTGGTGCTGTTGATGAATTCACGCGATGGAATAAAGCTGGCGGCGAAGTGCTCGCTGGCCTGACTCGTCGCCGTGAGGCTGAGCGGAGGCTCTTCCTATCGTAGGGGTGATTCATGAAACGGCACCAGATATTAATCGCACTGTTCATACTCGGGTTGGCTGGCGGTCTCATTGTAAGTATCCCTGCAAAAAGAACCATTCACTTTTAGAGATCTTCGACATACTGAATATGTCCCCAGAAGGAGATCGCTATGCGTAAAGTACGATTCACCGAACACCAGATTATCGCCGTTCTGAAATCAGTCGAAGCCGGTCGAACAGTCAAAGATGTTTGCCGTGAGGCCGCCATTTCAGAAGCCAGTTATTATAGCTGGAAGGCAAAATATGGCGGTATGGAAGCGGCTGACATCAAGAAAATCAAAGATTTGGAAGATGAAAACAGACGTCTCAAACAGATGTTTGCTGACCTGAGTCTGGAATGGAGGGCATTGAAGGATGTCATTGAAAAAAAGCTTTAAAACCAGTGATAAAGCGTGAGCTCACCGGTTATCAGGTCTCGCAGTTTGCGATGAGCGTACGTCAGGCATGCAGGACATTATCACTGAGCAGGACGGTCTTTTTCTATCAGCCCGATACCCGGTGTGACGAACCCGTGGTTCAGGCGCTGACTGAAGCGGCTGAACGCTATCCGCGATACGGTTTTAAGAAGCTTTTTCAGATCATTCGTAGGCAGGGTAACCTCTGGAATCATAAGCGAGTTCATCGTATCTACTGCCTGCTAAAACTGAATTTTCGCCGTAAAGGAAAGCAACGTTTGCCGGTACGTAATCCGGCGCCGCTGGCGATACCAGAGGCGCTTAACCAGAGCTGGTCGATTGATTTTATGCATGATGCCCTGACTTGTGGACGATGATTTCGAACCTTCAATGTAGTGGATGACTTTAATCGTGAAGCACTGGCAATTGAAATTGACTTAAATATCCCCGCTCAGCGCGTGATAAGAATATTGGAAAGGATAGTCGCAAGTCGTGGCTATCCATTAAAACTTCGCATGGATAATGGGCCGGAATTTATCTCTCTGACACTGGCTCAGTGGGCTGAGGATCATGGCGTCATGCTGGAATTTATTAAGCCGGGGAAGCCGACACAGAACGCGTTTATCGAGCGTTTTAACCGAACGTATCGGACGGAAATACTGGACTTTTACCTGTTCAGAACATTGAATGAAGCAAGGGAAATCACCGAACGCTGGCTGAATGAATATAACAGCGAACGACCTCATGAATCCCTGAATAACCTGACGCTGGAAGAATATCGGCTGATGGCTGAGAAACCGGAAATCTCAAAAAGTGCGTGGAACTAAAGCTGGGACACTTACAACCGAATTCACCATGCTGATTAACGCCAAATATCCACCAGAGAAAGGGCTGACTCGCGAAGAGTACGATTCAGTGATGGATGAGGACGACCGCAAGTGGCAAGAGATGATTGATAAGCAGGGCGGCTGGTTTCGTGTAAAAACAAAAAACCCGACTAGATAGTCGGGTTCATGGCTGCCAGTTAGGTGGCTAAGCTGCTTTTTTAGCATGCTTCCTTTTTCCGTGGCACTCCATTGAGCCGTCTACGGTGTTTGCTTTTAGTAATTTAGGAGCCGCCGAAAGCAGGTTTTCCATCGCTACACCCATGCGAGAGAATGCTTCAGATGTGCGAATCTGAACCTCGGCGGCTTTGCTCTGATGAACGTGTTTCATTGTGTCTCTCCAGCGCCTGTAGTCCCAGGCAAAATTAATTTAGTAGCATTCTTCAAGTTAAAGAGATTGTAGTAAAAATCTTCTTTCATGATGGGGCTAGGATTATACTTTTAATATTGTGGCTGTCTACTTATGTATCAAGTGTAGACGTAAAGACAGATTCTATTGTTTCAATTGATGCTGTCATTAATGTTCCATCACCTTTGAAACCAAAAGAGCCGTAAAGATTCATTAACTCTTGGCTATCAGGTTCTATCACATTGATAGTGGAACAATCAACCATTGAACAAAAAAGATATGCTGACATGAGCGTTAATTTGATCATGTTCCCATGTAGCGGATGCTCCGGAAGGTGGCGAACGAAGCTCTCAATAAATTGGATGTCAAAGCTATCGCCGTCAGTGTTGTAGATGCATACAGCGGCTCCAGCAGGAAGTCCGTTCTCTTGTGATACTACCTTTACGGTAAGTTCAAATTTATTGGGTAGATTGCCGAACTGAGAAAACGCGAAATCCCAGTTTAGCTCAGCAAATTGAGATGATAGCCATTGATAATCTTGTTCGTTTATTGGGCCAACGGCAAGCGGCAATCCGGCGCTTTCAATAACCAATTGAAGGTTTGCTAAAACAGAACTACCAATTTGCTCTAAATTCATCAGTCAACCCTCAATAAATTGAAGGACGAAGATTATCATAGTGATGATAGGAAATTGAAATTATTGGAGGCTTTAGGTAATCCCCCCATTTTTAGCGGAGGTGATAAGTAGAATCAGTTCAGACGATGAATATGCTGCATCGGTGTAAAA
>CANRKT010000102.1 GCA_947631255.1 uncultured Enterobacteriaceae bacterium
ATCCACGAGCGGTTAAAAAGAAGCCGCAACGTTATCCGTTGCGGCGTTCTTAGAAACTTAACTGACAAGCATTACGCTGCTGAAGCGGCGTTTTTCTTTCTGCTACAATTAAATCAATATATTTGAACAGGTTTGACAATATTCCTTGCTTACAATCTCCCCCTATTAGCTTTATTCTTCTTTTCATCAACGGTAACCGCCCAATTTTGCGCTGAAATTCAGACATATTAAGCTCACACCGTACCAAATAAAAAAATAGCCTTGGAGAGTAAGATGAAAAAATTAGAAGATATCGGTATCCTGGTTGCTCGTATTTTAATGCCGATTCTGTTTATTAGCGCAGGTTGGGGAAAAATTACTGGTTATGCAGGCACTCAGCAATATATGGAAGCCATGGGTGTGCCGGGAGCACTGCTGCCCCTGACGATCCTTCTTGAATTTGGTGGTGGTCTGGCGATTCTGTTCGGTCTTCTGACCCGCACTACAGCACTGATTACTGCACTCTTTACTTTAATGACTGCGGTCTTATTCCACAGCAACTTCGCTGAAGGAATGAACGCGTTGATGTTTATGAAAAATATGACCATTGCAGGTGGATACTTGCTGCTGGCTCTGACAGGTCCAGGTGCTATCAGTATCGACCGCCTATTGAAGAGACACTGGTAAGTTAAATTATTACTACTGAGGCCGGGTAACATCATTACTGACCAGGTCGTCATAAAAAGATAAAATGCCTGATGCTATGCATCAGGCATTTTGCTTTGAAAAAGGCTGAATTAAACCAGGATAACGCATTGTAAAACCGGACATAGCACTCAATATGTCCAGTTATTCTGTTTTGTACCTTATAGATTCCGCTCTTTCTCTTCTTTGCGCGCCAGCGCATCCAGCAGCTTCTGATGGATACCACCGAAACCACCATTACTCATGACCAGGATGGTATCGCCTGGTAATGCTGTTTTCACTACCATCTCCACCAGAGTATCAATATCAGCGCTCCAGTGAGCCGGTTGTACACAGGTTTCAACAATATCCATAACCTGCCAGGGAATATTCTGCGGTTGCAGAATAAACACTTCGTCAGCCCGGCCTAGTGACGGCCCGAGATCGTCCTTACTGACACCCATTTTCATGGTATTAGAGCGAGGTTCCAGTACGGCCAGAATACGTGCTGTCCCACCGACTTTGCTGCGCAGTGCCGCCAGGGTGGCTAAAATGGCTGTTGGATGGTGGGCAAAATCATCATAGACCGCCACCTGGTAAGCTTCACCCCGTAATTCAAGGCGACGCTGGGCATTAATAAACTGCCCCAAGGCTGTTGCGGCATCTGCTGGCATAACTCCTACATGATAGGCAGCAGCAATAGCCATTAAGCCATTATGCATATTATGTTCGCCAACTAACTGCCAGTTCACCTCCCCTACCGCCTCGCCATCAAGATAGACGCACCAGGAAGAGGCATCAGTAGTCAGTTTTTCTGCACGCCAGCGGCCTTGATCTCCCCCCACCAGTTCTTGTTCGCTCCAGCAGCCCATCGCCAGAGTCTGTTTAAGATTGGTATCGTTTTCTGGCCAGATAATCTTTCCTGAGCCAGGTACAATACGAACCAGATGGTGGAATTGTTTCTGTACCGCTTTTAAATCATCAAAAATATCAGCGTGGTCAAACTCAAGATTATTGAGGACCAATGTCCGTGGACAATAATGAACAAACTTAGAGCGTTTATCAAAAAACGCACTGTCATACTCGTCGGCTTCAATGACAAAGAAGTCACTTTCACCTAAACGTGCAGAGACAGAAAAATTGCCCGGCACACCACCGATAGAAAAACCGGGTTTATAGCCGCAGGCTTCAAGGATCCAGGCTGCCATACCAGCAGTGGTCGTTTTTCCGTGAGTTCCGGCAACCGCAATCACCCAGCGATCCCGCAGAACAAAGTCATGCAGCCACTGGGGGCCTGACATATAAGGTATATTTTGTTCTAACACCGCTTCCACACAAGGATTACCGCGTGTCATCGCATTACCGATTATCACTAAATCGGGTTTTGGGTCGAGCTGGGCTGGGGAGTAGCCTTCTATCAGAGCTATCCCTTGTTTTTCCAGCAGAGTACTCATCGGTGGATAGACATTAGCGTCAGAACCCGTCACTTCATGGCCCAAAGAGCGTGCCAGTAGTGCCAGTCCTCCCATAAAAGTGCCACAAATCCCAAGAATATGAATGCGCATAAAAAAATCCTTTCTCAATTTGGTGTATATTCTAACCGCATGCTCGGGTGGTAAGAAACGCCTTTCTGGAGATTAGTTATTTTGCTGGCGCGATTCACCTAGGAACAATGTTTTGAAATTTTGTTAGTATTGTTTTAATTTTTGAAACCAACCTCCCTATTCAGGAAAAAAGACATGAAAACGTTAGGTGAATTTATTGTCGAGAAGCAACACGAGTTCCCTCATGCAACAGGTGAACTCACTGCTTTACTGTCGGCAATAAAGCTAGGGGCCAAGATAATCCATCGTGATATCAACAAAGCCGGTCTGGTTGATATTCTGGGAGCCAGCGGAGCTGAAAACATTCAGGGTGAAGTTCAGCAAAAACTTGATCTGTTTGCTAATGAAAAATTAAAAGCAGCGCTGAAAGCACGGGGGATTGTTGCCGGTATCGCATCTGAAGAAGAAGATGATTTTGTCGCCTTTGAAGGTTGTGAGAACGCAAAATACGTTGTTCTGATGGATCCGCTGGATGGCTCTTCAAACATCGATGTTAACGTTTCTGTTGGAACTATTTTCTCTATTTACCGCCGTATCACACCTGTTGGCCAGCCGGTAACTGAAAAAGACTTCCTGCAACCGGGCAATAAACAAGTTGCTGCTGGTTATGTAGTTTACGGCTCTTCAACCATGTTGGTTTATACCACCGGTTGTGGTGTGCATGCCTTTACCTACGATCCTTCTTTAGGTGTATTCTGCGTCTGTCAGGAGCGTATGCGCTTCCCAGCGGAGGGAAATACTTACTCTATCAACGAAGGCAACTACATTAAATTCCCGACAGGGGTGAAAAAATATATCAAATACTGTCAGGAAGAAGATGCAACAACCTCCCGCCCATATACCTCACGTTATATCGGTTCCCTGGTTGCAGATTTCCACCGTAACTTGCTGAAAGGTGGAATCTATCTTTATCCAAGTACTGCAAGCTATCCTGATGGTAAGTTACGCTTGCTGTATGAAGGTAACCCAATGGCGTTTCTGGCTGAACAGGCAGGCGGTAAGGCCAGTGACGGTAAAGAACGTATTCTGGATATTATTCCAACTGAGCTGCACCAGCGTCGTTCATTTTTCGTCGGTACAGCGAAAATGGTTGAGGATGTAGAACGCTTTATCCGCGAATTCCCTGACGCGTAAAGCTGAATAAGGGTAGCCCTGAATGGGCTATCCTTTTAAGACTCCTAATTAATAGCGAAAAGAAGCTATTGCTCCGACCAGGTGCTGTGACTGTGCTTCCAGTGAACGAGTCGCTGCGGCAGACTCTTCAACCAGCGCGGCATTTTGCTGGGCTGCTTCATCCATCTGACTGACAGCAATACTGATTTGCTCAATTCCACTGCTTTGTTCATGAGATGCCTGGGAAATTTCCCGCATTATCTTTGTCATCCGCATGATCTCTTCGGCAATTTCATCCATTGTCTCACCAGCCTGATTCGCCAGTTTATGTCCTTCTGTGACGTGAGTGCGAGAATTGGCGATCAGTGCACGAATTTCTTTCGCTGCATCTGCACTACGGCTAGCCAGGATACGGACTTCACTGGCTACCACCGCAAATCCGCGACCTTGTTCACCCGCGCGAGCGGCTTCAACAGAGGCATTTAACGCCAGAATATTGGTCTGGAAGGCAATGCTATCGATCACGCCGAGAATATCAGCGACATTGTCAGCGCTACTGGAAATATCACGCATTTTCTCAATCACATAACAGACAATTTCGCTGCCTTTATCGGCCGTCGATGACACCGTATCCGCCATCTTATGCGCCTGTTCAGCATTACTCGCATTCTGCCGTACGGTAGCGGTGATTTGCTCCATGCTGGCAGCGGTTTGCTCCAGAGATGATGCCGTTGACTCGGTGCGGCTCGACAGATGCTGATTACCTGTCGCCAGTTCCCGGCTGCCAATATCAATCTGTGCCGTGGCATCCCGTACCTGACTGATAGACCCCACTAGAGAATTGCGCATTGTGGTAATCACCTCGGTAAGACGACCAAACTCATTTTGTCAGGCCGGCGGTAAAGACTGGGTCAAATCCCCCTGCGCCATAAATTCAAGCTGGGAAATCGCATTATTGAGCGGTTTGAGCAGTAAATGATGCAATGCCAGCAAACCTATGACAATCACCATGGCAGCAATAGCGGCAACCAGAATAATCAGCCCCAGTACAATATTTTTTTGCCATTGGATCTCTGCGACATCATGATTACCGCGTTGATTTCCCCAGCTCTGGAAGGCTTGCACTGAGTCATCCAGTCGTTTCCCCAGGGGTATCAGGTCCTTTTCGAGCAGCTTGTAATAATCATCAACATCATTCTTTCTCAGCGCACTCAGCATGGGTTCAATACCTTCGGCCATAAAGGTATTGTAGTCGCCAATAAGACTGCTCTGTAGCTGCTTTCCTATCTCATCATCTCCCTCTGCACCACTGAGGATCTCCTCGGTTATCTCTTGGCGAGCACGCATCACGCCTATTTCAATATTTCTCAGGGTCGCCTGGGCATCATCCAGTAAGCCAATCTCCATTTGCCGAACGGCCTGCCCTGCTTCGCTACGAGCACGTAATAAAGAGATATACCCTTCATTCATACGCGCTATCTGCCCGCTTTGTAGATTATTCATTCTTTCCAGAGAAGAGCTACTGTGCTGCAAGGCATACAGGCCTAAGCTACTCACAACCAGTAGTAGAAATGCCATCACGGCTAATAGCAACAGCAATCCGGTACGAATAGATAAACGTTTCAACATGCTTAAGCCTTGGTTTCATAACGCCTAAAAAAAAGAAGTGGATTGTTTATCGGCATCTGACGAATAATATTTAGACAAATTTAGTTTTAATAAACCTAAGTCATTGTTAAGAAATGATTAATTTAAACAGCCGCACAAAGAATATGGACGTTTACTCTGTGGACTAAGCCACCTCGCAGATAAAAAGAGCAAAAGACATTTAAGTCCAGTTGGCTATAATAGCCGACACTTGAAATAGACCTGATTAAAGGAAACAGACATGAGCTTACTCAACGTTCCTGCTGGAAAAGACCTGCCGGAAGATATCTACGTCGTCATTGAAATCCCTGCTAACGCAGATCCAATTAAATACGAAGTGGACAAAGACAGCGGTGCGCTGTTTGTTGACCGTTTTATGTCCAGTGCCATGTTCTATCCATGTAACTATGGTTATATCAACCATACCCTGTCTCTGGATGGTGACCCGGTTGACGTTTTAGTCCCAACCCCATATCCGTTAGAGCCAGGTAGCGTTATTCGCTGCCGTCCAGTAGGCGTTCTGAAAATGACTGATGAGTCAGGTGAAGATGCTAAACTGGTTGCTGTTCCTCATAGCAAACTGAGCAAAGAGTACGAACACATTAAAGATGTGAACGATCTGCCTGAACTGCTGAAAGCTCAGATCACCCACTTCTTCGAACACTATAAAGATCTCGAAAAAGGCAAATGGGTTAAAGTTGATGGCTGGGATAATGCTGAAGCGGCTAAAGCTGAAATTATCGCTTCTTTCGAGCGTGCGGCTAAAAAATAGTCCTGCCCTGAAATAAAAACACCGCCATTTATGAACTGCACCCCAAAAGTTGGACACCCAACTAAGTAAGGTGCAGTTTTTTATGGGAAGACAAAAGCATTCTCTTA
>CANRKT010000103.1 GCA_947631255.1 uncultured Enterobacteriaceae bacterium
TAAATAAAAAACGGGAGCCCTCAGGCTCCCGTTATCATCTAACCCAAAAAGTGGATTACATGTTTTCGATGATTGCGTCACCAAACTCGCTACATTTCAGCAGTTTAGCGCCATCCATCAGGCGTTCGAAATCGTAAGTTACGGTTTTCGCGTTGATTGCGCCGCTGGTCCCTTTAACGATCAGGTCAGCTGCTTCGAACCAACCCATGTGACGCAACATCATTTCTGCGGACAGGATGATTGAACCTGGGTTCACTTTATCCTGGCCTGCGTATTTTGGTGCAGTGCCGTGGGTTGCTTCGAACAGTGCGCATTCGTCACCGATGTTAGCGCCAGGGGCGATACCAATACCACCAACTTGAGCTGCCAGCGCATCAGAGATGTAATCGCCGTTCAGGTTCATACAAGCGATAACGTCATACTCAGCCGGGCGCAGCAGGATCTGTTGCAGGAAGGCGTCAGCGATAACGTCTTTAACGATGATTTCTTTGCCAGTATTTGGGTTTTTGATTTTAACCCAAGGGCCGCCATCGATCAGTTCACCGCCGAATTCTTCAAGTGCCAACTGATAACCCCAGTCTTTAAATGCACCTTCGGTAAACTTCATGATGTTGCCTTTGTGTACCAGGGTCAATGAATCGCGATCGTTGGTGATTGCGTATTCAATGGCAGCACGTACCAGGCGTTTGGTACCTTCTTCTGAACATGGCTTGATACCGATGCCACAGTGCTCAGGGAAACGGATTTTGGTCACGTTCATTTCATCACGCAGGAATTTAATGACTTTCTGCGCTTCTGCACTGTCGGCTTTCCACTCGATACCAGCATAGATATCTTCTGAGTTTTCACGGAAGATGACCATGTTGGTCAGTTCTGGATGTTTAACCGGGCTTGGGGTGCCATCATAGTAACGTACCGGACGCAGACAGACGTACAGATCAAGCTGTTGGCGCAGGGCAACGTTCAGAGAACGAATACCACCACCCACAGGCGTAGTCAGAGGTCCTTTAATAGCAACACGATAATCACGAATCAAGTCGAGCGTTTCTTGTGGTAACCAGACATCTTCCCCATAAACCTGGGTAGATTTTTCGCCGGTATAGATTTCCATCCAGGAAATTTTCCGCTCGCCTTTGTAGGCTTTTTCAACGGCGGCATCAACGACTTTGATCATCGCTGGGGTGACATCCGCACCAATACCGTCACCTTCAATAAAAGGAATGACTGGGTTATTAGGGACAGTGAGTTTGCCATCTTGCAGGGTGATCTTTTTACCTTCCGTCGGAACGACTACTTTGCTTTCCATTCACCTCTCCTTCGAGCGCTTCTGGTGGTTACTGATTTTATGTTAATCATTTGTAATGTGCGGGCACATACTACTTCAATATCGCGTTCGCGCCAATCGCTTCTCATTTCCGCTATAATGCTCCAATCCATACCAGCTGAAAACACTATGAATAAAAATTCGCACAGAAATCACCAAACTAAACGATTCAGCTCCAGAAAATCGACGAAAATCAATCATAACAAGGACCCAAAACGTGTCGTTATTTTTAATAAACCTTACGATGTGCTGACGCAATTTACTGATGAAAAAGGACGTTTAACACTCAAAGATTACATTTCAGTGCCTGGGATCTATGCAGCCGGACGTCTTGACAGAGACAGCGAAGGACTATTAGTTCTGACCAATGACGGAGAATTACAGGCAAAATTGACAGCACCTGGCAAACGGACCGGTAAAATCTATTTAGTTCAGGTAGAGGGATTACCCGATGCCCTGGCGCTCGAGGCGTTACGAACAGGCGTCGAACTCAAGGATGGCTTGACCCTGCCCGCCGGCGTCAGGATGATTGACGAACCGAGCTGGTTATGGCCGCGTAATCCGCCTGTCAGGGAACGTAAAACGATTCCAACCAGCTGGCTGGAAATTACCCTTTATGAAGGGCGTAATCGTCAGGTTCGGCGAATGACAGCCCATGTTGGCTTGCCAACACTACGTTTAATTCGTTACGCCATGGGGCCGCTAACCCTCGACGGACTCGCCCCCGGTCAATGGCAGGATGTTTCGCCTACTCTCTTATAAGGAGTCATGATGTTTAAACCCCATGTTACTGTCGCTTGTGTCGTTCAGGCAGAAAATAAATTTTTAGTCGTTGAAGAAACGATTAAAGGTAAAGCTCTGTGGAACCAACCAGCCGGACATTTGGAGGCAGACGAGACCCTTATCCAGGCAGCAAGTCGTGAATTATGGGAAGAAACCGGAATTCAGGCACAACCCCAGGCATTCCTCGGACTTCATCAATGGATTGCCCCTGATAAAACACCGTTTTTACGCTTTTTATTTGCTATTGATTTCAATAAAATTATTCCGACCCAGCCCCAGGATAGTGATATTAATTGCTGTCACTGGGTCAGTGCGCAGCAAATCCTTGAGGCGAGCAATTTACGCTCATTATTGGTCGCTGAAAGTATCCGGTGCTATCAAAAAAATGTCCGTTATCCACTTTCCGTGCTTTCTGCGTTTAACTGGCCCTTTACAGAGGGTGCCATGTAAAAGAGTGCGTGTTAGAATACGGCGCTTGAAATTCAATGTTGTGAGTATGCTATGTCTGATAACAGCCAGAAAAAAGTCATCGTCGGTATGTCCGGCGGTGTTGACTCTTCCGTTTCCGCTTATTTGCTCCAGCAACAGGGCTACCAAGTGGAAGGTCTGTTTATGAAAAACTGGGAAGAAGATGATGGTGAAGACTACTGTACCGCAGCCGCAGACTTAGCGGATACTCAGGCAGTGTGCGATAAACTCGGCATTGAGCTACATACCGTTAATTTTGCCGCTGAGTACTGGGACAATGTGTTTGAACATTTTCTTCAGGAATATAAAGCAGGCCGCACCCCCAATCCTGATATCTTGTGCAATAAAGAGATTAAGTTTAAAGCTTTTCTCGAATTTGCCGCCGAAGATTTAGGTGCCGACTATATTGCAACCGGTCACTATGTGCGCCGTGCCGATGTGAATGGCGAAAGTCAGTTATTACGTGGCATCGACGGAAATAAAGACCAAAGTTACTTCCTGTATACTTTGGGTTCCGATCAGATTGCTCAAAGCCTGTTCCCGGTCGGTGAACTGGAAAAACCCGAAGTACGTCGCATTGCCGAGCAGCTGGACTTAATCACCGCGAAGAAAAAAGACTCCACCGGGATCTGCTTTATTGGTGAGCGCAAGTTCCGTGAATTCCTCGGCCGTTACCTACCTGCACAGCCAGGCAAAATAGTGACGGTTGATGGCGAAACCATCGGCGAACACCAGGGGCTGATGTACCATACTCTGGGGCAGCGTAAAGGACTGGGGATCGGCGGAACGAAAGAAGGTTCTGAAGAGCCATGGTATGTCGTTGATAAAGACGTTGAGCAAAACCTGCTGGTGGTGGCTCAGGGTCATGACCATCCGCGCCTGATGTCGACAGGTTTAATCGCCGGTCAACTGGACTGGGTCAGCCGCGAACCACTGAGCGATACATTACGTTGTACCGTAAAAACACGTTATCGCCAGACAGATATTCCCTGCACTGTGACCCCTCTTGATGATGGGCGCGTTGAAGTGCATTTTGACGAGCCGGTTTCTGCCGTCACACCTGGTCAATCAGCGGTCTTTTATTCCGCCGATATTTGCTTAGGTGGCGGTATTATCGAACAGCGCTTGCCGCTCGTTATTTAACTACACAAGGATAAGGGCCGCGTGGCTAAAAACTACTACGATATTACACTCGCCCTGGCGGGTATTTGTCAGTCTGCTCATCTGGTGCAACAGCTGGCACATCAAGGTCAGGCTGATAACGACGCGTTACGCGTATCACTTAATAGCGTGGTTGACTTGAATCCGGGTTCTACCTTAAAAATTTTTGGCGATGAAGAAGCTAACCTTAAGTTGGGGCTCGAGACTCTGCTTGGGGTTCTCAACGCCAGTAGTCGCCAGGGTCTGAATGGTGAACTGACTCGCTATACCCTGAGCCTGATGGTGCTGGAGCGAAAACTCCACGCCAGTAAAGGGGCGATGGACAAACTGGGTAGCAGTATTCAGGGCCTACAGCGTCAACTTGAGCATTTTGATCTGGAGTCCGACCCGCTGCTCAATGCCATGGCGGGAATTTATGTCGATGTTATCAGCCCGCTCGGTCCGCGAATTCAAGTCACCGGTTCCCCCAGCGTGCTGCAAAATTCACAGATTCAAAGTAAAGTGCGCGCCACCCTGCTAGCGGGCATTCGTGCTGCGGTACTCTGGCATCAGGTTGGCGGTGGTCGCTTACAATTGATGTTTTCTCGTGGTCGCCTGTCTGCACAGGCCAAACAAATTCTTGCTAATTGTTAATCCCTCAGGAGTTGTTATGGAATTATCCGCACTGACCGCTGTTTCCCCCGTTGACGGGCGCTATGGCGATAAAGTCAGCGCTCTGCGCGCTATTTTCAGCGAGTTCGGTTTATTGAAATTCCGCGTGCAGGTGGAAGTACGCTGGTTGCAAAAACTGGCCGCGCAGGCAGAGATCAAGGAAGTTCCTGCTTTTGATGCCGACGCAAACGGTTTCCTCGATAAAATTGTTGCTGAGTTTAGTGAAGCTGATGCTGCTCGCATTAAAACTATCGAACGTACCACTAACCATGACGTTAAAGCAGTAGAGTATTTTCTCAAAGAGAAAGTGGCTGAAGTTCCTGCTCTGCATGCCGTCACTGAGTTTATTCACTTCGCGTGTACTTCTGAAGATATCAATAACCTGTCCCATGCGCTGATGCTGGAAACTGCTCGTCAGGAAGTTCTGTTACCTTACTGGCGTCAGCTGATTGCTGCGGTAAAAGACTTGGCAGTACAGTATCGTGATATTCCACTGCTCTCTCGCACTCACGGCCAGCCGGCTACGCCATCGACCATGGGTAAAGAAATGGCTAACGTTGCCTATCGTCTGGAAAGACAGCTGCGTCAGCTAGAAAAAGTCGAGATCCTCGGAAAAATTAACGGAGCTGTCGGTAACTATAATGCCCATATGGTCGCCTATCCGGAAGTCGACTGGCATGAAGTAAGTTCAAACTTTGTCAGCTCGCTGGGTATTCAGTGGAACCCGTACACCACTCAAATTGAGCCACACGACTATATTGCTGAACTGTTTGACTGTATCGCACGCTTTAACACCATTGTTCTCGACTTCGATCGTGATATCTGGGGTTATATCGCTCTGAATCATTTCAAACAAAAAACCATTGCAGGCGAAATTGGTTCTTCTACCATGCCGCATAAAGTTAACCCGATTGACTTCGAAAACTCCGAAGGTAACCTGGGCCTGTCCAATGCACTGTTGCAGCATCTGGCCAGTAAATTACCGGTTTCACGCTGGCAGCGTGATTTAACCGACTCCACTGTGCTACGTAACCTCGGTGTGGGCATTGGCTATGCGTTAATCGCTTATCAGTCCACTCTGAAAGGCGTCAGCAAACTCGAAGTTAACCGCGACAAACTGCTGGCTGAACTCGATCTTAACTGGGAAGTCCTGGCCGAGCCGATTCAAACCGTTATGCGTCGCTACGGTATTGAAAAACCTTACGAGAAGCTAAAAGAGCTGACTCGCGGTAAACGTGTCGATGCCGAAGGCATGAAACAGTTTATTGATGGTCTGGAACTACCAGAAGCAGAAAAAACACGTCTGAAAGAACTGACTCCGGCCAACTATATTGGTCGCGCAATCGCCATGGTTGATGAGTTAAAGTAACAGACTGCAAGAATGGACTGACCCCATAAAGTTGGACGGTTCATGTTAAGCGGCTTTCAGAGCCTGGGTTCGGTATTCTACCGGACTC
>CANRKT010000104.1 GCA_947631255.1 uncultured Enterobacteriaceae bacterium
TTTAGGGGGTAAGAGGCACTCTTTTGGGGATCAGGCTGGAAAATCGCGCACAGGCCGTTTCAGCGGTGCGCGTTATGGAACGTTATGGTAAATTCCCACTTGCTGTTATAGCCAATAAGCTATAATCTTTTTTGTGGTTAATACCTCAAAGGGATTGTTGATGTGGGATGTTGTTACTACGGACGTTTTTGATGAATGGTATCAGTCACAAGCAGTAGCGTTGCAGGATGAGGTTCTTGCTGCTCTTAAAATCCTGCGTGAATTTGGTCCGCATCTTGGTAGGCCTCAGGTTGATACCTTGAAGGGATCTGCATACCCAAATATGAAAGAGTTGCGGATCCAATTCTCGGGTAATCCAATACGGGCGTTTTTTGCTTTTGACCCTGTTCGTAAAGCGATTGTCTTATGTGCAGGTGATAAAACCGGATTGAATGAGAAGAAATTTTATAAAGACATGATCAAGCTGGCTGATGCCGAGTTCAGCAAGTATCTGGAATTTAAGGAGTAATCATGGCCACTTTAGATGAATTGTTAGCACAACGTAGCCCTGAGAGTCTTGCTCGCATTGAGGTTCTTGCTGATGAAATGCGCCGTGAAGTTCTTTTGAGCCAGCTACGACAAGAACTCAATCTGTCGCAGACGGAACTTGCTGCGGCTATGGGGGTTAAGCAGCCAACTTTGGCAAAGATAGAACAGCCGGATAATGACCCGCGTCTTTCTACGTTAAAACGTTATGTTACTGCTTTAGGTGGAGAGCTAAGTATTGATGTTACTTTGCCTAACGGAAAGCGTGTTGCCTTTCATGTTTGATGTGTTTTATTTCAGGCGCATAACGAATTTTATAGTAAATAAGCTAATAATTTCTTTTTAATTCTTACTAATTCTCCATATGTTTCTTTAAACTTTTTAATTGTACTATATAACTTCCAACTATATTCCTCCCCTGCGACGCTGCTTATATCCCCAATATAATAAATGTTTTTTACATTTAACAAACCTGCAATACTAAAATTCAAAGAATTATCAAAAGTAATACCAGAAAAATTCATATGATATCTATAGTAATGACACCATTGATCATATGTGTTTTCGATTCTTTCCCCACCCTCATAATTTACTATAACTATTCCACTATGAGGCCCAACTTCTAAATTTAAACCTATAATTTCAGCGTTACCTTTTAATACTAATTCTTTTTTGTAAACTTTATTTATATTTAAACTTTTAATCGCATTGAATTTATTACTAGAACATTTAGTTTTTAATTTGGTATCAATATGATGTAAATGTTCAATAATAATATCGGCGTAAATCTTAGCGCCTTTGACGGTTGTATGTACATTATCCCTCAGCACGTCATTTAAATTTAAGCCATCTTCTTCTATTTTTTTTTCTACATCTATAAATTGAATATTTTTTTCATTAAAATAATCTTTACACTTTTTAACATAAGGAAGCCTTTTATTTTTTGCTTTATTTGGTAACAGTAAACAGATAGGTGTAATATTTTCACTTTCAAACTTACTGATTACAGCATTAATAGCTAAAGTAAAATTATCATCAAATACAATGTCTCCAGTAGAAAACCAATCAATTAAAGCAATATTGGTATTATTCTGAGAAAAATCAATGTCACTCAAAAATGCAACCCCTCCTCCCCTCAAGTGATAACCCCCATAACCATAAGTTTTTGTATTATTAATCAATCTACTATACCCATTTTTTTGAGCTGTAACACTCGCACCAAAAACAATCATTAAGTATTCCTTTATCACTAAATAATTGTAATGCTACACAATATGTATTCTTGCTAGCAAGCTGTAAATTATTATGAGTCGTCATTTATTGCCATGCGCAAAATGCGACGTTATGGTAAATCAGATATCTAACTAAAGCTGTTGTGCGTCAGATTGGTCGTGATGAAAAAATCCTCCCATGCCAATTCCCGGCATGAGCGACTGGAGATTTTTTATGACGATCAAATCTGTTTACACCGGTATGCCTGTCTACCATAAAGACGGTGGTGCTCATATGACGGTGAGACAGGTCTTGCCAACTGGTAATGTAATATGTGCATGGATTGAACCGGATGGCCGAGAGGTTGAGCAAGATTTTCTACTGACGGACTTAGACATAGGGGTTCACAAAATGGGGGAACTATTGCTTATAGGGCTGTAACCGTTGTTGTCCGGTGACGAGACGTGTACAGCTGAAGCCCGCGATAGCGGGCTTTTTCTTGGTTCATGCAATGAGACGTTATGGTAAATACAGTGACTACTTTCTTCGATGTCTGGACTTACCGAATTTGGGTCTGTTGAGGTAAGAAATCAGTAAATACAATCCGCCAATAAACATGAGTAATACTGCGACAAAGATAGCTATTGTGTTCATTTTTTATGCTCATGTATAAGAGATATCTCACACAATTTAGCTTAGGGAGTGCTGTTTCGTCACGTAATTCATTGATCTCATACGATGCGCATAGTGGGACGTTATGGTAAATGCTTACATGAGGAATGTAATTCATCTCCCCTCAGCGCCCACCTTTTTATAATTTGATTTAATATCAATGAATTATGGTCATTTTAGTCTATTTAATGCCGTATTTTGTGGGGGAAGTGGAGTGTGTGTTAGGGGGGATTTTTCACCATGATTGGTAGTCATGGTGAAAAATAATTGCTGCCTGCACCTGCCAACTACTATCAAAACCTACATCCTAAGATTGATTATTTCCACCACAGAACGTGGATAACGAATTTTTGAGGTGCTATGAAGATTTTGTCTCGGACAGAGGTCTTGTCGATTTCCGCTAAAAAATGTGACTGTTGCGGGGAAATCTCAAACGTTGATGATGCTGAATTTAATGAGTTTTTATCAATCGATCGTGTGTGTGGATATGCTTCTGTTTTCGGAGATGGTGAGCATATTGCTGTCGATTTGTGTCAGCGATGTGTGAAAAATATCTTAGGTGAATGGATAAGGTGATGACTCAATTCAAGGTCTCTCATCCGGGAGAAATGCTTGCCAGAGAACTGGGCGACATGGGTATTTCAGAACAAGAATTTATCGATAAGTCAGGTGTGTCGCCTGCGTTCTTTCATGGAAGACAGGACATAACGCCCGAGCTGGCTATTCGCATTGCGGCCATTGTAGGGAGTACGCCAGATTTTTGGTTACGCATCCAGAGCCGTTACGACTCATACAGACGTGCTGATGAATTTGACGAGATTATGGAGACGCATGGAGTGGTTTATACCAAGCTATCAAAACACTGATTTTCTCTAAAATGGCAATTTTGCCAGATTGAAAATTAGTTGATTGGTCCTGCAAAAAAAATCATCGTAACTGAATGATATTTAAATATTTCATTGGGAAATTTCGGGGCGAAATTCCCAAGAAATCAGATAGATTCGTGTTATGAAACATCATAGTAAATCAGTCGATGCTTCCTCTAATGAATCTGCTTTTTTATTTCAGTGTAGTCTTTGCAGATCGTTGCTGTTGATACGCAAAGCATTTTCCCTAAAGTCTCTTGTGATATTCGTTTCGTCAAACCGATATCATTTAATTTTTTAATGATCTTATGCCTCATTTTTTTCGGGACGTCGTTTCTAGGTTTATGCCAGATGAAATGGTGCCTTTGTATCTGTTCTGTTCCATTATTATTCTTACTGCCCGTTTCTATTATGGCGAATTCCATCAGATAGCGATGGTTTATTAGAATAGAGACATTAATATTTTCTTTGTTTTTTCCCGAGAAAGAAGACTCTACTGAATGAACTGACTTATTCAGTTCCCCGTACTCTTTTTCTGGTATGGATACATGTGACATGTTAGTTAATGCCTTTATATTAAATGGTTTTTTTTGAATATGGAAATAATCAATATTCGATGATATGTTTTTGTGTTGATTTAATCAACAGGGATGTGTGTGGAGGGGTAGGAGTTAGACAGAGTTAGCCGAACGGTGTAGTTTAAATGTTAGAAAAAACAACGCCCCCGAAATCGTACAATCAACTTGGCGGAAGATTACGAAGACGAGGGCGCAGGTTCAAAAACCTATAAGGATATTAGCATATGAAATGCGCCAAACAACAGCCCGCCATAAGTTCAGGCTACATTGACTAGCCATGCCATTGACCTATTCAGTCAGCGTTTGCCAAAGAAACCGTACCACACGGACAGCCTTGCCAGCGGCTTGAGGATCGTTAATCGTTCGGTTGCTGTTAAGTCTCGCTACATTCAGCCTAATGGCCCGACTCACCAATTCTTTTTGGTTTTTGATGTCGACCGTGAAGGGGCAGCTATCGACTGGGCAGAACGTAAAGCTCCTGCACCAAACATCACAGCGATGAACCGCGAAAACGGTCATGCTCACCTGATTTATTGCCTTGAAACCTCGTTAAGAACGGCGCACGACGGCAGCTTGAAAGCATTGAAGTACGCTGCTGCCATCGAGAACGCCATCCGTAGGGCGTTAGATGCGGATCTCTCTTACGCAGGGCTTATCTGTAAGAACCCGCTAAATTCGCACTGGCAGGTGTCAGTGTGGGAACAAAATGCCTACACGTTTGACTGGCTGGCTGATTGTGTAGATATGACCGCCGAAAACGCCCCTAAAATCGATCCTGATTATGGTTTAGGCCGTAACTGCACTTTGTTTGAGAAAACGCGCCAATGGTCTTACAGGGCGATTAGGCAGGGTTATCCAGACTATCCTCAGTGGCTTAATGCCGTGATACAGCGCGTTGATGCTTACAACTTGCAATTACCCGTTCCGCTATCGTCGGCAGAGTGCGCCACGATAGGGAAAAGCGTCGCTAGATGGACGTATCAGCGTTTTACAGAGAAAGGCTGGCTCGATTGGGTTGCTAAGACCCACACACCAGAGATACAAGCCGTCAGAGGACGCAAAGGCGGTAAGATTGGCGGTAAGGTGTCGAAGCGTAAGCCTGTAGCCGACTCAGCCAAAACCCTGCAACCGTGGCTCGATTTAGGGATAAGTCGTGCGACTTATTACCGCCGCAAAAAATGAGACAGGATAAAGCCTAATATCAGATAATAGCCCCTCTGGGGCTTTTTCCCTTTCATCTGTAATGTCCGATCTCAGCCTATCCTCTTTTACGTTTCACTCTCAACGCCCGCCGCAGACTCATGACCGAACGCAGTGAGCGAATGAGCGAGGAGGCGTCATATCATCTGGGTTTGAATCGAGCAGGGTCACTCGATAGCTCATGTAGGAGAATGGGGAGTTTCCTCCCCATTCCCAGACTTCAAGGTTAATACATTTCGACTTATTGAAAAAAATCTATTCTGACCTCCCGCCCGGTACCACCCGGACGGTTAGCCTGTTACTTTGAATTGCCACTGCCGTGGTCTTTCAGCTACCTATCAGGCACAGGGAGCTACCCTGCGTTAATCCTGAATCACACTCCACATTCGACTATATCTGCGGAACATTTTCGCGCCTACTCATCCACTCTCCCACACTGTTGGCCATTACGAACGGCACCACCCGTTCTGCAAAACAGTGCTTCCCACGTTAGACTGCAACGTCGATTTACTGCGCCACTGCACTCAGGACCGTCAGCTAGGCTACCGCCTCACTGTTTATCGATTTTCGGGGGTCGAGATTCCAAAGGCCCTCCCGTACTCACTGACGTCCCTACGAACGCACATAGCCAGACCCGCAAGGTCATGGCTCAGTAAAACTTACCCAGAAGCACCGTCATCCGGTGCTATTACAG
>CANRKT010000105.1 GCA_947631255.1 uncultured Enterobacteriaceae bacterium
TGCCAAAACCCCCGGTGGCCATATTGATAAAGAAGAAGGCGTGATTAACCTGAATCAGGTCGATACTGACCGTTCTGGCGGCAACGGCTAAACGTAAGGCGGGCTCTATTTCTTCAGGCACTCCGGCGCTGGTGGCAAAGTCATTGGCTGTCCCCAGGGGTAAAATTCCCAGGGCAGGGCGAATCTTAGGCTCAAGGCTTGCCAGGCAGGTTGCAATGGCATTAATGGTGCCATCCCCGCCTCCGGCAATCACCGTATCGACCTGCAAGGCGAGCGCCTCTTCGACATAGCGGAGGTTATCGTCTTTTTCCCAGGTAACGCGAATATGGAGAGTATAGCCTTCGGCGCGCAGGGCTTTCACAGCATCACGCAGGGGTTCGTTCTCGGCACTTTTGCCATTCAGTATTATTAACGAAACTGGAAATGTCATGGATCACCTCTGGCTTGTCCATTATTCAAATTATTATAAATATCCTCATCATACATCAGTTTGGTCTGGCTGCATGGAGACGACAAGTATAGAGAGAGTGTAGGCAAGACTGAGGAAAGTTGGCAGCATTAGAGCGTAAAAAAAGAAAGCCTGCGCAAGGGAGATTGCGCAGGCTAAATAGGTGGTTTCAAAACAGCTGTTCATTTATTGTTACGTTTTTCAGCCCGGCTGATATTAGCGCTATCTGACAGATTGATATGTGATCAGATTCTAATATCGGAAGAATAATCCAGGCTAACTGGCAATTTGTGAGCTACGCGTAGTCTGTCCGTTAAGATTACGCATCAGCAGAGCATAAGTCAGATCCATATCATCAGGAACAGGCAGCCAGACGGTATAGCCGTCGCCCGGTGCGACTGATACCGCTTCAGACTTCTTGTTTTCCATCTGTTCGAGGGTAAACACCACATTGCCTTGAGGGGTCATTAATTCCAGACTGTCACCGACGCTGAATTTATTCTTCACCTGAACAGCAGCAAGATCCCCACGGCGCTCACCAGTAAATTCTCCGACAAACTGTTGGCTGTCAGAAATAGAGTGACCATAGTCATAGTTCTGCGCGCTGTCATGGGTATGACGACGGAGGAAACCTTCGGTATAACCACGATGAGCCAGACCTTCCAGAGTACGCATCAACGTCGGATCAAAAGGCTTACCTGCTGCGGCATCATCAATCGCCCGGCGATAGACCTGGGCGGTACGCGCACAATAATAGTGTGATTTGGTCCGGCCTTCGATTTTCAGGGAATGTACGCCCATTTTCGTCAGACGCTCAACATGCTCAATCGCCCGTAAGTCTTTGGAATTCATGATATAAGTACCATGCTCATCTTCAAAGGCTGTCATATACTCCCCAGGGCGTTTGGCTTCTTCAACCATAAATACTTTGTCAGTCGGGGCACCAACGCCTAAGGTGGGTTCGACGTTCTGTACTGGAATAGGTTCATGAATATGAACGATATTACCCAGGTCGTCCTCTTTACCTTCCTGCACTTTATATTCCCAGCGACAGGCATTGGTACAAGTCCCCTGGTTCGGATCGCGTTTGTTGATATACCCCGACAGCAGGCAGCGCCCGGAATAGGCCATGCACAGTGCGCCATGCACAAAAATTTCCAGCTCCATTTCCGGGACTTGAGCGCGAATTTCTGCGATCTCTTCCAGGGAAAGTTCACGGGACAAGATAACGCGAGTCAGTCCCATTTGTTGCCAGAATTTTACCGTTGCCCAGTTGACGGCATTGGCCTGTACTGACAGATGCACATCCATCTGCGGGAAAGCTTCGCGAACCATCATAATGAGCCCGGGATCCGACATAATCAGCGCATCGGGACCCATATCAATCACGGGTTTTAAATCACGAATAAAGGTTTTCAGTTTGGCATTGTGCGGGGCAATATTCACTACCACATAAAATTTCTTCCCTAAAGCATGGGCTTCATTAATGCCGGTCTGCAAGTTCTCGTGATTAAATTCATTGTTACGTACCCGAAGCGAGTAGCGTGGCTGGCCTGCGTAAACGGCATCGGCACCATAGGCGAAAGCGTAACGCATATTTTTCAGCGTTCCCGCAGGGGAAAGGAGTTCTGGTTTAAACATGTTGGTCTCAGTCTGATATCAAGTCAGAACTGCCTCACTGAATGAGGCAGTTTGGGATGAAATTATTTCCACATTTACTGAGTGGGATTGTAGCGCGAATTGTGACGGGAAACTACTTTTTACAGCAGCGTGCTCAGACCAGCCTCCCAGCGATAACCCATCCCGTAGACCGCGCGGATGAACGAAGGCTCGCTATCCAGAGACTCCAGTTTACGGCGCAAATTTTTAATATGTGTATCGATAGTTCGGTCGGTTACCACACGATAATCGTCGTAGAGATGGTTAAGCAGCATCTCGCGGGAGAACACTTTTCCGGGTTCAGTGGACAGGGTTTTCAACAGCCGAAATTCAGCGGGTGTCAGTTCCAGCAGTTTACCGCGCCAGCTTGCCAGGAAGCGTCCTTCGTCGATGACCAGCGGGTTACTGTCGGTGTCGATACTGACGTTTTGCGTTTTTTTGTAGCGGCGTAGAATCGTTTTGACGCGGGCGACCACTTCCCGGGGGCTGTAGGGTTTACAAATATAATCATCAGCACCCAGCTCCAGCCCTAATAGCCGGTCTATCTCTTCTATTTTCGCCGTTACGATAACGATAGGGACTTCAGAAAAACGGCGAATTTCCCGACATAAGGTCAGACCGTCAGTGCCGGGTAACATCAAGTCCAGCAAAATAAGATCAGGAGGGCTCTGGCGAACAGAGGGGATCACCAGGTCACCATGATTAATCAGCACCGGCGTAAAGTTTGCCGCACGTAAATAATCAATCAATAATTGCCCGAGCTTAGGCTCATCTTCAACGATTAAAATACGTGGTGCCAGGTCATCAACAGGAGTTTCAGTCATAGTATTCTCGGTAAACGGGTTTCCAGCGGCAGCACTACTGTTATCATCACACCACCCAAAGGTGAATGGTGGGCTTGTAATGTGCCGCTGTGGGCGGTAACAATGTTCTTACAAATTGATAAGCCCAGACCAGAGCCGCCACTGGCGCGGTTACGTGAACCTTCAGCGCGATAGAAGCGATTAAACAGATGAGCCAGCTGCTCATCATTGACCCCGGGGGCGCTGTCGCAAAAACGGAGCACCAGGTTGTTATCGGTAAATTGCCCTTGAATCAGTAGTTCACCGCCAGGGTCAGTATAACGCAGGCTGTTTTCCAGCAAATTATTAAACAATTGCATCAGACGGTCACTGTCACCAAATACCAGAGCCTGCTCGGGGAGCTCAAGGCGCAAGTTTAAGCCACGTTCGGCAAAACGCATGCGAACAGCGCCAGTAGCCACTTCCAGCAGGGTAATAATATCCAGCGATTGTTTTTGATAGTCCAGGGCGCCTTCATCAGACAAGGAGAGCTGATGTAAATCATTCACCAGTTTGGTCAGTGTGGCAACTTCCATTTGTAATGAGCTCAGCGAGTCAGGCGTGAACTGACGCACCCCATCCTGCATGGCTTCCAGCTCACCGTGTAAAATGGCCAGTGGCGTACGAAGCTCATGGGAAATATCCGCCATATAGGCGCGTCGCATCTGCTGATTTTTTTCCAGCGTACTGGCAAGCTGATTAAAGTCTCGGGCCAGCCGACCCAGTTCGTCCTCGCTACCCGGTGTGACTCGGGTGGTAAAATCTCCGGCTGCCAGGCGATGAGTCCCTTCGACCAGTCGTTTGACCGGAGCCAGTAAACCCCGTGCCAGAAAGAACGTCACGGCAGCGGCCAGTAATGATGACAGGGCAACAATAATCCAGCTGGTTCGTTGTTGCTGCCTGTCAAAGTTAATATCAGCATGTTGCGTCAGATGTTCGACAGATGAGGCAACCACCCAGCCAACCCGGCGATCATCCACTTTAATTTCACGCTGTATCCCGTCGCTCGGGAGCGCTTCGCGCGGTCCTGCCAGCACTTTTTTCCGTTGGTCTAGCACCCAGAACTTCGTGCGCCAGCCATGGTGAGGTCGCGGTGGTTCCGCGGTTTCATGATCCGGCTCTTGTTCAAAGGATCGTAATAACTGAAACATCACCCGCTCATTATGGCGCAAAAACGTCCAGTTGCCGTGTTCGGCATACTGTTCACTCAGTCCCTTGCTTAACCACTCAAGTCGCTGCTCATTACCCCGTTTAATATAGTCAATAAAACCATATTCAAAGCTCAGCCTGACACCCCAGTGCATAATGGCCAGTACCATTAAACAGGTCGACAGAATGGCAAAAAATAGCTTACCCGTGATCCCCGGTCGCCAGAGTTTCATGGCTCATTCCTCTTCTTCCGTCGTGTAATCGAAAAATTTTGTGTGGTATCGGTCGGAACCCACAGAAATATCAGTGCTGGCAGGGCAATAATTACCGCCATACAGCTGTAGGTATAGATAAAGATAGGCTGCAGGGCGCCCGGATCGCTGACCCCCAGTGGATGGCCAAACATTCCCAGTAAAATGCCAGCAATACTGACACCAATACTCATGGCCAGCTGCATCATCATCGACAGTAAACTGTTACCACTACTGGCGAGTGCATCAGGTAAGTCTTTTAAGGTTAAGGTATTCATTGATGAAAAACGCATCGCATTGACCATACCCTGACAAAACAGCACGACGGGCAGCAACCCGTACCAGCCCATCATCGCGGTGGTGACAAATATCAGACTCAGTACTGACAGGGCTAAAGTCGAGGCGACCAGGACTTTACGGTAACCGAAGTGATTGACGACCTGAACCACAATACGTTTCATCCCCATACTGCCTAGCACCATCGGGATCATCATCAGTCCGGCATGAAAAGGCGAAAAACCGAGACCAATCTGGAGAAATATTGGCGTCATAAATGGCAGCATGCCGCTACCAATACGCCCACAAAGGCTACCTAGCAGGCCAATAGAAAAGGTTTTCGTTTTAAACAAATCAAGATTAAACAGCGCTCCAGGATTACCAGAAGCATGACGCAGATAGAGCAGCAGTGCACTCAGGCCGATAACCATCATGGCAGCTAACCACCAGACAGACATAGCAGAGTCTTGCTGGCCTTCCAGTGCAATCGTCAACAGTGCCATGCTCAGAGCCAGCAATAAGAAACCCGTAATATCAAAGGGGCGGGTCTGTAACTTATGATTAGGCATCAGTTTCAGGGTAGCAATAGCGCCGATAATCCCCACGGGAATATTGATTAAGAAGATCCAGTGCCAGGTCGCATACTCCACCAGTACCCCTCCCAGCGCCGGGCCCAGCAGCGGACCCACTTGCCCTGGAATAGTCACCATGGTCATGGCGGCCATATATTGCGCCCGCGGGACAATTTTCATGACGGTTAAGCGCCCCACAGGCACCATCATTGCTCCGCCAACCCCCTGGATAATTCGCGCGAGCACCAGCTCATTCAGTGTTGAGGAGCCAGCACAGCACAGTGAACCGAAAGTAAAGAGTACGATGGCTGTAAAAAACACATTGCGGACCCCGACTTTGTCAGCCAGCCAGCCACTGGCTGGCAGCATGACGGCGACGGTTAAGACATAGGCGACCACCACCGAGTGCATCTGCAACGGACTGACCCCCAGACTTTGCGCCATACTGGGCAGCGCAGTATTAACGATAGTGGTATCCAGGGCTTGCATAAAGAAGCCAAAAGCAACAATCCATAACTGCCAGCGCACCGC
>CANRKT010000106.1 GCA_947631255.1 uncultured Enterobacteriaceae bacterium
ATCCTGCACGACCCACCAATTTTAGTAAAGATACACGGTGTTTTTCGTGTAGGGTTCGAACCTGCAGCAGGTTCGAGTGGAGCGAAAGCGAAACAACGTTGCTTTAGCAACGACCCGAAGGGTGAAGCCAAAGGCTGAACCATCCAACAATGTAAGAAGGCGCCCTAAAGGCGCCTTTTTGCTATCTGTCATTCATCCTCCCAAATATTCTTCAGTTTCTTCCCGGTATGCATCTTGGTTTGATGTCAGTTCTATTTCCTCACCCAAAAAGTAACAAAAAGTGTTGATTAATTTTACATACTGTTTAGCATACAAAACAAAATTGGTGCTTTATTGTATTAACTGGCTCGGACTGATGAATTAAGTTAAGCCGGTAAAACGAGATGATATTATGTCAGCGATGTTCGAACCAGAAATCGAGATTTATCCTTTCCCGCCTAAACCAACCGTACTCAGCCAGGACGAAAAACAATTTTACCGTCAGAAGATAAAACGTTTACTTAAAGAATGTAATGCGGTGATGGTGGCACACTACTATACCGACCCTGAAATTCAGTCACTGGCAGAAGAAACTGGCGGTTGTATCTCTGACTCACTTGAAATGGCTCGATTTGGTGCGGCGCATAGCGCTTCAACCCTGTTGGTCGCTGGCGTGCGCTTTATGGGTGAGACAGCAAAAATTCTTAGCCCGGAAAAGACCATTCTGATGCCCACGTTACAGGCTGAATGCTCGCTAGACTTGGGTTGTCCGATAGAATCATTCAACGCATTTTGTGATAAACACCCAGATCGTACCGTGGTGGTCTACGCTAATACTTCTGCTGCAGTAAAAGCACGTGCTGATTGGGTTGTGACATCAAGCATCGCAGTTGAATTAATCGAGCATCTCGACAGTTTGGGGCAAAAAATTATTTGGGCGCCAGATCGTCACCTGGGTAACTACGTACAACAGCAGACTGGAGCAGATATGCTGTGCTGGCAAAGTACCTGTATTGTTCATGATGAGTTTAAAATGCAGGCGTTAGTCACGATGAAGGCACTCTATCCTGATGCTGCAGTATTGGTGCATCCGGAGTCGCCTCAGTCTATTGTTGCACTTGCTGATGCAGTAGGTTCAACCAGTCAGTTGATTCAGGCCGCAAAGACGCTGCCACATCAACGACTCATTGTGGCAACTGATCGTGGGATCTTTTATCGCATGCAGCAGGAATGTCCTGAAAAAATATTGCTGGAAGCACCGACCGCAGGAGAGGGGGCGACATGTCGGAGCTGCGCGCATTGCCCCTGGATGGCAATGAACGGGCTTAAAGCTATTTCTGATAGCCTGGAGCAGGGAGGGGCGGAATATGAAATACATGTTGACCCAATACTGCGAGAAAGGGCTTTAGTGCCGTTAAATCGCATGCTTGATTTTGCAGCCGAGCTGCGTCTTTCTGTAAAAGGTAACGCGTAATACTACGCATTGAGGAAACTATGGATTTTCTTAGTACACAGAACATGCTCGTCCATATTCCTATTGGGGCGGGGGGGTATGATTTATCATGGATAGAAGCAATAGGCACACTGGCAGGGCTGTTATGTATCTGGTTAGCCAGTCTGGAGAAAATCAGTAACTACGCTTTTGGGTTAATTAACGTCACCCTGTTCGCGATCATCTTCTTCCAGATTCAACTTTATGCCAGCTTATTGCTCCAGTTATTTTTCTTTGGTGCCAACCTCTACGGCTGGTATGCCTGGTCCCGACAAGGCAATGATAATCAGGCTGCATTACAAATTCGCTGGTTAACCTTGCCGAAAGCTTTAGGCTGGCTGGCTGGCATTGTTATTGCCATTGGCCTGATGACCGTCTATATCGATCCGGTATTTGCTTTCCTGACCCGTGTAGCGGTCTCGATTATGCAAAGTTTCGGCATGAATGTGACACAACCGGTACTGGAACCCGACGCATTCCCATTCTGGGATTCCTGCATGATGGTACTGTCGATAGCCGCGATGATCCTGATGACCCGAAAATATGTGGAGAACTGGATCTTGTGGGTCATTGTTAACATGATAAGTATCGTTATTTTCGCCCTGCAAGGTGTCTATGCGATGTCGCTTGAATACCTGCTGCTGATGTTTGTCGCTGTCAACGGAGTCCGGATGTGGAGTAGAAGTGCTCGCCAGCGTGGCTCACGCATTCTCTCTTAATCACTTTCAGTATCGCCTTATCAGAGATAGGGCGATACTGGGTTTCTGCCCGGCTCCGCACAGCCATCGACATCCTTGTTATCTTGCTCTGTCTATCCCGTCGTAATAGGTTCTGAGCAAATAAAAAAAATCCCCTCTCGAGTGTAAAATCCCTTTTACACTCTCAGCGCTGCGCGTTAGATTGAAGATACTGTAATGAAGCATCCGACGGAATTATTATGAATTATCAGAACGACGATTTACGTATTAAAGAAATCAATGAGCTATTACCTCCTGTCGCTTTACTGGAAAAATTCCCCGCGACGGAAAAAGCAGCCTCGACCGTTTCCCATGCTCGTAGTGCCATTCACAATATTCTGAATGGAAAAGATGACCGTCTGCTGGTCGTCATTGGTCCTTGCTCTATTCACGATACCAAAGCGGCGAAAGAGTACGGTGCACGTCTGCTGGCAATACGTGAAGAACTACAGGACTCTTTAGAAGTCGTGATGCGAGTCTATTTTGAAAAACCACGTACCACTGTGGGCTGGAAAGGACTTATCAACGATCCACATATGGATAACAGCTACCAAATTAATGATGGCTTGCGTGTTGCTCGTCAGCTACTGCTGGAAATTAATGACAGTGGTCTGCCTGCGGCGGGTGAGTTTCTGGATATGATTACTCCGCAATATCTCGGTGACTTAATGAGCTGGGGAGCAATTGGTGCTCGCACTACGGAATCTCAGGTTCACCGTGAGCTGGCTTCAGGCCTTTCTTGCCCGGTTGGCTTTAAGAATGGTACAGATGGCACGATTAAAGTCGCTATCGACGCTATTAACGCGGCCAGCGCACCTCATTGTTTCCTGTCGGTTACCAAATGGGGGCACTCTGCTATTGTCAGTACCCGTGGTAACGAAGACTGCCATATCATTCTACGTGGTGGTAAAGAGCCAAACTACAGTGCAAAACATGTCGCTGAAGTTAAGGAAGGCTTGGTTAAAGCGGGTCTTGCTCCACGGGTAATGATTGATTTCAGCCATGCTAACAGCAGTAAGCAATTTAAAAAGCAAATGACTGTCTGCGATGATGTTTGCCGGCAGGTTGCGACGGGTGAAAAGGCCATTGTTGGGGTGATGATTGAAAGTCACTTGGTTGAAGGAAACCAGAACCTCGATAGCGGTGAACCACTGGTCTATGGCAAGAGTGTGACTGATGCCTGTATTGGTTGGGAAGATACTGAAGTCGCATTGCGCCAGCTGGCTGCGGCGGTTAAAGCACGCCGTAGCTAAACAGTAGCATTCGGTATGACGCTCTCCCTGTGTTATTGCAGGGAGAGTACCAGGTTACATCAATTCCTTCTTGCCAAAGATGACGGGTGTTGCCTGATTTAAGTTCATCGTTTCAGTTCTTCGGGCGCCATCCAAGTTATTTCCTCAAATCTCTCATTGAAGATAAAGTAAAAACATCATCAATTTGTACTGATAACCTACGGAGTATGCGAGTAATATATTGATATTATGGGCTGAAATAAAAAATATCAGACCTGATTTTTCCAACCGGAAAACCTGAGCATAAGAATTATAACCAGAGAGCCCGTTATATCATCATTGAGTGAATTCAATGAATATGCCACAGAGTATTTTTACACCGATGCAGTATATTTCCCGCCTAAAACGACCCTGCTTAGCTACTACCTAGTTAAAAGTGGAAGGTTATCAGATTGCTATAAATTACTTTACAATTCTTTTGAAGAAATCCATTAATATATATCATATAGTAGTAAACTATGAAGGGTTTAACATTACACATATAGAACTATTTTTCTAATAGCCAAATGACCTTCATGCAGTCGACTCCTTATTGGAGGCTTTTGGTTATTATTTAATGTTTTTTTGCTCCAACTGAATAATGCACACTTTTTCTAAAAAGATATATGGTTTAGACCTTAAGCGCAGGTTCAAAGTATCCTGCCACAACGAAAGAAAGGCTGTTATCCGTTACGAGTAAATCCAATCTTTGATGAGTTCTGTGTTATTTAAATTTCTAACTCTTTGATGCGGATAGATTTATTTTCATGATTTAATGCCTGATATAAAAATCGGATTGCTTCAACAATCCAGGACATATAACGCTTTGAATTTTATTTTTTTTAAATTGTTTTTCGAGGTGTTATATGATTTTTTTTAAAATTTTTATGTTTGAGTAATTCAGTCAGATAATATAAGTGGCAAAGTTCTGGTGATAGGATGAGAACCTGAATTATAGCCATAAACGGTTATGGCATGCCCTCCTGAAAGTATCTATATAGTTCCAATAATGATTGTCTTAGATAGTGCGGGAATAATATTTGATGACCTGTACAACTCAATTTTTTCGAAACAATTGAAATCATTTAAACCTAATGATGGATTGAGAGTGTTATGACTTATAAATCAAGGAAGATAGTAGCCAACCTGCTGATTTTTTATTTTCTTTCAATATAATAAATCCAGCAGCCATGGCTGTTTTTGCTACGGCGAATGAAATACAAAAAGAGACACCATACTCTTTCTTTAATCCATCAGATGCTGTACAGGCGTTCGATACAATAGCATCTGGAGATGCATCAAATTATGTTCGTGGTAAATTATCCGGTGTTGCGACAAGTTATTTAGATGATTTTTTTGAAAATAATGGCCAAACACGATTACATCTCAATCTTGATGACAACTGGTCTCTACATAATAGTTCTATCGATACACTGATACCGCTATATGAAAACGAAGACACATTATTTTTCTCTCAGTTAGGATTTAGAAATAAAGAAAAAAGAAACACTTTAAATGCTGGCTTAGGGGTTCGTAAGTTTTCAGATGATTTTGTATATGGTTTTAATGCGTTTTATGACGACGATATTACCGGGCATAACAGACGTTTTGGTGCTGGTGTTGAATTTTGGGGGAGTAATGCAAAACTCAATATCAATAAATATTGGGGTA
>CANRKT010000107.1 GCA_947631255.1 uncultured Enterobacteriaceae bacterium
TCCATACCGCGAAAGCGTCAGCGGGTTTGCACAATCTCAGGCTTTACCCGACAATAGAGTTTTGTCTCAGGTTAATACCCTATGAATAACTCTCATCAGGCGCTGCTGAGCGCGGCCGGTATTTTACTGCTGGCCTTTCTCTCTTGTTTACTTTTGCCTGCACCGGCCTTAACTGTGACGCTGGCTCAGGAGCTGGTCGAAACCTTACATCTGCTCGATATGAATCAGCTGTATATCCTTATCTTCTGTATCTGGTTCCTGGCTCTCGGCACCATTGAATACTTTGTTATCCGTTTTATCTGGCGTCGCTGGTTTTCAATTCAACGCTTGTAACAGCCTCGTCACTGAATGCTCCCGGGTAAGCCCGGGTTCACGCCTTTCCCCACCAGACGGTCCTACCAATTTATTAAAAACTGTGTCCCTTACTTCAGATTACTGAAAAACCCTTACCATGCCATTGCCATTAGTTAACACAACGGTAACCATTAGGTATCTTTTTAGTAGCAGAGCATGGTGGTCCTACCAATTTCTTCTCTTCACAGGAAATGCGCCAGGCTTCAGCCAGCCGCTCGCCTGATAAATTAAGTCACGCGCGCCAGAATTTTTTGCCGCCTGGATGATTTTATGAACCAGCATGAACCTCGTCTGACTGACAAAATAGTTCAGCATATCAAAGAGCTGATACAAAAGCAGAAGCTGGAAGCCGGTATGCGCTTACCCGCTGAACGCCAGCTAGCCAGTGAACTGGGCTGTTCACGATCCATTTTACGTGAGGCTATTCAAAAATTAGTGGGCGAAGGGATCCTCAGCAGCCGTCCTGGGGGGGGAACTTACCTGTGTTATGAAAAACAATCCTGGTCAGAACAGCGTCTGGTTCAGCCACTTAAAACACTGCTAGAAGAGGATCCCTGTTATCGGCTGGATATTATTGAAGCTCGCCACACCATTGAGGCCAGCACCGCCTGGTATGCCGCACTGCGATCGACATCGGAAGATAAAGAGAAGCTGATTGCCTGCTTTGATGCCACGCTAAAATTTAAAGAACGTGATGATCCTGCTCTCGCAGCCCAGGCTGATGTCCGATTTCATCTGGCAATTGCAGAGGCGTCACATAATCTGGTGCTCCTCCAGACGATGCGTGGTTTTTTCGATTTGCTGCAATCCTCGGTGCAGCATAGCAGACAGCATATGTATACCACTCCGGAAATTTTTGCTCAGCTTACCGAGCAACATCACGAGCTACTGCAAGCCATTCTTGCAGCCGATCCTGAGCGCGCAAGGTGTGCAGCCCAACGACATTTAGGTTTTGTGCATTCCACTCATAAAACCCAACAAGAAGATCAAGCCCGAAAGGTACGTTTAACTCGCCTACCGGATGACACACATGCTGCCACAAGGGAAAAAAAGTCATGATTATTTCTGCCGCAACCGACTACCGCTCCGCTGCACAACGTATTCTGCCACCTTTTTTATTTCATTATCTTGATGGTGGTGCCTATGCTGAGCATACCCTGCGTCGTAATGTTGATGATCTGGCTGATGTGGCACTCAAGCAGCGCGTGCTGAAAAACATGTCAGAACTGAGCCTTGAAACGACTCTGTTTCATGAAAAAATGGCGATGCCGGTAGCTCTTGCTCCAGTTGGACTCTGTGGTATGTATGCCAGACGCGGTGAAGTGCAGGCAGCCAGGGCTGCAGCTGAAAAAGGTATTCCTTTTACCCTGTCGACCGTATCTGTATGCCCTATCGAGGAAGTCGCACCGGCTATCGACAGGCCAATGTGGTTTCAGCTGTACGTTCTTAAAGACCGGGGTTTTATGCGCAATGCACTGGAGCGAGCGAAAGCCGCGGGCTGTTCAACACTCGTTTTCACTGTCGATATGCCAACACCGGGCGCCCGCTACCGTGATGCGCACTCGGGTATGAGTGGTCCCAATGCCGCAATGCGCCGTTACTTACAAGCCATCACTCACCCTCAATGGGCCTGGGATGTCGGACTGCATGGTCGCCCTCACGATTTAGGTAACATTTCGACTTATCTCGGCAAACCTACGGGGCTGGAGGATTATATTGGCTGGCTCGCGAATAACTTTGATCCCTCAATTTCATGGAGCGACTTAGAGTGGATCCGTGAATTCTGGGATGGACCGATGGTGATCAAAGGGATCCTCGATGCCGATGATGCCCGTGATGCGGTACGTTTCGGGGCCGACGGTATTGTGGTTTCTAACCATGGAGGGCGTCAGTTAGACGGCGTACTGTCTTCTGCTCGAGCATTACCCGCGATTGCCGATGCGGTGAAAGGTGAAATAGCCATTCTGGCCGATAGTGGTATTCGTAATGGACTGGATGTCGTGCGGATGATAGCCCTCGGTGCTGATAGCGTCTTGCTGGGGCGGGCGTTTATCTATGCTCTGGCGACCCATGGGGGAGCGGGAGTGACCCATTTACTGAATCTGATCGAAAAAGAAATGCGCGTCGCGATGACGCTGACAGGAGCGAAGTCTATCGCTGATATCACAGCCGATTTACTGGTACGTGAAGGGATTAACCTTCGGTAATGTTGTTATTCCGGACCCGCGCTTCCCTTGTAAAAACGGGGGGAAGCGCAAGACCAAAGAGGAATAACTACTGAATCAGTGTGTTCAAGCGATTAAAGATCCCCGGATCGCTGGCATGCCGGATCAGCTGCACCACATCTTCCAGTTTTTCTACCTGACTTATCATCTGTTCAAGCCGCTTATCATCCGCAACCTGTAGCCAGATTAGACTGTGTAAGTCATCATTAAGTGGCAGACACAAAATACCCTCAACGTTAAATGCCCGGCGCGCAAACAGACCACAAATATGAGACATTACGCCCGGATGGTTACGTACTGTAAGTTCCAGAACAACGGTTGATTGTTGCATCATTATTCTCCAATCATCTCAATATTAGCAGCGCCTGGTGGCACCATCGGGTAAACTTTCTCGCTGGTATCAATACGTACATGGATAAGACAAGGTCCTGGACGTGAAATCGCTTCCTGCAATGCGGAAAACGGATCGGCTGCGGCATTTAAGTCACACGTCGCCAGACCAAATCCACGGGCAATGGTCAGGAAATCAATGGTTCCAGGATAGGTGGCAGCGAAGACATTTTGCTGATAAAACAGTGTTTGCTGTTGATGCACCAAACCTAATGCCTCGTTATTCATCAAAATAATCTTCACATCCAGCTGGTTTTCTGCCGCTGTCGCCATCTCCTGAATATTCATCATCAGGCTACCGTCACCGGTAAAACACAAAACTTTCTTACCAGGGTTCGCCAGCGCAGCACCAACCGCGGCAGGTAAACCAAAGCCCATCGTTCCCAGCCCGCCTGAAGTCAGCCACTGACGAGGACGATTTAAAGGATAAGCCTGTGCCACCCACATTTGATGCTGCCCAACGTCGGTCGTGATAATCGCCTGGTCATCAACACAAGCCGCTGCTGCACGGATCAGGCCATAAGGCATTAATGGATTGTCCACTCCCGGCATCACACACGGAAACTCACGCTGTAAACCGCAGACGGTCTGCAGCCATTCAGTACGAGGTTGTGCCTCAATCAGTGGTGTCAGCTGACTTAAGACTTCACTGACATCTCCCTGGATAGCAATATTGGCCTGTTTAATTTTGCCTAACTCAGCACGGTCAATATCGACATGGATTATCTTCGCATTCGGGCAAAAAGCTTCTGTTTTGCCAATCGCCCTGTCGTCAAAGCGGGCACCAAGAACAATCAGTAAGTCGGCTTCCTGAAGAATGAAGTTGGTGCTTCGTGCCCCGTGCATCCCCAGCATGCCTAAAGATAACGGATGATCCGCAGGCAATGTGCCCAGTGCCATCAGCGTCATGGTCGTCGGTAAGTTAGCCTGCTCTGCCAGAGCACGGGCTTGCTCTGCCGCCCCGGCACTGATAATGCCGCCGCCTAAATACAATACCGGACGTTTAGCCTGATTAATCAAGTCCGCCGCTGCGGTAATTGTCTGATGTTCTACTGCCGCTGGAGTCTGTATTTCAGCAATGGCAGGAAGTTCACTGATATCAATTTCAGCCGTTTGAACATCTTTAGGAATATCAATCCAGACCGGCCCTGGTCGCCCGGACTGCGCGATACGGAACGCATCAACAAACACCTGCGGCAGTTCACTGATATCACGGACCAGATAGTTGTGCTTGGTAATGGGGATAGAAATACCGTAGGTATCTACTTCCTGGAAGGCATCCGTCCCAATCATTCCCGTAGGAACCTGACCGGTAATACAAATCAGTGGAATAGAATCAAGACGAGCATCGGCAATGGCAGTCACCAGATTCGTTGCTCCAGGTCCGCTACAGGCGATACAAACCGCCGCTTTACCGCTGGTACGCGCCATTCCCTGAGCCATAAATCCCGCGCCTTGTTCATGACGCGCCAGAATATGACGAATAACACGACTTTGGCTGAGAGCATTGTAAAGCGGGAGAACGGTACCACCAGGAATGCCGCTAACGGTAGAGATACCATGGTGTTCCAGCATTTTTACGATCAGTTGTGCACCAGTTATACGTTGTGTGGGTGTGTCCGAAATTGCCATGCTCCAGTCCTTCTTATTATTCGTCGGCTGACTTACTGGGCAGGCTTAAACAAGAAACCCCGCCCGGTTTGCGCCGGCGGGGTTTGGAATCGATGCGTTGATTCAGTCCCTACGGCGCATTGCCGACGACCACCACCACACACACGACGACTACCGCGGCTGGTAGCGCGGTAAGTAGTAGTCGAGAGATGTAATGTTGAGTGGTCATAGGTTTCCTGAATCTTTATTAAATGTCGTTATTGATACAATCACACTCGTTCACATCATACAACCGGAATTTTACCTCATCAGTGTAAATGTGA
>CANRKT010000108.1 GCA_947631255.1 uncultured Enterobacteriaceae bacterium
GTACTGCAATAAAAAATATGAAAGCGGATCGATAACCCTGCACAGGCAGATAATAAATAGCACTCACGCCGTTAACCGGGATTATAATCCGCAAACACGAAAATCATCAGTGTATAACTCTGAAAAACTTCTCCCTCTGCCCCACCAGACACGAGACTTTACATTGATAACTCACTCACTATTTGATTTAATCGCAGCTGGTAGTGCTTTGGAAATTCCACCTTAATTTTTAATGTTATTGCCGTCATTACGGACTGTTATTGGTGTTTGAAAAGGATAATCTCTCCCCGCCAGTTCATTTTTTTCTTCCCAGTAAAAAACTGTTTGCTGTCCATTTATCAGAAAATGTTATAGTCAAATCACAAATACAGAAGTTGATTGCACACAACATCCGTTTATCAGAGGAATTACTTAGTATGTCGCAGTTGTTAACTCTCGAAGATTTTTTATCCTCCGTTCAATCACGTGACCCGCATCAGGTTGAGTTTGCTCAAGCTGTTCGAGAGATAATGACCACACTGTGGCCTTTCCTGGAAAACAATCCACAGTATCGCCAGCAGAGCCTGCTTGAGCGTCTGGTGGAGCCTGAGCGTGTCATTCAGTTCCGGGTAGCATGGGTTGATGACAACAATCAGGTCCAGGTTAACCGTGCCTTCCGCGTACAGTTCAACTCTGCGATTGGCCCATTCAAAGGCGGTATGCGTTTCCATCCTTCTGTTAACCTGTCAATCCTTAAGTTCCTGGGCTTCGAGCAAACGTTCAAAAATGCTCTGACAACCCTGCCTATGGGTGGCGGTAAAGGCGGGAGTGATTTCAATCCCAAAGGCAAAAGCGAAGGCGAAATCATGCGCTTCTGCCAGTCATTAATGCTGGAACTGTATCGCCACCTGGGTCCGGACACTGACGTTCCTGCGGGTGATATCGGTGTGGGTGGTCGTGAAGTCGGTTATATGGCCGGCATGATGAAAAAATTGTCCAATAATACCGCTTGCGTGTTCACCGGTAAGGGTCTGTCATTTGGTGGCAGCCTGATTCGTCCGGAAGCGACTGGTTACGGTCTGATTTACTTTACTGATGCCATGCTGAAACGCCACGGTCTTGGTTTCGAAGGTATGCGTGTTTCTGTATCAGGTTCAGGCAACGTTGCTCAATACGCTATCGAAAAAGCAATGTCTCTGGGCGCTCGTGTTATCACGGCATCTGATTCTAACGGTACTGTCGTTGACGAAGCAGGCTTCACGACTGAAAAATTAGCCCGTCTGTGCGAAATTAAAGCCAGCCGTGATGGCCGCCTGTCTGACTACGCTCGCGAGTTTGGTCTGACTTATCTCGAAGGTCAACAACCATGGGGTATCGCGGTAGATATCGCTCTACCATGCGCGACTCAAAATGAACTGGATGTTGAAGCGGCTCGCGTCCTTATCGCTAACGGCGTTAAAGCGGTTGCAGAAGGCGCCAACATGCCAACCACTATCGCAGCAACTGACCTGTTTCTTGAAGCTGGCGTGTTGTTTGCACCTGGCAAAGCGGCTAATGCCGGTGGCGTTGCAACTTCTGGCCTGGAAATGGCTCAGAATGCGGCGCGCTTTAGCTGGAAAGCGGAAGAAGTGGATGCTCGTCTGCAACACATCATGCTGGATATCCACCACTCTTGTGTGGAGTACGGCGGTGAAGACAAACAAACGCAATATGTACGTGGCGCAAATATCGCTGGTTTCGTTAAAGTAGCTGATGCGATGCTGGCCCAGGGCGTTCTGTAATCTCTGGTCTGCTTGATTTTTGAATCCAGGCTAACAGCAAAAAATACCTGCTTCTCAGGAGCAGGTATTTTTTTATCTGTTGTTTATAGTGATAGTTGCTGACTCATTTCATATTGCTTAATCAAGGGAATTGATAGTGAGGAACGGTCATTCTTTTACGTGCCCTCAATAGAGATTCGACTTCTTTTTAATGTGCGAATACATAATGTATCGACCGCTCAATCGCTATGGATATATTACAGAGGAATAGCCAATGACCAGTGACTTATTCGACAACCGTTTCAGCTGCGGCAGGAAGCGGTTTTTTTAGTCGGAGCAATATGAAACCAGGGTAAAAATAACTGGATTAGCGGCCCAATAGCCAACGCATATAATACCGTGCCGACACCAAAGGCTCCGCCCATTAACCACCCAGCAGATAATACCGTTACTTCTATCGTGGTACGGATACTGCGTATCGACCAACCCGTACGTGCATGAAGTCCTGTCATCAGTCCATCACGTGGCCCGGCTCCTAAACCAGCGCCAATATACATTCCAGTCGCCATACCATTAACAATCAGTGCTGTGATAAGCAGCCCTATTCTGAACGCTAATGATTCGACCGGTGGCATCAAAGCCAGTGCAGCATCTGCCGCAAGACCAAGAACGATAACATTACTGATAGTCCCAATGCCCGGACGCGTACGCAGTGGGATCCACAACAGCAGTACCAGCGCTCCGACGCCAATCATCACTACGCCAAGATTCAGCGAAAAAATGCCTGCCACACCCAAGTGGAAAACATTCCAGGGATCGGCGCCTAAATCTGCCCGCACATACATCGCAGCTGAAACGCCATATAAAATCAGTCCGATATAAAGCTGTATCAGTCGACGTGCCATCATCATTCATTCCCTTCTCTTTATCTCTTACACTGAATATATACTCTGAATCAAAATGGACTTATTATGAATATCCAGTTATAAAAAAGTGGACTGCTATGAGTCAGCGCAGAATGGGTGCAACATCATTATCCCAGCTACTGGGGCAATGGCATCAGGAAAACTCACGAACACCTGTTTATCAACAACTCGCCAATGGACTACGGCAGTTGATCCTCGATGGTCGATTGCCTCTCGGCTGTCGTCTGCCTGGCGAAAGAGATTTTTCCTCCTTGCTTGATGTCAGCCGCACAACTCTGACGTCGGCACTGGCATTACTCCGTGAGCAAGGTTATCTGATAAGTCGTCAGGGTTCTGGATCGATAACACTGTTACCAGAAAGTAGCCCGGCAATTTCACCGTTACCGGGTATTGCTCCTGTGCTGGATCTGTCCGCCGCATCACTCAGCGCGGGTCCGGAAATTCATCATGCCTATTCCACTGCGCTAACAGCTCTGCCAGAACATCTGAGTTCAACGGGTTATAACAGCCAGGGATTGCTGTCGTTAAGACAAGTGATTGCACAACGCTACTGCAGTCGTGGCCTGCCAACCGACGCGGATCAAATTATCATTGTTAATGGCGCGCTTAATGGACTGGGCCTGGTATTACGTCTGCTAACAGGTCCGGGTGATCGGGTGGTGATTGAAAATCCGACTTACTCTGTGGCCCTTTCGACCATTCGTGGAGCCTTATGTCGCCCGGTAGCCGTCAGTTTACCGGCCAGCGGCTGGGATGTAGAAGGTCTGGCAGCAACCATCGCTCAGACCTCTCCTCGACTGGCTTATCTGTTACCTGACTTTCATAATCCAACAGGTCGCTGTATGGATGAAGTGACCCGACAACGAATCTGTGATATCGCCGCCGCCAGCCGTACTGCTCTGGTGGTGGATGAAACGATGGTCGATTTATGGTTCGATAAACCGCCACCACCGCCAATGGCGGCTTTTGACAAAGCCGACAATGTCATTACCCTCGGTTCAGCGAGTAAAAGCTTTTGGGGGGGACTGCGTATTGGCTGGATAAGAGCGCCACGAAAAACCATCAATGCGCTGATTCAGATGCGTAATACCTTCGATCTCGGAACACCAATACTGGAGCAACTGGCTACCATTGCTCTGCTGAATGAAGCGGAGAACTTTTTACCCCAGCGGCGTAATTTGCTGCGGCAAAGACGTGATACCAGTTTTGCAATACTCAGCGAGATTTTTCCCGACTGGAAAACCAGTCAGCCAGAAGGTGGACTTTCCTGGTGGATTGAACTGCCCAAAGCCCAGGCAACGGTATTTTCCGCTCATGCAGAAAGTGCCGGGATCCGAATGGGTGCCGGGCCAAGATTTGGGGTTGATGGGGCATTTGAGCGATATCTGCGTTTGCCTTTTACGCTCGAAACCCCCGCGATGTATCAAGCTCTAAAACGATTGCAACCTATCTGGCAGCAACTGATGGAAGAACCATCAGAAAGAACTCGCAACATTATTGTATAAAAATAATCAAAGCAGTCATCCTCGGCCGCTTTGATTTATCGGGTCAGGATTACCGTCTATTTTACTTTTTCTTTTTCTTGTGCTTTTTCAGAAATTTTCGCAATGTTTTTATTTCATGGTCACTTAAGGGGGAGACGCGCTTCTCTTCGGTATGCTGATTATCAACCTCACCTTCCTCAACACTTTCCTCAACATGTTCCTCTATGGGCTCACCCTCTTCGAGGCTCAGTGCCAGCGCTTTCGTTAATAACTCTTCAGTGACTGCTCCCAACGTAACTTGTTTCTCTTCGGCATAAAGACGAATTTGTTCTTTTAATTCACTGCTTATTTTCACATTAAGTGTGACGTTGGTCATGTTCTGCCTCTGAGACTAAAAAAGTAGTATTTTTAATACTATAAGGAAGACTGAAAATCCAGACAACGAGGTAAATTTAATATGCCTGTCACAATTGACAGGCCCATGCTGCTTCGGGATTTATTATCTTATATTTTTCAACGCCATTTCTGACGACGCTAAGACTGAAGAATTCGGTCATGCATCCAATCCGTTAAGTAACCTGTAATACAGGGAAATTTATCGGAGAGCTATTCATGATCAAAATCGATGTAAAGTGC
>CANRKT010000109.1 GCA_947631255.1 uncultured Enterobacteriaceae bacterium
AAGTTGAGCGTCGTTTCCCTTCTGAACCCCAGGAGAACTTGCTCTATTTTATGGAAAAAAATGCCCCGCTGCTTGAACCCTGGCAGCGTGAAATTATGCGCATTGTACGTAAATCCAGTCAGTATTTTTATCCGCAAAAACAAACCCAGGTGATGAATGAAGGCTGGGCAACATTCTGGCACTATACCTTGCTCAACCACCTCTATGATGAAGGAAAAGTCAGCGAACGTTTTATGATGGAGTTTCTCCACAGCCATACCAATGTGGTATTCCAGCCGCCTTATAATAGCCAGTGGTATAGCGGTATTAATCCTTACGCCCTTGGCTTTGCGATGTTCCAGGATATTAAACGCATTTGTCAGTCACCAACCGAAGAGGATAAATACTGGTTCCCGGACATTGCCGGTTCAGACTGGCTGGAAACGCTGCACTTTGCCATGCGTGACTTTAAAGATGAAAGCTTTATCAGCCAGTTTTTATCACCAAAACTGATGCGTGATTTTCGTCTGTTCACGGTACTGGATAATGATAAAAACAATTATCTGGAGATCTCTGCGATCCACAATGAGGAAGGCTATCGTCATATCCGGCATCAGCTTTCAGCTCAATATAATCTCAGCAATCTGGAACCAAATATTCAGGTGTGGAATGTGAATTTACGCGGTGACCGTTCACTCACGTTGCGTTATGTCCCGCATAATCACATCCCTTTGGATAGCGGATACAAAGAAGTCCTGAAACATGTCCATCGTTTATGGGGATTTGATGTGATACTGGAGCAACAAAACGAAGACTCAAGCGTGGAGTTGCTTGGCCGTTGTCCGAGTCGGGATCTGACTTAGTGGGTTCAAATACTGAGTGAGGTGTCTGTTTGTCAGCTACCCTGGAAGTAAACCTCCAGGGTAGCCACTGAATACAGGGTGACAGAATACTTTAACGACCGAGCATGACCGCATCACAGGGTAAATTTTTCTGCATGCTATGCCAGATCTCACCACTTTCACGACCATAATTTCTCACGACATCGAAAACCTGATCGTATAAACCATCCTGGCACAGTGTGCTCAGCTGATGATAGAAATCCAGCGCAAGTCGACGGGCAGCAGGATTAGAGAAATATTGACGGCCAATTCGGGTATACAGTCCTTTCATGCCATTAATAATTAAACCATAAACAGGGTTGCCTGAAGCAAAAGCCAGTCCGCGGAAAATATTATAATCCAGATCAGCAAAGGCATCAGCGTTGTCATCAACAGCACCGACCAGGGACAATACATTCTGTGCTTTTTCAGGATGCTGACGTACAGCTGCACGAATAAAAATGGTAGAGATATTGGTTCTTACCGACAATAAGTTATCGATAAGCTGCGGCACACTATCATGATCAAGACGTGCCAGTGTCTCCAGAATATTCAGTCCGGATGTTTCCCAAAAATTATTCACACGAGTGGGTTTACCGTGCTGAATAGTCAACCAGCCATCTCTGGCAAGACGCTGAAGCACTTCACGTAAAGTGGTTCTTGTCACACCAATAAGTTCAGATAGTTCACGTTCAGCGGGTAGGATCGAACCCGGTGGAAAACGACTGTTCCAGATGCTTTCTATAATATATTCTTCAGCGAAACCCGCTGGGCTTTGTGCCTTAATGACCATGGTATAATTCCATTATGCAGGTTTGCCTGTGACAGTCATCATCATACCAGATAGCATGAATTCCAGAAAGCATCCAAATATACGTTCTCTGCCCAAAGTAATTCAAGTCACTGTTAAAAATGAGTTCTGAAAGATGATAAACATAAATAAATGATCTGATGCTCAAAACACAATCGAAATATATGATGGACGTGCGCTATAACGCAATTTTTATCTCAGTTCGTGAACATCAGTCCACTCACTGTCAGTATGCAGGGGATGGCACTATCGGTGGTGATATATTAGCCATTTTTATGCAACCTGTGCATTTCTCTCCCCCTCTTCTCGACGTTTACTGAGCTGTTGCTGATTAAGCCTCAGGCAGCCCTAAACATATTGTATAATGGGACGGATAGCTATTATCACTTGGATACGCGCAAAGGGTCTCTTGCGGCCCCGTCGAAGAAAAAATAACATATTGAGTTGAATTTATTAATTTACTTACACTGATTCTGTATAGAATAGAGTCCAGATAAATACCTTCGTTTTCCTGACGACAACCAGGTCGTAATGCCCCCAGTAAGCGAGATATTTTCATCTATCCTACTAGCACAAAAAACTTTTTCGTTTACACTGCCGAGTATAGGCATGTTGCAGGGATCATGATTATGTTGCAATACTTAAACCAGTGCTCACGTGGACGTGGTGCATGGCTGTTAATGGCATTTACTGCTTTCGCTTTAGAATTAACCGCATTGTGGTTCCAGCATGGCTTAGGGTTGCAGCCTTGCGTGCTGTGTATCTATGAGCGTAGCGCGTTGTTTGGTGTGATGGGTGCCGGCCTGCTGGGTGCTATCGCACCTAAATCGCCGCTGCGCTATGGTGCTCTTGCGCTCTGGCTTTACAGTGCAGGAAAAGGTCTACAGTTGGCCTGGGAGCATACGATGATACAGTTATACCCTTCTCCGTTTGCTACTTGTGATTTTGCGGCACGTTTTCCAGAATGGTTACCGCTTGATAAATGGCTGCCACAGGTGTTTGTCGCCAGTGGTGACTGCGCTGAATTGCAGTGGTCATTCTTATCTCTTGAGATGCCACAGTGGTTAATTGTTATTTTTGCGGCCTATTTGATTGTTGCCGTTCTGGTACTGATTGCACAGTTCGTTAAGCCAAAAAAACGCGACCTGTTTAGTCACTGATCGCTCATGATTATCACTTAAAAGACTTACCGGAAGGTGAGTCTTTTTTATCACAACAATAACCCAAGACATAAAAATCTATGGTTCCAGCCGCTGCATAAAGACCCGGACGCACTGCACGCACCAGCTTCGCCGCAGATTTTTATCTACCCTCTTATTGATATCCATCCGTGCTGTACTGACGGGGAAGCCGTCCTGGGAAAGCGGAAAAATCACGGCTACTGGCATAGTTTTGCCGCCCCCTACCGGGTGGTTCACAGACTTGCCGTTACCGGTCTCATGCCGGGAATGCTCAACAGGCATTGTGCGGTTTTATCCTCCGCAATACCACGCGGCAGGCTGATGCGAACGCCAGTAAAAAGGCAGACATCTGATTGGTGGTTTTGACGCGTTGACTATCTTATGAAACCCATCGGCAGCAACACGATGGGTTTTATAAAACAGATGACCTAAGCATCATCTGTTATGGTGATTAATTATTTAAGGCGCATTGAGTTAATAACGGTTCTCACACCAGGTACTGCTTGTGCAGTTTTTACAGCTAATGCAGCTTCTTGATCACTGGAAACAAAGCCACTTAACTGCACACGACCTTTGAAGGTTTCGACAGAAATCTGAGTAGATTTAATGTTCTTCTCACCCAGCAGGGCTGCTTTTACTTTCGTGGTGATAACTGAGTCATCAAAATAACCACCGGTGCCTTCCTGGGTTGGTGTCGGGGCACAAGCGGTTAGGGTCAGACCCAAAGACATCACAACGCAAATCATCATAAAAAATTTCTTCAAGTTCATGCTATTTTCCTTACATTATAATTCGCACTATCACCCTGAGCTGGTGATACCTCTTTAAGAATCGCCCATTTTCCTCTATGCTGCAAGCAAGCCCCCTCCTGATCACAAAAAAAACCTTAATTTAACTCACAATTAACAATCAACAACCTTCTGACATTCAGTAACAGAAATATTTCCGGTTCATCAAGAAAAACACTAACCATCGACACCACATTGAAATATATTTAGAGTGTCGGCACTTTCTGAATAATAAATGCGAGTAAGTTAAAAATGAAAATACTGATTTGGATCCTCACATGGATATTCGGTATCACCTGTGGACTATCGGTAGCCAGCTGGCTCATCGCGAATGAAAAAATAGGTGATGCTATTGTGTTTCTTTATGTCACGAATGGTTTTACCTTCGTTGCCTTCGTCGCGTTGATTTACCTGATCATCAAAACACCGCATTAATCAGAACAAAAAATAAACACCTGTTCAGCGATGTTGTAGGGTACAGTTGAATTAACGAACATCCGGCAAGTTGCTTGGATTCTGAACGAATTCGGGCAGCTTGGCTCGGTAGATATAAAAATCTACCACTTGAACGGAATTTTATTCAGCTGAGTATCTGATCCCTACCCAATATCCGTACCAGACTAAATCAGAGATCCGGACCTTTCTGATCCCTCCCCAATATCCGTACCAGGCTAAATCAGAGATCCGGACCTTTTTGATGACTTCGGACAAATTCTGCCGG
>CANRKT010000110.1 GCA_947631255.1 uncultured Enterobacteriaceae bacterium
GCAGCTGTCAGAGTAGTTTTACCGTGGTCAACGTGGCCGATAGTACCAACGTTAACGTGCGGTTTTTTACGTTCAAACTTTTCTTTAGACATGGATTGTCCCTCTAAGACACGGTTAAAACGGTGATATCACCACATCAACCAGGCATTTGCCTGCATTGCTGAATTGAGTTAACAGAAGATAATCAGGGATGAGAAAAGGAAGTGGTGCTGATAGGCAGATTCGAACTGCCGACCTCACCCTTACCAAGGGTGCGCTCTACCAACTGAGCTATATCAGCACATCTGGAGCGGGCAGTGGGAATCGAACCCACATCATCAGCTTGGAAGGCTGAGGTAATAGCCATTATACGATGCCCGCATCCTGGAACTCGACTACCTGGATGTCTTTCTGCATTGAAGATAAAAGAAACTCTTTTATCATTTGAGTCGATTAGCGTATTGCTTCTCGCCTCTGGCAACAATTACGTCGCCGTATATGGTGGTGGGAGAAGGATTCGAACCTTCGAAGTCGATGACGGCAGATTTACAGTCTGCTCCCTTTGGCCGCTCGGGAACCCCACCTAGGGTTTTAGATACTTGATGGTGCCGACTACCGGAATCGAACTGGTGACCTACTGATTACAAGTCAGTTGCTCTACCTACTGAGCTAAGTCGGCATCAAGTGGTGCGCATTTTATGGGGGACTGAGCCGTCTTGCAACTAAAAAATTGCATAAAATGTTCGTACGCTTATATTTTGCGCAATCACCCTTAATTATGCTGATTAATTCACCAAATGAGTATGAAAATCACTCACTGAAGATCCTTTTTTTTCTCTTTTTCTGACTTACGGCTCTTCTTTTTCACGCCGTTCTGTTTTTTCATTGAATAAAAAACAAGCAGTTGATATAAAAATATAGAATTATTTTGGTGTCATACTCAATACATAACGTGATGGATCCACAGCAATGCATCATTCATTCTGTTTTTTTCTTCTGATTCTTTCACTTCCGGTGTTACCCTCCTGCCCATTATCAAACATCCGATGCGTTGCACTGCTTTAACTCTCCGTGTTTGACACGGATATTGATAGCAAAATGTGAGACGTAAATATTGTTTTGAACGACAGAAAGTATGCTTATGAGTAACAGAGAACAAATGTTGGCAATTACTCCTTATCTGCAATTTGATCGCAAGCAGTGGGCTGCGCTGCGTAATTCTGTGCCAATGACGCTGACAGAAGCAGAGATCACGCGTTTAGAAGGGATCAATGATGACCTCTCTTTAGATGAGGTGGTTGAAATTTATCTCCCTTTATCACGGCTTCTGAACTTATATATAAGTTCAGATCTGCGCCGTCAGGCTGTGCAGGAGCAATTTCTGGGAACCCGTGGTGAGCGAATTCCGTATGTGATAAGCATTGCAGGAAGCGTTGCTGTCGGGAAAAGTACCACTGCACGTGTACTCCAGGCATTGTTAAGTCGCTGGCCTGAGCACCGCCGTGTGGAATTGATTACTACAGATGGCTTTCTTCACCCTAACGCGGTGTTGAAAGAACGCAATCTGATGAAGAAGAAAGGATTCCCGCAATCCTATGATATGCATCGCCTGGTGAAGTTTGTCTCTGATATTAAATCAGGTGTTCCTAACGTCACCGCCCCGGTTTATTCGCATCTTTTTTATGATGTCATACCTGATGGTGATAAAACGGTAGCCCAGCCGGATATTCTAATTCTTGAAGGATTAAATGTTCTGCAAAGTGGTATGGATTATCCACACGACCCACACCATGTATTTGTTTCAGATTTTGTCGATTTTTCTATTTATGTCGATGCGCCTGAAGAATTATTACAAGATTGGTATATTAATCGCTTTTTGAAATTCCGTGAGAGTGCATTTACCGATCCTGATTCCTATTTTCATAATTATGCGAAGCTTTCTAAAGATGAAGCGATTAATGTTGCCACACAATTATGGAATGAGATTAACCTATTAAATTTAAATCAAAATATATTGCCAACGAGAGACCGAGCCAGTCTGATAATGACGAAAGTCGCGAACCATGCAATAGATAACGTTAAATTACGTAAGTAATGATTAAGGGGATAATCTCCCCTTAATTTACGCCACGCAACGATATTTCTCCACCTACCCAAGCTTTTGTTATACCATCTTGTTCCAGTAACAGACCACCTTGCTCATTAATTCCACGAGCTATACCAAAGACTTCACGATCGCCAATAATAAGTTTTACTGGACGATCAATATAATTATCTAATTTCTGCCAGCGTGTAAGAAAGGGAATTAATCCTTCACGTTCAAAATGGCCTAATGCCTGGCGTAATTCTTTAATCAGTGAGACCGCTAGCTGATTTCTATCAATATTAAGGCCAACTTGCTGTAGGTTGATCCAGCCCTGATTAACGACCTCAGATACTACACTTTTCATGGCCAGATTAATGCCCGCTCCCATAACAATTTGCGCTGCATCACCTGTTTTTCCCGTTAGCTCTACCAGGATACCAGCAAGCTTCTTATCATTAAGATAGAGATCATTTGGCCATTTAACTCTGACATCATGAGCACCCAGCCGCTGTAAAACTTCTGCAATCACAATACCCACTACCAGACTCAAACCTATTGCTGCGGCAGGTCCCTGCTCAAGACGCCAGTACATGGAAAGGTAGAGATTTGTTCCAAAAGGAGAGAACCACTGTCTCCCTCGTCTTCCCCTACCTGCTTGTTGGTATTCTGCAACGCAGGCATCACCCGAATTGAGCTTGTTGAGCCTTTCGAGTAAATACTGGTTGGTTGAGTCTATAACCGGTAATACGTTGACTGTACCTTCGCTAATCTGCGAGAGAATAAAAGCCTCATCAAGCAATTGTATAGGCTCAGGTAAGCTGTATCCTTTGCCTGGTACTGTAAATACATCAATACCCCAGTCACGTAAGGTCTGGATATGCTTATTAATCGCCGCCCGGCTCATACCTAACTGTTCACCCAGCTGCTCACCTGAGTGAAACTCACTATCAGCCAGAATTCTAATCAATGTTAATGGGACTGTATTATCTCTCACGCAATCGTCTCCAATCCGCTCACTTCTTGTGTGCTACCGATAAAACGGACCTCAGGCTCTAGCCAGACATTAAATTTATTACCGACTTGCTGGCGGACATAATGTGCCAATGCCACGATATCTGCACTACTGGCATTATCTTCATTGATAAGTACTAAGGCTTGCTGCTGATGTACTGCTGCCCCACCGACTTGATGGCCTTTTAACTGGCATTGATCGATAAGCCACCCTGCGGCAAGCTTCACCTGGCCATCAATCTGTGGGTAATGGGGAGCATGTGGATAATGGATAAGTAGCTCTTGAGCTTCTTTAGCAGTGATAACGGGATTTTTGAAGAAACTCCCGGCATTACCAGTCACCTTAGGATCCGGTAATTTTGAAGTTCTCATTTCACAGACACTATCAAAGATTTGTTGTGCAGTGACATTTTCTGGATCGAGTTGGGTCAGGGAGCCATAAGTCAGGACAGGCTGCCATTTTTTAGCTAGCTTCAGTCCCACAGCAACAATCGCATAGTGTTTATAATCAGCGTGCTTAAAGATACTATCACGGTAGCCAAACTGACATTGTTCATTATCAAGGCGTACTGCCTGTCCACTATTAAGATCAATACAGTCCACATACTGACAGACTTGTTTGATTTCTATGCCGTAGGCACCAATATTCTGAATAGGTGAAGATCCTACGCAGCCGGGTATCAAAGCAAGATTCTCAAGCCCAGCGATACCTTGCAGGAGGGTTTTCTCTACCAGTTGATGCCAGTTTTCCCCTGCTCCTACATGTAATAACCATGAATCGTCCTGTTCCGTAATCTGAATACCCTTGATACGGTTTACTATCACTGTGCCATCAAAATCCTTCAGGAAGAGTATATTACTGCCCTCACCTAACAGTATAGCTGGCTGCCCGTTGCTGGTTGCATCGGTCCATGCCGCTAGCAGTTCTTGGGCTGATTCGATAACAGCAATATGTTTAGCATAAACCTGGATACCAAAGGTATTGAAAGACTTCAGAGAGGGATTCATCGTAGTTGTATTCCGGAATAGAGACTTAGCTAGTTTACCCGATCAATAGCCATCTTGTCTCAGGACAAAATTCTGCGGACTGTGGGTAAGATTTGGCTACAATACAACCAGAATAATGCGTTTTTTGGGTGCAGGGAAAGGAAAGTTACCCCTGAATCATTCGTGCATCCTGCAGACGACAGGGTTTTTCCGGTATTCAGAACGCAAAAAACCCCAGCCTTTCG
>CANRKT010000111.1 GCA_947631255.1 uncultured Enterobacteriaceae bacterium
ATTTCTATCACAGGGCTTTCTTATACAAAATCATATTCAGTTACAGCTGATAGCCCGGTTTCTTAAGTAACTGTTCCATCTGCGGTGCTATTTGCGTATCCCATACTTCCGATTTCCACTGCGCCTGTTCAACCATCTGCAACGCCACAGACAGAGACTCATCTTTTGAACCCAAGTGTTTTTTCAAAATATCACAGACATCTGTCGCCAGCGCCTGCTTTTGTTCTTCGGTTAAATCACGTGGAAAGCACTTAATTTCAATATGCGGCATAAAGGTATCTCTTTATTATTGGCTCAGACTGCTGTTTTACAGTGGAAGGTCTGCCGGGGGCAAGTAATCTTTACTCGAGAAGCATAGCGATAATATAAAAACCATATCGTTAAACCCGGGTAAAAACTATTTATAGCAAGCCGAATAAATCGAAATAGTAAAACAGGATAATAATAATAACAGCGAGGCAATAAGGAATTATTAACAAAATAGAACACGTTTTTTAATCAAAGGGATAACTGACACAAAGCCTGTTAACACCTGCCGATAGATGCGTGGATTTCGCAGGTTATGAACAAACGACTCTCAGAGCGAAGCATAACGCGATTAGCCATTAAATGAGTTAAACAGCTGCCTCACAGGAATCTGCACGCATCTTCTGACGTTAAAAAACATAGCGTTATGATAGGATCGCGGGAGTGATGGTCCCAGACCAAGCAGCCGGTTACCGGCTATTCATCGTCGTGATCATATCCGTTGTTGCAACGGGTTGAGGATCATGAGCAAAAGCACCCAGTACCATTAAAGCAAGGAAGATAACAAAAATAACATTTTTCATTGCAAAGAGAGTCCGCAGCCAGCATTTAAAAATGCTCTCTATGCTAGAATAAAATTCCTTAAATGGGTAAGAGATTTTTGAGATTTATTGTCCTTTGCGGCGTTTAATTCGTAAATATATATTTATTTAATGAATATTCGAAATAATCTGTCACCTATAGGAGACAGTCTCCCCCATTTAATGGTGTCAGATACTGTCCTCTTGGGGTCCGCTTGGAAAACGGAAAATATCCTACGTTAAGCATGTTTTTCAAACAACCATGACAGGCCGTTTTGAAGGATGAGTCATATCGTAGAAAGCTAGGGATGCGACGAAAAAAATGCTGAATGGTCAGAACCCGTTAGGAATGCGCAACATGAAGCACAATACCCCGGTTCCGGAGCTGTCATTCCAAATGCATTACTGGCACGTTAATCCTGTACACGTAAATTCTGTTGAAGTGTGGTACCATTTTAATTCAACGTTTGGCAACATTTCACCTGAAGCCAATGCGTTATATAGCAATGGAGCAGCTTTGTTCACTACTACAGTGATGATGAAAGGTTTATGAACACGTTGACCTGATTGTGGGTCCGTAGGCACAGTTACAGTGCGTGTAAACTCTTGAACGAGCATTTGATCTTTGTGACCTTCTACAAAGATGTTGCCCACTGAATCTGCAGTAAACGCACCAATGACCGCAAAACGAACATCCGGACTAATCCGCGCGGAAATCATTCCCTTGGCTAACTGATATCCCATTCTGACGCCTGCATCAAACCACTCGTTCACAATATCAGACAAGCCATTGTCCTGTACCCGTTCAAGGGTAACGTCAGGATAAAGCGACATAAATCTCCGAAGGTTAGGCTGGAGTTCGCAGAGGATGGCTCAGAGCAGATTGTGTCATATCGGAAGCCAGGGCCACCCTGACTGACGAAGTTATTGATCTGCACGAGTGTCTGTTTGTGGGGAATATATTGTTTATCGACAGAGGGTATGAGCGTATTGTAGCCATGCAGCAGATGGAAGCTGCATAGGAGCAGAAAGAGAATAAACACGTTTTATACGTGAAGCGTATTCTCTGTAAATAAAGGATAAATGAAAAGGAACTTCGATATGACAGAAAAAAACACTCCCGATACTGACGAATGCCAGAATATTTCCTATCACAGACCCCACTGGGATGAAAATGGAAAATGCAGTTGGGTTGACATTCAATTACAACATAAATCTCTTAATGCTAAGGCCAGGTGTATATTGCCACCCATTAAGGCTATTCCTGTTATTTTTATTCCGGGAGTGATGGGAACAAATTTAAAAAATAAGAAGGATGATCAACCTGTCTGGCGAGCGGATTGGTATAAAGGTATGGATACGCTACCCTTCATCGGATTAAATGGTCAAGAAAGACGTGAGCTGTTGAATGTGAAAACTACCGCTGTTGATGACCAGGGAAAAATTCAGTCCAGTAAATATACCTTGTACTCAGATGATGGGAATTTATTTCCAAGCCGAGAGCAACGCCATTGGGGAGAAGCTCTTCATCTCAGTTATGGCGATTTTTTAGATATTTTTCAAACTTCCTTGGTTGATGACTGGCAGCGAGATATCCATCGAATGACTAATCCAGAATTCGTGGAAAAGGTAGAGAAAGTTTTACCCGTCAGAGGGATACTCAGTGAATTGCTGGCATTGAGTAATAAAGATGATGATAGTTATAAGACTGATTTTACTGAAAAAGAGCTCAATCATTTCAAACATTTTTTATTTCCTGTCCATGTGTTTGGCTATAACTGGCTGGTTGATAATGCCATCTCTGCGGCTCAACTGGTTAAATATATTGATAAGGTTATCAATACCTACAAGTATCAACACGGACATGGTCTGGCAGTAGAAAAAGTCATTCTTGTCACCCATTCCATGGGGGGACTGGTTGCCCGTTATGCCTCTCAAGTCTTAGGTGTTAAAGATAAAATATTAGGTATTGTGCATGGCGTTATGCCTGATACAGGTTCGCCTGCGGCATATCGTCGAATGAAAACAGGAGCAGGAAAAGAAGGCGTTCCTGGTATGGTATTGGGAGACACTGCGGAAAAATTGATGCCTGTATTAGCCTTTGCGCCTGGACCATTACAATTATTACCCTCACCAAAATATCCTTCAAATTGGCTTAAGTTTGAAGGAGGAGAAAGTTACCCTAAAGTTGACCCATTCGAAGAAATTTATTTACGAGATGATGTGTGGTGGCGATTGTATGAACCGGATATTTTGGATAAAGATCAAGTAACTATTCGAAGAAATGAAAAATCTTATACTGAATTAATGAGAGATACTGTTAAAATATTCATGATTGATATAGAAAAAGGAGAATATCATCCCAACACTTATGTTTTTTATGGAAAAGAGGTCAAGTCAGATGGTTTTTTAACATGGGTGAAGGAAAATAAAAAATATCAAAATCCATATACAGGACAACCTATTACCCCTCAATATACAACACATGACCGTAAGATAGTTAAACTCCCCGATTGTAAATATTGTGAGTATTTACTAACTCAATCAAATACGGCGGGTGACGGAACGGTTCCTGTTGAATCGCTAAATGAAATAAAAAAATATCCTCTACTTAAAGGATGGTTAGCAACAAATGTTGACCATCAAGATGCTTATGAGATCAGTGGCCCGTATCCTGATAAATACAGCGAAGCCATTAAATTCACGTTGCAGTCGATAATTAAAATCGTGCAAGAGGTTGATGTTCATGCGGCAAATTAATGGATTAGTCGTTGGACTATTAGGTGTTGTACTTATTGCTGTAGGGCTGATTTGGTATTTGTTGCCTTATCAACTCTCTGAACTAACAGACAAGGAAAGCGCGGTGATGGATACCTTATTTGAAAAAATGAAACCTCAGTGTATTGGGCGTTATGTTATCGATGTCCCTGAATCATTCAATAATCAACTGAAAGACAGTATTTTCATCGATGATTTTAATATAGAAAGTGAATTTATTTACCGCCCTGCTTTTATACAACGTATTGAATTACGTGAAAAAGAGCTTCAGGAAGCGATTAACCGCCCTGGAAATAAGATGAAGAATGCCCCGTACCTGAAAGAGGTGGTTTCATTGCCGGATGGTAAGGGTGTTATTTTTGACAGGAATAAACCTGGGTCAGATGATGCCTATCGAGTGTTGGAAGCTCATGTATATATTAATCACATAGCATTTATTATTACGACGGGTATTTTAGATTTATCAGCAGATAAATATGCAAAAGAAAAAAAATCATATATGGATATTTCTGGATATAGTGAGCTTGAAACTAATACAAAACACTCTCAATTATCAGCGATGCAGTCCTTGATTTCACGATTAAGTGGACGGCTGGATCATGACATCCCCACAGGGAAAGGGGTTTGCATCCCGAATGGATTTATTTTAGATGATGAT
>CANRKT010000112.1 GCA_947631255.1 uncultured Enterobacteriaceae bacterium
AATTAATTAATTAATTAATAATAATGGTTAAAGCTCAGTCTCCTTCAGATATAGAGTAAGGCGACTAAATAATCAGTGAACATAAAAATTATCGTTATCCAAAATTAAGAAATATGTTTCACTAAAAAATAATGAAATATACTTTCATTTATCAACTCAATCATTGGTTTATGATCTTGGATTATTATACCTACCTACCATACATCAAGTAACTGAGGCATTACTTTCATCAATCGTGGCGAATCACATAATTTATCTATGCTCATCGCCCGGGTGACTTAGCGCCTACCCGTCACTCGAATTATTTAGGATATATAGTTCATATTTCGCTTTTATTTTGACTTATCCATAGCTGCCATTTCTAGCATAGAAATCCATTACAACGAAAAAAAGTTCAACTCAATACTGAAAAATTATTTTTATTAAATTGATTTATAATCATATTTTTTCAAAGCCACGTGAATACTTATTATATTTCTTACATACAGACACACTTATATTCAGCATATGCATTGAGTCAATAATGTAGCAATAAAGAATCATTAGTGATAATGATAATAGCTCTCATTATCATGAGCATTTATAAAGAATGCGCGTATTCTTAAGGATAATTTAAGTGATTATATATCCGCGTGGTCAAAAGCGCCCAATTGCGCTATTTTTAACCTTCTTCCTCTCCTCTCCTGCTTTTGCAGAAGACCCTACGGAGAAATTGGCTGACGATGATACAATTCTTGTCACCGCAGCTCATATACTGAAACAGCAGCCCGGCGTCTCCATCATCACGGCGGAAGACATTCAGAAAAATCCTCCCATTAATGATCTTGCCGATATCATCCGCAAAATGCCCGGTGTGAACCTGACAGGAAATGGTGCCAGTGGCAGTCGTGGTAATAACCGTCAGATCGATATTCGTGGTATGGGTCCGGAAAATACCCTCGTGATGATTGATGGTGTGCCAGTGAGTTCTCGTAATTCAGTGCGCTACAGCTGGCGTGGTGAACGCGATTCTCGCGGCGATACTAACTGGGTGCCAGCAAACATGGTAGAGCGTATTGAAGTGATTCGCGGCCCAGCGGCAGCCCGTTACGGTTCTGGTGCTGCTGGCGGTGTGGTGAATATTATTACGAAACGCCCCACTAATCATTGGTACGGAACATTATCCCTCTTCACCAACCGGCCTGAAAATAGCAAAGAAGGCGATACTCGTCGTACTAACTTCAGCCTCAGTGGCCCACTGGCAGGCGATGCCTTGACCATGCGCTTGTATGGCAATATCAACCGCACTAATGCGGATGCCTATGATATCAATACCGCACACAATGGTTCATACGCAGCTGGCCATGAAGGTGTACGTAATAAAGATCTCAGTGGCATGCTATCCTGGAAAATAGCACCAACCCAGATCGTTGATTTTTCATATGACTATAGCCGTCAGGGAAATATCTATGCTGGTGATACACAAAATAGCAATAGTGATGGCAGTGATAATGGTTTAGTTGAGTCACTGTATGGTAGTGAAACCAACCGTTTATATCGTCAAACCTACGGTGTCACTCACAATGGTATTTGGGATTGGGGAACATCCAAGCTTAACTTTAGCTATGAAAAGACCAACAATACACGTTTAAAAGAAGGCACGGCTGGCAGAACTGAAGGCATGATCAATAGCGATATCTATTCGACTAGCCGCCTGGAAAAGTATCGTACTGGCGGGGAAATCAATTTCCCGCTGCAGCTTCTCGCGGATCAAACCATCACCTTAGGGGCAGAATGGACACATGATGGGCTCAACGATCCTGCCTCCATGCAATCTGCACATACTGAATTATATTTACCCGGCAGCTCGGGCTCCCCTTCTCAACGCAGCAGTAAAAATGCCATGGCGATGAGCTCACTCTACTTCGAAGATAATATTGCCACTACCGACAGTACCGAGATTATTCCAGGCCTACGTTTCGACTATCATGATAAGTTGGGTGCGAATTGGAGCCCAAGCCTGAATATTTCTCAGGGATTAGGTGACTATTTTACGGTGAAAGCAGGTATAGCACGTGCATTCAAGGCACCAAATCTGTATCAATCAACACCGGGTTATTTACTTTCTACGCGTGGTCACGGCTGCCCGATCGGTCTTACCCACTGTTATTTACTGGGTAATGACCATCTCGATCCTGAAATAAGCATTAACAAAGAGATAGGTTTAGAATTCCGCCATAAGGGTTATGCTGCAGGCATCACTTACTTCCGCAATGACTACAAAAATAAAATTGTATCAGGCACTTCTGCTATTTACAGCAATGGCACCTATAACGTGTTGCAGTGGGAGAACGGCGGTAAAGCTCTTATTGAAGGACTGGAAGGTACCCTAGCCATCCCTCTGGTTGCTGATACGCTGGAATGGCGTTCCAACGCCACTTATATGCTCCATTCTGAAAACAAGAAGACTGGCAATCCATTATCGGTGATCCCGGAATTTACCATCAACACCGAGCTGGAGTGGCAAGCAACGGAAGACCTGAGGGCAAATATCAAATGGACGCAATATGGCCGTCAGAAGCCACGCCGGTATGCTGAAATATCGATTGAAACGAATGGTCTTTCACAACGTGAAATTAGCCCTTATTCCATCATTGGCTTAAACCTCAACTATGACGTTACCAAGGATCTGCGTGCTACTGCGGGGATCAACAATCTGTTTGATAAACGTATCTACCGTGAGGATGAAGGTGCTTCTACCTATAACGAGCCAGGCCGTGCCTACTACGCTGGCGTCACGATGTCATTTTAAAAAATAGGGGGCGGCTTTAACCATCCGTCCCGCTAACAAATAAAGTACACCCACCACGAATAAATCAATATCCTGCGGCGTTAGTTTCTTCATTGTTCCAATAATCTTGGTCAGTTACCCACGGCTATCCGTCCCTAAAAAGCAGCGGAAAAATCACCGGATATGAAGTGCATGAGGCGGAAAGTGGTGAGCTGGCTGCAGTGATGAAATCGCAAACGCTGCAGATGAAACCGCATGCACTCAATATCACAGCGTCTCACAGCCGGCCACGGGTGAGTAATGATAATGCGTATGCTGAGTCACTGTTCCGAACGCTGAAATATGTCCCGAAATGGCCATCATCTGGCTTTAAAACACTGGAAAATGCACGTGTAAGTATCCCAGACTCTGAGCAACAAACATCTGTTTAAGCCGCCGGTTGTCGTCTTCCAGATCTTTGATTTTCTTGATATCAGAGGCTTCCATTCCGCCATATTTAGCCTTCCAGTTGTAATAACTGGCTTCTGAAATTGCGGCCTCGCGGCAGACATCTTTCACCTTTTTCCCGGCTTCAACGGGCTTCAAAACAGCGATGATTTGATGTTCAGTGAATCGTACTTTACGCATGGTGATCTCCTCTGGGGACATATTCAGTATGTCGGAAGATATCTAAAAGTGAATTGCCATTTTTGCAGGGATACTTGCATAATATCTTTGAGTTTTTACATCATTTAATATTGTATATTTTTAATAAAAAATGATTTTTATTAGTATGATGTTGAAAATTAAAATAAACTAATTTTTTGATCTTGGTCTCAAAAAAAACATAATAAAAAAAACACTTTATCCTTCTTTTACAGCAAATTAAAGAAAAACAAACAAATAACAATTAATAAAATAATACTTTTGATTAAATAATATTATTGCCTAATTTTTTAATTGTGATTAAATAGTTTTGTACAGCTTGAAATTTTAGACTAAGGCCCTTTATCTTATTATTGCGCTGATGATATTGAAACGGACTACGGCGACATTCTCACTCCAGAGAAAGCCTTAGCGCCTCATGGTCCCCTCCATAAACCGTCAGCTGTAGACTTGAGAGGTTGGATGGCCATACCATGGCAAGGTGATACTGCTTGCTATCGCTCTGGCTACGACAAAGCGTTTAACTTTTATCTATCCTCTTGTTGGCCTGCTAAGGTAAGCAATTAAGTACTTTCAGAATAAAATTATTCTACTTTTTCTAACTCTAATTTAGAGCCGATATAAGAAAAAATTTACAACTTCGTTAAAGGAGGCTAAATATATTATTCGACATGATCCAGTAGAGTATATTATTAATAAAAATTACAGATAATAAATGCATCCGGTGGTTATTCAGAGAATATTCAGAGAA
>CANRKT010000113.1 GCA_947631255.1 uncultured Enterobacteriaceae bacterium
GCCCATACTGGCCGTTTTTTACATCACTACACGGCTTCAGCCTGCATCAGAGTAACCTGGCGGTTAACTTCAGACATCACAGACAAATGTAGCTTATCTTTAATCCTTGGGATAAGGATCTTACCCTTATCGAACTCGAATGTACCGACATCCTTGATATATAACCGTCCTCTAAACAGGATTTTAACGTACTTAGCCACCTGAAGGGGGTTATAGCGTTGGAAAATTTTCATTTTTCTTTCTCTCCTGCAATATTGTCGTCTCCGCGACACCATGCTGGGTCCAACGATATGAGACGAAAAAGTTGATGCTTCGAAACTATAATTCAGAAACAAATCGGCATCGAGTGTGTATAAGTTTTTTTACTTAATGATGACAAAGTGTCAAAAATCTTCACTAAAAACTGCCGAACCTTAATATAAAGACTAATCACTCATCGACCTGTGCTCTTACCCACAAACTGGTGAGTCCAAGTGGGTATCTGCGATAACTTTCTACATATTGTTAACGTAATCACACTCATCGATCGGAAGTATTTTTACCCCGATAAGAGGCTGTAGATGAATCTACGTCGTTCCCTGTTAATGCTGACGACTCATCCTCTTCATCACTTCAGCCCATAACGTGGAAGAAAAACAGCCTTTACTCCCTGTCGGTATTGCCAATAAGGTCAGTTAATCCTGGATAATAATGAGGTCAGTTCTAAAAACGGGAAGACGACCTGGCGACCTGGAAAGATGTGTGTTGTGCAGAGTATCGTCGGTCGTTCAAGTACTAAAGACGGGACATTAAGCCCCCAGGAGATACAGCAGGTGATGAACCTGCTGTATGATTTACTCAATAAGCCGTAACACGAAAACCTGGATTGAGAAAGGATTCGCGAGGAGTGTAGTCAAGCACGCGGCCTTCCCAGTCATGGACATGGGCACCTGCCGCAACCGCAACGGCGTGGCCTGCTGCGGTATCCCAGATATTGGTCGGCCCAAAGCGAGGATAAAGCTGGGCCTGACCATCAGCCACCAGGCAAAACTTCAGTGAGGAACCGACCGAGGTAGTCTGGTGTTCACCCAGCAGCTGTAAATACTCTTTCAGCTCTGTATTGCCATCCGCATGTGAACGGCTGACCACCACCAAAGGAGGACGCGCATCTTTGGTCTGGATCGCTTTACGTAGCCCCTGCTCTTCTTTCCAGGCTTTTCCTTCTGCCGCGCTATACATCACATTCAGTACCGGGGCATAAACAACCCCAAGAACGGCTTTACCTTTATCAATAAATGCAATATTCACAGTGAACTCACCGTTACGCTTCAGGAACTCTTTCGTACCGTCTAAGGGATCAACCAGCCAGTAGCGCTGCCAGTTTTGTCGAGTTTCCCAGTCTTGTGGGTCCTCTTCTGACAAAACGGGGATATCTGGTGTGAGTTCCTGGAGCCCTTTGACAATAATGCTATGAGCCGCAATATCTGCGGCCGTCACTGGCGAGTCATCTGACTTTTTAACCGCGTCGAGTGGTGATTTCCCATCATAGACTTGCATAATAGCAACGCCTGCTTCGCGGGCTAGCTGGCAAATTTTATCTAGCATTATCCACCTCTGTAATGTCCGGGTATCGCGTATCTAACCGATTTTTTATTTATAACCCATTGAGCTGCGATACGCTATCGGTGAGCACAGAGATACTTCTTCCAGAGACGGGAAGTATCAATAATAGTGTGAAATTTGATACTTTTAGTGTTCTCGGTAAGTATCAAGGTAGTTGGCACCCCGGTTGCTGATTGCTGCATACGACTGATTCCCTTCTGCCACTGGCTGCTGAACATATCGCAATTGAACAACTGCTCGCTGAATCAGGCATTCCAGTTGTCCTGCTACGAAACGGCTGACGTCAGTTTAGTCAGTTAATTGGCGACCAACCGTACCCCACTCAGTGTAAAAGAAGAATGATCTGCTTTGAGAAGTGCTTAATCTCTGGTTCTCCTCACAGATATCCTTACACTGTGGGGAGATGACTCCAGAGGAGAAGTATCATGCAAGGTGTCCCAGCGTCTTTCGCTGATGAACGAGACAAAGCTCAATTCCGCCATCTGCCACAGTTGGCTGGCGTTGAGCTTTATCACGCACATATCACCAAATATGCTTTTGAGCCTCATACCCATGAGGCTTTTGGTATTGGTGCTATTACCTGGGGTGCTGAGCGTTTTCGCTACCGTGGTGAGCAGCTGGTTGCTCCTGCGGATTCTCTGGTGCTGATGAATCCTGATGAGTTGCATACCGGTGAGTCCGCCAGCGATGGTGGCTGGCAATATCGTATGATTTATCTTGAACCAGACTTTCTGGAGTCCCTGACCGGGGAGCGTAACTGGTGGTTTAATGCTGCAGTCAATCATGACCCACTACGGGCACGACAAATTTCCCATCTGATTGGTAGATTATGGCAGGCGCCTGACTCCCTCACTCAGCAAGGCTTACTGCTCCATCTAGTGGATACCTTCCGCCCTTATGCACGCCATACACCAGGCAGAGCAATAGAGGCGGCGAACAGATTTACGCGGGTTCGGGAATACTTGAACGATAACTATATGCATACCATTACTCTGGAGAGATTATCCGCTCTACTCTCTCTCAGCCCCTATCATTTTCAGCGTCAGTTTAAAGCCTGTTACCATGTGACACCGCACCAAATGCTGATGGCAATTCGGCTCTGGCACGCCAAACAATTCCTGACTGCGGGCATGCCAGCCGCTGACGTCGCCGCCCGTTGTGGACTGACAGATCAATCACACCTGACGAAAGCCTTTACCCAGCGTTATGGCATTACTCCAGTACGCTATCAAAAACAGGTTACCCGCTAATAAAAAGCGCAACCTGGTACAATATCTCTGCCCCCTTCCTCTCTACACTAGCGCAATATTGTCATTATTCAGGATAAGAAGATGTTGACTGGCGTACTCTACGCTCTGCTGGCAGGCGTGATGTGGGGACTCATTTTTGTCGGGCCGGTGATAGTACCCGATTACTCAGCGGCCTTTCAGTCTACTGGCCGCTATCTGGCTCTCGGCTTGATTGCCATTCCCATCGCCTGGCTGGGGCGCCAGCGTCTGCGCACGCTAAGTCGTGAAGACTGGTGGACGGCCATGAAGCTCTCGACCTTTGGCAATCTGGTCTATTACCTCTGCCTCGCCAGTGCGATTCAGCGTACCGGCGCGCCAATCGCGACCATGATTATCGGGACTCTGCCAGTGGTTATCCCTATTTTTGCTAATCTGCTGTACAGCAAACGTGATGGTAAATTGCCCTGGCGTCGTCTTGCTCCCTCTCTGGTGGCCATTGCTTCAGGGCTTGTCATGGTCAATGCCGCTGAGCTGGGCAGTAATGAGTCGCCTAATTTTAGCTGGTGGCGCTATATCAGCGGAATTCTGCTGGCACTGGTCGCCGTGGTTTGCTGGGCATGGTATGCACTGCGTAATGCCCGCTGGCTACGAGAAAATCCTGACAAAAATTCGATGATGTGGTCAACGGCTCAAGGATTATCAACCCTGCCTTTATCACTTGCTGGCTATATTGCGGTCTGTCTCTGGACTGCACAGGATAGCAGTGATTTTGCCTTGCCCTTTGGCCCACGCCCGCTGGTATTTATCAGCCTGATGCTGGCCATAGCCATACTCTGTTCCTGGGTTGGAAATCTGTGCTGGAATATCGCTTGTCAGCGTCTGCCAACCGTCATTGCCGGGCCACTGATGGTATTTGAAATTCTGAC
>CANRKT010000114.1 GCA_947631255.1 uncultured Enterobacteriaceae bacterium
TACCTAACTCTGTTTTTTCGTCAATCAGTGTGGAAAATCCAGGACAGATGACGAATCGACGCATTACCACTGAGTTAGGCCTGCGTTATGATGATGCAGATAAAATCGGTGTAATTGTGAATGATATCCGTACCATGTTGATGCAAAACGAAAAAATTGATACTAACCAAACGTTGCTGGTCTATTTTAATCAGTTTGCCGATTCATCGCTGAATATTATGGTGTATTGCTTTACCAAAACCACGGTCTGGAGTGAGTGGCTGGCTATTCAGCAAGAAATTTATTTAAAAATGATCGCTATTATTTATCAGCATAAGGCTGATTTTGCCTTTCCGACACAGACTATTTATAATTATGATTCTGGAAAAATACCCAGTGTCAACGTAGATATGGATCAGCAACAGATAAAATAGCACCTCAAAATCAGGTGCTACTGTATGGAAAGTACCTTATTGAGAGTAAAGTGGAATGTCGTCAGAGAAAAATAGCCAGTCACAGCGACTGGCTATTTTTTTAACAATATATCGACAGAGATAATTATTTTAATAATTAAATTTTTTCTTATATGGAAGTAAACAAATCCCATTGCTATCCACTCATTAATGATTCTTTTTTTCTGTCAATTGTATTAAATATTCGCAAGCAGGGTTGATTAAGTAACAGTAATGTTATTATCTGTTTTTGATAGCAGATAAAAGATACATTACCCCTAATTGATTATTAAGGCGAATATAATGAAGAATAATTTTTTCAAGAGTAAACTACCCATTCAATATTTGCTGATGCTGAGTATTTCACTGATGTTTATTAGTCATTCATTTGCTCGCAGTCAGTCGCCCTCACTCGTCGAGATTGCTGAACAGGGCAATGTTTCTGCGGTAAAACAAGCCCTTGATCAGGGGACGGATATTGAACAACGTGATAAACGCATGCGGACTCCCTTAATGGCCGCAACACATGCTAATCAGGTTGAGGTCGCACGCTTACTGATTGACCGCGGAGCTGATGTGAATGCCCAGGATAGCATTGAAGATTCACCCTATTTATATGCCGGGGCCCGGGGTTTACAAGAGATCCTCATAATGACACTGAATCATGGTGCAGATCTGAAAAGTCTGAATCGCTATGGTGGAACAGCCCTGATCCCAGCGTCAGAACGCGGGCATGTTGAGACCGTACAAACCCTGATTGATGCAGGTGTTGAAGTTGACCACGTCAATCGCTTAGGCTGGACTGCGTTAATTGAAGCCATTGTTCTGGGTGATGGTAGCGATAAATACCAGCAGATAGTGACTAAGCTTATCCAGGGAGGAGCTGACGTCAATTTAGCTGACAGACAAGGTGATACCCCCCTCGCACTGGCAAAACAGAAAGGCCAGCGTAACATCATTGAAATACTGGAATCGGCGGGAGCAAAATAATGTCAGATAATCTATTTTTACAGCAGGCCATCGCCCTGGCACGGGAAAACGTACAGGCTGGTGGGCGGCCATTTGCAGCACTGGTGGTTTGTAACGGGGATGTCGTCGCGACAGGGACTAATCAGATGTTAGCGCTGAATGACCCTACGGCACATGCAGAGTTAATGGCACTACGTCAGGCTGGTAAGGAATTGGGTCGGGTACGGCTGGAAGACTGTATTGTTTATGCCAGTGGTCAGCCTTGCCCTATGTGTTTAGCTGCCATGAGAATGGCGGGTATTTCACAGGTTTATTATGCTTATTCAAATCAGGATGCGGAGCCATTTGGTTTATCGACAGAAGCGATAGCGGAAGCCCTTCGTGTTGCACCTCAGCAGCAGTCGGGGCTGACGTTTAAACAACTTAAACCCCAGAATGAAGAGCAATCTGAGCTCTATCGTTTCTGGCAAACTTCGCAGAAGTAGTCTGGCTGTCTTCCGCTATTTCATCAGCCAGCTATCGAGCCATGGAAAGACGATATCCTGCTGTTGTTGATAGAAGACATGGCCGAGTTCAGGCCATGTCTGAGTGAGCAGGTGATTCTCTTGATTTTGTGAGCGCCAGACTTGATGTGTTTTATGATAGGCCTCACTGACCGCAGTGGGAGGGAACAGCGTATCTTTTCCACCGTTAAAGATTAGCAGCGGGCGGGGGGCTACAAGGCTGGCGACATCAGGGATATCCAGTTTGTTCGCAAGGCCCGGATGAAGCATATAAAATGATGACTGACCTCGCAGGATATTATTACCTGGAGTCATCAGTCCATTGTAGTTGCCAAACCAGGAAATGGCGGCAGTTGCTGCCACTTTTTCAGACAGAGCGGCAAGTTGCCAGGCGCGATATGCCCCCATTGAAAATCCCAGTGCACCGATGCGTGTTGCGTCCACATCTGGCAGTGAGGCAAGAAAATCAACGGTACGCATATCTTCATAAGCCATTGTCCCGGCAAGTGATCGTCCAAGATTATAAAAATTGCTCGCAAGGGCCTGCTGCTGTTCATACGTTACCGGGCCTCGTTCGCCAAAACCGGGGGCATCAATAGCGATAACCATATAGCCTCGCTTAGCCAGCTCATCACCGATAAATCGCCCAGTGAAAAATTTATCTACCCAGGCCTGGGCAGAAGCTAACTGCGCCTCATTGCCCCAAGGTTTAACCATTTTCTCTTTGCCGATATCAAATTTAGAACCGTGATCGTGGAGTAGCACTATTGCGGGATAAGGTGGTGGGGATTTGGGTGTCAGGATCAGTGCGTTAACTCTGCTTTCATCGGTGATATTCAGTGCTACTTTTTCTGCACGATAACTGCCTCTGTCTTGACTCTCCAGGGTTTCTGGGGCAAAGGCTACGGTCGTCTCTGGCATCAAAAGCGCCTCTCGCACTAGGGCTCGAGTTTCCCGTTGCCATTGTGAAAAATCGCTGTAATTACCCGATAACCAAGATTGGGGGTAGGTCATTTTTGTTTTTAGCTCAGGATAAAAAGCCGGTAAGTTATTTTGCAAACTCTGTGGCCAGGCATGGGGCTCAGCCAGAACTGAACCAGACAGCATAAGTAGAAAGTATAACTTGCTGGGTAATCGAGTAATAGACATTGTAATCTCTTAAAATGAAATGGCGTTTCATTTGCATTCTAAGTAAACGGCTGCTTATTTCTGTGGGCGAAGCCGAAAAATAGCAAAAAAAATACTTATAAAAGAAATACCACCATGAGCGTTATTGCTTTCATTTATCTCTTTGTTGCGGTTAACGGGTAAACCTGCCACGAGAATGCCACTCTCAGGGGGTTATTCTGGTATCGCGTTACAACTGATTTCATCTATAGGGTTTGTACAAGGCGGCCAGCTTGGCAATATCTTTTGGTAAGGTCTGCCGTTACGTCTGCCAGCAAAAATTCGGGTTACTGAGTGAATGAAATCAGTAACCCGGTATTGATATCGCGCTTTTCACTGTGCTCATAGGTTTATAAAAAACAGTTTATCGCGATCTACCTGACCCGAT
>CANRKT010000115.1 GCA_947631255.1 uncultured Enterobacteriaceae bacterium
GTTGCATCGAGTTTCATGGCATCAAATTCTGCCACATTCAGCATCAGAAACTCAGCATCGGGCGCGAACAGTGCCTTTGAACCAGTGGTAAAGTCGGTTAACCTTGTCCCGATACCAATAATTAAATCAGCCTTGGGTGCCAGTAGATTGGCGGCAAGCCCTCCGGTGACGCCCAGACCGCCAAGGTTTAGTGGGTGCTCACTTACTAGTGCGCCTTTACCTGCCTGTGTTTCAGCGAACGGTAGCTGTGTCGTTTCAACAAATGCCTGAAAAGCATCATGAGCACCTGAATAACGTACGCCACCACCACAAATGACCAAAGGACGGCGTTTGCTTTTGATAAGTGACAGCGCGGCCTGTAATCGGGTTTCATCGGGTGGACGCCGCTCAATATGGTGGACTCGACGAGCAAAGAAACTTGTCGGATAGTCCCATACTTCACCTTGCACGTCCTGTGGCAAACAGATAGTCACCGCCCCGGTATCTGCTGGGTTAGTAAGTACTCGCATAGCGCTTAACATCGCACTCATCAGCTGTTCAGGACGATGAATACGATCCCAGTAGCGTGACACCGGGCGGAAGCAATCGTTGGTGCTGAGACTTAAGTCATGATACTGCTCAATCTGCTGCAGCACTGGATCTGGCTGGCGGCTGGCATAAATATCTCCCGGTAATAATAACAAGGGGATACGGTTAGCCGTTGCGGTCGCAGCCGCGGTGATCATATTGGCAGCACCAGGCCCAACGGAAGAGGTTACCGCATAGATACGCCGACGAAGATGCTGTTTTGCAAACCCAGTGGCAATATGCGCCATCCCCTGCTCGCTGCACCCTTGGTAAACTTTCAGGTGCCCGGGAGCTTCTTCCAGCGCCTGGCCTATACCTAAAACATTACCGTGACCAAAAATGGTCATCACACCTTCGACAAACGGCTGCTCTTCACCTTCCACATCAATATATTGTTGATTAAGAAATCTAATCAGGGCCTGGGCCATGGTTAAACGTACTGTTGTCATTATTCCCCCGATCAACCCAGTGTCGGCATAGAAAACGCAGCACCTTGCTGGTGATGACTTTCCGGCCAGCGGGCAGTGATGGTTTTCATGCGGGTATAGAAACGGACACCATCATTACCATGGACATTCAATGGTCCAAAGATGGAACGCTTCCAGCCTCCAAAGCTGTGGAATGCCATCGGCACTGGAATTGGCACGTTAACACCCACCATACCGACCTGAACTTCTTCACAAAAACGTCTTGCCGTTCCGCCATCGCGAGTGAAAATGGCTGTACCGTTACCGTATTCATGCTGATTAATCAGATTCAGTGCGCTTTGATAATCAGCGACCCGAACCACGCTCAGTACCGGCCCGAAGATCTCTTCTTTATAAATCGTCATCTCCGGTGTGACATGGTCAAACAGCGTTGGCCCAACGAAGTAACCGTCTTCATTACCCGCCAGTTTCAGTTCACTGCCATCAACACGCAGTGTGGCACCTTGTGCTTTACCGCTATCAATATAGTCGAGTACTTTGGCACGATGAGCGCTGCTTATCAGTGGCCCCATTTCATTTTCTGGCTGATGACCAAGGCCTGGACCGACACGTAAGGTGGCGATTTTTTGTTCCAGCTGGGAACAGAGGGTATCGGCGGTATTTGAACCCACGGCAACGACAACCGATAGCGCCATACAGCGTTCACCGGCAGCCCCAAAGGCTGCGCCCATGATGGCATTGGTGGCCATTGCCATATCTGCATCGGGCATCAGGATACAGTGATTTTTTGCTCCACCGAGCGCCTGACAGCGTTTGCCCTGGGCGGATGCGGTATTGTAGATATACTCTGCAATGGGGGTTGAACCGACAAAACTTACCGCCTGTACACGCGGGTCGGTCAACAGTACATCAACCGCTTCTTTGTCCCCCTGAACCACGTTAAACACGCCGTCAGGCAGGCCTGACTCTTTCAGTAACTGGGCCAGTCTTACCGCCAGAGAGGGGTCTTTTTCCGAAGGTTTAAGTACGAAGGTATTTCCGGTTGCCAGTGCTACAGGGAACATCCACATCGGTACCATGGCCGGGAAATTAAAGGGGGTAATTCCGACACAGACGCCCAGTGGCTGCATCAATGAGTGGCTATCAACGCCAGTGCCCACATTCGCCGAATGTTCACCTTTTTGTAGATGGGGAATACCACAGGCGAACTCGACGACTTCCAGGCCACGGGTCAGCTCACCGACGGCGTCAGAATAGATCTTGCCATGTTCTTCGCTAATCAGTTTTGCCAGGCTATCCATATGCTGTTCAAGCAAACTTTTAAAGCGGAACAAGATACGTGCACGTTTGAGTGGGGACTGGCGGGACCAGTCGGGGAAAGCCTGCTGCGCGGCTGCAATGGCTTGTTCTGTCTGCTGTACCGTACTCATGGCCACCTGACGGATCTGCGCCCCGGTGGCAGGGTTGAAGATTGCCTGAATGCGTTGACTGTCACCCGTAATACATTTGCCGTGAATAAAATTCGCTACCGTCTCCATATCTACCCTCTCGCTGTTAGGTGTCCTGCACACTGTATATGAAACAAACATTTCATTTCATCTTGAAATAAAATAAAAATTGATTATTGTGATCAAGAATCAATTTTGATGTTTGTACAATACCTAACCGACAAAGGTTGATTCGCCGCCAGGTTACAACAGGCGATGGACACAGACGAGGGAATGAGGCATTTATGCGGAATGTGATAATGGTACATTTGTTTTATTTTCTGCCTTACTGCGTTTAAATACCTTTCAGCACATTTTTTAAGGGGAATACTATTGACCACCGCGACGAACTTGAGTGAATTGCAGCAGCAGATCCGTGACCGCTATGATGATCTGAGCAAACGGCTGCAGCAGGTGTCACGCTATGTACTGGATAATACCAATAGCGTGGCCTTTGATACCGTCGCTACCATTGCTGAACGAGCGGGTGTTCCACCTTCCACACTGATCCGCTTTGCCAATGCTTTTAATTTCAGTGGATTCAATGAAATGAAACAGTTATTTCGTATGAATCTGGTGGAGGAAACGGCGAGCTATACAGATCGGGCGCGGCTATTCCGTGAGCTGGAAAGTGAAGATATACCAGAAACCCCCTTTGATATTCTTCAAGAGTTTGCGCGTTCCAATGGCCTTGCTTTACAGCAGCTGGCAGCCCGTACGAAACCAGAAATGCTGGAGCAGGCGGTAGAACTGCTGGCAGAAGCAGAAACGATTTATGTGGTTGGGTTACGACGTTCTTTTAGTGTTGCTGCCTATCTGAGTTATGCCTTGAGCCATCTCGAATGCCGTCCCGTATTACTTGATGGAATGGGAGGCATGTTTCGTGAGCAGGTCAGCCGCATTACCGAACGGGATCTTTTAGTTTCGATTAGCTTTTCGCCTTATGC
>CANRKT010000116.1 GCA_947631255.1 uncultured Enterobacteriaceae bacterium
ATATTCTCATTCATTGTATTAATTGATTTACAGTTTACCGCATAAAAGATCAATATTATATAAACTTAACAGTGATTGAGTCGTCATTTTGCTACTGTTCATCATCTATCCATGATTGCAGATAAATCTAGTATAATCATTAAATTAGATGTCAGTTGGGTAACAAACTCTACAACAACAGAGTAACTCGGATAGAAGTGACTCCTCTGCGGTCCTATTGAGTTTAATAACCCTCAAGATTTATTTATCAAGTAGCTGATTAACAATAATATATTATCATGTGATAGACACCGACTGATTCCAGAATAGTGCTACCATGGAAATTGATTAACTCTGCACGTTAGACCTGTCCTTTCATGCAGAAAAAGACAGATATGAATGATAGTCAGTAATAATATCAATTAGCCCAATATAGGACTAGACATCAGTGATGTTATTGGCTGTAGGTATTCAATTTAAAGGTGATTAAGTATGAATTGAATAATACATCAGATAGGTCAATTTATGGTATTCACACCTTGATACGCTTTATCTTTTCATCATCAATTACTGCAAGAATTCGTATACTGTACATATATCCTAAATAATTCTAGTGGCTTGCAGACCCCAGGTAACTCGGGTACAGATAAGATTATCTGTCCGTGCAGGAAAGACCAGCAGAGAGGAGAGATCATGACACCATGATGCGATCAGCCAGATCCTTTGACTGATCAAGCTTATCTATTGAATGATCAGATACCAAGACACGCTTTCATCTGGAGACTAAATAGCACCAGCAAAAGCCATCTGTTCAAACACTACTGCCAGCATGGCTACCAGCATAATAATAACCAGAAAACGGAGGTGGCGACGGGGAGATTTCTTCATTTCACTTAACCTTATCAGTAATGTTACCTGCGTATATTGAGAGACAATCCTGAGCGAGAGTCTTATTTTCGCATTATTTTGAGCTTACGAATACCGCAACTTGTGCTGTGTTGTTATTGATAATAATCGCATTCACAGTACTTGATTACGGCTATCAGATATCCATCTGAGATGTATTTCACTCTCAGCACATGAAATACTCTCTGCCCATTTATGACATTATTCTAGCGATGAGATAATTAAACAAGCACAAAGTCCGTGATTGCCATTAACATTATTTTATTTCACATTTTCAAATTACTTAAAACTAAGATGATCGCCTCATAATTATGGTCTCCCCTGATTTTTTGAGAGACATTTTATATATTGAGACACACCAAAAATGAATGAAAAATAACGAGAGAGCTCCTTACCGCTGTTGGCGGTAAAGACAATATTATCGCACTTTAACACTGCGCGACTCGGTTACGTATTGTGGTCAATAATAGCGATTTAGTCGCTAATGATACAATTAAAAGGTACTAAAATATCTACCTATACCCTTCTCTGCACTGCACTGCACTTTGAAGAGCTAGACCGAGTTTTTAGATTCTATGCTCCGCAATGCCGCCACATATCCCACCAGAATTTGGTGTTTGAAGGGACGTTAAGCTTTGCTGGCGTAGCGGATGCTTATTATACGTTACGGGCAGTAATTCATTATTTTTTGCTGCACATGGCTCCATCATTAAATTAAACAGAAATCATGCTGGGACAGGTAAACAACCTATTAGGTAGCGTAACATTAGCAGAGTTCTATAATCTGAAGTTAACCACTCGACTCTGGGCTACGATGATAAGCAGCCCAGTGTTCTTGCTTCTGAGCTTTTATTTCAGCAGTGAGATAGCCCTTTTCATTCAAGGATAAAATTGCGTCATCAGCATCATTAATAAGGGTGTGGTCAGGGCTGATAGTGCGGTACTAAAAAGGGTACTGGTCGCCGTTGCCCCCTGCATAACACCAAACTTCTGCGCCATCAGATAAACATTGATGCCGACAGCCATCGATCCTAACAAAACGACCACCTTGGCTTCAGCAGCAGACAGTCCGATAGCAAGCGCAATAACTGCGATAACCAGTGGTTGCACCACCAGTTTTAGCAGACAAATCGCGTAACTTTCCCGCAGCCCATCTCGAATACTGTAGCGTGATAAACTCATACCCAGCGAAATAAGTGAAAGTGGCACGGCCATATTCGCAATCATGCCCATCGGCTGCTCGATAACATCGGGTAATGGTCGATGCAACAGGCTCCATAGCATGCCAGAAATAATGGCAATAATAATAGGGTTTTTAAAAACACTGATGAGGGTCTTTACTACACCCTGTAGTGAAAAATGCCCGCTACGTGCCCACTCTACCGATGCTGTCACCAACGTCCAGAGAATTAAACTGTTAAAAATCAGTACCAGCGCAATGGAAGGTAATGCCTGTGGCCCCAGGAGTAAGGTGGCAATAGGTATACCCAGCATGACATTATTGGAAAATATTCCCCCCAGAGCAAAGACAGATGAAGAAACAGGATCCATATTAAAAAAACGTCTGGCAATGATTCGTCCCATAGCATAGACGATAAAACAACCACCAAAAAATGCGACCAGTAGTCCGAAGTTAACCGGTGGTGTTTTATAAAATCCACTCATCACATTAAACAACATGCAGGGTATCGCCACGTTAAAACATAAGCGATTCAGTCCTTCATTCACGCTTATCGGCCAGCCAGAAAAACGCCCCAACCCATATCCTGCACCAATAAGTATAAACAGAGGAAGTGACAAAGAGATTTGATGTATCAGCTGACCGGTTAAACTTATGGTTATCACAGTATATAAACCTTAAAAAATAGGCGTAAAACACAACCGGGATAGCGTGACTCTTACCAGTAAACACTCATGCATTCACTCGGGCCAAAAGATGCCTTATAACAGAGCACCGCTACCCAGTTACAGATAGAAACATCAAATATACCCTAAATAATTCGAGTTGCCTGTAAGCGTAAAAAGAGGACTGTCGATGGGCATAGACAAATTATGTGTTTGCAGCCTGAATACCAGCAGCCCTGGGGGGCTTGAAGTATAACGAGTACAGAATAGTTAATTTAAGACTGAATTCGATGAGGAAAATACAGGTTTATTCTCATAAAAATCTATTTAAAACAGCGTATTGATGTGCGAAAGATATTTTGGAGAGGGCGCCACTTAAAGATTAATAATCTGGTGTTGTTTATTTAAAACCAATATAAGAAAAGTTTTATATTAATGGTAATGGGTTAAAAAAATAGGGATTCATAATGCCATAAACCCCTATTTTTAATGGAAAAATCAATTTTTTATATAAAATCAGCAGCTTTAAATGCCTCAAGAGCCGCTTTTTTCTGCTCAGCTGTCATAGGACGCAGTGGACGACGAGGATCACCGACATCGATACCATGTA
>CANRKT010000117.1 GCA_947631255.1 uncultured Enterobacteriaceae bacterium
ACCCGCCATCTGCGCCTGACGCAGGAAGGTGAAAGCTGGCTGCCCTATGCCGTTTCGGTACTGCAAACTCTCGAAGCGGGATACCGGAAAATCAAGCCTGCGGGTGATGAAATCAGCGGCTTACTGCAAATTGCTGTCCCTTCCGATTTAGGGCGTCATTTGTTGCTCGAAGTGTTCCATTTATTTCGTCAGCGTCATCCAGCATTACAATTAAAAATATTATTCTCAGACCAGGTCAGTGATGTTTTTAAAGATCCGGTCGATATCGCTTTTCGCTATGGCAACACCCATGATGCCTCCTATGTAGCACTTCCCCTGGCGGCCAGTAATCGCCGGGTACTGGTGGCATCAGCCGACTATTTATCCCGTGCAGGCACACCACAGACACCAGAACAGCTTAAACAACATAATGCCCTGACCTATACCTTACAGGGACGAACCTATGATAACTGGACTTTCCGCCGCCGGGACGAATCTTATCACGTTGCGGTGAAAGGCACCGTCACGAGCAATGATGCCGAAGCCATTCGTCGCCTGGCGATTAAAGGCGAAGGTATCGCCTACAAATCATGGATAGATGTCAGCGAAGATGTTCAGGCCGGTCATTTGCAGCTTTTGCTGCCTCAGTATCAGGGGGATGATTTACCGCTTAATTTAATTTGTCCGCATCGTCAGCAGCTCTCGCCTGCAGTACGTTTATTACATGAAACCGTGAAAAGTCGTTGTGAAATCGCGCTCAGTACCTTGCCCGCGGTAAAACAGTGACAGAATACTAGGGATGACACATGCGCCACTGTCGTCCTAAAGTCGACTCTAAATGGAGATAGAATGAGTAATAAAGCCACACCTGTAGGTCTGACACCGACTCAGGCACTCGATAAGCTTGAAGCACTCTATAACAATTCCGTCCTCGCCCTGCGCAGTGCTATTGCCGACTATACCCAAAGTGGAACTCTGCCGGACGTTGATGCCCGTCTTGAAGGGCTGTTTGTTTATCCGCAGTTACGCGTAAGCTGGGATGGTATTCCCCGTGGTGGCAATAAAACGCGTGCTTATGCTCGTTTTACTCACCCGGGTAGCTACGCCACGACGATAACGCATCCGGAATTATTCCGTTCTTATCTTGGTGAGCAGCTCGAACTGTTACATCAGGATTATGGCATTCAGATCCACGTTGAACCTTCGTTGCATGAAATACCTTACCCCTACGTGATTGATGGTTTGAATCTCGATCGCTCCATGAGTGCTGGCCTGACGCATCATTTCCCCAGTACTGATCTGGCGCAAATTGGTGATGAAAATGCTGATGGTCTGTTCCACTCAACCGAAGAGTGGCCCCTGTCTCATTTTGATGCACGCCGCGTCGATTTCTCACTGGCCCGGTTACGCCATTACACAGGCACCCCTATCGAACACTTTCAGTCATTTGTCCTGTTCACTAACTACAGTCGTTATGTGGATGAGTTTGTACGCTGGGGCTGTGAGCAAATTAAGGATCCTGAGAGTCCGTATATTGCCCTCTCCTGTGCCGGTAATATTTTACTGACCTCAGAAACCGAGTCTCCAGAAGAGGCTATCTCGGATCTCGCCTGGAAGAAGCATCAAATGCCTGCCTGGCACCTGATCGATAATAATGGCACCGGTATCACACTGATTAACATTGGTGTCGGCCCGTCAAATGCCAAAACTATCTGTGACCATCTGGCGGTGTTACGTTCTAACGCCTGGATGATGATAGGCCATTGTGGTGGCCTGAGGGAAAGCCAGCAGATTGGTGACTATGTACTGGCACATGCTTATTTGCGTGACGACCATGTATTAGATGCCGTTCTGCCACCGGATATTCCTATCCCGAGCATTGCCGAAGTTCAGCGTGCACTGTATGACGCCACTAAACAGGTTAGCGGCATGCCAGGGGCAGAAGTTAAACAACGGCTTCGTACCGGTACGGTCGTGACTACCGACGACCGTAACTGGGAGTTACGCTACTCTGCCAGCGCATTACGTTTTAACCTGAGCCGCGCGGTCGCGATTGATATGGAAAGCGCCACCATCGCCGCTCAGGGCTATCGCTTCCGGGTTCCTTACGGTACTTTGCTCTGTGTTTCAGATAAGCCCTTGCACGGGGAAATCAAACTCCCGGGCCAGGCTAACCGTTTTTATGAGGGCGCCATTTCCGAACACCTGCAAATCGGTATTCGGGCTATCGACCTACTGCGGGCTGAAGGCGATAAACTTCATTCCCGTAAACTGCGCACCTTCAATGAGCCACCATTCAGATAATCTTTATCATTCAAGATGCGCTATCACCTTAAAAAGTCGCACAATGTGCGGCTTTTTTAACACATTCGCTGGATAAATAAGCAGTCAAACTTCTTTCGTGAAAACAGCCTTTGACAACTTCCCCGCCCCTCGCTAATATTCGCCTCGTTCACACGATTCCTCTGTAGTTCAGTCGGTAGAACGGCGGACTGTTAATCCGTATGTCACTGGTTCGAGCCCAGTCAGAGGAGCCAAATTAAAAAAAGCAGACGTTTAAAAACGTCTGCTTTTTTGCTTTCTAGCTATTGCTTATCCCCTCTTTTAGGTTCGCCCTCTTCCAGAAAAAACACTCGAAGCCATACCCTTTTGCTGGCAACGCTGGTTCAATCTTCCTTTTAGCAGCAATTAGGGGAAACCGTCATGCCACTCACTGATACTAAAGTAAAAAAATGCTAGCTCCACACTGTTGCAGCGCTGAATGGCCAGGATGAACTCAGCACCAGTAAAGGCATATTCTGTGGGAGTCTCGCAATGAACATGCTGGAGTATCCATCAGGGGCTCCCTGCACGGTCATGGCGCAGGGAGTCCGTTTCTATAAGGGATTAAATACAGCGGTCTGATTATCAACCCGTACTGGCATGCCAGTACGGCGCGTCAGTGCCTCGTTAAAGGTATCCGTATCGACTGTCGACTCGGTGGCTATTTTTTGCAATGTTTGTGCCATCGGTAACGGGACCTTTTTATTCGACTCAAACTCAGCCCGGTTACGTGACAATGGTTCATGTACTTCAATCCAGCGGCTGCCATCTGATTCAAGAGTGATTTTCACCGGCTGGTCAATAATCTGTACTCGTTCGCCTTCACTCACGCGATTAAACAACCATTCAATATCGTCATTACGCAGACGGATACAACCCTGGCTAACCCGCAGGCCAATACCAAAATTGGCGTTGGTGCCGTGTATGGCATAAAGCTTACCAATATAGATGGCATA
>CANRKT010000118.1 GCA_947631255.1 uncultured Enterobacteriaceae bacterium
CGCTGTACAATACCTAACTCATCAAAGCGCTCAACCGTCATTTGCATCACGGCCTCGTTATCCAGACCTTCTAATAAGAATCCACGTTGCCAGTAGTCGCGTGTCTGAAAGGCGTCTTTTCGCTGCGTTCCACTATGAGCAGCTCGGTCATCAAAGTAGATGTTGTAGTTGGCTTCAGAAAGGACTTCATTGGGGACCTTCGCGGGCCAGAAAGACGGCATATAGGGATGAAAATCTTTGTCATAACCTGAGCGGCAGCGGGCGGTATCTCCCTGCCAGGGCACTGCCATCCAGCGAGAGAGTCCACCGGGTGTTTGTGCATAAAGAGGCCCGTCCTCGGATAAGGCTTCATCGGGGGTCAGGATATCGCCATAGTCGCGTTCCGGAGAGTCTTTTCCACGACGTTTAATTCGTAGAAAATCACTGTATAACGACGGATGTCTCATCGTCCAGGTCAGTTCACAGCCAGGGTGAAAAGCATCGGCACAGCAATAAGACAAAGGACCTTTATCAAGGGCCTTGACTTGCATGGCAGTTGTTAAATCATCAAGGGGTTTAACATAAAATTCGGTTGGGAATCTGGCCTCACCAAAGATCTCATCATATTTGAGATCGTTGATAAAATTGCCAGTAACAAAATTGACAAGATGTTCATAACTTTCCGGAGAAACAGGAAGAAGCACGCCGAGTTCATTGCCTTCGATTGGCCCATGAAACGCATCTCCGTACAGTTGAGGCCATTTCATTTCATCGCCACCTTCGTTACTCTTATCATCAGGTGCCCGGAATCGTTTAAATACTTCAAAACGCTCTAAATAGCTATCCGGTTTGGCGAGAGTTTTAATGAGTTCCGAATCTATTGGAAACAAACCTCCTTCACCAAACACTTGGGCAAAACCAACATTGACCCATTGCAGATTAGACAGGTTGAATAATAATGGCACAATATCGTTGGTATACGAGGTTTTCTGAGCATTATCCAAAGTTGATTCTTTAATCATGTCGTACATAGAACGGAAGGCAACAATACCTGGGGCATAATCTGGTGGGCCGATAACAACCCAGGCATCAACAACGGGAATATCTCTCCCTTCTAGTTTCACCGTGGCTGAAACCGGGCCATCAGAGGTATCATCATACCAGTCAACCGAGTTATTAAAATTAATTTCACGACCATTTTCATCGGTGAGTAATAATGGTGCGCCACTTGGCGAGGCAGATATACCTCGGCCACCGAGGACTAATAAGTGACCTTCGCTATCCGTTAATAATTCACCTAGTTCAACCGAGGTATTTTTAAATTTACCATCATCAAAAAATACACCGCTCTGGTCTTTGCCACTTATTTTTTTAGCTGTCGGCGTAATTTCCAGCGTTTTACGTTGAGCGCCGGTAATTAATGGATTACGGCGTCCTACTGATTCACCCGTTGGCTGATCCATGGCATTATCAAAATAGTACCAGGAGGCTTTTTTATTCGCGAGTTCAACCTCCCATGTGATTTCGGAATTATCAGCCGTGAGTTCTGCTACCGCCGCACCATGTTCGTTATAACCAAAAATCCTGAACTTGGCAGCTTGTCGCTTAATAGCGCCGGTATCATCGCGAGTTGATCCAAAAGGAGGTGGAGGTTCATGAATGTATTCAGGTCCAATATAATATTCATCTTCGCTGTTCCCTACACGTCCGATACCAATGGCAGGATGTATTTTAGCGTAAACGATATGGTTGGCTATTCTCTGGTCATCAGAACTGGATAATCTAGCCTGACTGGTTGCGTCATCATGGCTGGTTGCGCCATCACGACTGATTTTCTGATATAGCCCTTTTTTAGCAGATTCGTTTGCAATGATTGATTCTATTTTCTCTGTCAGTAGAATATTTATGGTTGTAATGGGTGAGGTTTTAATATCTGTAGTACCCGTTCTATAAAATGAATACCATATATCTAAAGAGGGATCATTATTTAATTGTTCGAGGGATATTTGATAAGTAAAGCTTTTACCTTCATGCTGTTGTGTTATTGCTTTCGGGTAACTTTTATTAAGACCCGCTTTTCCTTTCCAGTAGATGGTGAGTAAATCATAATGTTTCAGACCCGTCTCGGCAGGAATAATAACAGTTAAACCTGTTTCACTGAGCGAGATTGTATTATTAACAGAACCTTTAATTATTGCGGGAGGTATGGTTGTTTGCTGTTCATTACTTTTGCTATTCATTGAAAAATCCTCTGGTAACTTAATGTTAAACATTAAAAGATAATTTTCAAAAAAACAGAAAGAGACTAAAAAATAAAGATCCGTAATGATTCAACGCAATCAATTGATGAATATGATTGGGATAGTTTTATAGACATTATTTGAACGTGAGCCTATTCATATCAATCATATTGAAAACAATAGCACGGCACTAAGAAACGGGAGAAATACGTTATCTATTTAATAATAAAAAGAATATTTGAATTTGCCAAGCAGGTAGAATGAAACTTATCTATAAACTATCAAGAAACACTATATCTGTTATATTCCCCTAAGTATATCCCTTCGGATATTAAACAGGCTATAATCCTGCGGGTTTTGTTTTTTATATATATATCGGCTTATTTTTTACATTGAAACAATGGGAATTAGATTAATATATTGATACTTTCGATTTAATTAGGAGTTTATTGCATTGAGGAGGGGCTTAATAATTCTTAATGGGCGATGTAATAAGTATAGTGCACTCTCAGCACAGAGGAGATTTTTTTAGTGATCATGATCATGATTCGCATGACTAACACTCTTGGGCAATCTGCGGGAAATATTGCAGTATGCGCTGTGGCAGATGGCGGAACAGGCAAAAAAGTGACTGTTGCCTGATCCGTCAGAGCGGCGCTCTTCGGATAGGGAGAGGCGTTAACCGAGGCGAATAGCAAAGCTTGTCTATTTCAGTAACGGACAGTCAGGTGGCAGTCGACATGCCAGCGCATGAGGATGAACCTCAAGCTGAAATTCACGACCCTTCAACGGTTCGCCATCAAGATTCAATGTCATTTCATTCTGAGCGGTGATGGTAAACCATTTGGAACGGCCTTCCGTAAATGCGTAATGCTCTGAGTCGTCAGTCAGCTGAGTCACTATGGCTGGCAATAACTCTTCGCCCGTAAAAATCCGCACATCCAGTAAACCGTCATTGATCAAGGCATCAGGACAGAGCCGCTGACCGCCACCTGCCTGACGTCCGTTGCCAA
>CANRKT010000119.1 GCA_947631255.1 uncultured Enterobacteriaceae bacterium
AGAAGGATTCGAACCTTCGAAGTCGATGACGGCAGATTTACAGTCTGCTCCCTTTGGCCGCTCGGGAACCCCACCACAGGGTAATGCACTTTACAGGCCAGTACGTTGCAAAGCGGGCGCATCATATCAAATGATGCGCCCCTGTAAAGGCTTTATAGTAATAAAATGAATTGTTTGCCGTTTTTTTACCCGGGCTGCGACCCAGAGTAAACTGTTTGCTATAAAAACGGTTACAGAATAATCGTACGGTTACCGTAGACAAAGACTCGCTGAGTCAGAACCTGATAAAGTGCACGGCTGAGAACATTTTTTTCGACATCGCGACCAGCACGCATCATGTCATCAGCGCTGTAGCTGTGATCAACATGAATAACGTCTTGCATAATAATTGGACCTTCATCCAGATTATCATTTACATAGTGTGCGGTAGCGCCAATAATTTTCACTCCGCGCTCATAAGCCTGATGATACGGACGTGCGCCGATAAAGGCCGGTAAGAATGAGTGGTGAATATTGATTATCTGATTCGGGAAGCGCGAAACAAACTCAGGTGACAATACCCGCATATATTTAGCCAGCACGACATAATCAGGCTGATAGGCTTCAATGGCCTCGGCCATAAGCGCATCATGCTCAACCCGCGTCATTCCTTCATGGCTGACGAGCTGGAAGGGGATATCAAAACGCTCCACCAGGGTGCGCAGCGTTTCATGGTTACCAATGACCGCAGCAATTTCTACATCCAGACCACCGTAAGCGGCTTTCATCATCAAATCGCCGAGGCAATGTGCTTCTTTGGTCACCAGAATCACAATGCGGCGCTTTCCGGCAGGTGTCAGTTCGCGAACAGACCCTTCTGGTAAAGCACTGTCGAGATCGGCAAGTAATGTGGTGTCATTAAAAATGCCTTCCAGTTCGGTGCGCATAAAAAACCGCCCGGTACGATGATCAACGAACTCATTATTTTGCACAATGTTCAGTTCGTGCTTATAGCAAATGTTCGTGATACGCGCGATCAGACCTTTTTGGTCAGGGCAGATAGTGCGGAGAACTTTACGTTGTAATGCCTGCATGGAATGGTAAGTCCTGTTAGAGTGTCTGCAAAACGATAATGCTTTAAAGGATTATACTCGTCATACTTCAGGTTGCCAGGGGGTTGCGTGGGTTCGCCCGTTGAACGACATACCAGGATATGCTCGTCGGGTAATTCACTTTGTCCTCACTGGCAGCGTGAGTTACTCAGGGTATAGAATCACTACCCACAGCATTTTTTAAATTTTTTGCCTGAACCGCAAGGGCAGGCATCATTACGACCCAATGACGGGCGTATGCCATCGACATAATACCATCGGTCGTTTTCTTTAAGGAAACGAGAACGTTCAATTATCGCCGTAAGATTACCGCTTTCCTGAAAACGCGCAACAAAACTGACATAAGCTTCGTTATCTTCTTTCCCACAGGTTTCTTCAAAAATGGTCAGACCTAACCATTCGGCGGAACCAAAGCCTTCAGAAAGCTCTGATATTAAGCCCGGATAACGACGTGAAGAATGCCAGCTGTTCACCAGATAATCTGCATTATGTAAAACAAATGCAGTATAACGAGAACGCATCAGCTGTACAGGTTGTGCGGGGTGCTGGCTGGCATTGAGATAAGGCTGGCAACATAGGTTATACTCTATACCACTGTCACATGGACACAGTCGCATTATTGCATCTCCAAGATAAGGTTATTTACAGACAATGGCAGGCATTATATTAACTGAGCAGAGACTCTGCCGTCACTGAATGATCAGCAATAAAAATTGACTGAGACATAATGATAACAGGTCAGAGATGGCAGGGTATGCCTACCAGAGATTGTGACAGGAGTGGGATCTCGAAGAAATGTGATGACAGCCCATAATATCCACAATAGGGTTATCGAAAGTGACAGATTTAGCATGATTTCCGTACTGAATTAGAACGCGGGCTATTTTTTAATCCGGACACGCAGGATGCGTATGTTACTCAGCAAGGAGCTTTCTATCTTGAAAAACACGCTCTGTTTTTTTCATTTTTCTGTGTATAAAAGTAACGAAACTTATTACTATTTAACACATCTTTGTAAACCCGATACCTCTGGTTATTTATTATCAATATCGGTCATTTCCGAAAGAATTGAACAACGTTCTTCTGTATACGATAAAAATATTAAACTTGGCTACAGTCTCACTAGGGATTTTATGCTGTTTACGTTGTCAGAGGTACTGGAGCAGCAAATTAGTACTACAATCATTACACTGCGCCGACAGGTTTTTTCTGCTTTTATAGTGACGGCAGGTCTACGACATCTCCTCTGCAGGCGTTTGCCCACAGGAAATGAGCCCGTGGTATTAAAAATGAGCCTGGTAATCTCAATATGCAGGGCACAAAGGAAAATAGAAAATGAGTATATTTTTGTGTCTGTCTTTATGATTGGTTTTGCCTGCTTTACATTTGGCTCTGCCGGTACCGGCGAAAGTGAACTCTGTGTTGTGCGGCAATCGAGAGGTTTTCAGCCTGAGGATAATTCATGCTACGGCCATTAGAAGGTAAATTGATCCTGGTTGCGGATGAAGATATTGCCTTCGGCTCAGTGCTGGAAGGCTACTTTAATTCGTTGGGAGCGATACCGCTGGTAGCATCCGATGGTGTCAGTGCTATGGCAATATTTCATGAAAGAAAACCGGATTTACTGATTTGTGACCTCGCTATGTCACAAATGACGGGGCTGGAGTTGATAGAAAAAATTCGTCTTCTCGATAGTGAAATCCCTATTTTAGTGATATCTGCGACGGAAAACATGTCCGAAATAGC